>NZ_DASYHI010000002.1:0-209045 GCF_035998675.1 Telluribacter sp.
CTGCAATAACCTGGGAGGCTGGGCCTACGACCGGAGCAATCCCAACGCAGCCGTACTGGTAGACATCTACGAAGGCTCCACCCTGATAAAAGGAGGTTTTGCGGCCGGTATCTTCCGCCAGGACGTGCTCAACGCGGGCAAGGGTAACGGTAGCCACGCCTTTATCATTGCCACCCCGGCTGAGCTCAAGAACGGCCAGAACAGGAATATCTCAATACGTGTAACCGGCTGTGCCAGCGTACAGCTAAGCAATTCGCCCATGACAATCAGGTGTGGCAACGGACGAATGGGAATCCCGGAAGAAGAGGTGAGCAGGCCTAATGCGGAGCTTGAGATTTTGCCCCAACAAAGTATGACTGCCTGGCCCAATCCAACTATGGGCGACTTTGAGGTGAGCTTCTACCTAGAGGATAAGCAAGAGGCTGTACTATCGGTGGTGGACATGCTGGGCGTAAGCTGGCATGCCCAAAAGATAACCGGCGCCGGACAGCACAAAGAGAAAATCAATCTGTCCGATAAAGTAGAAGGAATTTATATTATTCAGCTAAAAAAGGCTAACAATTTAGAAACGAAGAAAATAGTTATTAGCCGGTAATCCAGACAAGTGGCTGTTGAGGGATAATTTCTTAACAGCCACTTGTAATTCAATTTGTTAAGCTCTATATTTGCAGTCCCATTTTGAGGTGGGACTGTTTTTTGTGCAGTAATTTACTGAAAATCAATTTATAAATCTTTTTTGTTAATCGTGGATACGTTAAGCTACAAAACCATCTCGGCGAACAAAAACACAGTAAACAAGGAGTGGATTGTGGTTGATGCCAAAGGAGAAGTGCTCGGTCGTCTGGCCAGCCAGATCGCTAAGATCATCCGTGGCAAACACAAGCCAAGCTTCACTCCCCATGTGGACTGTGGTGATAACGTTATCGTTATCAACGCCGACAAAGTAAAGCTGACCGGTAACAAAATGACCGACAAGATCTATGTCCGTCATACAGGGTACCCAGGTGGTCAGCGTTTTCAAACGCCTCGTGAGCTGCTGTCAAAGCACCCGGAGCGTGTTATCGAGAAGGCCGTGAAAGGCATGCTCCCCAAGAGCCGACTGGGACGTCGCCTCTACACCAATCTGTACGTTTATGCCGGTGCTGAGCACCCGCACGTTGCCCAGCAACCAAAAGAAGTTAAGTTGTAAGTCTTGACAACGAATAACGCAAAAGCGAACTCATGGAAGTTATCAACAAGATAGGTAGAAGAAAAACCGCCGTAGCGCGGATCTACATGACGCCCGGAAAAGGTGAAATTCAGGTGAACGGACGGGACTACAAAGAGTATTTCCCTTTTGAAGTACACCAGATCGTATTGCAGCAACCGTTCAGCACCATTAATGGTGGCGGAAGCTACGATGTAAAAGTAAATGTACGCGGAGGCGGTATTACAGGACAAGCCGAAGCCGTTCGTATGGCTATTTCCCGGGCATTGGTAGAATACAACGGCGAATTCCGCCCGGCTTTGAAGAAAGAAGGATTTCTGACGCGCGACCCTCGTATGGTTGAACGTAAGAAATACGGTCGTCGCAAGGCCCGCAGAAGATTCCAGTTCTCGAAGCGCTAATACCAGTTGGGATCAGAGGCAGGTACTTAGGTAAGCCGCCTGACACGGCACAATTCCCAACCCTTTTTAGTACTTCAAATAGTTGTCCAGGCGATACTTACTGTGTCCGGTGTATCGCGCTGCAAACCCAAACATTTTAAATCTAACTTATTAAATGGCACAAGTAGAATACAAAGACCTCCTGGATGCAGGTGTGCACTTCGGCCACCTCACCCGCAAGTGGGATCCCCATATGGCTCCGTATATCTTTATGGAGAAAAACGGTATCCATATTATTGACCTGAACAAAACGCTGAACTGCATTGAGCAGGCCGAAGCCGCTATGAAGCAGATTGTGCGTTCAGGTCGTAAGATTATGTTCGTTGCTACGAAAAAGCAAGCACAGGAAATCGTAACGGAAGAGGCCAAGCGCCTTAAAATGCCGTACGTTACGGAACGTTGGCTGGGTGGTATGCTCACCAACTTCGGTACTATTCGCAAATCGCTCAAGAAGTTGCAGAGCCTCGAAAAGATGCTCAAAGACGAAACCACGGTTAACAACATAGCGAAGCGCGAGCGCCTGATGCTTTCCCGCGAAAAAGAGAAGCTGGAGAGAGTGCTAGGAGGTGTAGCTGATCTTACCCGTCTCCCCGCTGCTCTATTCGTAATTGACGTAAAGCGCGAGCATATTGCCGTTTCGGAAGCCAAGCGGCTCGGTATCCCCGTATTTGCTATCTGCGATACCAACTCTAATCCTGACCTCGTTGACTTCCCGATTCCCGGTAACGACGATGCCTACAAGTCTATCTCACTGATCACGCTGGCGATTGGTAAGGCCATTGAAGAAGGTCTTATGGAGCGCAAGCAGGATAAAGATGACCAGCGTCTGGCTGATGAAGAAGAGGCTAAGCGTCAGGTTGACCAGGGTGGTGAAGAAGAAACTGTACAAGCCGAAGCTCCCAGCGCTGTAGTTGAAGATAGCGACGAAGCGTAAGAATACAGAATGAAAGCGAATGGTTCAGGCACCAAGGATTAACTATCCAATCTGAGCAATAGATAAGTAGCCCGTAGCCTCTCCGCTATGGGCTACTGTATTTAAAATATGGTACTTTCTAAAAATAGAAGGCCAGAACACAAAAATTTGATCAAAACTTAACACTACTATCAATTACAGAAATCATGGCAATTACTGCGCAAGACGTGAACAAACTTCGCCAGATGACCGGCGCCGGAATGATGGACTGCAAAAAGGCTCTCTCGGAAGCGGATGGCGACTTTGACAAAGCGGTAGATATTCTTCGCAAGCAGGGACAAAAAGTAGCCGCTAAGCGGGCAGATAACGCTACTTCCGAAGGTAAAGTACTAGTACAAATCAGTGATGACAAAACCAACGGAAAACTGATTGCACTGGCTTGCGAAACAGAGCCCGTATCCAACGTTGAAGACTTCAAAAATCTGGCTCAGACTATCCTGACCCAGGCAGTAGCCAAGAATCCTGCTACTAAAGAAGAACTGCTGGCTTCTACCCTGGAAGATGGACAAACTCTGAACGAGCATATCACGGAGCTCGTAGGTAAAATGGGTGAAAAGCTGGACGTAGTAGCTTACGAAAACGTAACCGCCGACGAAGTTGTTTCCTACATCCACTCCAATGGAAAGTTAGGCGTACTGGTGGCTTTCGAAGGAGTTAATGGCACTGATGTAACAGATTTGGGCAAAGACGTAGCCATGCAGATTGCGGCTATGCGCCCGGTTGCCGTTGATAAGGACGAAGTAGATGCCGCTACTGTTGAGCGCGAAATCGAAGTGGGCAAAGAGCAGGCCCGGGCCGAAGGTAAGCCGGAAGCTATGCTTGAGAAAATCGCCATGGGTAAGCTTAACAAATTCTACAAAGACAACACCCTGCTGAACCAGGAATTCGTGAAGGATTCGTCCCTGACCATCCGTCAGCTGCTGGAAAAAACATCCAAAGGGTTAACCGTAAAAACCTTCAAGCGTGTAGCCATTGGTAGCTAGTGTACCAGATGAGTTAAAGCTTGTTTTAAATACATCGCCCCGCACCCATACTGCGGGGCGATTTTTTATAATTAATTGGGCAAATTTAAATGAATAGAGAATAATAAATATATTAGTAAGCTGGCCGTGGAATAGAGCTTCTGTAGCTACTGTACAAGAAGCAGACAAACCGGCTGGCTTCTGTTGTGTTACCAATCCCCTCACTCATGCAAAAGTCTTCTATTACCCTATTATGCATACTCTTACTGCTCTTAAAGTCATTACTGCTGTTCGCTCAGAACGATTCTATATTTGTATTACCCGATACCTTACTTATCCCGCCCATTGAAGTTGTAAAAGATACTTCCTGGAAAAAGAAAACGGAGTTTGGAGCTAATCTGAACCAGGGCTCGTTCAGTAGTAACTGGACGGGCGGCGGCGTAAATTCGATAGCGTTGGGTTTATTCTTCAACAGCGTGTTTGAGTACAAGAAAGATCGCAACTCCTGGCGAAATGAACTACAAAGTCAGTACGGAATAGTGAAGAACCGGGGGCAGGCGAGCCGTAAAAATCTGGATAGGTTATTTTTTGACACTAAATACGGGCGGCAACTGACCGATACCTGGAGCTTCGTCGGGAACCTCAATTTATTGACTCAGTTTGCACCCGGGTATATTTACGAAGAAGGCATTGATGGCGATATTATCGCCAGGAAAGTGTCCGGTTTTTTTGCTCCGGCCTATATTACCGAAGCCCTAGGGCTGGAATATAGGCCGGTCCCCTATTTTTTTATTACTTTTTCGCCGGGGGCCGTTCGTCAAACCATAGTAGCAGATAAAAGGCTTTATCTTAACACGCCCGAACAAAAAAACTACGGGGTTCCTATCGGACGAACTGTGCGCTCCGAATTAGCGCTGATTCAAATTGTCGCTAATTTCAAAAGGGATATTGCTACCAATGTAAATCTGAATTTTCGGTATAGCCTCTTCGCCAACTACCGCAATCTGGGGGCTATTGATAACCGGCTGGATGCGGTACTGACCGCCAAGGTCAACAAATACATCAATGTTAATTTGGGAGCGATAGTAATTTATGATGAAGACCAAAGCGAAAAAATACAGTACGCTCAATCCCTCTCGGTTGGATTTCTTTACAAACTATAAATCAATTTAAAAACTAAATATATATGCTAGGAGAATTTAAAGCCTTTATTTCCAGAGGCAATGTACTGGAACTGGCCATTGGTATTATTATAGGGGTTGCTTTTGCCAAAATAACCACCTCCCTGGTAGAAGATATCATCAATCCCATATTAGGATTGCTAATAGGCGGAATTGATTTTCAGAATTTAAAAATTGTACTCAAAGAAGCCGCAGGCGATGTACCGGAAGTAGCCATCCGGTACGGAAACTTCATACAGGTTGTCATTCAGTTTCTGATAGTGGCCTGGGTTATTTTTATGGTGGTAAAAGTGTCCAATCGGATTCAGTTAGTTAAGGATCCCGAGAAGAAACCCTGAAAAATTAAACGTAAAGAAATCAGGAGAGGTCGCTGCCAGGCGGCCTTTTTCAGTAAACTTTTACGGAAAGGAAAGCGCTTTTTTGCATTAGAGGTAAAAAAAAGCCGAACTTTACTACCTGAAATAATCTATTTGAATGGCGCAGAAAAAGCTGGCAATACTGGGTGGTGGAGAAAGTGGAGTTGGCGCGGCCTTACTGGGTAAAGCCAAAGGGTTTAGCGTTTTTTTATCGGACAAAGGTCTCCTGCAGGAGAAGTACCGGCAGGTACTTGAGAAGGAAGGCATTCCCTACGAGGAAGGTGATCATACGCCTGAGTTGATTCTTGATGCCGACGAGGTAGTCAAGAGTCCTGGTATTCCGGATAAGGTACCCCTGGTGCAGGAGCTGTCCAAGAAAGGCATTCCCGTGCTATCAGAAATAGAGCTGGCCGCCCGCTATACTGATGCCCAACTTATTGCTATTACCGGCAGTAACGGCAAAACCACCACTACCTTACTGACCTACCATTTGCTGAAGCAGGCGGGCTTTTCGGTCGGGTTGGCGGGTAATATCGGCGACAGCTTTGCCCGGCAGGTCATCGAAGAAAGACACGACTACTATGTACTGGAGCTAAGTAGCTTTCAGTTAGACAATATGTATGGCTTTCGGGCCAATGTAGCCGTCCTGCTTAATATTACCCCTGACCACCTCGACCGCTACGAATACGATTTTCAAAAATACGTCAACTCCAAGTTCAGGATTATTCAAAACCAGACCGAAGCCGACGATTTCATATACTTCACCGAGAACGAGCCAATCATGGCTGAGCTCTCAAAGCGGGAGGTACCGGCGCGTCAGTGGCCCATTTCACTCAGCCAGGTCATGGAAGAAGGAGGGTACCTGCAGCAAGGTACCCTGCGCGTCCAGAGCCACGGACAGGTACTGGAGCAGCCAATGGAGGAGTTACCTATCAAAGGCCCCCACAACGCCATTAACGCCATGGCCGCTGTGCTGGTAGCGCAGTCGGTAGGGGTGGCGCCAGAACAGATACGGCAGGGGCTACTCAGTTTTCAGAATGCCCCCCACCGCCTCGAGCCGGTAGCGACCATCCATGGCGTGAGTTATATCAATGATTCCAAAGCTACCAACGTTGACTCGGTTTACTATGCGTTGGGTAGTTTTGACAGCCCCATAATCCTGATTGCGGGTGGAGTAGATAAAGGTAATGATTATAGTCAGATAGAACCTCAGGTCCGGCAAAAGGTAAAGGGCCTGATTGCGCTGGGAACAGCTACCGACAAACTAACCAGCTACTTTCAGGATACCGTACCTGCCGTATACAAGACGCAGGATATTCAGGATGCGCTCAATAAAGCGTACGAGTGGGCGGTACCCGGCGATGTGGTACTTTTGTCACCGGCCTGTGCCAGTTTTGACCTGTTTCGCAATTACGAAGACCGCGGTCAAAAATTCCGGGAAGCCGTGGAGCAGTTAAAACCCCGTCAGTCTTAAGTACCGGAAAAGCGCATGGAGCTACTGCAACAAATAAAGGAAGATACCCAGGCCTGGTTTGCCCGCAACCTGAAAGGCGATCCGTATATCTGGATCATCAGCGTGGGGCTGTTGCTTTGTAGCATACCTATTGTGTACAGTGCGGCCGTTAAAGATGCCTACACCTACCGGCAGGGCAACACCGAGTACTACCTCTACAAACAGATTGTCCTGAGTATACTGGCGCTGCTCGTGATGATTCTGGTACACCGCATTCCGTATACCCGGTTTGTGCGCGTATCCCGGATTGGCGTCTGGATCAGCGTACCGCTGCTGCTGTTTGCCGCCTTCAACGGAAAAACCGTAAACGAAGCCTCCCGCTGGATAGAGATACCCCTGATCGGGCAACGCTTCCAACCCTCAGAATTTGCCAAGGTAGCCCTGATCACCCATCTTTCGCTGGTACTGGCGCGGCACATCAAGGGCGGCTGGAGTACCCGGGAGCTACTCACCGAACCCGTCTTTTTGATAGGCATGGTGTGCGGACTTATTTTTCCCAGTAATGTTTCGACGGCAGTTCTGTTGGTAGGGGTGTGTTTTTTCCTGATGTACGTGGGCAAGGTACCGGTTAGGTACCTGGTCTTTACGGGCGTAGGGCTGATTTTCTTTGCCTCCATGGCCATACTCTTACGGACTACCCAACGCTCAGGCACGGCCCAAAGCCGTATTAGTACATTTTTTAATAAAGATACTGTAGTGTACCAGTCCCAACAGTCCTACATGGCTATGGCCCGGGGTGGTGTGTACGGAGAAGGAATAGCCAAGAGTCGGCAGCGGCGTTTCCTGCCCGAGCCTCAGAAGGATTTTATTTATGCGGTGACCGTGGAAGAATGCGGTACCATTGGCGGATTTTTGTTAATAGTGGCCTATCTGGTGCTGCTGTACCGGGGCCTCAAAGCCATCGAAAAAACCAAACGCCCCTTTGGGGGGCTGCTCTCAGCGGGGCTTACCTTTAGTATCGTCTTTCAGGCTCTATCCACCATGGCCGTTACGGTAGGACTTTTGCCGGTTACGGGGCAAAATCTGCCCTTTTTTAGCCAGGGAGGTACTTCTATGCTTTTTACGGCCCTGGCCATGGGCATGATTTTGAGTGTAAGCCGGGGAGAGCTCGACGAAAAAACAATTTAATCAACCATGCCAAAGCGTGTAATTATAAGCGGAGGAGGAACCGGTGGTCATATTTATCCGGCCATTGCCATTGCCCATGCTCTTAAAGAACAGGACCCGTCCATCGAGATTCTTTTCGTAGGAGCCGAAGGTAAAATGGAAATGGAGAAGGTACCCAGGGCTGGCTACGAGATAATAGCGTTACCTATCGTTGGAATTAAACGGGAGCTTTCACCGGACAACCTGGCTTTCCCCATCAAGCTGACGCGCAGCCTGCTGAAAGCCCGCTCGGTCATTAAGCAGTTTCGCCCCGACGTGGCCGTTGGCGTAGGCGGATTCGCGAGCGGGCCTTTGCTAATGATTGCTTCTTTAATGGGAATTCCCACGCTGATTCAGGAACAAAATTCATATGCCGGAGTTACCAATAAAATACTTGCTAAACGAGCACGTACCATCTGCGTAGCGTATCCGGGCATGGAGGTCTTCTTTGAAAAGAGTAAAACCAAATTGCTGGGCAACCCGGTCCGGAGTGATATAATACATGCCAGCGCGAAGCGGGCGGAAGGACTGAAACATTTCGGATTAGAGGCCCACCGGAAAACCCTCTTTGTAATGGGCGGAAGCCTGGGCGCCCGCACAATCAACGAGAGCGTCAGTGCCGGATTGAAAAAGCTGAGTGACGCGGGTTATCAGGTACTTTGGCAAACGGGTAAGCTCTATATAAACACCGCCCTCGAGCATATACAGCAGGCGCGTACGGAGCGGATAAAAGCCTACGAATTTGTCTACGAAATGGATTTGGCCTATGCCGTAGCCGATGTAGTAGTATCACGGGCGGGAGCTTTGTCGGTGTCGGAATTGTGCCTAGCGGCTAAGCCCGCCATACTGGTACCTTTCCCGGCGGCATCCGAAGACCACCAGACCAAAAACGCCATGAGTCTGGTGCGGGAAAATGCCGCTTTGCTCGTTCAGGACGCCAACGCGGGTCGCGAACTGGTGGAGACGGCCCTAAGGCTGATGGAGGACCACCCTAAGCAGGCCGAACTCAGAAAGAACATTCAAACGCTGGCACGACCGGAAGCGGCTCGGGACATAGCCCGGGAGGTACTGAAGCTAATACAGCCTTAATAGTAAGGGCTCTGAATCCTTTTTTTAGTAAGCGCGATAAACTCTTTAGCATGCATTTTACTTCAGACTGGAAGTACATTTATTTTGTCGGTATAGGCGGTATAGGCATGAGTGCTCTGGCCCGCTGGTTCAATACGAATGGCTTTTCTGTTGCCGGTTACGACCGTACTCCCACTACGCTTACGGATAGTCTTGAGCAGGAAAATATTTCCGTTCACTTTGAAGACGACGTAGCCCATATACCTTCCGGTTTTCTGGTTGATCCTACGCAGACCCTGGTCGTTTATACGCCCGCTGTACCCGCCAACCACCAGCAGATGGCCTATTTCCGGGCCAACGGCTTTACTATTCAGAAGCGCTCACAGGTACTGGGCTGGCTGACCCGTAACCTGCGCACCATTGGCGTAGCAGGTACCCACGGCAAAACCACCACCTCCTCTATGGTAGCCCACTTACTACGCAACGCAGGTATAAACTGTACTGCTTTTTTAGGAGGGATTACCCAAAACTACGGTACCAATTTCCTGCTCAACAGCCCTACCGAAACCCCCGAAGACATTGTGTGTGTAGTAGAAGCCGATGAGTTTGACCGATCATTCCTGACGCTGTATCCGGACCTGGCCATAGTCACCTCTACCGATGCCGATCATCTGGATATTTACGGGGAGCACGATGCCGTACTGGAGTCTTTCCGCGCTTACGTAAAACAGATAAAACCCGGTGGTTCGCTCATTATGAAGCGGGGGCTGCCTGTTGCCGACAGTGCCACGGCCGACGTGCAGGAGTATTCGCTGCACGAAGGCGACTACCACAGTCGCAACCTGCGAATCGAAAACGCCCGCTTTGTCTTTGATATCGTATATCCGGGTGGCGTTATTGACCACATAGCCATGCAGATTCCCGGGTATCATAACGTAGAAAACGCGCTGGCGGCCACGGCCGTGGCGCTCAGGGTAGGCGTTTCACCGGACCAGATTCGGCATGGGCTGCATACCTACCGGGGCGTTAAGCGCCGGTTTGAATATATCCTGGAAAGCCGCTCGAAAGTATTTATAGATGACTACGCCCACCACCCGGCCGAGGTAGAAGCCTTTTTGTCTTCGGTTCGGGCGCTGTATCCGGGTCGGCACCTGACGGCCGTCTTTCAGCCGCATCTGTTTACCCGTACCCGCGACTTCGCCGATGGCTTCGGGCAGAGCCTTTCCCTGGCCGACCGGCTCCTGTTGCTGGACATATACCCCGCCCGCGAGCAGCCCATTGAAGGCGTTACTTCAGCCATGCTGCTGGAGAAAGTATCCATTTTGGATAAAAGTATTGTATCAAAAGAGGAACTATTGGAAAAATTGCTCAACTTAGATACAGATATCGTAGTAACCATCGGAGCAGGAGATATTGACAAATTAGTTTTGCCCATTAAGGAAGTACTTGTAACTCCTTTTACTAATTAATACGCAAAGCATTTTTTAAATTGCTGCCATGTTACGTAAATTTGACTATTCCGGAAAATGGTTGCGAAGGGGTATCTGGTTACTTGTACCTGTGTTTTGTGTAAGTATGGCCGAGAGCAAGCTGAGCAGGCAGCGGTGTAAGAATCTGATTGTGAAGGTTGATTATAATTCGGGGATGCGTTTTATCAATCAAATTGATATCCAGACGCTCCTTACTGAACACGGAAGCGACCCGTTACAGGGCAGCCGCCAGCGCGATTTAGATCTGAGAAGTTTAGAAAATCGTGTAAAAAGCAATAAATTGGTAAAGAATTGCCAGGCCTACCGGGACCTCCAGGGAAACTTGGTGGTGGAAGTTGAGCAGGAAAAGCCGCTGGCCCGTTGGATTGCAAGCTCCCGGGCCGGAGAATGGCGTAAAACCGCCGGGTTTTATATCAACGAAGAGGGAGATTTTTTACCGCTCAGTGAGCGCTTCACTGCGCGTACGTTGCTGGTTTCGGGCGCATTTTTTCAGGAGCGGAACCACCTTCGTACCAGGCGGGGGCAATCGGTACTAGACCTTATACGTTACCTCCATACTGATGAGTTCTGGAATGCCCAGATTACCCAGATGATGGTAGCGGCCGACGGAGAAATACATTTATTAACCGCGCTGGGGGATCAGCGCATCGAGCTAGGACCAGCCGATAATTTTAGATCAAAGCTGGATAAGCTTCACATTTTTTACGAAAAAGTACTGGCATCCGACTGGAGCCGCTATTCCCGAATCAGTGTTAAGTTCCAGGATCAAATTGTTTGCGAATAAAATAAACACACCAATAAGCATGACAAACGGCAGCATTGTAGTAGGGGTAGATATTGGTAGTACCAAGGTGGCCGTCGTGGCTGCCCAGGGCTCTACGAATTCTAAGAGGGGAACTATTGAGGTACTAGGATTCAGCGAAGTACCCATAGCACCAAGTGCTGTAATCAACGGATCGGTAGAAAATGTAAAGCAGGTAGGCGACGCCATCCGCGAGGCCCTACAGGAAGTAGCGCAGCTGTCTAATCTGGATATTGGACTGGTTAATGTAAGCTTTGGTGGCTTACACGTAAAGGTAAGCGAGCAGAATGACGGATTTATGCGTCCCTCTTCTTCGACAAGTGATGAAGTAACGCAGTGGGACGTTGACCAGCTGGTGGAGAATATCTACCGCGCCCGGACCGAACCCAACCTGGACATCATGCACGTATTCCCTAAGGAGTTCGTAGTTGACGGTGCGCGTGGTGTACGTGAGCCTGTTGGGCGTACGGGTATAAAGCTGGGAGGCGATTTTCTGGTGGTATCGGCCAACAGCCAGTCCATCGACCGGACCCGCAAGAGTCTGTTTCAGGCCGACCCCAAGCTTCGGTTTGACAAAATGCTGTACGCACCGGTGGCGACGGGGCTGGCGGTGCTGGAAGAAGAAGAAATGAAAGCCGGTATTGCCCTGGTGGACATTGGCGACCATACTACTGACCTGGCCATATACCACGAAGGCATTTTGCGTTATATAGCTACCATACCCATTGCCGGACGCCACATTACTTCCGACCTGCGGGTAGGCTGTGGTATTCAGTTCGAAAATGCGGAGCAACTGAAAAAAGAATTCGGCGTAGCCCTGTCGGAAGATACCCCGCTTAACATAGAGGTATTGGTCAATTATCTGGCGGGCCGGGCGCCCAAGCAGGTGCTGAGAAAAAACATTGCGCTTATTATCGAAGAAAGGCTGAAAGAGATAGCGGCGATGGTATACGCCAAGATTCTGGATTCTGGCTATGCCGACGAACTCATTGGTGGAATGGTATTAACTGGAGGTACCGCAAACATCTTTGACATAGAAAAGTTATTTAGTCGGGTGGCCGACGATATGCCCGTGCGGGTAGGTATTCCCGACCGTCTGGCGCATACGCCCAAAGCCGACGCCGTTAGTAATACATCCTACGCAACGGCGCTGGGATTAGCCTGGGCAAGTCTGAGACCGATTGATTCCCGAATTAAGTCGGTTTGTAAACCTACCGAAACGGCCAGTCAGCGTGTAGTAGAAACACAACCAGCCAAAGGAACGGCAAAAGAAAGTAGTAGCAGCGGAGTTGGGTTATTTGAAAAGTTATTTGGCCGTAAGGATTCTGACCAGATAGGGGAGTATGAATAATCACAGAATGTAACATTCAGCCTACATAATTAGGACCATGAATAAGAATTTACTCAGCGCCTTAGACCAGGATTACATTGTGAATGATATCGTGAAAAATACCATTGCAAATGGCAGCGCATCACTTGACCCCTCCATCATAAAAGTGATAGGAGTAGGGGGAGGTGGGAGCAATGCCGTCAACTACATGTTTGAAAAGAAAATCAAAGATGTAGAATTTGCTATTTGTAATACAGACCGGCAAGCACTCCATAAAAGCCCCGTCCCCATCAAAATTCAGCTCGGTGCCAGCCTGACCCAGGGTCTGGGAGCGGGTACGGATGCTACTAAAGGACGCGAAGCCGCCCTTGAAACCATTGAGGAAATAAAGGCTCTTCTGGGAGGAGCTACCCAAATGGTATTCATCACCGCAGGTATGGGAGGAGGTACCGGTACCGGAGCTGCTCCCGTTATAGCTCAGGTAGCCAAAGAATTAGGAAAACTTACGGTAGCGGTTGTTACGGCCCCCTATACCTGGGAAGGCCTCGACAAGAAAGAGCAGGCGATGGAAGGTATTGAGCAGCTTAAGCAGTACAGCGATACCGTACTGGTAGTACTTAACGACAAGCTCGAAGAGCTGTTCGAAGATATGACCCTGACGCAGGCCTTTGCCGAAGCAGACAGTATCCTGCTTAATGCGGTCAAGAGTATTTCTGAGATTATTACGACCAGTGGTAATATCAACACCGACTTCAAGGATGTTGAGAAGGTACTTAAAAGCGCCGGCCAGTCGGTAATGGGTACCGCCGACGCCGAAGGCGAAGACCGGGCTTTCCAGGCCATTAAGCAGGCGCTTGATTCGCCCCTGTTGAACGACCGTACCATTACCGGAGCCAAGCGTATACTGGTTACCCTGGCCTCAAGCAAAAAGAAGGAGGCAACCATGCGCGAGCAGCGTGAAATATGGAAGTATGTACTTTCTCAGGTACAGGGCGAAGCCCGCATGTTCAAGCTCGGTACCATTACCGATGACTCACTCGGCGACCGGCTTCGTGTAACCATTGTTGCGGCCGGCTTTGACAGTATTGAGTCGCCTATTCCGGGAATAGAGCTGCCCCGCCGCCGGGAGGTGAAACCTGAATTATACCAGCCAGAGAATACAAAAATAGAAGAAGCCTTTACTCCGGTGGAAGTCATAGAAGATTCCCGTTGGGTATCACCCGCCGAAGAGGAACAGCGCGTTGCTGCTACCAAAGCAGAGCTGGAAACTCCTACGGGAGGTATAGTGGTGGTAGTAGATGAACCCGCCGCAATAGTAGAGGAGGGAACTGCCGGAATATCTTACCAGTATGATGAGGTAGGTGACGGATGGTCAGCCGAAGAGTACAATAGAATACGGGACATGGTCCGGCGCTTTCGGGAAGGAGCCATCAAGTCCTCGGAGCTGGAGTCACCGGCCTACCGCCGCAGCCAGATTGAACTCTGGAAACGCCCCAGTATTCCTGCCCACGAAATGGAACAACATCGTCTTAACTGATACTAAAAAGAGGAGCTGGCTACGGTTCCTCTTTTTAATTTACACCTACTGCTGAAACTAAAACGATATCAGCTGACGCGCCTGCATGTCCAGCAACTCATTGTAAAGCTCATTGGTAAACACGCCGTCCGAAAAATAGGTGCGGATTTGCCCTAACTTCACCCGTAGTGCCAACGTATGCATACCGAGGTAGCTGAATATATCCGTCATATGGCTCAACGCGGACGAAGCCCCCTGCATATTTGAGGATAATCCCACCAAAGCCGCTTTTTTATTGGCAAAGCTATTCGGGTAAGGCAGCCCGTCAATAAAGGCTTTCAGTACTCCCGGGTAAGAGCCGTTGTACTCAGGTACTATAAATACAAACTTATGGGCCTGGTCAATCAGTTGCCTTAGTTGGTTAAACTCACTGTTTTTTCCGTTATTTCCGTACAAAGCCGACACCGTGAAGTCAGCGGGCAGCTCGTGCAGGTCTAGTACAGTACTGGGGGTATTGTGGCGGAGCAGGAGTTGTTGGTAGTAGTCGGCAATGCGGCGTGACATGGAATGGGGCCGGTTAGTACCTACAATAATCACGATAGGGGTGACAGGATCGGTCATATTTTCCTGTAATGATCAAGGTAAAAAGTAGGGGCAATAGTGCCGGAAGGATGATTTAACTAAAAAAACAATTTCTTATGGATTTGGTTCAGGGAGTTCGGGCCGACCTCCGGGCCTTTGCTGCTGCCGATAGGGCGGCTTTTGTGGCGGGGTACTTTCAAACCGGACCCGGCCAGTACGCCGAAGGCGATCAGTTCTGGGGGGTAAGCAATCCGCAGGTGCGGCAGGTAGCCCGCCAGTGGCGTACCCTCCCGGCAGACCAGCTGCAGCTGCTGCTTCGGGACCCCGTTCACGAGTGCCGGTTAGCGGCGTTACTGATTATGGTGGATCAGTTCGCGAAGGCAAAAGAAGACGGGAAACATCTACTGTATGAGATGTACCTGAGCCACCTGGACTACATCAACAACTGGGACCTGGTTGACGCCTCGGCCCGGGATATTGTAGGCAGGTACCTGTATGACAAAGATCGAAGTTCGCTGCTGGAAATGGCCCGGCAGCCCCACTTGTGGACCCAGCGGGTAGCCATAGTAGCTACGCACTACTATATCCGCAAGGGGCAATATGCCGATACGCTCGCGGTAGCCGGGGTACTTCTATCCCATAAGCACCACCTTATTCACAAAGCTGTGGGCTGGATGCTACGGGAAGTAGGTAACCGCGACCTGGACACCCTGGAAGAGTTTTTGCACCATTATATAGGCGGCTTACCGCGCACCACCCTGCGTTATGCCATTGAGCGGCTTCCTCCCGCGCGGCGTCAATACTACCTTACACTGTGAGGTTACAATACATTTATTACTATATTTGAAGCCTTAATACACCGTAATTTTAGCAATAAGAGTCAGAATACGCTACTCTTAGCGTCGTACGATTAACCTACTACTGCTTATGTCTTGGTTTGTCCGGAAAGAAAAAGGAATCAATACCCCCACTGAAATGAAGCGCGAAGCCCCCGACGGGCTTTGGTACCAGTGTCCCAGTTGTAAAAAAATTATGCACACCCGCGAGCACAAGCTGAGCGCCTATACCTGTGCGCACTGCAACTACCACGACAAAGTAGGGTCAGAGGCTTATTTTGAGCTCCTTTTTGATAATAATGAATTTACCGAACTGGATGCAAATCTACACTCGGGCGATCCGTTGAATTTTATTGACACCAAACCCTATCCGGACCGGATACGGGCTACGATGCTGAAAACCGGCCTGAAGGATGCCGTTCGCACCGCCCATGGTAAAATGAATGAGATAGATATTACCATTGCCTGTATGGACTTCAACTTCATTGGGGGCTCGATGGGGTCGGTGGTAGGAGAAAAAATAGCCCGTGCCATTGACTACTCCCTGCAGAACAAGCAGCCTTTCCTGATGATATCGCGCTCGGGCGGAGCCCGTATGATGGAAGCGGGGCTGTCGCTGATGCAGATGGCCAAGACATCCGCCAAGCTGGCGTTGCTCTCGGAGGGGAAGGTACCTTACATCTCGTTGCTGACTGACCCTACTACGGGTGGCGTTACGGCCTCTTACGCCATGCTGGGCGACTTCAATATTTCTGAACCGGGTGCGCTGATCGGCTTTGCCGGGCCCCGGGTTATCCGGGAAACAATTGGCAAAGATCTCCCCAAAGGTTTCCAGAGCGCCGAATTCGTACTGGAGCATGGCTTCCTTGATTTTATCGTGGACCGCAAAGACCTGAAAGACAAGTTGAGCAGCCTGCTGAAGATACTCTACTGACCTTATGCGCCTGGTTTCCCACCCCGTGCTGTGCAACTACTACGTAACGTACCGCTGTAACGCTACCTGTAGTTTCTGCGACATCTGGGAGCGGCCTTCTCCGTACGTTACCACCGAGAACGCGCGCCAAAACCTGCAGGACCTGAAACGACTAGGCGTAAAAGTAGTAGACTTTACCGGCGGCGAACCCCTGTTGCACCGTCAGCTCGACGAGCTACTGCGGGAGGCCAAAGCTCAGGGCATGATCACGACCGTGACGACCAACGGCCTGTTGTACCCCAAGTACGCCGAAAAGCTGCGGGGGCTGATTGATATGCTGCACCTGTCCCTGGACTCTCCCAACCGCGACGAACACGACCTTTCCCGCGGCGTGAAGTGCTACGACAAAGTAATGGAATCCATTGAGGTAGCCCGGCACCTGGGCGAGCGGCCGGACATTATCTTTACCGTTTTTGAAAGTAATGTTCACCAAATCCGGCAGGTGTGGGAGGAGATTTGCCTGCCCAACAACCTGGTCCTGATCCTGAACCCCGTGTTTGAGTACAATACCGTAGGGGGCAACCTGTCAAAGCAGTCACTGGATGAACTGGTGGGCTGGGGAAAGCAGAAGAATGTATACCTCAACGAAGCCTTTGTGCAGCTGCGGCTCGACGGCGGCAACCACGTGGAGAAGCCGATATGCAAAGCGGGCAGTACTACGGTGGTTATTTCACCCGAAAACAAACTGGTACTGCCCTGTTACCACCTGGGGTTAAAAGAACATCCCATTGAAGGCAAGTTGCACAGCCTGTACTTATCCGACGAAGTACAGCAGCTAGTAGCGCTGGAAGGGCGGCTTCCGGGCTGCGAAGGCTGCGCCATCAACTGCTACATGCAACCTTCCTTTGCCGTAGAAATAAATAAGTACTGGTGGAAAGCGCTCCCAAGTACCCTCAAGTACAACCGCATGAAAGGTACCTGGAAGCAGATGCTCCGGTTCTAGAGCCTTTACAGGCAGTTGTCGCGTCGGCGGGTATCTGTTATGCCGGCAATTTTCCAGCCCTCGGTAGTCCGGACGAGCGTAAAGGCATTAACGCCGCAATGGCTGAATTTACTCCCCAGGTAAAACTTATAAGGTACCCACACAATAGCCATGGGGCCGTCTACCTGTACCTTCAGGTCATAGATGCGTTCGTCCCACACCTCATCGTGCGGAGTACCTACGGCATTGATAAATCCCTGAATGGCATCTTTGCGTACCTTTACGGCCCCGTCGGGTGCCGTAGTGACCGACTGCAGCGAGGCATCCGGTAAAAAGGCCCGCCGGACCAGGGAGGAGTCGCCGGAACGCATGCCGGTAAAAAGCTGGTCTACTACGGCCCGTGCTGCCGTTTCATCCGTTTGGGCCTGGGTAGTTGTAGTAAGTAGTACCGTAGCGGCCAGGGTACAACCCACCAGCACCGCCCTGAAAAGTGACAGATTCATAGAAATTGGTATAGTTTTTTCGATATAGTAATTTTGTAATCTTTCCTGAGCAACCACAAAATGTCCGACAAAATAGCTAAAAAGGTAAATATCGAGAATCGCCGCGCCTCGTTTGAGTATTTTTTTCTGGAAACTTTCTCCGCCGGTATGATGCTCACCGGCACCGAAATCAAATCCATCCGGCAGGGCAAGGTCAACCTGCAGGATGCCTACTGCCTTTTTCAGGGAGCGGAGCTATTCATCCGGAACATGCACATTTCACCTTATACCGAAGGTACCCACTACAACCATGAGCCACTCCGCGACCGCAAGCTGCTCCTGACCAAGCGGGAACTGCGCCGCCTGACCGACAAGCTCAAAGATCAGGGACTTACCATTATTCCGGTTCGGCTCTTTACCAGCGACCGCGGACTGGCCAAACTGGAAATAGCCCTGGCAAAGGGTAAAAAGCTGTACGATAAACGGGATTCTATCAAAGAACGCGACATAAAGCGCGAAACCGACCGGATAGGGTACTGAGCCACAGTACTATCCTGGACCTTTTGCCCCGGCAGCTCCTTCTTCTATTATACTGGCAATTTTACCAACATTTAATCGTATTCCGACGTTTTAAATACGGGAAATTCCTATATTGCTAAGAAGAAATCATCTTTAATCCATGGGCAGGAAAGTTTTGGTTCTCAATCAAGATTACAGTGCGCTTAGCGTTTGTTCGGTACCCAAGGCCTTTTTGCTGGTCTATATGAATAAGGCTGAATTACTGGCCCAGTCACCCACCCATGTACTACGGAGCGTCAGTGAAGTATTTCCAATGCCCACGGTTATCCGCCTGCACCGTTATGTTCACCTGCCTTACCGGGGCGTCATGATGACCCGTCAGAATATTTTCAAGCGCGACGGAAACCGCTGCCAATACTGCGGAATTGGCGATGACCTGACCCTGGACCATGTAATGCCCAAGTCGCGGGGCGGCAAGACCAACTGGGATAACCTGGCTACCGCCTGCAAACGCTGCAATTCGCGTAAAGGCGACTATACGCCCGAAGAAGCAGGTATGTCGCTGCGCCAGCGCCCGTTTAAGCCTTCATTTTTGATGTTCCTGCGCGATTTTTCGGGCGTTGTAGACGAGGGCTGGCTACCTTACCTGGGGGCCAAGGAAGTAGCATTCTAAAATACCCTTCTGTTTTCGGACCGCACTAAGGCTCAAGTTTTTACAAATCAGGTAAAAACTTGAGCCTTAGTGTTTTCTTTTTTCAAAATTTCCTATCTTTGCGGTCTATTTTTTAGGACTAATACCATGTTTAACTAATTTTCAGCCTGTTAGCTCGTGGGCTGATGTATCCAAAGAGCGATTCTTTAAACTATTTATGGCAAAAGGAAGACAAAGCCAAGCACTGCCCGATTTTGATTGGGATAAAGCCGACGACAAAGGATTCGGTACCGGTTATTCATCCAGCGAACGTACCCGCCTGGAGGAAATGTACGAGAATACTCTTTCACCCATTACAGAGAAAGAGGTAGTTAAAGGACAGGTAGTAGGTATTACTGACCGCGAAGTTATTTTGAACATTGGATTCAAGTCGGATGGCCTTGTGTCGTTCAATGAATTCCGTGACATTCCTAATCTAAAGATTGGTGATGAAGTAGAAGTTTACGTAGAAAATCAGGAAGATGCCCAGGGACAGCTGGTACTTTCACGCAAGAAAGCGAAAGTAATTACTGCCTGGGATAATATTCAGAAATCATTTGACGAGGATCTGGTGATCGACGCCACGGTGAAACGCCGTACCAAGGGTGGTCTTATCGTAGATATCTTCGGTATTGAGGCCTTCTTGCCAGGTTCACAGATTGACGTGAAGCCGATCCGCGACTTTGACGTATTTGTCGGTAAGCGCATGGAGGTGAAGGTAGTGAAGATTAACTACGCTAACGATAACGTAGTGGTATCGCACAAGATCCTGATCGAGAAAGACCTCGAAGCACAGCGTCAGCAGATACTCAACAACCTCGAAAAAGGTCAGGTACTCGAAGGTGTCATCAAGAACATGACCAACTTCGGGGTATTTATTGACCTGGGTGGTGTAGACGGTCTGTTGCACATTACAGATATTTCGTGGGGCCGTATCAACCACCCTTCCGAGCTGCTGAACCTCGACCAGAAACTCAACGTAGTAGTGTTGGATTTCGACGAAGAGAAGAAGCGTATCTCTCTGGGTCTGAAGCAGCTTCAGGCACATCCTTGGGACTCACTGTCAGAAGAAATTCAGGTGGGTTCCAAAGTTACAGGCCGCATCGTGAATGTAGCCGACTACGGCGCATTCCTCGAAATTCGTCCGGGTGTAGAAGGTCTAATTCACGTTTCCGAAATGTCATGGTCGCAGCATCTGCGTAACCCGCAGGAGTTCATGACCGTAGGCGACGAAATCGAAGCGGTAGTACTTACGCTGGACCGTCAGGAGCGCAAGATGTCACTCGGCATCAAGCAACTGACCGAAGACCCCTGGACCCAGGCTGATCTGAAAGACAAGTACGCTATTGGTACCCGTCACAAAGGTATTGTACGCAACCTGACTAACTTCGGCTTGTTCATTGAACTGGAAGAAGGTATCGACGGACTTGTACACGTTTCAGACCTTTCCTGGACCAAGAAAATCAAACATCCTTCTGACTTCATCAAGGTAGGTGAGGAACTGGAAGTAGTCGTACTTGAACTCGACGCTGCCAATCGTCGTCTGGCTCTGGGTCATAAGCAACTGGAAGAAAACCCCTGGGATACCTTTGAGTCTATTTTTGCGATAGGTTCGGTACATCGTTGTACTATCGTATCCAAAGGTGAGAAATTTGCTACCCTCGAACTCCCCTACGGTATTGAAGGCGTTGTAGCCCTGAAAAACCTGGCGAAAGAAGACGGTAACGTGGCCGAAGTAGGTGAAAGCTTAGACTTTACGGTACTTGAATTCTCGAAGGATGAGAAGAAAATCGTGCTGTCGCATACGAAAGTATGGCAGGGCGGTCCGGTAGAAGAAAAGAAAGAAGATAAAGCTCCTAAGAAATCAGCTGCCAAAGCCGACGCTCCTGCGCCGAAAGAAGCTGAGAAGTCTACCTTTGGTGACCTGGATGTTCTGTCTGCTCTGAAAGAGCAAATGGAAGAGACAGAGAAGAAAGACAAAAAAGCTTCCAAAAAAGAAGCAAAAGACGTGGAGTAATCTGAATAATTTATAATTTTGCGCCAGCTTAGCTGAAAGTACCAAAGTTACAATCAGCTAAGCGGCTCATAAGGTTCCGTGGCCGAGCGGCTAGGCAGAGGTCTGCAAAACCTCGTACAGCGGTTCGAATCCGCTCGGAACCTCCCAACAAGCAGCGGGTTTTGATGACCTTGAAACGCTTATCTATAAACGGAAAAATACCATTTGTGTTGATTGTACAATTGTACTGGCACAAATGGTATTTTTTTTGTAAGTCATTGAAAAGCAAACCGTCTTTGCATATTTAAAACTTCCTGGAATTTGGCGGTGCAGATTAGAAAAAGTATAAATAGGTGACCAATACAAAATATCAATAAAATACTTTTGTGGATAAAAAATCGTGCAGTAGATTTGTATGATGAAGAATCAATAGAATAGCTGATTATGAATAAACAATTAAAAAAAATGTCTCTTTTAGGCCCAAAAATATCAGTTAAAAGCTCTCTGTTAACCTTCCTGTTGGCCCTTCTGGTGGGTTTTGCGCAAGTCTCGGCTCAGGATACGGCGGCTACCGCCGCTGCTCCCGCTGCAGATGCCCCGGCAGCAGCTGGCGGTGGTGCATCAGGGGATGCTGCCAAGGGTGAAGCACTTTTCAAAAACAACTGTGCTGCCTGTCACAACGTAACCGCTGAGAAATCAGTAGGTCCGGGGTTGAAAGGCATCAACCAGCGTCGTGATTTTCCCTGGCTGGTAGACTGGATCCACAACTCACAGGCGGTTATTGCCACTGGGGACCCTTACGCCGTTAAGCTCTATAACGAGTACAACAAGGCGCAGATGACTCCGTTCCCTAACTTGTCCGAAGACGACATCAGGGGAATTCTTGCTTACGTTGACCAGGCCAACGCCGCGCCCGCCGCATCAGCGGCTCCGGCCGGTGGAGCCGGTGGCGGAGCCGCTACGGTGCAGTCGGGAGCTCCCTCGGATCTTTTCACCTTAGTACTTGTAGCGTTGCTGGTAGTAATGTTACTGGTATTGGGCGTTCTGCTGGTAATCGTAACTATTCTTTCCAAGGCGGTAAGTGGTACTACAGCCACACCGGAAGGCGATGGCGTTAGCTTCATGGACCGGTTGAAAGGCAACCTGACCAAAGTAGCCGGTAGCCCCGCTGTTCGTTCCGCTACCATCTGGGTATTTATTCTGCTGGTGGCAAAGGCTTCCATTGATGGTGCCTACAGCATAGGAATTCAGCAGGGCTATGCGCCCAAGCAGCCCATTGCTTTTTCACACAAGCTGCACGCGGGCCAGTACGAGATTAACTGTAACTACTGCCACACCGGCGTCAACCGGGGTAAGTCAGCTCATATTCCGGCGGCTAACATTTGTATGAATTGCCACGGGGTAATCAAAAACGAATCACCCGAAGTCCAGAAGATTTACGCCGCCATTGAAAACAACCAGCCTATTGAGTGGGTACGGGTTCACAATCTTCCTGATTTTGCTTACTTCAACCACTCACAGCACGTCAACGTAGCTGGTCTGGAATGTCAGCAGTGCCACGGTGAAATCCAGCAAATGGAGGTAGTGGAGCAGCGGTCTTCGCTGACCATGGGATGGTGTATTGATTGTCACCGGAAGACGGATGTAAATACCAAAGGCAACGCGTATTACGACAACCTGGTACAGCTCCACGCCAAGGAAAGCGACGGCGCCTTGAAAGTAGCGGATATTGGTGGTTTGGAATGTTCGAAGTGTCACTACTAATCACCCGAAAAAAGATCCGAATACATCTATTTTGTATTTAAAATAATATGAAAAATAATAAAAAAAGGTACTGGCGGGGTCTTGAAGAGTTGCGTAACGACGAAGACTTTGTTAAGAACGCCGATAGAGAATTTGCTGAGCTTACTCCCGGTGAGCAGGAACAATATGAAAGTATAGTCGACGGTACGGGTACTCATCGCCGCGACTTCCTTAAGGTACTAGGTTTTGGAATGGCAGCTGTTTCCCTGGCTGCCTGTGATGCTCCAGTTACCAAGGCAGTACCTTATCTTAATAAACCCGAAGGAGAATTCCCTACCCTGGATAACTGGTATGCTTCTACCTATGCGGAAGGAGCCGACTACTCCAGTATTCTGGTAAGAACCCGCGAAGGCCGTCCGGTCAAATTTGAGCCTAATACCTTGTCCAGCATAACGCGGGGTGTTAGTGCCCGGGTACAGTCGTCGCTGCTGGGGTTGTATGATGTCGAAAAGCTGAAAGGCCCCCAAAAAGGAGACGACACCAAAGTAAGCTGGGATGCCATAGATCGTGAAATTGTTTCTTTGCTGGGCCAGACAGCCGGAAGAAACGGGGGGATCCGGATTATTACTTCTACCCTTCTTAGCCCCTCTACCAGGGCAGTTATCGCAGACTTCACCGCTAAGTACCCTTCGACCCGTCATATTACCTATGATGCCAATTCTTTGTCGGCTGTCCGAAGAGCCAACCAGGAGTCGTTTGGACAGGCGGTATTTCCTTCTTATGATTTAACCAAAGCTAAAGTAATAGTTGGTATAGAGGCCGATTTCCTGGGTACCTGGGTTAATCCGGCCTTTTTTGATACCCAATACGCCGCAACGCGCAAGCTCAGCAGCGCCCCCAACGGTAAGAAAGACATGTCCCGTCACTACCAGTTCGAGGCCGATCTTTCGCTTACCGGATCCAATGCTGACTACCGCACAGCCGTAAAGCCTTCACAAATGGCTTTGGTTGTGACAGCCCTATATAACAGGGTGGCGGCAAGGCTAGGTGGCAAAACCATTACCGCTCCGGCCATAGAAGTGGCGAATCTTGACAAAGCGGCTACTGACCTGGTAGCGGCCCGGGGCAGTGCCGTAGTACTTTGCGGTTTGAACGATCCGGCGGCTCAGGTAGTAACCAACGCGCTTAACAGTCTCCTTGGTAGCTACGGTTCAACTATTGACCTGGGTACTCCTTTGAATGTATACCAGGGCGACGACCTGGCCATGAATGCTTTCATTGACGAAGTGAAAGGTGGCCGGGCAGGTGCCGTTATTTTCTATAATGCCAATCCTGTTTACGATCACCCACGTGGCGCTGAACTGGCCGAAGCACTTCCCAAGGTACCACTCAGTATTTCGCTGGCTGACCGGGCGGACGAAACTGCTTCTCTGGTAAAATATATCTGTCCGGCACCACACTACCTCGAGTCGTGGGGTGACGCTGAACCCAAAGCCGGGCACTTCAGCTTGATGCAGCCAACCATTAGCCGCATATATAATACGCGTCAGGGGCAGGAAAGTCTCCTTTTATGGGCAGGCCTTCCGGCTGACTACCACGAGTACCTCAAGACCTACTGGCGCAGAAGTATCTTCACCCAGGGTGGAACAGGTAGTTTTGACGATTTCTGGATTAAATCCCTGCACGACGGAGTTTTTGAACCACGTAAAGGAACAACTGTTTCCGCCGCCTCTTTTGGAGGAAATATAGATACTGCGGCTTCGGCCATTGCAAGAGCCGGAAGTGCTCAGCCATCTACCTCCGGACTTGAACTCGTTCTTTACCAAAAAGTAGGTATGGGTACAGGACGGTGGGCCAACAGTCCCTGGTTGCAGGAATTCCCGGATCCGGTAACTAAGGCTACCTGGGACAACTACGCGAAGGTTTCCAAAAAGACAGCCGCTGACTTGGGCGTTGACGAAGGAGATCTGGTACGGGTAGAGTCCAGAGGCTATGCCGTAGAACTGCCCGTATTGATACAACCCGGTCAGGCGCAGGGTACCGTGGCTATTGCCGTTGGGTATGGACGGGTAAAAGCAGGAAAGGCGGGTAACGGCGTAGGGGTAAATGTATATCCCATGGCCAGTTTTGTAGGCGGCCACTTGTCCTTCTATCCCGGCGCGGTCAATGTAGCCAAGGCGGGGGGCAATCGTGAGATAGCCAAAACCCAGACCCACGACACCGTAATGAGCCGTGAGTCGGTACTACAGGAAACTATCCTGAGTGCTTACCAGAAAGACAATATGGCGGGACGCTTTATTCCGGAAGTAGAAACTTCGGAAGGCCCCGTGCATGCACCTGATATATCTTTGTGGAACGGACACAAGTATCCGAACCACTCGTGGGGAATGGTCATTGACCTGAACTCATGTACCGGTTGTGGCTCCTGTGTAATTAGCTGTCAGGCTGAAAATAACGTACCCGTCGTAGGACGCCAGGAAGTAGTCCGGCGCCGTGAAATGCACTGGATACGGATTGACCGCTACTACAGCAGTGACGCTGATGGCGAAACGGGAAGCTTCAACGAGCAGGAAATTGCCTCCGAGAATCCGGCCGTAGTGTTCCAGCCTATGCTTTGCCAGCACTGTAGCAATGCTCCCTGCGAGACGGTATGTCCGGTGGCCGCTACTACGCACAGCCACGAAGGATTAAACCAGATGGCCTACAACCGTTGCGTAGGTACCCGTTACTGCGCCAATAACTGTCCGTACAAAGTACGCCGCTTCAACTGGTTCAAGTACTTTGACAACGACAATTTCGATTACCATTTTAACAATGACCTGGGTAAAATGGTAATCAACCCTGACGTTACGGTTCGTTCACGTGGGGTTATAGAAAAGTGTTCATTCTGCGTGCAGCGTATTCAGGCCGGAAAACTTACGGCTAAGAAAGAAAGAAGACGCCCGATTGATGGCGAAATCGTTACGGCTTGCGCCCAGTCGTGCCCGACGAGTGCCATTATATTCGGTGATTTGAGTGATCCGAACAGCCTTGTTAATCAGTTGACACAGGTAGAGAGAAAAGGACGTGGTTTCCATGTGATTGAAGAGATCAACACGCGGCCACAGATTACTTACCTGGTGAAGGTTAAAAACGTTGATGCAGATGCCTCGGCTAGTCGCGATGAAGAGGGTGAAGTAGTTACCCCGCATACCGTAGACACCTAGGCAGAAGCATAAGTGGTCCTTATTTATTGAACAACGAAAGTTTAAATCATTATAACTAATTAGTCATATGCATGTTACTTCACCCGTAAGACCACCGCTGGTTACTGGCGGCAAAACGTACGCCGATGTAACGGAAGACGTATGTCGTCACGTAGAAGGGAAGCCAACCAAAGAGTGGAAGATTGCCTTTATCGTATCCGTAATTGTTTTAATATACGGGACAGCCTGCGTTTTCTGGACCTGGTGGGAAGGTCTGGGCGTATGGGGCCTTAATAAAACCGTTGGCTGGGCCTGGGACATCACCAACTTCGTGTGGTGGGTAGGTATTGGTCACGCCGGTACGCTTATCTCAGCTATTCTCTTGCTTTTCCGCCAGAAGTGGAGAACGTCCATCAACCGTGCCGCCGAAGCGATGACTATCTTCGCGGTACTTTGTGCGGCTTCGTTTATCGTGATGCACATGGGACGTCCCTGGCTGGCTTACTGGGCGCTTCCGCTTCCCAATACCTTTGGCTCCTTGTGGGTAAACTTCAATTCACCACTGGTATGGGACGTATTCGCGATTAGTACTTATTTCTCGGTTTCGCTGGTGTTCTGGTACATTGGTCTTATTCCTGACCTGGCTACCATCCGTGACCGCGCTCAGAATAAAGTATCCCGCTTTATTTATGGTACGCTTTCCATGGGTTGGAATGGTTCAGCCAGAACCTGGGCCCGTTACGAATACATCAGCTTAATTCTGGCAGGTCTGTCAACTCCACTGGTACTTTCTGTACATACCATTGTAAGTATGGACTTTGCTACCTCGGTGATTCCGGGTTGGCACACGACTATCTTCCCTCCTTACTTTGTGGCAGGGGCTATTTTCTCCGGCTTTGCCATGGTGCAGAACCTGATGCTGATTACCCGGGTGGTGTACCGTCTGGAAGACTATATCACGATTGAGCACATTGAGTCAATGAACAAGATCATTACTTTGACAGGATCTATTGTAGGGGTAGCCTATCTGACCGAGTTCTTTATTGCCTGGTACTCGGGAGTAGAATACGAAAGCTATGCGTTCATTAACCGCGCTACCGGTCCTTATTGGTGGGCTTACTGGGCCATGATGACCTGTAACGTAATCTCTCCGCAGCTGTTCTGGTCTCGCAGTATCCGTCGTAGTGTAACCTGGACGTTCTTTATTTCGGTAATCGTAAACATCGGGATGTGGTTTGAGCGCTTCGTAATTATCGTAACCTCGCTGCACCGCGACTACCTGCCGTCGAGCTGGGCTATGTTTTCACCGACCATCTTTGATATCAGTGATTACATCTTCTCGTTTGGCTTATTCTTTACGCTGTTCCTATTGTTCTCCAAATACCTGCCGGTAGTTAACATGGCCGAAGTAAAAGCCGTCATTAAATCGTCGTCTGAGCGCTTGCCAAAGAACGTATCGGGAGTGGCCAAAGGCACACGGGTAACGAATCCATCATTTAATAAAGACGCTGAATAACACTTAAAGAGTCAGGTTCGACGGAAAAGACATCCAGCGGGCCTGACTTAAAATATAAACTTACTATGGCAGAGCTAACCGGAAAATATTTAGTAGGAGTATTTGATGATGACGACGTTATACTCCACGCAGTACCTCAGATCCGTAGAGCAGGCGTAAAAATACACGATGTATATTCCCCATTTCCCATTCACGGACTGGATGATGCGTTGGGCCTTCCCCGCACCCGCATTGGTATCGCTGCTTTTCTTTTTGGATTGACAGGTACTACCTGTGCCCTTACCATGATGACCTGGATGATGGGTATCGACTGGCCCATGAACATCGGTGGGAAAGACTATATTTCGCTACCCAACTTTATCCCGATTACCTTCGAGTTGACCGTACTCTTTACCGCATTCGGAATGGTGACTACTTTTTTCGTAACCAACGGATTAAGTCCTAACCCTACTCCTGTCATGTTTGACCCCCGCTCTACCGACAACAAGTTCGTGATGGCTATTGAACTGGGAAAGAACAAGATGAGCGAAGAAGACATCACAAAGGTACTGAGAGACTCAGGGGCCGGAGAAGTCAACATCAAACAATTCTAATACCGTTGAAAAATGAATTTCAAGAGAATAAATAAATACGTAGGAGCTCTGGCGGTACTAGCTATCGCCTGTTCAGGTTGCCAGCGCGATCCGAATGATACGGGTTGGGAATTTGCCCCTAATATGTACCGTCCGGTCGGGTATGAACCATTCAAGCAGGTAGAACAGAATCCGATTAATCCCATGGGGATGAACATGCGTGAACCGGTAGCCGGTACTGTAGCCCGCCAGCACTACACCAATGTAGGTGGCGAGGAGCTGGGCGGTGGTGATTCTACGGCTGCTGTAAACCAGAGTTCTCCGCTTGAACAAGGGCCTGATATTATGGTGTACAACGTCTCCAAGGATAGCCTCGAAACGGCATCACGCGTACTTCGTAATCCGGTTCCCCTCAATGAAAAAACACTGGCGGAAGGTAAAATACTTTACGAAAGATACTGTCAGCACTGCCACGGAGCCGAAGGAGAAGGTAATGGGCTGGTCGGAGAGGTTTACAAAGGGGTACCCAACTACAAAGCTGATGTTTATCAGACCATGACCGACGGGCATGTTTTCCATGTTATCACGCACGGTAAAGGTCGGATGTGGCCGCACAAGTCACAGGTAACGCCGGAGGAGCGCTGGGAGATAGTCCACTATGTCCAACAGCTAAAAAAAGGATCCTAAATTTTTGATAACTGAGTAATAACAATTTATAATGGCATCAGTACACGCGATTCCTTCCATAGAAGAACGATTTGAATTCACTTCCGGTGCAAAGCGGAATTTGCTGATCGGCGGAGCCATAGGTTTGGTTCTGATCCTGATCGGCGCCTTTTTATTAGCCAATGGAAGTGGACACGAAGCCGCTCACGGAGCAGAGCATGCTGCGGCGGGCGCAGAACACGGCGCTACGGCCGCGGAGCACGAAGCAGGTGCAGCGGGCGGTCACGGTGGTAGCAGCTGGATGACCCGGATCTGGGCTAATATATGGCTGAATGCGGTTTATTTTACCGGTATTTCAGTGATAGGTATGTTCTTTATGTCCTACAACTACCTGGCACAAGCGGGGTGGTCGGTCGTATTTAAGCGTATTCCCGAGTCGCTTCCTTCTTTCCTTCCGGTTACCGGAATAATCATGCTGATTACCTTTTTCCTGGGTGGCCATGACCTGTTTCACTGGACCCACGAAGAGTTGTATGACGCCAGTAACGAGGGATACGATGCTATCATTGATGGAAAGAGTGGCTTCCTGAATACACCTTTTTTCCTGATTCGTCTGGTACTTTACTTTGTTGGCTGGTACTTCCTGTGGCGGATTCTTAGAAATGCCTCGTTGGAAGAAGACCAGATTGGGGGCTTGTCCAACTACGACAAGTCAGTGAAATACGGTACTATATTTTTAGTATTTTTCGCAGTTACCTCTTCTACGTCAGCCTGGGATTTTTTGATGTCAATCGAAACACATTGGTTCAGCACCATGTTTGGCTGGTATACGTTGGCCAGCTGGCACGTGTCGGGCCTGGCAGTGATTACACTGATGGTAGTTACCCTACGGGAAAGAGGCTATTTGAAAGCAGTCAATCATAGTCATCTTCAGGACTTAGGCAAGTTCATGTTTGCTTTCAGTATTTTCTGGACATATGTGTGGTTTGCGCAGTTCCTGCTCATTTATTATGCCAACTTACCCGAAGAAACTATCCATTATAAAGAGCGTTTTAGTGGCTACGGAGGGATTTACAGAGCACCCTTTATTATTAATCTGGTGCTAAACTTTTTCTTTCCCTTCCTCGTTCTAATGACAAGGGATTCGAAGCGTACGCATAACATTTTGAAGCTGGCCTGCTGGAGTATTTTAATAGGTCACTACTTTGATTTCTACAATAATATAATGCCGGGTACAGTAGGTGCTAACGGAGGTTTTGGTCCCGTAGAATTTGGATTTATCCTAGTATTCGCCTGTGCTTTCATCTGGTTTGTTTCTGCTCAGCTAGCCAAAGCTAACCTGATTCCAAAGAACCATCCCATGCTGGAAGAGTCATTGCATCATGATATTGCATAATTAGTACAACCTGTATAATTCTTATGGTTTATATAATTGGATTTCTTACCCTCGTCTTTCTGGTACTCACCATTATGGTGATTGCACGATTGCAAAATGTCCTGAAGGGCGTTAAGTCGGACGATAAAACCGATGGTACCCCTCCGGGCAACCGTCTTAATGCCAACCTGTTCATCCTGTTTACTATCCTTAGTATATTGGGGGTGATATTTACCTATGTATCCGCCAAGGCAGACTTCCTGCCCGAGGCATCTTCAATTCATGGACGGCGGGTCGATGACCTGTTCTGGTTTTCCATGGGGGTGTTGGCAATCCCGTTCCTGATTGTCAATTTCTTGTTGTTTTTCTTCTCCTATAAGTACCAGTACAAGCCGGGCCGTAAAGCGACTTTCTATCCCGAAAACCATAGGCTTGAAATTATCTGGACGGCTATTCCGGCGGTGGTAATGGCCCTGCTGGTATTTACCGGCTGGAGGGCCTGGTCAGATATTACATCAGACGCTCCCAGTGACTCCGAAGTAATAGAGATTGTAGGAAAGCAGTTTAACTGGATAGTCCGGTATGGTGGTGTGGAGAATAACCAATTAGGTAACTACAACTATAAGTTGATTGATGCGCAGAATGAAATTGGGATCGACTTAACGGATGAAAACTCGCTGGATGATTTTACCAATAATACTGAAATTCATATTCCAGTTGGCAGGCCAGTACTCCTGAAAATCCGGGCCCGCGATGTACTGCACAGCGTATTTATCCCCCACATGCGGGTAAAGATGGATGCGGTACCGGGTATGCCTACCAGATTCTGGTTTGTGGCCGATAAAACTACCAATGAAATTCGGGCGGAGTTAGGAGATCCAGACTTTGATTACGAACTGGCTTGTACGGAGATCTGTGGACGTGGTCACTTTGCCATGCGGATGCGTGTAATTGTAGAAGATGAAGCTTCTTACCGGAAATGGGTGTCGGAGCAGAAGACATTTTTGCAGACCTATCCTGCCTATCTAGCCAAAGTACCCGATAATTTGAAAGCCAAGGCTATGAAGTACCTGCCAGCTGAGCCAACAGCCGCTCCTGCTGATAGTACTACCGCGCAGGCACCTGACGCCGCCGCTGCTGCTCCCGGAGCAAGTGCGTCATTACGTTAATTAGTAGAATATAAAATTAATAGCAGAAGATATGTCATCATTAGAGACAGGAATTGATATCGTAAAAGTGCACGATGATGAACACGAGCACCACGAGCAGAACTTCTGGCGGAAGTATGTTTTCTCAGAAGATCATAAAGTAATTGCCAAGCAGTACCTGATTACGGGTATCATGTGGGCCTTTATCGGAATTGCCATGTCGGTAATATTCCGGTTGCAGTTGGGTTTTCCGGGCATTGATATTTCATGGCTTCGCCCCGTTTTAGGTCAGTGGATTGACGAAACCGGAAAGCTGGATCCTAATTTTTACCTGGCGCTGGTCACCATGCACGGTACCATCATGGTATTCTTTGTGTTGACGGCCGGGTTGAGTGGTACGTTCAGTAACTTCCTGATCCCCCTCCAGATTGGTGCCCGTGATATGGCCTCAGGTTTCCTGAACATGCTTTCGTACTGGTTCTTCTTCACGGCAAGTGTAATCATGTTCTCGTCTCTGTTTTTACAAACCGGACCGGCATCGGGTGGTTGGGTAATCTACCCTCCGCTTAACGCACTTCCCCAGGCTAGTATAGGTTCTCAGGGCGGTATGACCCTGTGGTTGATTAGTATGTCGCTGTTTATTGTATCTCAGCTGTTAGGAGGTATTAACTACATTACGACAGTAATTAACCTTCGTACCCGTGGTATGTCCTTTAACCGTCTGCCTTTGACGATTTGGGCGTTCCTTATCACCGCTATATTGGGTCTGATATCGTTCCCGGTATTGTTCTCGGCGGCTCTGCTTCTGATTTTTGACCGTCAGTTTGGTACCAGCTTCTATTTGTCAGAGATTTATATCAACGGTGAAGCACTGCCTAACGTAGGTGGTAGCCCAATTTTGTTCCAGCACTTGTTCTGGTTCCTGGGCCACCCTGAGGTATACATAGTACTTCTTCCTGCCCTGGGTATTACTTCCGAGATTATTGCTACCAACGCCCGTAAGCCAATCTTTGGTTACCGGGCTATGATCGCCTCTCTGATTGGAATTGCATTCCTGTCCTTTATTGTGTGGGCACACCACATGTTCGTAACAGGTATGAACCCTTTCCTGGGGTCAGTATTTATGTTCCTGACGCTGATCATTGCGGTGCCTTCGGCGGTTAAGGCCTTCAACTATACAACTACCTTATGGCGTGGTAATATCGTGTTCACACCTGCCATGCTCTTTTCCATTGGTCTGGTGTCCCTGTTCGTAACGGGTGGACTAACGGGTATTATTTTAGGAAACAGTGCGCTGGATATTCAACTGCACGATACTTATTTCGTAGTTGCTCACTTCCACATTGTAATGGGTGCGGCCTCGGCCTTCGGTCTTTTTGCCGGAGTATACCACTGGTTCCCCAAGATGTTCGGAAGGATGATGAACAATGCTCTGGGGCAAATACATTTCTGGTTAACTTTTGTCGGGGTGTACCTGGTGTTTTTCCCCATGCACTACACGGGTATAGCGGGTTTCCCCCGTCGCTACTATTCTTTTACTAGCTATGAGTTTACCAAGAGCTTTACCGACCTGAATGCGTTTATCACCATTGCCGCGATATTAACATTCCTGGCTCAGTGGATATTTTTATGGAACTTCTTTTATAGCATCTTTAAAGGAAGAAAGGCTCCTCAAAACCCCTGGCGTTCCAATACCCTGGAATGGACGGCCCCAATTCATCCCGGCCATGGTAACTGGGTAGGTGATATTCCGGCAGTATATCGCTGGCCTTACGATTACAGTAAGCCTGGTGCTCCGGAAGATTTTATTCCCCAAACAGTACCTTATTCTCAAACTCCTGAATCTAACCTTCCCCACGAAAATGAGGAGATAGCTATGGAGAAAGAGATAGAGGCACAGAACTACAATGACCAGTTCAAAAACGCTCACTGAGCGTAGAAATACAAATAGCTTGTTCCGGCGCTTAGCCCTGCTAACGGTTGCGATCGTCTACCTGCTGATTATGGTAGGAGGCGTAGTAAGAAGTACCGGAGCGGGCATGGGCTGCCCCGACTGGCCTACATGTTTTGGTAGCTGGGTTCCTCCGACGGAGGAGTCCCAGCTACCATTAAACTATAAGGAGCTTTACGGTGCCAAACTGAAAGGAGAAGTTGAGTTTAACGCCGTAAAAACCTGGACCGAATACGTAAACCGCCTGCTGGGAGTGTTTACCGGTTTCATGATTTTTGGTACTCTCTTAGCTTCGATCTCTTTTTTACGTACCGACAAAGTAGTTTTCTATCTGAGTCTGGTCGCATTTCTTCTGGTTGGATTTCAGGGATGGCTGGGTGCCAAGGTTGTATCCAGTGAGCTCCTGCCGGCCATGATAACACTCCACATGCTGCTGGCGATCATCCTTGTTTTTGTGCTACTGTACGTCCTGGCCCGTTCTTACGCAGGTACTTTACAGATAGAAGCTTTAAAGAACAAAGCCAGGGTGAACCAGCTACTTTTGGTAGTACTTTTGCTGTCGGTGGCGCAGGTGCTGATAGGTACCCAGGTACGCGAAGCCATGGATGTAGTAATTGACAGCCTGGGCTACTCGGCCCGAAATGAATGGATCGGGTCCTTAGGAATTACCTACTATATTCACCGCTCCTTCTCCCTGCTGGTACTGGTCACTAACGGGCTGCTGGTGTACTGGATCCAAAAGGATTCGCTGGGCCGGGGGCCGCTTGCCCTGTTGAGCCGGTTTACGCTGCTGATTATAGGGTTAGAAATAGTGACTGGAATAGCAATGGCTTACTGGGGAGTACCCGCTTTTGCCCAGCCTCTGCACCTGACGTTTGCCATTGCTATGCTGGGAGCGCAATTTGTACTTTACCTGTTTATAAATGCTGAAAAAGTATTCAGAATCAGTCAGGAAGCTGAACTTAAAGTAGTACAAATAGATTAATAAAGTATACCTTCTTTATCGGAAAATTCAGTCCATAATTTGCAATGATATCATCTGAAAGTAGCCTATCAGTAGGGGAGAAAATAAGTGGAAAAGTAAAGGCGCTCTTTGAGCTTTTAAAGTTTAGACTGGCTGCACTAGTAGCTTTTTCCGGAGCTTTTGGATATAGTCTGGGAGCCGAGGTACTTGACTGGCCGAAACTTATCCTGTTTTGTATGGCGGCAATTGGTATAACCGGTGCCGCTAATATCATCAATCAGGTCATTGAAAAAGATCTGGACAAACTGATGAAACGTACTTCCCAGCGCCCGCTTCCCAGCGGCCGTCTTTCGGTTGACGAGGCCATAGTTTGGGCGGTAATTTTGGGTGTTATGGCCATGTACATCTTCCTGGTGTACTTTAATCTTCGGGCCGGTCTGCTTTCGCTGTTATCGTTGATCTTATACGGCTTTGTGTACACTCCTCTGAAACGGGTGGGTCCCATCGCGGTTTTTGTCGGGGCTATTCCCGGCGCTTTTCCTCCTATGATTGGCTGGATAGCCGCAACCAACCACTTTGGCCTGGAGCCGGGAATTTTGTTCGCTATCCAGTTCTTCTGGCAGTTTCCTCACTTTTGGGCTATTGCCTGGGTTTTGGACGAAGATTACAAGAAAGCAGGGTTTAAACTTCTTCCATCAAAAGGAGGAAAGGATATTAATACAACCATCCAAATTATGATTTATACCTTGTTTTTGCTGCCGGTGGGTTGGTTACCCTACTACCTGGGCATGACAGGCATTAACTCAGCCTTTGTCGCGACCCTTTGTGGGGTCCTGTTCTTAGCGCAGACTTTCCACCTCATGCGCAAGTGTACGGACAAAACCGCCCTGCAACTTATGTTTGGCTCGTTCATTTACCTGCCAATTGTTCAAATCGCCTTTTTGCTGGATAAATTGTAACATACTTTTTAGAGCTTACAACCATGGAAAATATTCATCAACTGACTGCCCAACAAGAACCGGAAGAAACCCTTTCAATGGACCCCAAGAAGTTTATTCTTTGGTTGTTCATTGTTAGTATTATCATGCTTTTTGCCTCCCAGACTAGTGCCTACCTGGTACGCAGAGCCGAAGGCAACTGGCTTGAATATAGCATGCCGCAGATATTCTGGTACAGTACTGCCGTTCTGGTTGCCAGTAGCATCTCCATGCACTGGGCTTACCTTTCGGCAAAAAAAGATAATTTTAGCAGCCTGAGAATTGCAATTTCTATTACTTTTGTGCTGGGTTTGGCATTCTTGGTAATGCAGTACCAGGGCTGGAAAGAACTGGTTGACATGAAAGTTTTCTTTGTAGGAAATCCCTCCGGGTCTTTCTTTTATGTCTTCACCGGCTTGCATGGTTTTCACCTGATTACGGGTTTAATCGTGCTCTTTTATGCACTGGTGTCAGCATTGAAACTAAAAGTTCACGCCAAAAACCTGCGAAGAATACAAATTTGTGCTACCTACTGGCATTTTCTTGATATTCTCTGGGTATACCTGTTTTTCTTTTTATTGACCTTTAATTGATAATTTCATTAACTAATGGCGTCTACTGCAACGACAACAAGCACGATGAAACCCCGGATGTGGATGGGGGGTATCGAGCCGATGAAAGCAAGCTACGGGAAATTGATGATGTGGTTCTTCCTCATCTCGGATACCTTTACCTTCTCGGCCTTGCTGGTATCTTACGGAATGGTTCGATTCAGCTATCCTGCCTATGAGGGAACGGTGGCAGATTTTACCTTTTCCAATCTGTACTGGCCAATCCCCGAAAAAGTATACGAAGCAGTTCCTTTTCTGCACGGAGTAGAATTGCCTCTGGTATTTGTGGGTATCATGACCTTCATCCTGATTTTTAGTAGTGTGACCATGGTACTGGCCGTAGAAGCCGGACACCGGATGGATCGTGCGGCAGTAGAGAAATATATGCTCTGGACCTTGCTGGGTGGTATTACCTTTTTGAGTTGCCAGGCCTGGGAATGGGCGCACTTTATTCATGGTACCGATACAGGTACTGTAGTACGTGAAATTGGAAATGGTACCTGGGTGGAGAGAACTATCTTTGGGGCAAACCTGATAGAAAATCAATATGGTCCTCCGGCGTTTGCGGATTTCTTTTTCTTTATCACCGGATTTCACGGCACGCACGTATTTAGTGGAGTCGTGTTGAACTTCCTGATATTTTATCGTAGTGCCACCGGCTTTTATGATCGCCGCGGGCATTACGAAATGGTAGAGAAAGTAGGATTGTACTGGCACTTTGTGGACTTGGTATGGGTATTCGTATTTACCTTCTTCTACCTGGTGTAATTTCCAACACGATATTTAACTCTAATAATAGTAGACATGGCAGAGATACACGTACAGGAGCACGGTCATCACGCAGGAGAGCATGGCGATGGCTCAGAGCAGCGGAAAACCATCTGGAAAACTTTTTTTATTCTGTCGGCAATTACAGCCCTGGAATTCGTGATTGCCTTTACCTTAGATGCGGGTACTCTGAAAGTGGCAATATTTATTGGAATGACGATTGTAAAGGCATTTTACATCGTGGGAGAGTTTATGCACCTGAAGCACGAGACAAAATCGCTTATCTGGTCGATCCTCATCCCTTGTATTTTTGTGGTGTGGCTGCTGGTAGCTCTGATTCTGGAGGGCGGCGCCATCTTTGATGTGCGATAAGTAGCTATGTATAAATACCGAAAAGCCGGTCTACTGATAGTTTTGTTAGTAGTACCGGTTTTTATTTTTCTCTTCCTGAAATTTTTTGGGACCAATCATTTCGAGCTTCCCACGTTTCATCCGGTTAAAGATCCTTCAGGCCAGGCACGACTGACCAACGGCGATACAGCCTATTACGCTATTCAGGGCTTACAATTAAATGACAGCCAGAGTGGAGAAAATCTTACGGAGACGGTACTGCAGGAAAAGTTTACCGTTGTAAGCTACCTGCCAGCCCCCTGTGGCGATAGTTGTCGGAAGGTACTGACGCAACTGGCCCGGATCAATGACATGCAACAGTCCATTCCGGAACTACAAATCCTGACACTTACCGAAGAAGGCCGCCAGGAAGAGAGGAGGAGTCTCTACCAGGAGTACAGCCTGAATACTGATTCCTGGCGGGTATTGACAGGAAGTGAGGAAGAGGTAAAAGCAGCAGCAGCTGAGGTATTTAGAATGACCGAAAACATACCGGCCGGTAAGCAAACTATTTCGCTGAGCAATAGGTTAATTCTTATAGACAACCAAAAGCATATCAGAGGGTATTATAATGCTCTGGATGCGGAAGACGTAGCCCGGCTTATGGCCGAAATAAAAGTATTGGAATATAGTACTTCTTTGAAACAATAACCCTCATGGAAACGCTGATTCTTGAAAAAAGCGCCAAATACAACCGACTGATAAATGTAGTGGCGGTACTGATTCCTGTCGTAGTAGCCGTACTGCTGGGAATACGGCAGAAGGTTGACCTGGGAGAATGGACCCGGGTACTTCCGCATGTGAACGGGGTTATTAATACCCTGACTTCGGTTTTGTTGATGGTAGGCTGGTACTTTATTAAGCAAGGTAATATCGCTGCCCATCGTAGAACCATGACGGCGGCTTTTGTACTGGGTTCGTTATTTCTGGTGTCGTACGTACTCTACCATTTATCCAACGAATCCACTTCATTCGGTGGCGAAGGCTTTATCCGTCCGGTTTACTACTTTCTGCTAATCTCCCACATTGTTTTGTCGGTAGTAGTAGTGTGGTTTGTATTGAGAGCCGTATATTTTGCGTTTAGTAATCAGATTGCCGAGCACCGGAAAGCAGTAAAATGGGCTTTCCCGATTTGGTTATATGTAAGTGTGACCGGAGTAATCGTTTATTTACTTATTAGTCCGTACTACCAATGAAAAAGATACTAATGAGAAGTACCGCCCTGTTGCTGGTACTGTTGCTGACAACCGCCGATATATGGGCACAATGCGCCATGTGCCGCGGGTCAGTAGAAAGTACCATGGGCAACGGCCGGAACAACGTAGGAGTGGGTCTGAATACGGGTATCGTGTACCTATTTGTGATGCCCTACCTGGCGGTGGCCGTTGTAGGGTACCTTTGGTACCGCAACAGCAAGAAACTTAAAGCCGAGCGCCAGTTGCTGGCTTCGCGCTTACACCAAGCCTATCCTAAGCAGTAGTCAGCAGGAGCTTGTACTACGAAATGAATAGCCCCGGGCCGAAAACCCGGGGCTGTTTTTATTCCCAGAGCGGATAGTGAGACAACTGAATTTGTTTGCCAAAAAACAGCCTGGTGGAAGCCTCAAAAGATTGGGTATAATCCGAAACATAGAAACGACGCTCACCGCTTCCCTTTTCGTTGAGCAGGTAGTGTTGCTCCATCAGGGCGCGTAGTGACTGGGCCACAATTTCGGAAGTATCCAGTATCTCCACCTGCTCGCCGTAGTAGTGCCTGATCTGCTTTTTGATGAGCGGGTAGTGCGTACACCCTAGTATCAGTGATTCAATTCCCGCCAGTTCGGGGTCTGACAGGTACTTGGCTATAATACTTTCACTAATTGAATTATCAAAAAATCCCTCTTCGATCATGGGGGCCAGCAACGGAGTAGCCATGGATTTCAGCGTTATATTTTTATCCAGGGCATCTACCTTCTTTTTGTACACATTGGAAAGTACCGTTTGTTTGGTACCAATCAGCCCGACGGTTTTGCCATCGTACCGCTCTTTTATATAATCCACCACCGGATCTATCACATTCATTACTTTGGCCTTACTTCCTACGTACTCGCGTACCAGCTCAAAAGCCGCCGCCGAGGCCGAGTTGCAGGCGATCAGAATAAGCTTGCACTGCTGCTGAAGCAGTACATTGCAGATTTTGATGGCGTAAGCCTGTATAGCGGCCGTGGACTTATCGCCGTAGGGAAGGTGGGCCGTATCACCAAAATAGATTGTATTTTCGCGTGGCAGTAAGCGGGTTACCGCACTGGCGACCGTCATACCGCCAATGCCGCTATCAAATATCCCGATGGGTGCAGAAGATTCAAGCATATAATTTAAAAATAATTAACAAAAATCGCGGGAGCCATGCAACCTGACCGATGCGAATATGCATCTTGTTCATGAAACCACCCCAAAGGTATGGGCAAAATTTTACCATTCTTCAACCAGGAAACGCAGCTTGTAAGAGCATTGCAAAAAGCCGACCCAAAAGCACAGCGGCAGGTGTACGAGAAGTACTCTTCCCGGATGCTGGGGGTGTGCATGCGCTACGTGGGCGACCGGATGTCGGCGGAAGATGTATTGGTAGAAGGTTTTATGCGGGTATTTGATAAAATAGAGCAGTTCAAGAGCGAAGGGAGTCTGGAAGGTTGGATACGTAGGGTTATGGTCAATGAAGCCCTGGGGTACCTGCGCCAGCGGAAGCGCCTGCTGGATGATGCCGACCTGGACGAGGCCCAGGCCATAGCCGATAACAGTATCGTAGACCAGAATCTGGAAGCGCAGGAGTTGATGGAAATAATAGAAGGGTTGCCAACGGGTTACCGGACGGTTTTTAACCTGTACGCCATTGAAGGATACTCCCACGCTGAAATAGCAGCTTTGTTAGGAATAACCGAAAGTACATCCAAGTCGCAGTTGCACCGGGCCCGGGCCCTGCTGCAGCAACTTGTAAAAGAGTGGGAAAATGGATTTAAAAAAAAAGGGAATTATGAAAAAGCATCCAATAGATGATTTGTTCGCCCGTAAACTAACTACCTGGGAGCCGGAGCCATCCGAAGCGGTTTGGCAGCGGATACAGGCGGGCCAAAAGAAAAAGCAGCGCCGGCTGGCGGGTTGGTACTGGTATGCCGCAGCCAGCGTAGCGCTGGTACTGGTAGCGGGCTATATTGTATGGAAAGGCCAGTCGGGAGCGGCCACCGGGCTGGCAGAAGGTACTTTGGCTCAGGTACAAGTACCAGCCCATCAGGTACCCGCCGCACCAGCCCAGCCCCGGGCAACGGAAGTACTACCCGAAACAGGTAAGCCAGCCAACGCAGACTACCCGGAAAAAGCTCAGGTACCTCTCTTTAAACCCACACAAGAGCTGGCCAGCCAGAGCCGTGTAAAGAGCGACGAAGCTACACCGGTAAGGGAGCCGGAGCTGGTTTTGGATATAGAGGTGGCTAAGCTGGCCCGGGAGGAAGTACCTTCCCCGGCCGTCCAGACACCGGACCTGAAGGTACCTGCCGAACCAGCCCTGACAGAAGTACCCCCCGCCTTAGGTCAAAAAGCCGAGAGCCGCGTAATAGTAGCCCGTGTAGATATTGACGAGGAGGAAAATGAAGATCCAAAGTCGTCGCGGCTGATACGAGTCCTGCGGCAGCTCAAGAATGCCAAAGAAGGCGAAGCGGTAAACTGGAACGAAGTGGGTATCAACCCCCGGAAAATAATGGCGCGGGCCGACGAACGGATTAAGAATGAAGAAGAGAAAGTATCAAAACAGTATAATAACCTTAAAGAGAAAATTCAATTATAACTAGTACAGCCATGAATAACATCCTGAAAACGATCGCTATCGGCGCTTTGATTGCCCTGTCTACTTTGGCCGCCAAAGCTAACCCGACCATGAGTAAAGATTCCATCATCATTACATTTGGTGATAAAACCCGCCTGATCATCTATGGAGAAGATAGGCAGGAACTGGAAAAGCTATTGAAGTATGATCTCAATGCTCTTTTAAGAGATTTGGACGCCCGCTTGGACACGATTCAGGGCGATACCAAAATCTACTATGATGAACTGGACGGCCGCGACTACCTGAAAGACAAATCCGAAGCAAATAAGGATAAAAACTACGTACGAATAGGCTTGCGGGGTATACGGATCAAAGACGGGGAGACCGAGGTGACCATTACCAGTCGGGGCGTCGATATTAAAGATGGTGGTGAGCGGGTACGGATCGGAACTACCGACCGGGACTCTACCTATGAGGATGACGACGATGATCGTCACATAACCCGCATACAGAAAGCAAGAAACTACTCGAGCCCCCGGAAAGGCTTTAATGTGAATCTGGGACTAAACGCCTACGGAGACAACCAACCCATGGGATATACTACCTCCGACTATGACCTCCGGCCTTTTGGCTCCCGGTTTATTAGCCTGGGTCTGGTAAGAAGCGCGACCATAGCGCGGGGTAATTCGGTGGGCCTGCACATGGACTTTGGTTTGGACGTATCCTGGTATAACCTGATGTTTGATGGCAATAACACCGTAGAAAAAACCGCCACCGGAGTCCAGTTTACTCCGCTGTTGAACAGGGACGGTACTGAGGCCGACCTGGTGAAAAGCAAACTGACTGTACCCTACGTAAACCTGTCGCTCATGCCAACCATAAGCTTCCCCAAGTCTACTATTTCCTACATCAGCGCTGGTGTCTACGGAGGGTACCGCCTGGGAGGGTATACCAAAACCAAACTGGCAGGTAACGGGCAGAAAGATCATAACCGTACCAACTTTTACCTGACCGATTTCCGTTACGGAGCAGCCTTTGAATTAGGTATTCGCAATTTTCCCGACTTATTCGTGAACTATGACTTTACTCCCCTGTTTGAAGAGAATCGGGGGCCTGCCGTTCGTATGGTAAGTTTTGGTATCCGGCTGTAGGACGCTTAGTGCCTGTCTGACTGGCTGTTGTGGCTCTCTCCACGGCAGCCAGTTATTTATTTATGAAGAAATTTTCAGAAAAGAATTTGACAATATTAGAAAAGGATATAATTTTGTGCCTCCAAAGTGAATGATACCGGTATTCACAGTTGATTTGGAATGGTGAATGGGGGTGTACCAGAGTGGCCAAATGGGGCAGACTGTAAATCTGCTGGTTTATACCTTCGGTGGTTCGAATCCATCCGCCCCCACCAAAGTACGCGGGTGTAGCTCAGCTGGTAGAGCGATAGCCTTCCAAGCTATAGGTCGCGAGTTCGAACCTCGTCGCCCGCTCATTAAAGTCTCAATACGCAACAGGCGATCAGTGAAAATTAGTTCTTAAGAAATCCTTTTTCACTGATCGCTTTTAGTTGTAATTGAGTTTACGCCTTTGTAGCTCAGGGGTAGAGCACTTCCTTGGTAAGGAAGAGGTCAGGGGTTCAAATCCCCTCAAAGGCTCATAATAGAGCAACTGGTAGAGCACTTCCTTGGTAAGGAAGAGGTCAGGGACGGTCCGCCGCTGCGACGGTGTCGCGGGCGACTTCAAATCCCCGCTCCGGCGGCCCGGCTCAAAGGCTCCACTTTGAAGTTGATATAGATCACTTCTGGTTGGTAAAAAGAAAATAACAGGTGTTGCGGGTGACTTCAAATCTCCCCACAGGTGGTTCGCCACTGCGACGGTCCGCCGTTGCGACTCCATTAGAAAAAAGCAAAGTTGATTTTAAGTTCATATATTCTGGCTTAGTGAAAGTATACAAGCAGTTGTGCCAGTGGAGTTTAAGTAAATCAGCAAACGTTAACAAATTCGTAATAATTTCTAAATTTAAGCGTACATAAACATGGCAAAAGAGACGTTTGACCGCTCGAAACCGCACGTGAATATTGGTACTATCGGGCACGTTGACCACGGTAAAACTACCCTGACAGCTGCAATCACGACTGTACTGGCAAGTAAAGGTTTCGCACAGAAACGCGACTTCTCATCAATCGATAATGCTCCTGAAGAGAAAGAGCGTGGTATTACAATTAATACTTCACACGTAGAATACCAAACCGAAAGTCGTCACTATGCGCACGTTGACTGTCCAGGTCACGCTGACTATGTGAAGAACATGGTTACGGGTGCTGCTCAGATGGACGGTGCTATTATCGTAGTTGCTGCTACGGATGGTCCTATGCCACAAACTCGTGAGCACATTCTTCTGGCTCGTCAGGTTGGTGTACCTCAGCTGGTAGTATTCATGAACAAAGTGGATATGGTGGATGATCCCGAGCTTCTTGAGCTGGTTGAAATGGAAATTCGTGAGCTTCTAAGCTTCTACGAATACGATGGCGACAACATTCCCGTAATTCAGGGTTCGGCACTTGGTGCTCTGAACGGTGAAGATAAGTGGGTTGCTACCGTACAGTCATTGATGGATGCGGTTGATAGCTACATTCCTATTCCTCCGCGTATGACAGAACTTCCGTTCCTGATGCCGGTTGAAGACGTATTCTCAATTACTGGTCGTGGTACTGTTGCTACCGGTCGTATTGAGCGTGGTGTAATTAACTCGGGTGAGGCAGTTGAAATCCTGGGTATGGGTGCTGAAAACCTCAAGTCTGTTGTAACAGGGGTTGAGATGTTCCGTAAAATCCTTGACCGTGGTGAAGCTGGTGACAACGTAGGTCTGCTGTTGCGTGGTATTGACAAAGAAGATATCCGTCGGGGTATGGTTATTTGTAAGCCCGGTTCAGTGAAGCCACATGCTCACTTCAAAGCCGAGGTATATGTACTGTCAAAAGAAGAAGGTGGTCGCCACACTCCTTTCTTTAACAAGTACCGTCCTCAGTTCTACTTCCGTACCACTGACGTTACCGGTGAGATCTCTCTTCCGGCTAACGTAGAGATGGTTATGCCAGGTGATAACATCACTATCGAAGTAAAATTGATCAACAAGATTGCGATGGAGAAAGGTCTTCGCTTCGCTATCCGCGAAGGTGGCCGTACCGTAGGTGCCGGTCAGGTGACCGAGATTCTCGACTAATATAAAATGAGTACCTAAAACAAGTGCATTTCTCAATGGAATGCACTTGTTTTTTATAATTAATTCGTATCTTTGCAGCCCGAAACGTTAAAATAAGCGTGGTGGGAATGTTTACGGGTGTAGTTCAAGGGTAGAATAGCGGTCTCCAAAACCGTTGATGGGAGTTCGAATCTCTCCACCCGTGCTAAGTGTTAAAAAGATAATGGAAAAGTTTACCTCATTTCTAAAAGCTTCTTGGGAAGAAATAACCCAGCATGTGACCTGGCCTCAGTTCAACGAGCTGCAGTCTAACACAACGCTGGTGTTGGTAGGATCCCTCATCTTCGCCTTCGTCGTAGGGGTGATGGATTTTGTTTTCGAGAACGCACTCAATCTGTTTTATCAGTCTTTCTAAGGTGTTACCCGCACGGGTAGTGTCTGAAACCCCCAAAATAGCATGAGTGGTGTTAATTGGTATGTACTAAGAGCCGTGTCGGGCCAGGAGAAAAAGATCAAGTCTTATATAGAGAACGAGATCACCCGGCAGAGCCTCACCGAATACGTTCCCCAGATCCTGATTCCGGCGGAAAAGGTATACGAAATGCGCAACGGTAAAAAGCGCGTTCGGGAAAAGAACTTTTTTCCGGGGTATATCATAATATCGGCCGATCTGTCCAAGGGAGAGGTACTCCACATTATTACCAGCATCCCGGGTGTGATTGGCTTTTTAGGCAATGCCCAGGGAGCCTCCAAAGTCCCCGTACCGCTGCGCCAGTCTGAAATCAACCGTATTCTGGGTAGAGTAGACGAGGCCGCGCAGGAAGAAGAAACCCCAAGCATGTCTTTCCTGAAAGGCGAAAGCGTGAAGGTGGTAGACGGGCCCTTCAGCGGTTTTATAGGTACTGTAGAAGAGGTATTCGACGAGAAGAAAAAACTCAATGTAGTTGTCAAAATATTCGGGCGGAGTACGCCCGTTGAACTCAGTTACGCACAAGTAGAAAAGGAAAGTTGAGTGAACGTACGGGCAGGACTGCTTCCACCTGCACGTGAGCCGTCCGGACAAACAACAAACCGACAAATTCAAAAACAATGGCAAAAGAAATAACTGGATACGTCAAACTCCAAGTGAAGGGTGGCCAGGCCAATCCTTCACCCCCAATCGGTCCTGCCTTAGGATCAAAGGGTTTGAATATCATGGAGTTTTGCAAGCAGTTTAACGGCCGTACACAGGACAAAATGGGTATGGTCTTGCCGGTAGTTATTACATACTACAAGGATAAGTCTTTTGACTTTGTCATTAAGACTCCTCCAGCTGCGATTCTGCTCATGGAAGCATCCAAAATTAAATCGGGGTCGGCTCAGCCTAACCGTACGAAAGTTGGTAATGTTTCCTGGGATCAGGTTCGTCAGATAGCCGAAACCAAGATGCCTGACCTCAACTGCTTTACAGTTGAATCAGCTATGAAAATGATCGCAGGTACGGCGCGTAGTATGGGTATTACCGTTTCTGGCAAAGCCCCGTGGGAAGAAAACAACTGAGCGTAGCATTCTACGCCTAAGAAAAAAAGAACATGGGAAAATTGACGAAAAAGAGAAAAGAGGCTCTTTCGAAATATGACGCATCGCAGTCGTATTCCCTGCAGCAGGCCGCCGAAATTCTTGAAACTATCTCAAGTACCAAATTTGACTCTTCTGTGGATATTGACGTTCGTTTGGGCGTTGACCCCCGCAAAGCCGATCAGATGGTACGGGGCGTAGTGACCTTGCCGCACGGTACGGGTAAAGAAGTACGGGTACTGGTGCTGTGTACACCCGATAAAGAAGCGGAAGCGAAAGAAGCCGGAGCTGATTACGTTGGTCTGGATGAATTTATCCAAAAGATCGAGAAAGGCTGGACCGATGTGGATGTAATCATCACCATGCCGAGTGTTATGGCAAAGGTGGGTCGACTAGGTAAGATCCTGGGTCCCCGCGGACTGATGCCTAACCCTAAATCAGGCACTGTGACTACTGACGTGGCTAAAGCCGTACAGGAAGTAAAAGCCGGTAAGATTGATTTCAAGGTTGACAAAACCGGAATTATTCATACCAGCGTAGGTAAGGTGTCGTTTGGCCCTGAAAAACTTGTACAAAACGCGCAGGAGGTTATAAACACGCTGGTTCGGCTTAAGCCATCATCAGCTAAAGGTACGTACGTGAAGAGCATTCACTTGTCAAGCACGATGAGTCCGGGTGTTACGATTGACAAAAACACTGTAGCAGGATTATAATCATGACACGGGAAGAAAAAGCAGAAATAATTGACGAGCTGAGTCAGAAGTTCTCCAGCACGCCATACTTCTATATTACCGGTGCCGATGGCATGTCAGTAGCTGAAGTTAACCAACTTCGCCGCTTGTGCTTTGATCGTGGTATAGAGTATCGTGTAATTAAGAACACGCTGATCAGAAAAGCACTTGAAACGTTAGACACCGACTATGCTCCTTTTGACGAGAGTGTACTAAAAGGACCATCGGGCGTCATGTTTCATCCGGAGTCAGGTAAAGTCCCTGCGCAACTGATTAAAGAATTCCGCAAGAAAGCGGGGAATAAAAAACTGACGTTCAAAGGAGCATCGGTAGACTATTCTCTCTTTATCGGGGAAGATCAACTCGAAACACTTTCTACGCTCAAATCGAAGCAGGAACTTGTGGGAGATGTAATCGGCTTGTTGCAATCCCCTGCCAAAAATGTACTCTCCGCTCTGTTGGGTGGTGGTAACAAACTGGCGGGTATTCTCAAGACTTTATCGGAGAAAGAAGACCAATAGTATTAGAATGGTCGTTTGGCCCGGCTCACCAGCGGCATACAATAAAAGAGCTGTAAATGTATTTTTAACTTTTTGTGTAATCACTTAATCAAGAATAAAAAATGGCAGATTTGAAAGCTTTCGCAGAGCAGCTTGTTAACCTGACGGTTAAAGAAGTGAACGAACTGGCAGCAATTCTGAAAGACGAGTACGGTATCGAGCCTGCAGCTGCTGGCGCGGTAATGGTAGCAGGTGGTCCTGCAGGTGGTGGCGACGCTCCTGTTGCTGCTGAGCAAACGTCTTTTGATGTAATCCTGAAAGAAGCAGGTGCAAGCAAGCTGGCAGTTGTTAAACTGGTTAAAGACCTGACAGGCCTTGGTCTGAAAGAAGCTAAGGAACTGGTAGACGGTGCTCCTAAGCCTGTAAAAGAAGGTGTTGCTAAAGATGAGGCGGAAGCCCTTAAGAAGCAGCTCGAAGAGGCTGGCGCCGTAGTAGAAGTGAAGTAATTTGCTTTTCTGCACTGCCGGAATATTCAAGGAATAGGCCTGACAAACGTCAGGTCTTTTCCTGTTTTGTACGCAGACAGCGAACTAAGTATGAATAGTAGGCGTTATCTATAGCAAAATTGTCGGTAGAAAACGCTTAAACAACGGAGAATCAGGCTTTTCCAGCCCAGACTGGAATGTTTTTTACCCTGATTCCATATTATTTCCTATTTCTTCCTTTTGGGAGAGCTTGTCCGAAACACTTCCTTACTCGTAGGAAAGAAGAAGAGGGACCTGCTTTCTATAAATCCCCTACGAGGCATACGTTTGCGGTTTTTAACTAATTTGTGTGTTTGTGCTTTTGAAATTCTCGCACCAGCACTCCGTTTTTTGTTCTAATAAACCAAAACAAATATAGCCTTGGCTAACAAAATAACTCCCAGAAAAAATTTCGCACGGATTAATCCGGTCATTGATTACCCTGACCTTTTGGCCGTCCAAGTACAATCATTCAGAGATTTTTTTAGTCTTGATACATCCGCCGAAGACCGGTCGGATGAAGGACTATACAAAGTATTTGCTGAGAACTTCCCCATTGCGGACTCTCGCGAAAACTTTGTACTCGAATTTGTAGACTACTTGCTGGAGCCACCAAAGTACTCAGTCGACGAATCAATTGATCGTGGTTTGACTTATGCCGTGCCCCTTAAAGCAAAGTTACGCCTGATTTGTAACGATCCGGATCACGAAGAGTTTGAAACGATTGAGCAGGAGGTTTTCTTAGGAAATATTCCTTATATGACCGACAAAGGCTCTTTTGTTATCAACGGAGCTGAGCGCGTCATTGTATCTCAGCTGCACCGCTCACCCGGGGTGTTCTTCTCCATGAGCAAGCATACCAACGGCTCTAAGCTTTATTCGGCCCGTATTATTCCTTTCAAAGGTTCCTGGATTGAATTCTCGACCGACGTTAACAACGTCATGTACGCGTACATTGACCGTAAGAAGAAATTCCCGGTTACTACCTTGTTACGTGCCATTGGGTTCGGTTCTGACAAAGATATACTGGATCTGTTCGGCCTGTCCGAGGAGATCAACGCTACGCAAACCAATCTAAAGAAAGCAGTAGGACGTCGTTTGGCGGCCCGGGTACTCCGTACCTGGACCGAGGACTTTGTGGATGAAGATACCGGCGAGGTAGTGTCTATTCAGCGGAACGAAGTGTTGCTGGAACGCGACTCGCTCGTTACTGCCGATGATATTGATATAATAGTTGAGTCGGGCCAGAAGTCAATAATCCTGCATAAGGAAGACATGAACGTGGCTGACTACAACATCATATATAATACCTTACAGAAAGATAGCTCTAACTCAGAGAAGGAGGCGGTAGAGCAGATTTACCGTCAGCTTCGTAACGCTGAAGCCCCCGACGAGCAAACTGCCCGCGAGGTAATTCAGAGCTTGTTCTTTAGTGATAAGCGATATGACCTGGGTGATGTAGGCCGTTACCGTATCAATAAGAAGCTGGGTTCAGATACCAGCCTTGATGTACGGGTACTGACTACGGAGGACATTGTCTCGATTGTGAAGTACCTGATCGGCCTTATCAATGCCAAGGCCGTGGTGGATGATATAGATCACCTCTCCAACCGCCGGGTTCGTACGGTAGGTGAGCAGCTGTATGCTCAGTTTGGTGTAGGTCTGGCCCGTATGGCCCGTACTATCAAAGAGCGTATGAACGTTCGGGATAACGAAGATTTCAAACCCGTTGACCTGATCAACGCCCGTACGCTGTCGTCGGTAATCAATTCGTTCTTTGGTACCAACCAGCTGTCACAGTTCATGGACCAGACCAACCCGCTGGCCGAGATCACGCACAAGCGTCGTATGTCGGCCCTGGGACCAGGTGGTCTTTCCCGTGAGCGTGCCGGATTTGAAGTTCGTGACGTACACTATACGCACTACGGGCGTTTGTGTACCATCGAAACTCCCGAAGGACCAAACATTGGACTGATTTCCTCGCTGTGTACCTACGCCAAGGTAAACGGCATGGGCTTCATCGAAACCCCTTACCGGGTTATTGATGGCAATGGTAAGCTGACCGATGAGATCATATACATGACGGCAGAAGAAGAAGATTCCAAGTACATTGCCCAGGCTAACGCTTCGGTAGATGCCAAAGGAAACTTCACGGTTGAAAAAATCAAAACGCGGTTTGAAGGTGACTTCCCGATGGTCGATCCGGAGCAGGCGTCCTATATGGATATTGCCGCCAACCAGATTGTATCGGTAGCCGCGTCGCTGATTCCGTTCCTGGAACACGATGATGCCAACCGTGCCCTGATGGGTTCAAACATGCAGCGCCAGGCGGTACCATTGCTACGTCCACAGGCACCTATCGTAGGTACCGGACTAGAGCAGCGGGTAGCTATGGATTCTCGTTCCCTGATAGTAGCCGAAGGCAATGGCGTTATTGACTACGTTGACGCTGATAAGATCGTAGTACGCTATGACCGCACGGACGAAGACCGTCTGGTAAGCTTCGATGATGATTGTATTTCTTACGATCTGATTAAGTTCCGCCGGACCAACCAGGATACCTGCCTGAACCTTCAGCCTATGGTACTTAAAGGCCAGAAAGTGAAGAAAGGAGAAGCGCTGTGTCAGGGTTACGGTACCGAAGGCGGCGAGCTTGCCCTGGGTCGTAACATGATGGTTGCGTTCATGCCCTGGCAGGGTTACAACTTCGAGGATGCTATTGTAATATCGGAGAAGGTGGTACGTGAGGATATCTTTACCTCCATCCACATTGAAGAGTTTGAACTGGAAGTACGCGATACAAAGCGTGGTGAGGAAGAACTAACCGCCGAAATTCCGAACGTAAGCGAAGAAACAGTAAGAAACCTGGATGAGAACGGTATCGTTCGCATCGGTACTGAGGTAAAAGAAGGAGACATCCTGATTGGAAAGATCACTCCTAAGGGTGAGTCGGATCCTACTCCGGAAGAAAAACTTCTTCGTGCTATTTTCGGTGATAAGGCCGGTGACGTGAAAGATGCTTCCAAGAAAGCGCCACCATCCATGAAAGGGGTGGTTATTGATACAAAACTTTTCTCCCGCCCGACCAAAGAAGAGCGCGCCAAGCACAAGGATGAGCTGAAAATGCTTATGAAACGCTACGGCCGCGACCTTAACATGCTGCGCGATCGTATGATTGACAAGCTGATAGAGTTGGTAGATGGTAAAACAAGCCAGGGCGTGAAGCACAAGTTTGGTGACGAGCTGGTAAGCAAAGGAGTGAAGTTTAACCGGAGAAATATCTCGGAGAACCTGTTCCCGACTGCTAACCCGTACCGGGACGAAAGCCAGTACGCCGTAGCCGAAGAAGTAAACCTCATTGGTGATGTACTGACTGATGCCTGGACCGAAGACGCTCACCTGAACCGTCTGGTATCGCGCGTGGTACGTAACTACCTCAACCGTCGCAGTGAGCTGATGGGACGCTTCAAGCGGGACCGTTTTGCCCTCGAAGTAGGGGATGAACTACCAGCAGGTATCGTAAAACTGGCCAAAGTATATATTGCCAAGAAGCGTAAGCTGAAAGTTGGGGATAAAATGGCAGGTCGCCACGGTAACAAGGGGGTAGTAGCCCGTATTGTACGTGACGAAGATATGCCATTCCTCGAAGATGGTACACCGGTTGACATAGTACTCAACCCACTGGGGGTACCTTCCCGGATGAACATCGGTCAGATCTACGAAACCATTCTGGCGTGGGCTGGTCTGAAGCTGGGACGTCGCTACGCTACGCCTATCTTCGACGGTGCTACCGAGGATGAAGTAGCCGCTGAACTGAAAGATGCCGGACTACCGGACTGGGGACGTACCTACCTCTACAATGGTCTGACGGGGGATCGCTTTGATCAAAAAGTAACAGTCGGTCTTATCTATATGATGAAGCTGGGTCACCTGGTTGATGATAAGATGCACGCCCGTTCCATTGGACCTTACTCGCTCATTACGCAGCAGCCTTTGGGTGGTAAAGCCCAGTTTGGTGGACAGCGCTTTGGTGAGATGGAGGTATGGGCCCTGGAAGCCTTCGGCGCTTCGCACATCCTGCAGGAAATCCTGACCGTGAAGTCGGATGACGTGGTAGGCCGCGCTAAAGCGTACGAGGCTATTGTAAAAGGAGAAAACCTGCCCAAGCCTAATATACCGGAATCATTCAACGTATTGGTGCACGAACTACGTGGTCTGGCACTTGAAATTACGCTGGACTAATAAATAGTTACAAGTTGGGAAAGTCTGTCTGGACTTTCCCAACCTATAATTCCGAAGTTTATCTAAGGACTATTGACTCACAGAATAACGATCAACAATATGTCTTTCAAAAAGAACAAAAAACTCAATAGTGACTTTTCCAGCATAACCATCAGTCTGGCATCACCGGAGTCCATCCTTGAGAGCTCTTATGGTGAAGTAACCCAGCCTGAGACCATCAACTACCGGACCTACAAGCCGGAAATGGGCGGGTTGTTCTGCGAGCGGATCTTTGGTCCGGTTAAGGACTGGGAATGTCATTGTGGTAAATACAAGCGTATCCGCTATAAGGGTATTATCTGCGACCGTTGTGGGGTAGAAGTAACCGAGAAAAAGGTACGTCGTGAGCGGATGGGACACATCGAACTGGTGGTGCCCGTAGCTCACATCTGGTACTTCCGTAGCTTACCTAATAAAATTGGGTACCTGCTGGGACTTTCTACCAAGAAACTCGACCAGATTATCTATTACGAGCGGTACGCAGTTGTGCAGGCGGGTATCAAAGGAGAAGATGGTGTCAACTACATGGACTTCCTGACCGAAGACGAGTACCTTGATATTATTGACAAGCTGCCCCGCGACAACCAGATGTTGCCGGATACAGATCCCAATAAGTTTATCGCCAAGATGGGCGCTGACGCCCTGGAAATGTTGCTGAACCGCATCAATCTGGATGAACTTTCGTACGAACTGCGCCACCAGGCCGCTACGGATACTTCACAGCAGCGCAAGGCTGAGGCCCTGAAGCGTCTGAAAGTAGTAGAGGCTTTCCGTGATGCCAATACACGCGTAGAAAACCGTCCCGAGTGGATGGTGATCAAAATGGTACCCGTAATTCCACCCGAATTGCGCCCGTTGGTACCTCTGGACGGTGGTCGCTTCGCTACCTCTGACCTGAACGATCTCTACCGTCGTGTAATTATCCGTAACAATCGTCTGAAGCGTTTGATCGAGATCAAAGCGCCGGAGGTGATTCTTCGCAACGAAAAGCGGATGCTGCAGGAAGCGGTAGACTCGCTCTTTGATAACAGCCGTAAAGTAAACGCCGTACGTTCGGAAGGAAACCGGGCTCTGAAATCTCTTTCGGATATGCTGAAAGGTAAGCAGGGACGTTTCCGTCAGAACCTGCTTGGTAAGCGGGTTGACTACTCAGGTCGTTCGGTAATCGTAGTAGGTCCTGAGCTGAAACTGCACGAGTGTGGTCTGCCCAAAGATATGGCGGCTGAGCTATTCAAGCCGTTTATTATCCGTAAGCTTATCGAACGTGGTATTGTTAAAACCGTAAAATCAGCCAAGAAAATCGTAGATCGTAAAGATCCGGTGATCTGGGATATTCTGGAAAATGTACTGAAAGGACACCCAGTTCTGCTGAACCGTGCTCCAACGCTGCACCGACTGGGTATTCAGGCCTTCCAGCCTAAGCTGATCGAAGGGAAAGCGATACAGCTGCACCCGCTGGTATGTACGGCCTTTAACGCTGACTTTGACGGTGACCAGATGGCCGTACACGTGCCGCTGGGACAGGAAGCCGTACTGGAGGCATCCATGCTGATGCTTTCTTCGCACAACATCCTGAACCCTGCCAACGGAGCGCCTATTACGGTACCTTCGCAGGACATGGTGTTGGGTCTTTACTACGTAACCAAAGGACGTAAAAATACCCCTGAGTATCCTATTATCGGAGAAGGTATGACTTTCTACGGCCCCGACGAGGTAGTAATCGCTATCAACGAAGGTCTCGTGTCGAAGCATGCCCATATCAAGGTCCGGGTAAGGGTACGCAATGAGGATGGTACCTTTGAAACCAAACTGATCGATACCGTAGCCGGACGTGTACTGTTCAATCAGAATGTACCCGACGAGGTAGGTTATATCAATGAGCTGCTGACCAAGAAGAAGCTACAGCAAATCATTGGTCAGGTATTCAAACTGGCCGGTAGCGCCCGCACTGCTCACTTCCTGGACGATATTAAGGAGCTTGGATTCCAGATGGCTTTCAGAGGTGGTTTGTCTATCGGTTTGAGTGACGTGATGGTACCTGCCGAGAAAGAGAAGCTGGTTGAAGAAGCCAAGAAAGACGTAGAAGGCGTTTGGAGTAACTACCTGATGGGTCTTATTACGGAGAACGAACGCTACAACCAGGTAATTGATATCTGGACGCGCGTAAACTCCCGTATCACCGAGACGCTCATGAAGCAGCTCGAAGCTGACCAGGGTGGTTTTAACTCCATCTATATGATGATGCACTCGGGAGCCCGTGGTTCGCGTGAGCAGATTCGTCAGTTGGGTGGTATGCGTGGTTTGATGGCTAAGCCCCAGAAAAACCTCGCCGGTGGAGCCGGAGAAATTATCGAAAACCCCATTCTCTCTAACTTTAAAGAAGGTCTGGACGTTCTCGAGTACTTTATCTCTACCCACGGTGCCCGGAAAGGTCTGGCCGATACGGCGCTTAAAACCGCCGATGCCGGTTATCTGACCCGTCGTCTGCATGACGTAGCCCAGGATGTAGTAGTGGTGGAAGAAGACTGCGGTACCCTGCGTGGTATTCAGATTTCGGCCCTGAAAGACAACGAAGATATCGTAGAGCCGCTGTCAGAGCGTATTCTGGGTCGTGTGAGTGTACACGATGTCTTTGACCCGTTACAAGGACACATGATTCTTGAATCAGGCCAGGAAATCACCGAAGAAATTGCGGCTTATATCGACGAAACCAGTATTGACAGCGTCGAGATTCGCTCCGTACTAACCTGCGAAACCCGCAATGGTGTTTGTGCTAAGTGTTACGGACGCAGCCTTGCCTCGGGTCGTATGGTAGACAATGGTGAAGCAGTAGGTGTAATTGCTTCGCAGTCTATCGGTGAGCCGGGTACCCAGCTTACGCTGCGTACCTTCCACGTGGGTGGTACTGCTTCGAACATTGCCGTAGATGCTAACATCAAAGCGAAGTTTGAAGGATTGATTCAGTTCGAAGATCTTCGTCTGGTTCAGTCTACCAACTCAGAAGGTGATGCGATTACCGTCGTGATGGGTCGTTCGGGTGAGGTGAAAATCGTACATCCGGAAACCAAGCAACTGCTTATTTCCAACAACGTACCTTATGGTGCGCACCTGCAGGTAAAAGAAGGCGATACTGTGTTTAAAGGCCAGGAACTATGTACCTGGGACCCTTACAACGCGGTTATTCTTTCTGAGTTCAATGGTTCGGTTGAGTTCGACGCTATCGAGGAAGGTATTACCTACCGCGAAGAATTTGATGAGCAAACTGGTTTCCAGGAGGCAGTAATCATTGAAACCCGCGATAAAACTAAAAACCCGGCTCTGGTTGTAAAAGGTAAGAGTAACCTGCTGAAAGACCAGACCGAGAAATCATATAACCTACCGGTAGGAGCACGCCTGGTGGTCAAAAACGGAACTACCGTGAAAGCGGGACAGCCTCTGGCCAAGATTCCGCGTGTAGTTGGTAAAACCCGCGATATTACGGGAGGTCTGCCACGCGTAACCGAACTTTTCGAAGCCCGTAACCCATCTAACCCCGCTACCGTTAGCGAAATAGATGGCGTAGTAAGCTACGGTGGAGTGAAGCGCGGTAACCGTGAAATCCTCATCGAGTCAAGGGATGGCGTTCAGCGTCGTTACATGGTGGCCCTGTCGAAGCACATTCTGGTACAGGATGGTGACTTTGTGAAAGCAGGTGATCCGCTGTCTGACGGAGCCATTACGCCGGCCGACATCCTTTCTATCAAAGGACCAACCGCCGTACAGGAGTACCTGGTAAACGAAATTCAGGAAGTATACCGTCTGCAGGGGGTGAAGATCAACGATAAGCACATCGAGTGTATCGTACGCCAGATGATGCAGAAAGTAGAAATCCTCGACGCCGGTGATACCAACTTCCTGGAGATGCAGCCCGTAGATCGTTGGGTGTTCCGCGAGGAGAACGACAAGATCCTTGATATGAAAGTAGTAGAGGAGGCTGGCGATTCGGATACGCTGAAACCCGGTATGATCGTATCGGTACGTCGCCTGCGTGACGAGAACTCCAGCCTGAAGCGCCGTGACCTAAGTCTGGTGAAAGCCCGCGACGCCCAGGCGGCCGTGGCTAAGCCTACGCTGATGGGTATCACCCAGGCATCACTCGGTACCGAGAGCTTCGTGTCTGCGGCTTCGTTCCAGGAAACTACCAAGGTACTTAGCGAAGCGGCGGTACGCGGTAAGCGCGACGAACTGAATGGTCTGAAAGAGAACGTGATCGTGGGTCACCTCATTCCGGCCGGTACAGGTATGCGTCGCTATGTTGACCTGCTCGTAGGTTCAAAAGAAGAATACGATACATTAGTAGAATCACGCGAGAAATCTGCGCGTAAGAAACGCGAACTGGCCCAGTAACAACCAGTCCGTAAGCAACAGCTAAAAAGCCAGCCTCCGACTTGGGGCTGGCTTTTTGTTTGAAAAGTATAGCTTTGTAAAAAATAACCCTTGAAACCATGCAAAACAACAATCAGGATTTCGAACAGCAAATCAACATAGAGTTATCGGAAGAAATGGCGGAGGGAGTATATTCCAACCTGGCCATGATCGCGCATTCCAACAGCGAGTTTATTGTAGACTTTATCCGGCTTATGCCCGGAGTACCCAAAGCCAAGGTAAAGGCCCGGATTATTCTCACGCCTGAGCACGCCAAGAGGCTCCTGTTGGCGCTTAATGATAACATTCGTAAGTACGAGGAGGTACACGGTACCATTCAGCAGACACCCGACGATGGCCCCAGCTTTAACTTTCCCATGAGCTTTGGCGGGCCGGGCGGAGAAGCCTGACAGAGTACCTGATTGGACTGTTTGTTGAAAGCGTTCAGATGAAAAATATTTGCCTGCCCCGCTGACAAAAAATGGATCCGGCTCGTTTAGTAGTACATATTAACCTTTCACATTCGAATGAAAATAAAGACCTATCGTTTATGGGTTGTACTTTTTTGCTGTATAAGCGGACTAAGTGCCTTTGCGCAGGAAGCCGCTGACAAGTCAAAGTACAACCATTATGTACTGTTTCATCCCCTTTTTAATTTTCAGCCTGGCAACCAGTACCGGACCGGAGGCGGTTCCCCGGGCCCAAGCTACTGGCAAAACCGCGCCGATTATAAAATTAATGTTGCTCTTGACGAAGCCGCGGCCACGCTGACCGGCGACGTAGAAATTACCTATAAAAACAACAGTCCGGAGGCGCTTGAATTCCTGTGGCTGCAGCTCGACCAAAATGCTTTCGGAGCTACGTCGCGGGGTGCCAAAACTACTCCTGTTACCGGGGGGCGTTTTGGAAACATGGGCTTTGACGGCGGCAACACAATAAAATCAGTGACGATACAGCAAGGCAAAGGCAAAGCCGTTGACGCTAACTTTCACATCACGGACACCCGCATGCAGATACGCCTGGCGGACCCGCTCAAAGCCAATGGCGATGTGATAAAGATCAAAATAGGCTATTCGTTCAAGATTCCCCAGTACGGCTCCGACCGGATGGGTACCTTACAAACCCGCAACGGGATTATCTATGAAATAGCGCAGTGGTACCCGCGGATGAACGTTTTTGACGATATTGAAGGCTGGAACCTGCTTCCGTACCTGGGTGCCGGTGAGTTTTACCTTGAATACGGGGACTTCGAATATGCCATTACGGTACCCTGGGACCACATCGTAGTTGGCTCGGGAGAACTGGTCAATGCTGGTGAGGTACTTACCAGTGAGCAGATAAAGCGGCTGGAGCAGGCTCGCAAAAGCGACAAGACGGTCATGATCCGTACGGCCGAAGAGGTAACCAACCCGGCTTCGCGGCCGAAAAACTCCGGTACCCAAACCTGGCGTTTCCGCTGCCAGAACTCCCGCGATATAGCCTGGGCTACTTCCAAAGCGTTTATCTGGGACGCGGCCCGTATTAATCTTCCCAATGGCAAAACCGCCCTGGCGCAGTCGGTGTATCCGGTTGAAGACAGCGGTAACAATGCCTGGGGACGCTCCACCGAGTACGTAAAGGCAAGCGTTGAGTTCTACTCCAACTATGTATACGAATACACCTATCCCGTGGCTACCAACGTAGCGGGTATTGTTGGGGGTATGGAGTATCCGGGTATTATATTCTGTAGCCACAGCGATCGTGGTGAGGACCTCTGGAACGTAACCGACCACGAATTTGGGCACAACTGGTTCCCGATGATTGTGGGTAACAACGAGCGGAAGTACGCCTGGATGGACGAAGGCTTCAATACCTTTATTAACTTCCTGTCGACCGAAAGTTTCAATAATGGCGAATACCGCAATAAGCAGATGGAGGATATGCACCGGGTAGCGCCCATGATATTCCGGCCCAATGCAGATCCTATTATGACCATTCCTGACGTAGTACAGCCCCGAAACCTGGGCTGGGAAGCCTACTACAAACCCGCCCTGGGGCTGGTATTATTACGCGAGCAGGTCCTGGGTAAAGAGCGCTTCGACTACGCTTTCCGCCAGTACGTGAAACGCTGGGCTTTCAAACATCCTACACCGTATGATTTCTTCCGCTCTATGGAAGATGCCGCCGGTGAAGATTTGGGCTGGTTCTGGAAAGGCTGGTTCTTTGAGAACTATAAGCTGGATCAGGCCGTCAGGGAAGTAACGTACCTGGACCAGAATCCGCAGAAAGGCTCTCTGATTACGATTGAGAATCTGGAACAATGGGCTATGCCGACTACCATTGAACTGGAAGAGGTTAGTGGTCAGAAAACGCGGGTCGAACTACCCGTAGAGGTCTGGCAGCGGGGCGGTACCTGGACCTTCCGGGCCAATACCCAGCAGGCCCTGCGGTCGGTAATTATTGACCCCGACAACAACCTGCCCGATGTTAATCCGCGGAATAATTCCTGGAAGCCTAATCAATTAAGTGCGCCCGTTACCAACTAAGTAACTGAGCCGCTGCCTTACGTGCCACTTTGGCCTGATACCCACCATTCATCAGGACGGAGTGGCACTTGTATTTATCAGGTAGGATATTCGTTGGATATTTTGCAACTTTAGGAACATTAGAACAGCCGTGAAAATGTTAAGACTGTTTTTTCTTATCGTTGCTCTATTCTTCATTCTGGTACCTGAGCAGGCGCAGGAGAAAGTATTTGGCTTTCACCTTATCAACAAGCGGAAGACGACCCGGATCCCGTTCAAGCTACACGCTAACCTGGTCATTGTTCCGGTCCAGATTAATAACTCCGATACCCTGCATTTTATCCTCGATACGGGCGTAAGTACTATCATTATTACGGACCCAACCGTAGCGAGGTACGTCAATAAAGGGTACACCCGTACCGTAACCATAGATGGCATCGGAAATGAGGAAAGACGGCAGGCTAGTATCAGCATTGGGAACACCTTCCGGATGGGAAATGTCCGGGCCTATGACCAGAACCTGGTTGTGCTGGAAGAGGACCTGCTCAAGCTCTCTGAGTTTATCGGGACGCCCATTCACGGCATATTTGGGTATGACCTTTTTGAAAGGTTTGTCGTTACTATGGATTATCGCCGACAAGAGCTGATCATAAAAATGCCCGAGGATTTCAGGTACCGGCGCTGGCACGGCGACCAGCTTCCGCTCCGGGTCGAAAACCGGCGTCCCTACCTGCCCGCAGTACAGTTAACGGAAAAGGGTGAGGAAAAAACCGTGCAAATGCTGCTGGATACGGGAGCGGGGCATGCGGTCATGCTGAATACCTATTCGACCAATGTAACCCTGCCGGATAAGGTACTTCGGGTGCAATTGGGAATAGGCCTGGGGGGCGCAGTAAGTGGCTACCTGGGGCGACTACCCAAGCTGCGGGTAGGGCAGTTTGAGATGCACGATGTACTTACTTCTTTTCCTGATAGCTCTTCCTTTGGGGCAAAAATCAACTTTCCCGCCGCCCGTCAGGGCAACCTCGGCGGCGAGCTCCTCCGTCGCTTTGTGGTAACGTTCCATTATAAAGAGCAGTACGTGATCCTGAAACCTATTCGGAAAGTGCTGGCTGAAACTTTTGAACACGATATGAGTGGCCTGGACTTTCGGGCCAAAGGAGATGAGTTCAACGCATATTTTGTGGATCGCGTTATTCTGGATTCGCCAGCCTACTACGCTGGCGTGCAGGTAGGCGACAAGCTGCTGTACATAAATAATACCTCCGCGAATGATATTAACCTGACCGGCATCAACAAAATACTGCAACGCAAGGAAGGAAGAGAAGTCAATCTGGTATTGATGAGAAGCAACGAGCTGGTATTTATCAGTTTTATACTAAAGCGCACCATTTAAATACCGGTACACCTGCCGCAATAGCAGGTGTGTACAGGTTATCAGCAAATAAAAAGGTTAACCAGCCCCTGCCAGGTACCTTTGACTATACCTCTACCAGCATAGCCCCGAACGAGTACCCCCCGCCAAAAACAGTCACGACTATGCGGTCTCCTTTTTTGAAGCGGTCAAAGTTTTCGGACAATGCAATAGCACAGCCGGCGCAGCCGGTATTGCCTAACCGTTGAATATTTGAAAGCAGTTTTTCCTCCGGGATACCTAGGGTACCTATCACGTTCAGGCTGATGCGGTGGTTAGCCTGGTGCGGAATAAGGTAGTCAATATCGTCGATGGTTAATCCGCAGCGCTGTAGTACCTGCTGGCTAACCTTGGGCATGTACGTACAGGCATACTGGAACACGTCGCGCCCGTAGGGCATAATTACCCCCTTGTCGTTGGGGCGCAGTACTACGGCCTCTGTGGCTTTACCGCTGGTGGCGGCACCGCCCGTTATTACCTCCCGAATGTACATATCCGACTCGGTTTGGCGCTCTTTGGAAATAACCATAGCCGAAGCGCCGTCTCCCCACAGGTGTCCCGACACCGTATCTCGCTCATTGTAGTAGGCCGTATTATGGTCCGACACTACCAGTAGGGCCTTAGACGCTTTTCCCATGGCAAAGTACCCCTCCACAATCTCAACGGCATTCAGCAGAGACGAACAGGCCGACGAAACCGACACTACCGGTATATCCGGAATGTCAACATAATGCTGCACGGCGTGGGCCAGGGATACTATTGTATCATAAGGCGTATAAGTGGCGCCTACAATTAAGTCAATCTGATTCTTACTGTAAGGGATGGTTTCAAGCAGCAACTTTACTGCCTCAATGGCCATGGTGGAGGTATTTTCACCCTCGCCGGCCTTGCGGCGCTCATGGATACCCGTGCGCCCGGTTATCCACTCGCTGGAAAGGTTGTTAAGCTCTGTAAAATATTCATTACCAACTACTTCTTCTGGAAGATAATGACTAACTCTATTTATGTACATGGTTGGGAAACGGTCTTTACAAGCGGCAATTTACTAAGGATTCGAAAGTTAAATATTTCGTAGAATGTATAGTATTGTATATTTGAACAATTAAATATAAACTTCAAATGATTATAAAAGTTCTGGTAATCTTTTTGGGTTAGTCCCGCCCCGAGGGTTTAGGAACGTTGATGGTACCGTAAAGGTTTAGCAGGAGGGCTTCTTCCGAACGCCAATTGTACTCATTTTCAACCGCCTGCCGCCCGCGTTGCCCCATGGCGGCCGCCTCGTCCGGATGTTCTATCAGCCATTGTAAAGCCTGGGCTACGGCCCCGGCATCATGGGGAGCCAGACAAAATCCACACCGATGCCGCTCGACAACATCGCGGTACAGGGGGAAGTCAGACGTAATGACGGGCAGGCCCAGCGCCATGTATTCAAACAGCTTGGTGGTGTAGGAGTCGGGGTAGTCACCAACGGGTTTAAGCAGGGCAATGCCCGCTACGGCGCCCTGGGCGTAGGGTAGGGCTACCCGCAAATCGGTATAACCGTAAAAAGTCAGATTAGAGCGAACAGCGGCAAATCCCGGCAGGGCTTCGGCTTCCTGCCAGTCAAATTGAATGGGGCCAAAAAGGTGTACTTTAAATTCAGGATAAACCCCTTTTAGCCGGGCCAAAGCAGCCACCAGGGTATCAAAAGCTCTCTCCATGGATATAACTCCGCTGTAATAGAAAGTAGCCGGGGCGGATACAGGAGTTGTTTTTCCTTTGAACTTATCAATGAAAGGCAGAGAAACATAGTTGTGAACTACCGTGGACGGGTACCTGAGGTGGCGGTACTCATCAAGATAGGCGTGTTCGGTCAGCACACAGCGAAAGTAGCGCCGGGCCAGGTGGTCAAACCAGCGGAACAGTTGCTGAAAAAGGGGTTCGTTGTTGTAGCGCTTGAGCGAAAACTTCTTATACAGATTTTCCTGTACTTCGTAAATAACCTCCGCCCCCAGCCACCGGAACAGGAAGGCCATCGGAATAAGCTCCGGAACAAAGATATGAACTACCTGCGGGCGCAGATGCAGGCATTTCCAGAGTACTACCGGATGGCAAAGCAGCAGCCTGAACAGCAGGCGGCTGAACGCGGGCAGCCGGATCAGGGTGACAGGTACTTCGGAAGCGGGGGAAACCGTGGCATGGGGCAGCGCACAGTATACCTGGTAGGTCCGGGCCAGCGCCGGTGCTATTTTATAAACAATGCGCGGGTCAGTGGGCGGATGTACAGTACTGAGAAGAAGGATGGCAGGCCTCATGCTTCGGTAACTATGGACACACCGGCGGATGTTCCGATCCGGTCCGCTCCGGCTTCAATAAACGCCAGCGCCTGTTCGCGGTTACGGATACCACCCGATGCTTTAATTCTGACCGAAGGGGGCAGCAGGGAGCGCATTTGCCGGACGGTTGCTACCTCAGCGCCCTGCGGGGCAAACCCGGTGGAGGTTTTGACAAAGTCAGCGCCGGCTTCTACGCAAATTTCGCAGGCGGTATGAAGTTCAAAAAGGTCTAGGTAGGCGGTCTCGATGATTACTTTCAGTAACGCGCTGCGGTCACGCGCCAGGGTAGTCAGCTGCCGGAGTTCCTCGCGGACGCTGAGGTAGGCCATTGACTTAAACTGCGAAACATTCATGACCACGTCCAGTTCGGTAGCTCCGTCGTGTAGGGCATTTTCTGCTTCCCGGAGTTTTGAATCGGTGGTGGAGTAGCCCAGCGGAAATCCGATCACAGTTGCTATCTCAATGCGTACCGGACAAAACTCCAGCATATCCCGGGTATAGCTTACGTAGGTAGGTGCCACACATACCGCCTTGAACTGGTGAATCCAGGCTTCTTCACAAAGCTTCCGGACGTCTGTTTCACTGGCGGTAGGGCTCAGTAGTGTGTGGTCAATATGGGAAGACAAGCTATTCATACGGATGCACTCTTTAACTAATAAAGATAATGCAAAAACCCCGTCTGGCCGACGGGGCTTTCGTGGTGTCTATCGTTCGGCGCGGGCCGGTTAACCTGTTGTCAGGATTTGCTTTTCTTAGCTTTTGCGCCTTTAGTACCGGTTTTTTCGGCTTTGCTGGTTGCTTCTGTGGTTGCCTCTTCGGTATTGGTAGTTTCTTCTGCCTCTGCCGAAACAGCGGCTGCGTCCACAGTGGCTGTTTCCTCGGTAGTTGTATCTTCTTCCGGCGCTACGAAAGCCTCAGGAGCGTACTGAACCAGCAGGTTATACCAGCTAATAATCTTTTTGATATCCGACACATACACGCGCGAGCGGTCAAACTCGGGAAGTATATCGTCCAGAAACTCTACCAGTTCTTTTTCTGAGGCTGTTTTGGTATCCAGGGTTACTTCGTTGCCGTACTTTTCATGGATTTGCATGAATACCTCAGCCAGGGGTACCGAGTCCTGCGCACCCTCGGTAAATACTGACACATCTTTCAGTACCGATACCCGCGCGGTGGGCCCGATCATTGTTTTCTCTCTTTTTTCGTTCAGGCTTTCCACAATGACACCAGCGCGGCTGGGTTTGAGGATACGAAACAAGCCACTTTTTCCCGAAACATTGGCAATCTCTTTTAACAAATCCATACGTACAGATGCTACTTTTACACTTAACAATTATTAATTAGAAACTACCAGACTTTGTATATATTCCTCTTTAAGACCAATAAACAAGGCTTAGATTTTGATTTGCGCCCACAAAATAAAGGAAAGATTAGGCGGTAAGCAACTTTACTGCGGCCCTGCTTCTTCAAACGCCTGGTTGTAGGCTTCTATTGCCTCGAGCAGAGGGTCACGTCCTTCTCCCTTTTCGGCCGAGGTTATAAACATAGGGGGCAGTTCTTCCCAGGTTTCCTGTAGTTTTTGCCGGTAGCGCTCTATGTGGGTAGTGACCTGATTACTTTTCTTTAGTTTATCGGCTTTGGTAAATACAATATGGAAAGGCAGTTCTTCCTGCCCCAGCTTCTCCATAAATTCAAGGTCAACCCGCTGCGGATCGTGGCGGCTGTCTATCAGGACAAAAATACAGACCAGGTTGGGGCGGTTGCGAAGGTAGTTATCGATCATCTGCTGCCAGTTTTCGCGATCTACCTTACTGACCTTGGCGTAGCCGTAGCCGGGTAAGTCTACGAGGTACCAGGAGCCATTGATCAGAAAATGGTTAATCAACTGGGTTTTGCCGGGCTGCTGTGAGGTTTTGGCCAGATTTTTTCGAGCTGTCAGCATATTTATGAGCGAAGACTTCCCCACGTTGGAACGGCCGATAAAAGCGTATTCCGGCAAATCCGGGGCCGGACACTTGAGGTAATCCGTGTTACTTGTTACAAATACCGCTTCTTTGATCTTCATGGTACACCCTTTTTTGTTGGACGCAAAGGTACATGATTTTGCCCTAACCCCGCACCGGGCTCTCCTGGGCGGGTGGAGAAGGTACTTGTACTTTTGGTACTAGTAAAAACATATTTCATAACTTGGTGTTACTGTTGTAGATACAGCCAGGACTGTAGGCTGAAAATAAGAATTTGGTCCGGACAAAACGAAAGACCGGGTACAGGCGTTATAGGAGTACTTGAAGCAGTATTAAACCAAACTTAATGTAATGAAGACGTTTCAAAAAGTAGCCTGGATAGGGGGGCTGGTACTACTGGTAGCTACAGCGGCCTGGGCTGAGGGAGATAAAAAGCCTGAAAAGATAGTCACTGTAAAGGGAATAGAATTTACAGAAGCTGCCTGGGGGGCAATCGTTAAAAAAGCCAAAGCCGAGAAGAAAATCATTTTTCTGGATGCCTACGCCAGCTGGTGTGGTCCGTGCAAATTGCTACAAAAAAATGTTTTCACCCGTCCGGACGTAGGCGAGCTGTTTAATAAAAACTTTGTAAATGTAAAGGTTGATATGGAGCGGGGCGAAGGCCCTCAGCTGGCTCGCATGTTCCCCCTGGAAGCGTATCCTACCTTATTCTTTATTGACCCCAACGGAAAAGTTATCAAAAAGGTAATTGGCTACCAGTCGCCCGAAACGCTCATCAGCATTGGCAAGAGCCTGGTAACGAATCAGTAGAAGTGATATAAAATACCCAGCGGAAGCCCGGCCTTAGAGCCGGGCTTTTTTTATACGAAAGCCTCCCTAATTACTTCCACAATTCGGCTCCGGTCAGCATCCGTAAGGTTAGAGCCGGAGGGCAGGCAAAGCCCCTGCTCAAACAGCGTTTCGGCTACCTGTGCCCCCACGTAGGGCGCCTCCCGGAATACCGGCTGCAGGTGCATGGGCTTCCAGAGTGGGCGTGACTCGATATTTTCCTGTTCCAGCCGGAGCCTTACCCGTTCCCGCGTAGTACCTGCGGCAGTAGGGTCAATGGTAAGGCAGCTGAGCCAGCGGTTAGAAAAGGAACCCTCCGGCTCCGGCTGGAAACGTACACCCGGTAAGGTACCTATTGCCTGGACATAGTAGGCGTAGTTGGCCCGTCGCTGCGCTACCCGCTCGTCGAGTACTTCCAGTTGTCCGCGCCCGATACCCGCGCATACGTTGCTGAGGCGGTAGTTATAGCCAATCCGGGAGTGCTGGTAATGCGGAGCCGGGTCGCGTGCCTGAGTGGCCAGAAAACGAGCCTGATTGACCAGGGATTCATCCGCAGACAACAATGCTCCACCTCCGGAAGTCGTAATAATTTTGTTTCCATTGAAGGAAAGCAGACTCATGGTACCAAAGGAGCCCAGCTTGCGGCCCCGGTAGCTGGAACCCAGCGCTTCGGCGGCGTCTTCAACAAAGGGTACCTGGTATTTTTCGCAGAGGGCAAGTACCTCATCCAGCCGGGCGGGCATACCGTACAAGTGTACCCCTATTACGGCTTTGGGCTTATTTCCTTTACCCGTATAGTACTTCAGGGCCGTTTCCAGCGCTTCGGGGCAGAGGTTCCAGGTAGTAGGCTCGCTGTCTATGAATACGGGCGTTGCTCCCTGGTACACGATAGGATTAGCACTGGCCGCAAAGGTAAACGACTGACAAAGTACCAGGTCGCCCGCGCTTACACCCAGCATAACCAGCGCGAGGTGAAGCGCTGCCGTACCCGACGAAAGGGCGGCCGCGTGGCCGGTACCTACGTAGGTAGCTAACTCTTCTTCAAAAGCGTTGACGTTGGGCCCCAGCGGCGCTATCCAGTTGGTAGCAAAGGCTTCCTGTACGTACCGCAGTTCGTTATCGCCCAGATGCGGGGACGAAAGCCATATTTTTTCCTGAGTCATGAGGCGTTGATTAGAGGGGAATGGTACCGCTGAACCAGGAATAGACTCCTGACCGCTACCACTCATCTGCTATTTCAATTATTTTACCCGGATTACCCCGTACTACTGCGCCATCGGGCAAGTCACAAATTACTACAGTACCGGCGGCTATCTTACAGCCCCGCCCTATGGTCAGGTTGGGTACCACTACTGCGCCGGCTCCCACGAGGGTACCTTCACCCACCTGCACGTTACCACAAAGAACAGCGCCCGGAGCAACGTGAACAAAATCGGCCAGGCGGCAGTCGTGGTCAACGGAGGCGGAAGTATTGATAATAACATGACGCCCCACGGTAGTGTCAGCCTGCACCACAACGCCGTGCATAACAACGGTACCTTCGCCTACCTTCACGCTGGGGTCTACCAGCGCCGAGCTATGAACCGCCCGGCCAAACGGATGCTGTACTTGCCCGACTACCTTTCGGCGGACATCGTTATAACCAATAGCGATAATAATGGCCCGTTCGTGTTCATAATCGGGATTATACGCCCCTACTACCGGAGTATTTCCAAGTACTTTCTTGGCCGGATCATCGTCAAAGATAGCCTTTACCGTCCTTCCGTTGGAGTGAAGGCAGGAAATAATCACTTTTGCGTGGCCGCTGGCACCGTACAGAAGCATAGGGGTAGAATTATGAATTAATAGATTCGGAGTTATGAATGTATTCTGTAAATACACCTGACTCTTTATGGTAGTAACTAAATAATTCAGAATTCATCATTCAAAAAATCAGAATTATTTTCATCCATTACCCTGAAACTTTTCCATGGTGGCGGCGGTGGGAGAACTTATGCCTTCACTGCGTACCGTTTTGCCAAGGGTCAGGAAAAGGATTTTCAGGTCCAGCGCCAGCGACAGATGCTCTACGTACCACAGGTCATAGTCGAACTTTTGCGCCCAGCTAAGGGTATTACGGCCGTTGACCTGCGCCCAGCCGGTTATACCGGGGCGTACTTCGTGGCGTCGGCGCTGGCGGGTACTATACAAGGGCAGGTACTCGACCAGCAGGGGGCGCGGCCCAACGAGGCTCATGTCTCCCGCCAGTACGTTCCAGAGCTGAGGCAGCTCGTCAAGTGAGGTTTTACGAACAAACTTCCCCAGTCTGGTCAATCGCTCGGCGTCGGGAAGCAGCTGACCCTGCGCATCGCGCCGGTCGTTCATGGTTTTAAATTTGATCAGGGTAAATAGCCTTTCGTGCCGACCGGGCCGGGGCTGCCGGAAAAACGGAGAACCGCCGTTGGCAAACCACAGCAGCAAGGTAAGTAACAGAAAAAGCGGCGACAGGAAAAAGAGTCCTGTCGCCGCCGCCGTACTATCTAGTAGTCTTTTACCAAACGTTTGGTACATACCTAATCCGGCTCAGTACAAAAAAGGAAAACGCCGGGGATCGGCTTCGTGCATAATGGCATAAGCGGCCTCAAATATATCCTCAATGTTGGGTTTTGAAAAGTAGTCGCCATCGGAGCCGTAGGCTGGCCGATGCTCCTTAGCCGCCAGCGTCTGCGGAGCGGAGTCGAGCCAGCGGTAGGCGTTTTGACCCTCTATCACCTGCTGCATCATATAAGCCGAGGCCCCGCCGGGTACATCTTCGTCCGCAAACAAGACCCGGTTGGTTTTTTTAATTGATTCAACAATCCGATGATTACTATCGAAAGGCAGGAGGGTTTGTACGTCAATTACTTCAACCTCAATACCCATCTGCTCAAGCTGCGCGGCGGCTTCCATGACTATACGGCACATAGAGCCGTAGGTTACTATGGTCAGGTCGGTGCCGGGGCGCAGTACCTCGGGCTCGCCCAGGGGCAGGCACATTTCTGCAATATTGGCGGGCAGGCGCTCCTTGAGGCGGTAGCCGTTCAGCGGCTCTATCACCAGAGCCGGGTCGTCGCCTTGAATCAGCGTATTGTAAAAACCGGCGGCCTGCGTGAAATTACGGGGTACCAGTATGTGCATTCCCCGCAAACTACCCAGCATAGCGCCCAGTTGAGAGCCCGAATGCCAGATGCCTTCCAGGCGGTGTCCCCGGGTGCGGACTATCAGAGGGGCTTTCTGCCCGCCCGCCGTACGGTAACGAAGAGTAGCCAGGTCGTCGGTGAGGGTAGCCAGGGCGTAAAATATATAGTCGAAGTACTGAATCTCTACAATGGGGCGAAGACCCCGCATAGCCAGGCCTATTCCCTGTCCAATGATGGTAGTTTCACGAATTCCGGTATCGGTAATACGACTGGCGCCGTATTTTTCCTGTAATCCGGCCAGGCCCTGATTTACGTCACCTATGTACCCCACATCTTCCCCGAAGGCTACCACGCGGGCATCCCGGGCAAAGAGCGCATCAAAGCAGGCACGAATTATATCACGGCCGTCCAGTACCGGGGCGTCCTGCTCATATACAGGAGGTACTGCCTCTACCTTCAGGGGCGACTCCTCCGACTCGCTGTACAGGTGCGAGCCGTAGCGTTGCGCATTTTTTTCCAGTTCCTGCCCGAGCCAGTCCTGCAGCTCCTGACGGCCGGCCGTGGTGGCCGTTCCCAGCTCGCGTAAGGCCTTACGAACTATGGAAACATTGTCCCGCCTCAGGGGCTGATACGTTTTCCGAAGCTCGGTAGCCAGGTTCCGCAAAGGGGTGCCATTAGGTACTTCCCGGGCGGCTTTTTCAATAAGTTCGGCTACCTGTTGCTGTTCTTCTTCAATTTCCTGACGAAAGGCTTTCCAGGCTTTATTACGGCTTTCCCGGGCGGTTTCCTTGGCCTCCTGCTCAATGGCGTTCACCTCTTCTTCGGTAGCGTAGCCATTTTCCAGAATCCAGTCTCTGAATTTCAGGTTGCAGTCGTGGGCGGCTTCCCACTGCAGGCGCTCTTTGTTTTTGTAGCGCTCGTGGGAGCCGGAGGTAGAGTGGCCCTGCGGCTGGGTAAGCTCCTGCACGTGTACCAGTACGGGTACCTGTTCGTCGCGGCAGAGCGCAGCGGCCCGCTGGTAGGTGTCGATAAGCGCCGGGTAGTCCCAGCCTGCTACGGTAAATATTTCAATGCCGGCTTCGTTTTTGGTCCGTTGCAGGCCCGCCAGCGCTTTTGAAATACTGCTTTTGGTGGTCTGGTACTTAATAGGGACCGAAATACCGTAGCCATCGTCCCAGACGGACATGAGCAGCGGTACCTGTAAAACACCGGCGGCGTTCATGGTTTCCCAAAACATCCCCTGCGAAGTAGACGCATCGCCAATAGTAGCGAATACTATCTCCCTGCCCCGGTCCGAAAAAGTAGTATACTGGTGCAGGGCGTCGTTGTGGCGGTACAGCTTGGAAGCATAGGCCAGGCCCAGCGAGCGCGGTATCTGGCCGGCCGTTGGGGATATATCACATACTGCGTTGTATAGCTTGGTTTGGTCGCGCCACTGGCCGGCTTCGTCGAGCCAGCGGGTAGCATAGTGTCCATTCATGGAGCGCCCTCCCGTATGGGGGTCGTTGTCAATCCCAACGTGGGCGTAAAGCTGTGCGAAGAACTGCTGCCACGTCAGGTTTCCCAGTGCAGCTTCGACCGTCTGGTCGCGGTAGTAACCCGACCGAAAGTCACCCAGGTGAAAGGCCCGTGCCATAGCAGCTTGCGCTACTTCCTTTCCATCCCCGAATATTCCGAACTTTCCCCGGCCACCCATCACATCCTTTCGCCCCAGCAAACTTACCTGTCGACTTTCGCACACCAGGCGATAATCTTCAAGTATTTTCTCTTGACTCAGTACACTATTTTCGGGCAAAATATCGTTTATTAGCATAGTATTTCCAGAAACAGCACGGTTCTTTAATCCGTAGTTAATATACGTCTTTAAACGTTTTACGTCAAAAATAAATTAAAAATTTTCTCCTTTCAAAAAAACGAATTCTTACGTTTCTTTGTTGGGAAAGTGCCAAAATAGATAAAAATTTGGCAAATCTTTTGCATACTAACCAGTTGTTGTCCTAGCAAACAAATTTTTCACAATTAAATTTTGAGGGTATCATGAAAAAATTTTTTTCAGTTTTGGTCGTGTTGTTGTCAGTAGCAACATTCAGCTTTGCCCAGAAGGGCGTCATGAAGTTTAAGGAAGAGACGCACAGCTTTAGTAAGATTGAGCAGGGCAAACCGGTCACGCATGAATTTACTTTTACCAATACCGGTACTGATCCTATTGTTATTTCCAATGTAAGTGCTTCTTGCGGATGTACTACCCCGAGCTACACCAAGGACCCCGTACTGCCCGGTAAAACAGGTTCTATTAAGGCTACTTACAACGCCGCTGCCATGGGTGCCTTCAACAAATCAGTGACCGTATTCAGCAATGCCGAGTCGCCCACCATTACACTATTCCTGAAAGGTGAAGTAATTTCCAAGGCGCAGGCTGCCAAACCTTCTACTCAGAAGTAATAAAAAATAATAAAGTTTTATACGAAGAGCGGCCTCCCGGGTGGGAGGCCGCTCTTCGTATACAGGGGCTGTTTTAAACTTATAAGAACTTGCGCAAAATTACTTTGCATTAGAATTATTTACAATCCGGTCTTATACAGCAACTTAGAGAACTAACCACTAAAAGCTAATTTCTAATAGCTACTTAAGTACTAGAATCCGCCCCGGTCGTAGAAGGAACGGCGGCGGGTCAGCTTAAGATCCTGAAGGATAGATGACTTCGCTTTCAGGGTAAAGCTGTAGTTACTGGCCCGGAACTGGCTACCGGCAAAGGGAGTCCAGTTAAAGCTCATGTCCCAGCAGTGCAGGTCGCGGTAGAGCGTAAGGGTGGTAATGGAAGGCCGGAAGGCCACAAAGTCAAAGCCCGACTGGGCGCTGATTTTCCAGTTGGGGGTCAGGCTCAGGTCGCCCGTTATGTTTACCGTCTGCACCAGGGAAGGCTGCTGCAGGCCAATGCGGGACAACCCAAAGTTATAGTTCAGCGTTACGTTCCAGGGTATGTTAAAATCAACGTACAGGTCAGGATTACGGTCTATGAACTCCAGCTGCTCTTCGGTAGCCAGGGTAGTACCACTGGTGTTGGGCTGGGGCTGAGGGTTTTCGTTCCTCTTCTTTGGGGAGAAACTGGTACCCAGGGCCAGGTTCAGGTTCTGAAGCCGGGCCAGGCCCTGTCCCCTGGTAATGGCAAACTCATTGATCTTGATCCCGGTATTACTTATAAAGGAGCCACGCGTATCGGGTATGTAGGCGTAGGGGTCAAAGTTCATGTTGAAGTTCAGGTTCAGATTCTGTCCGATCCGGGCGTTGGCATTCACGTTGATGTTTGACAGGTTAAGCGAGTCAGCCAGTAGGTTATAGGCCCCCCCGACGCTAAGGTTGTCCAGCAAGGACACTTTTTCAAACTGGGTAGCCGCGGTATCGCTCTTGGATCGTAGCTTCATTTCAAAGGAGTTGTTGAGGCTGTATGAAACCACACCCGACGCGCGCGACCCCCCTCCGCCAATACCCCCAAAACCGCTGTTCAATCCGCGAAAGCGCGATAACAGACGGGTGTCGCCAATGTCATTGATGGCTACGCGCTGGTAAAAACCACTGTTGGTAGAGAAATCAGGCGTGTAGTTAAATGATACCGACGGAATAACCGTATGCCGGATGGCTTCCAGCCGGCGCCCCCCCACAAAGAAAGTACCGTAGAAACGGGTATTCATACCCGCCCCGAAACCATAGGTGTATTCCGTCGAAATGGCATTGACGGTATCAATCCGGATGCGGTTGCCACCCAGGTACTCGTAGTTGTACTTCTTGGTAAATACTTCTCCCTGCAGCGAAATATTAGGTGTAAGGTTAATAAAACGCAGTAGCTTGAAGTTAGGCAGCGAAATAGGCAGCGAGTACCGGCCTACAAACTGCGCGTCGCGCAACATAGTGGGCAGGTTGGCAAATTCAAACGGTATTACAATTTCACTGCTCCTGATTCGCGCCGTATCCACCGGATTGGCAATAATAAAACCAAGCCTCGAGAAAGAGGTATCAATGGGCGTAAGGGTATTGGAGACGGTGTAGTTTCCCAGGAACTCCATACCCAGGCGGAAGCTTTCGTACCAGCGTCCGGTACCGCCGTTGAGGGCGAAGGGCGCTATCTGGTTTACCCCGAAGTTGAAGTCCGACGACACGGCGGTTTTGCCTCCCTCCCGAATACCGGTTCGCTCATCAACCCGTCCGAAGTTTTGATTGACGCGCACGCTGGCTCCGGCGCGGGCGTACTGCCCAAACGACCGGTTGTACTGGACCGACGAGGTAGCAATGTTGGAGATGTACCGCTGGGTCTCAATGGCATTGAACTGGTTAAAGCTGTTGCTGGTAATGTTCACGTTAGCCGAAAAGGTAGAGTTGCCCCGGGGTACCGGCGCGTGCGACCACAGGAGGCTGAAATCATTACGGCCGGGTACTCTCAGGATGCGGTCGATCTCGTCGCCGGAGCGGTTGCGGTTAAACCGGAACGCAAAGTTACCGTTGTAGCGGTACCGCTTTATGTAGTTGGAGGCTACCCCCGCTCCCCAGCTACCCGTGGAGTAAATTTGTCCGGTAATGGCCGCATTGATGTACTTACTGATGGCGAAGTAGTAGCCACCGTCGCGCAGAAAAAAGCCCCGGCCGTTGGGCTCTTCCCCGTACTGCGGAAACAGGATACCCGACGTACCTATTTCTTTCTTTTTGGGAAAAGGGAAAAAGCCAAAGGGCAGACCAATCGGTAGCGGTACATCGGCTATGACCAGGTTAAACGGCCCCGACACAACCTGCTTGTTTTCAATCACTTTCAGTTTGGGCGCATTGATATGAAAATGCGGGTGGGTGAGGGTACAGGTGGTATAAATTGACCCCCGGATATAGAGGTTGCCCTCGTTGTCCCTTTTAACCCGGTCGCCCCGGATATTACCCTCGCCCTGCTGGGTAACTACCCCGCGGCTAATTCCCTTCTTGCTCTTGAAGTTGTAGCGTAGTTCGCGGCTATTGAAGGTTTCGGGACCATCCTGAAAAACCGGCTCTCCAATTTCTTTTTTAGCGGTGGAGTCGTAGGTACCCCGGGCAAAAACTTCGTTGGTAATCCAGTTAAGTCTTATGTAACTTGCTTGCAATTTAATGGTACCATATGTAACTTGGGCCTCACCGTACAGGTGTACCTCTTTTCCTTCCACATCCATGATGGTGGAGTCCTGAGCGGAATATTCTACCACCGACTGCAAGTCGCTCTCAGAAGCCAGGGTGTCGGCCTGGGTAGAATCGGCGGTGATGGCAACGCCCGATTGGTTGCGGCTGGTATCCGGTAGAAGCGTGTCGGAACGGGGTACATCCGTCCGGGGTACAACCAGTCTGTCCGTCGGGCTAATGACCGGACGGTTTACGGGAGGCTGACGAGAATTGCCAGGCGGACGGGAACGCTGCTGGGCACTTACCTGCCCGGACAACAAAGCCATCAGCAGGCTCAGCCATAAAATAATTACAGATTTTTTCAGTTGTACAATTAGATTATTTTTGCAATAAGAAGCCAAAATTAGCAGACAATTCTCTATCAAGTAACGCACCAACCCCAAAATTAATGTTAAAAGTTCTTAAAATCGTAGGCGCAGCAGGTTGTTTGATGATGAGTGTAGCCTTTGCTTTTCAAAAAGAACCCGAACAAGAAAACGACCCGCGGAAAATTGATGTAGTTGTAATAGACGCCGGCCACGGTGGTCATGACATTGGTACCCGCGGCCGCGTAGCCCGCGAGTCGCGAACTACCCTGAAAATAGCCCTGGCTCTGGGGCGCAAAATCAAGGCGGAAATGCCGGAAGTAAAAGTACTTTATACCCGTACCTCCGATGTTTTCGTGGACCTGGCCGACCGCTCGGCCTACGCCAATAAGAACCGGGCCGACTTGTTTGTTTCCATTCACTGCAACTATGCGCCCGGCTCGAGCCGGGTTAAGGGTACCGAAACCTACGTAATGGGCTTACACAAGTCGGAAGGAAACCTGGCGGTAGCCAAGCGTGAGAACTCTGTAATCCTACAGGAAGCCGACTACCAGCAAAAATACAAGGGCTTCAACCCCGACTCACCGCTGGCCCACATCATGCTGGCCAACTACCAGAGCGCCTTCCTGACCAGCAGCCTGCGCTTTGCCGACCACGTTGAACACCAGTTTCAGACCATTACCCAGCGGGCCAGCCGGGGCGTTAAGCAGGCGGGTTTTCTGGTACTGTGGCGTACTACCATGCCCAGCGCCCTGGTAGAAACCGGATTTCTCAGCAACCCTACCGAAGAGGCTTACCTCAATTCGGAGCGGGGACAGGACCAGGTAGCCGAGTCGCTGTTCAGTGCTTTTAAGCAATACAAAAGTGAGATGGAACGATATTAGTCGTATTTTCGTAGCGAAAATAGCATTCGTTCTGTTATCTCTATCTGTCCATGAAATTATCAAAGGAAGCAAAAGTCGGATTACTGGCTGTCGTCGCAATGACGATGCTGTACTTCGGCTTCAATTTTTTAAAAGGTTCCAATCTTTTTTCCCGCTCCAATAAGTACCTCGTTGTTTACGATAATATTGACGGTCTAACGGTCTCTAATCCGGTTGTGCTCAACGGCCTCTCCGTGGGCCGGGTGCACGCAATCGAAATTTTACAGGACCGGGGCAACCAGCTGCTGGTTACGCTGGACATCCGGAAAGATATTCAGGTACGCCGGGGTAGTATGGCCGTTCTGGACGACGGCGGACTGCTGGGAGGCAAAGTTATACAGCTACAGGTAAGCCCTTCCGGGCCGGTACTGGCATCCAACGATACCCTTATTGCCAGAAAAGAAGCGGGAATCTCGGCGGTTTTACAGGAAAAAGCGTTACCCGTGCTTGAGCAGGCCGATTCGCTGATGGTTCACCTGAACGCGGTAGCTCTGGGCTTTAAAGATACCGGAGCTATACTGAACCAGGTACTGCGCAACTACGACCAGACCGGGCAGGTACTGCGGGGTACTTTACAGGAAAACCGCGCCAACATAGCGGCCCTGACCGCCAACCTCAATCAACTGACGGCCTCCCTGGCCGAAACCGAAAAGCAGTTGAAACCTTTACTGGCCAAAACCAACACCTTCGCTGATTCGCTCAACGCCCTGCGCCTGGGCGAAACCCTGACCGCCACCCGCCAGACTATTACCGAAATGAAGGGCCTGCTGACGGATATCAAGGGCGGAGATGGTACGTTGGGCAAGCTGGCTACGGATCAGGCTTTGTACAATAATATTAATTATACGCTCATCAGTATGAATAAGCTGATGACCAACCTGCGCGAAAACCCCAAACGCTACCTTCATTTCTCGGTATTTGGAAAGAAAGATAAAGGTACTGCCGAAGCTGCCATAGATACAACCGTACAGATTAAGTCGCTCGATCCGCAGCAGTAAATACAGAGGAGCGCGCGTTGCGCTTTTAGAAAAATACGATATTGACCTGGAGAAGACGTTTGGTGGGAACCGAACGTCTTCTTATTTTTAGAACAATGGTACTGCATATCGTTTTATAGTATAACTACTGTATAGTACCTTATGCGAGCCGTAGCTCAGTATTGTATTCCAATTACACTTCATTAAGTCCAATGACCAATCAGCAGATAATTCAGCAACTACTTGAAGAATTAAACCAGCGCTACGAAACCGTAAAGCTGGGAGGAGGACCCAAAAAGATAGAAGCCCAGCACAAAAAAGGAAAACTCACCGCCCGCGAACGGATTGACTATCTCCTCGACTCCGGCGCGGGCTTTGTGGAAGTAGGAGCTTTTGTGGGCGAAGGTATGTACGAAGCCGAAGGCGGCTGCCCGTCGGGTGGGGTAGTGGTAGGTATCGGGTACGTGTCGGGCCGGCAGTGCGTGGTGGTAGCCAACGACGCCACCGTCAAGGCCGGGGCCTGGTTTCCCATAGCCGCCAAGAAAAACCTGCGGGCGCAGGAGATAGCCATGGAAAACCGCCTGCCGATTATTTACCTGGTGGACAGCGCGGGGGTGTACCTGCCCATGCAGTCGGAGGTATTTGCGGACAAGGAACATTTCGGGCGCATTTTCCGGAACAATGCCCACATGTCGTCCCAGGGTATTGTGCAGATTGCCGCCATCATGGGCAGCTGCGTAGCGGGCGGGGCCTATCTGCCTATCATGTCCGACGAGGCGCTGATCGTGGAAGGTACCGGGTCGGTGTTTCTGGCGGGGCCGTATCTGGTGAAGTCGTCCATTGGTGAAGACGTAGACGCCGAAACGCTGGGCGGCGCTACCATGCACTGCGAAATATCCGGCGTCACCGACAACAAGTACCCCGACGACCAGAGCTGCCTCGACGCCATTAAAAAACTCATGGACAAAATAGGACATTCCGACAAAGCTGGCTTTGATCGCGTGGAGCCGGTAGCGCCCGCGCGACAGCCGGAGGAACTCTACGACCTGCTACCCGCCGACCGCATGAAGCCCTACGACATGCGTCAGGTACTGGAGTGTATTGTCGACGGAGGCGAGCTGGACGAATACAAGCCCGACTACGGCAAAACCATCCTTTGCGCCTACGCCCGGGTGGATGGCTGGGCGGTGGGTATTGTGGCCAACCAGCGCAAGGTGGTTAAGTCGGGCAAAGGCGAAATGCAAATGGGCGGCGTGATCTACGCCGACTCGGCTGATAAGGCGACCCGTTTTATCATGAATTGTAATCAGAAAAAGATACCGCTGCTGTTCTTCCACGATGTATCGGGCTTTATGGTGGGGAGCCGGGCCGAGCAGGGCGGCATCATCAAGGACGGGGCCAAGATGGTGAACGCCGTAGCCAACTCGGTGGTACCTAAGTTGACCTTTATTGTGGGCAACTCCTACGGCGCCGGCAACTACGCCATGTGCGGCAAAGCCTACGACCCCCGCCTGATTTACGCCTGGCCTACGGCCCAGATGGCCGTGATGAGCGGAGCTTCGGCGGCCAAAACCCTGTTGCAAATTGAAACCGCTTCGCTCAAAGCCAAAGGGGAGGTCATTACGCCCGAAGCCGAGCAGGAACTACTGAAAGAAATCACCGACCGTTATAACCGGGAGCTGTCGCCCTACTACGCCGCTGCCCGCCTCTGGGTAGATGGCATTATTGACCCGCGCGAAACGCGACAAATTATTTCCATGGGAATCGAAGCCGCTAACCACGCGCCCATCACGCAGCGGTTTAACGTAGGGGCTATCCAGGTGTAGATACCTATGGCACTGTTTTGAACAGTGCCATAGATCTGCTTTACCCGTGCCACGGTTTTGAACCGTGGCACGGGTCCGTTTTAAACTTGCAGTAGCCTTGCTGCCATTTTCATCTTTTTTAAACTAACAACTACCTGCTAACTATTAATACCTAAATACCATGTCCGAAAAAATCGCCTTCATGGGCCTGGGAAGCCTGGGTACCCCCATTGCCGCCAACCTCATCCAGGATGGTCACGAACTCACCGCCTGGAACCGTACCAAGGGAAAAGCGCAGTCACTGCTGGATGCCGGAGCCAGAGAAGCCGGTAGTCCCGAAGAAGCCGTGAGTCCCGGCGGGGTAGTCGTATCGGTACTCGCTGATGATGCCGCCGTGGAGCAGACCATGAGTAAAGAGGTACTGAAAAAGCTGGGTAAAGGTAGCCTGCATATCTCCATGAGTACCATTGCCCCCGCTACGGCCCGTCGGCTTGCCGAGCAGCACGCGCAGTACGGGGTAGCCTACATAGCGGCCCCCATCTTTGCCCGTCCTGATGCGGTCTCGGCCCGGATGGGCGCGCTGTGCTTATCGGGTGAAGCGGCGGCGAAGGAGCGGGCCCGGGCCGTGGTAGGGCCGCTGGTAAAAGGCGTGTTTGATTTTGGCGAAGAAGTAGGTGCGGCCAACGTGGTGAAGCTGGCCGGTAACTTCATGATAGCCGCCAGCATGGAGCTAATGGCGGAGGCCTTTACGATGGCCGAAAAAGAAGGAGTAGCCCGGCAGGCTGTTTACGAGATGTTCACGCAGACGCTCTTTGCCTCGCCCATCTTCCAGAACTACGGGCGCATGATTGCGCAAAATACCTACGAACCCGTGGGCTTCAAGCTCCCCCTGGGCCTGAAAGACATTAACCTGGTGTTGCAAACGGCCGCGGAGGTACAGGCACCCATGCCCCTGGCCAGCCTGCTCCGCGACCGCCTCATCTCGGCCCAGGCCAAAGGCCGTGTCCACCTCGACTGGACCGCTCTTGCACAGGGTGCCTCGGACGACGCGGGGCTGTAACCAGTATTCGGGCTTCTGACACTTAATTATGTGTCGGAAGCCCGGATGTAGTAGACCGAAAATATTTTAGGTACCGTATGATAAATTTTACGAAAATAAATTGTCAAAAATGATTCAAAAATGATTCAAAAATGATTCAAAAATGATTACTTGCCCTCGAAGTTTTCGTAGAGTCAAATTTTAATCGTTTTTGAATGATGCCTCTACGTCTTACGCGTACCTTCCAGTACAGTACAGCCTCCAGACGCAGCTGGTGGGCCAATTTTGAGAGAATAGCATACATTTCGTCATACTACAGTACTTTCAACTAAATACATAGATTACCAACGAAATCTATTTTATGAAAAAGCTATTTCTCGTTATTGCACTTTTACTTAATAGCTATTGGGGTATTTGTCAAATGGGTACCCGCAGTAGTGTCAAAGCAGGTGTATCCTATGTACTTTTTGGAAGTGGTGATCTGGTAGGGATTAATTACTACAACGAATATAACCACAGCCTTAACCCATATATGACCATTGCTCCATCCCTGCACGTGGGGTACGGCATCAGAGATGAGGGATATGCACGATTCACGAAGGCTTCTATCTCTCTTGATCCTAATTTTTTTGTATCACCCATGCGGTTTGATCGGAGCAAGATCCGTCTGGGTATTGGGCCTTCACTACGCTATACATCCAGTTCATTGCCTTCTTCCTATGGGTATTCTCTAGTTGGCCCACTTCCAGATGATCCCACTGAACAGGCCACTTATGCCTTTAATTTGAATTATATGCGTCCCATGAGCTATTGGGCAGTGGGATATACTGTAGCACTTGAAGGTGAATTAACTCTTGATCGCGGGTGGAGCACTGGCATAAGGGCTTCTTTCCAAAATTATACCAGTGGCGAAACGGTAGCTAACATAGGCTTGAACGTGGGATACCGGTTTTAAACTTGAGTGGGGGTTGACGTGCAGTTTTAAAACATTACTATACAATAACTTTGACAAACTCTCTACCTCTTACAACCATGAAAACAACCTTTCTTGTCTTCCTTCTTTTACTAATCGTTTCTACTGCTTTTGCGCAGAATAAGCAATTTGACATAGTCGTAGGCGGTGGCTACTACGCTACGCCTTCCCGGGTACCTGTTTTTGGTGGTGAGTTTTTTAATGGCGAGTTTGAGTACCACCACAACCGGCGGTGGGCATTCTCGGCCGGACTGCTGACGACCCAGTACCACTACCGGCTGGATGGTTCACGCTCTTCTACCTTAAGTGGGATACCCATCAACCGTGGTGGAGAGATACAGACTAACTTTATGGCCAAATACAAAGTGGTAAATCAAAAGGTACTTACTGTGCAGCTTGGCCTGGGTGCTGGCCTGTTTACCATGGGACAGGAAGTAGCGATTGACTACAGCAATGGCTCCTCAAGCTACCTCTATACCTCCAATACAGATTTAGGCTTTCCCCTTTCTGCCGAAGCCTACACTCCCCTTACCCGCCATATTCTCATCGGTGTCAAAGTAGGCTCGTTCATCTTCCCGGACTACCCCATTGTCGGGAATAATGTAAGTTTTCAGGTCAGGTACCGGCTGTAAGTAGTAGATCACCTGGCTGAGGCGATTTGTTTCTTATTTCTCATTTCGAACAAAGCATCCAGTTCGGGGAGAGCGCTGGCGTAGGCGGCGTCCTGCGCTACGTTCACAGTAGCGTGAGGATCTTTCAGCAGGTCATAGAGTTCGGTAGCTACGGCGGTGCCGTCGGGCTGGAGCCACTTGGTGTAGCGGTAGCGGTCCGTGCGCATAGAGTACCCCATAACTTTTCCGCGGGGGTACTGACTAAACGCGGTTTTCTTCCACGCCATGGTTGGTTTGCTGAGCAGAGGAGCAAAGCTGGTACCTTGCAGGTGAGCGGGTTTGGGTAGTCCTGCGGCATCGCACAGAAAAGGATAGATGTCTACAAACTCCACCAGTGCGCGGGTCTTTTTGCCGCGTGCTTTCATACCGGGGGTACTTACTATCAGTGGAACGCGGGTATCGATCTCGAAGTTGGTGTGCTTGGCCCACTGCCCGTATTCGCCCAGCTTCCAGCCGTGGTCGCCCCATAGTACTACTACCGTATTCTTGTCCAGTCCCAGTCGCTTTAGCTCGTCCAGTACCTTGCCAATCTGTGCGTCGGTGTAGCTGACGCAGGCGTGGTAGCCATGAATCAACTGCCGCGCCTGCTCGTCTGATACCGGTCCCTCGGCAGGGAGTCCGGCGTAGTTTCGCAGCTCCCCCCAACCGGTTGAAGCCATCGCGGGTGCATTTTGGGGCGGAGAGGTGTAGGCTGGTAAGGTGAAGTCCGATGGATTGTACAGGTCCCAGTACTTTTTGGGCGCGTTGAAGGGCAGGTGCGGTTTGAAAAAGCCCACGGCCAGGAAGAACGGTTTGCCCTTGAGCTGGCGCATGGTTTGGATGGCTTTCTCGGCGATCTGTCCGTCCGGATAGGCATTGTCGGGTACATTGGCCATTTCGAAGGCCGGGCCGGCGCCTTTATTCCGGGAAGCTATTTCTATATTTTCGTCGGTGACGTAGGACCGCCAGTTGGATGTCGGTTCCTGTGCATGCCCCTGCTGCGTCCAGGAAAGGGTATCGAGCAGGCCCGCATGAAATAATTTTCCCCACCAGGCGGTCTGGTAGCCGTTGTTCTTGAAGTGCTGGGGAAGGGTTACTACATTGGGTACGGTAGTGCGGAAGTGCGTTACCAGGTCGTATACCTGGGTGGAGTCGGGGCGCAGGCCCGTCAGCAGACTGGTACGCGAGGGGGAGCAAACCGCCTGCTGGCAGTACGCCCGCTCAAACAGCAGTCCATTGGCCGCCAGCCGGTCTATGTTGGGCGATTTTACCAGTTTATCACCATAGGCACCCAGCTGGGGCCGCAGGTCATCCACGGCAATGAACAGGACGTTCATGGGCTGCGCCGGTGGCGCGGTTTCAGGGGGAGTACGGGCTATAAACGCTCCGAGAACAAGAACGGCTACTAGGCCGGGGACGAGGAGCTTTACGATAGGTAGTGAAGCTATGGCTTCTCGGGTGGCTTTCCAGCTTTTCATGAAAGGGAGCGTTATGTTTTATTCTAAAAAGCCCGAAAGCGCCTGGTTCTCCCCAGCGCATTTGAAAAGAATACCTTTCGAATAGTATCAGGCCAGCATTCCTTATAATCTACATTTATTCACGTAACTAATATAATAGCTTTTTTCTATGAATCTATAAAAAATATAAATAAAAGCTATTGAAAAGATTAGTTTAAATTTGTCTCATCGGAAACCATAAATCTACCAAAAAATGTCAAATAGTATAGGTCCAAACACAAATGTATGGGAGGTTAATGACGAAAGCAAAGTCAACACCGTAGGCAAGTGCCCCTTCACTAGTGGAGCCCTTAACAAGGCCGCAGGCGGTGGCACGCGCAACCGCGACTGGTGGCCCAATCAACTGAAATTGAATGTCCTGCGTCAGCACTCGTCTCTTTCTGATCCAATGGACGAGGGATTCAACTACGCCGAGGAGTTCAAGACCCTGGACCTGGCTACCGTAAAGCAGGATATCTTCGATCTAATGACCCAATCACAGGACTGGTGGCCCGCAGATTACGGTCACTACGGACCATTCTTTATCCGGATGGCCTGGCATAGCGCGGGTACCTACCGCATTGGCGATGGCCGGGGCGGGGCAGGTGCCGGTACGTTGCGCTTTGCCCCCCTCAACAGCTGGCCCGACAACGCCAACCTCGACAAGGCACGCCTGCTGCTGTGGCCCATCAAGCAGAAGTACGGTCGTAAGCTTTCCTGGGCGGATCTGTTGATCCTGACGGGTAACTGCGCTCTTGAATCCATGGGCCTGAAGACGTTCGGCTTTGGTGGTGGACGCGAGGATGTATGGGAGCCTCAAGAAGATGTGTATTGGGGATCTGAAACCGAATGGTTGGGTGACGAGGTACGCTACGCGGGTAGCAAAGAACATAAACGTACCCTTGAGCATCCGCTTGGGGCCGCGCACATGGGACTTATCTACGTAAATCCCGAAGGTCCGGGCGGAAAGCCCGATCCGGCTGCTGCTGCCCATGATATTCGTGAGACCTTCGGCCGCATGGCCATGGATGATTACGAAACGGTGGCCCTTATTGCCGGTGGACACACCTTCGGTAAAACCCACGGTGCCGCTGATCCTAACAAATACGTGAGCTCAGAGCCTGGGGGAGCTACCATCGAAGAGCAAAGCACAGGCTGGAAGAACTCATTCGGTCCTGGCCACGGTGCCCATACCATTACCAGTGGTCTCGAAGGTGCCTGGACCACTACGCCTACGAAGTGGGGCAACGAGTTCTTCAATAACCTGTTCGGCTTTGAGTGGGAATTGAGTAAGAGTCCGGGTGGAGCGCATCAGTGGAAACCCAAGGATGGCGCTGGCGCCGGTACTGTTCCCGACGCGCACGATCCGTCGAAGAGCCACGCGCCCTTTATGCTCACCACCGATCTCGCCCTACGATTTGACCCTGACTACGAGAAAGTTTCAAGACGCTTCCATGAGAATCCGGATGAGTTTGCCGACGCCTTTGCCCGCGCCTGGTTCAAACTGACGCACCGCGACATGGGCCCCAAAGAAAGGTACCTCGGTCCGGAAGTACCTACCGAAGAGTTGGTTTGGCAAGACCCCGTCCCGGCCGTTGCCCATCCGTTGATTGACGATCAGGATGTTGCTGCTATCAAGACCAGAATACTGGCTTCGGGACTATCCATATCCCAATTGGTATCAACCGCCTGGGCGTCTGCCTTTACCTTCCGTGGCTCCGACAAGCGTGGTGGTGCTAACGGGGCCCGCATTCGCCTGGCTCCGCAGAAGGATTGGGAAGTTAATAACCCGGCTCAGCTGGCGACCGTGCTGGCAACGCTTGAGGTGATCCGACAGGAGTTGGACGGCACGCTGTCCGGCGGTAAGCGGGTGTCGCTCGCTGACCTGATTGTCCTGGGCGGCTGCGCCGCTGTGGAGCAGGCGGCCCGTAATGCCGGCCATGAGGTGACGGTACCCTTTACACCCGGACGTACCGACGCTTCGCAGGAGCAGACCGACGTGCTCTCCTTTGATGCTATGGAACCGGCTGCCGACGGATTCCGCAACTACGCGAACACCAAACACAAGTCTGCGGCCGAGGAGATGCTGATCGATAAAGCCCAATTGCTGACGCTGACTGTGCCCGAAATGACGGTGCTCGTGGGCGGTATGCGGGTACTTAATACCAACTTTGATCATTCGAGGCACGGCGTATTTACCCAGCGCCCCGAAACGCTTACTACCGACTACTTCGTGAACCTGCTCGACATGAGTACTACCTGGCGGGCCACTTCCGATGCGCAGACGGTGTTCGTAGGGAGTGACCGCAAAACCGGAGAACCTAAATGGACCGGTACCCGCGTAGACCTCATCTTTGGTTCCAACTCCGAACTACGCGCCATTGCCGAAGTGTACGGATGCAGTGATTCACAGGAGAAGTTTGTGCGGGACTTCGTAGCCGCCTGGGCCAAGGTGATGAATCTTGGCCGCTTTGACCTGGCCTGATTGCAGTACCTTTTTGGCTTATAAGTAACAGGGTGGCCCGGAAGCGGGCCACCCTGTTTTTTTATTGCTCTCTAAATGACTCTTGACTCCAATTTTTTGAATGGTCATTTATCTCCACTCGTACCTGCATAAGCCTTAACCAAAGTCCTGGCTTCTTCAGGGGTTAACAGCGAAACGCAACCATGCCGGGCTTCCGACGGAAAGCTGACGTCCTCTTCCACTTTCCAGTTTATTAAATCGGGTGAGTAAGAAGCGCCAAAACGGTTAGTCATACAGTAGTCATAGAGTAAGAGCCATCCTGGTTTGAGGGGATCTGCCATGACGGTTGGGCCTTCGGTGATTACCGGAACAATCTGCCCCTTATTCAGGGGTCCATCTATAATGGTGTAGGGACCTTCAAGGTTTTTGGACGTAGCTACCCGGAGGGCTCTCCTTTCACCAGTTCTGGCACCAAATTCCTCCTCCTTATGATAAAGATAGTAGGTACCTTCGTGTTTCAGTATTGTTCCGTCTATTACCGAATACCCGGGATTGAAAAGCTCTTTGGCCGGTGAAAAGGTTTTCCAGTCACGGGTCTTACAGTACCAAAGTCGGCTCTCTTTCCATCCCGCATCTTTATAGGATGAAGACCAGACCAGGGTATACTCTTTTGTTTCGTCGTCATAAAACCATTCGGGCGCCCAGATATTTCTGGCTAAGGCTCCTGACTCATCCCGTGCGTCTTTCATCAGGGGCAAAGCGCCCTCAACCTGCCAGTTAACCAAATCTTTGGAAGTGGCAAAAAGACAGCTTGGCCCTACTTTCTCCCGGTCGTTACCTCTTCCCCCGCCGGTTGCCAGCAGGCGCCAAAGCCCATCAGGTCCCCGACGAACGTAAGGGTCACGCATTTGCTGCTCCCATACCGGGTTATTGTCGTTCAAAGCAGTCCAATGCCGTCCATCGGTGGATAAGGCTATGTGCAGCTTCGCTACCAGCATAGGATTCTCCAGGGGTACCTCCACGGTTTTTCCCTGCGCATCAATCTCAATGCGCGTCGGATAGCGCTGACGAAAGTAAGTCAGCATGTATACCTTTTTGTCTTTATCTATTTTAAGCAGCTCTTTCGCCTCTGCATCAGAGGAGGCGGCCTCTTTTTTGGATTGGGCCCAGGCTCCCGTAAAGGAGATAACCAGGGCTATAAATAAAGTAAGTTTCATTACTAAAACATTAAAAATTGTATTTAAACCAATATAAAATAATTAAGCTATTACATCATCTCTTTATCCTTTAATAGCCGTTTTTAATTTAAACCTGATAGGAAAAAAATATTTCACTTCAACTGGTTTTCCCCCTTGCTTGGCAGGCTTAGCAAACCTAATTAATCGGCTAACCCGTAAAGCCTCTTGGTCCAAATCATCTCTAAACCCCATCATAATAGTATGAGAATGTGTATTACCAACAGTATCAACCCAACAAGAAATATAGACTATTTCTTCTCTTTCAAAATTTACAAGTGAATCGTATTTTATTTGACTTTGAATAAATTTTTGAAGCTTTTCTACTCCTCCAGAGTAATGAGGCATTGATTCAACGGCGAATATCATCCATTCATCTCTACTAGTAGAGTCTGATTGTGCCTTGACTATGCTTGCCGTGCATAATAACAATACAACGAGAGCTTTCTTGAATATCACCATAACCTTGGAATTTTGTAAATAAAATGAGTTACCTGCTAACCCTAATTTATAATTAGGCGTTGAATCAAATAGCGTCTGCGACGCGATAACGACCAAAGTACCCGTCTTCTTCCGGTAAGATGCGGAGGATTCGGTACTATTCACCTATTTCAATAGTTCTTCAATCTTTTGTATCAATTCATCCGCAGGTTTCAGCAAATCCAAGACGTCTTCTTCGGAAAAATCTAAGTAGTCTTCATAGTCGGCACTTTGCCTCGTAGTGAAAATGTTAGAGTAAAACTTCCCTAACTCGTTATCAATGATACCTGTTTTTACAAAGTGAAGACCGAACATCTGCCTTACTCCCGCATGCGTATTTACACTGATTTCATTCCTGATCAACAAGGCGATCACAGCGTAGTAACAAGCATAATAGAGCCTATTGACGGCCGTATTCCATAACCGATTTTCTATCAGGATCGATACCTCACCGAAAGTTTCTCTGGCTCGCCTGATTCTATATTTAGATAACTCGATCCGATCTTGTGATTTCATAGAATCTTTCCTTCCTTCCTTACATTTTCGTAGAAAGGAGTTTTTCCCTTTCGGGACTCCCAGTCCTTTTTCGAGAAAACCAGGGGGCTAATCAGCGTTCCTGTTTCAAATTCAATGTCGTAGAGCGGGTAGGTTATCTTTTTCTTATCTGCTGGTTTGATAGTATCCTTATCTATCAGAATTAACAAATCAAGATCTGAGTCTGCCCTGTAGTCACCCCGAGCGTAAGAGCCGAATAAAATTACTGTGGCCGTAGGGTCTGTTGCTTTGACAGTGGCTTTCACCCGGCTCAGTAGTTCTTTCTTGTCTTTCATTGCTCTATGATCTGGTTTAGTAAGTCTGTTGAAAAATGCTCTATTAAAGTAACAATTTTTATGCAGGATTCTCCTCGTTAACCCCGATTTGTAATTAGGCGTTGAATCAAGTAGCGTCTGCGACGCGACAAAGAGCCAGGTACCCTACCGCACATACTCAATCTTCCTCGGTATGGTATAGATCTCCGTTTGCCGCCCGTCGATGTACCGGAAGCCGTTCCGGTCGAAGTACCCGTCTTCTTCCAGCATGATGCGGATGGTCTTGTTCCACTCGTCTATTTTGACGGCGGCATTCAGCTCGATGGAGTAGGCGGTGTTCTCGAACAGCGGATAATCGCCCGCGCCTTTGGTAACCCCCTGGTTGTCCCACATGCCGATGGTGGGTCCGGCGGCGTGGCCGTGCAAACCAATGGGGTGGGTGTAGATGGTACCATTGATACCTTCCTTCTGGGCCTGCGCCAGCGCATCGGCCAGAATCTGGTTGCCTGATTTGCCCGGCTTAAACTGCTCCGTCAGGATTTCCTGCAGGCGGTTGCCCTGCCGGAAGGCTTTTTTGAGGTAGTCGGGTACGTCGGTTTCGCCGGTTTTGAGAATGTAGGCGTGCTGCTGCTGGTCGGTGTTGAGGCGCAGGTAGGTAATGCCAAAGTCGGTATGGATGAGGTCACCGGGCAGGATGACCTGCTGGCCGGATCGCTTGGCGAAGGTCCGCAGATGGTCGAAGTTGGTAGCGTCGGCGCGCTGAATATCAACCGTCGGGTGAAACCAGGTACCCAGGCCCAGGTCAGTCACGCGCTGGCGCAGGTACCATACTACATCGTCGGTAGTCGTGACGCCCGGCTGAATGACCTTCTCCGAAAAAGCCTCCTGAATAAGCTGGTGCGAAATGCGGCAAATCATGGGGTATATGGCCATCTCCTTTTCGGTACGGGTTTCTAGCCAGGCCACCGCCAGCCGGTCGGCCGACACCAGTCGCTGCTGGTACACTTTGGGCAGCTTTTCCATCAGCTCGGTATGCTCCGTCAGCGTCAGGCCGTCGGCGTGGGCGTAGTTTTTGGAATAGTTGAGCGCTATTTTCTTCGGATTTTTCTGTTGGATAACCTTCACCAGCGCGTCCCACTGGTCGGGGTTGGAGCTGAGGTCCCACTCACCTTTGAGCAAAGTACCTACGTCGTAGCGGGCTATGGCTAGTTTATCCAGGGGCTTACCCGCCCCAGGCGTATCCACGCTGGGGTCAAAGAACACCATGATGGTCCGCCGCCGCGCCGACAGCCAGGTACTGGGCAGCATGGTACGCATAACCGGATCCTCGTTGTATTCGCGCGAGATAATCACCCACATATCTATACCCTCGCGCCGCATGAGCTGGGGTAGCAGGTTTTCGAAGCGGTCTTCCAGCACCTCGTCCACCACGCGGGCCCGTTCCTGTTCTTTCAGGATGACAGGGATGGTTTGGGCGTGGGAGTGAAAAGTTAAAAATGAGAAGTGAAGAGCGAGGAGGGTACTTAGCAGTAAAGCGCGTTTCATGTAGTGTAGGTTAAGAATGTAGCCCTAAAGTAGAAAAGATTCCGGCAACTGGTTGAGGACATATATAGAAAATGAGCATTTTCTATATATGTTGCTATGGATATATATAGAAAATAGGCTTTTTCTATATATATTCAGCAGCTTTTGACGACTTTACTTACTATGAGCTTTACGCTACCCCATTTACCTCCATCCATAGAGTTAGAAACGCGTGCTGTACTTCGCAAAGCGGCCTCCGCCCATCGCTACTTAGCAGAGTTAAAAGGAGTTGCAGCCACGATACCCAATGAGTCTATCTTGATAAATACGTTAGTCTTACAAGAAGCCAAGGATAGTTCAGCCGTTGAAAATATCATTACTACCCATGATGAGCTATTTAAAGCCGAGCTTTTTACGGATTTGCTTACTAGTCCTGCTGCAAAGGAGGTGCAGCGTTATGCCAGTGCCTTAAAGAAAGGATTTGCTCTAGTAAGGGAGCAGAAGCTACTAACCCAACGGCATATACTTGCTATTCAGGAAGAGCTGGAACATAATCAGGCAGGGTTCCGACGATTGCCAGGGACAACTCTCCGAAATCAGCAAACGGGGGAAGTAGTATATACTCCTCCACAGGAGCCTCAGGTGATAGTAGAACTTATGAGGAATCTTGAACGCTTCATTAATGATGACTCTTTACTTGACGCTGACCCGCTGGTAAAGATGGCAGTGATTCACTATCAGTTTGAGAGTATTCACCCATTCTACGACGGAAATGGCCGCACGGGCCGGATTATTAATATCTTGTATATGGTCCTGAAGGAGTTGCTAAACCTGCCTGTACTGTACCTCAGCCGTTATATTATCCAGCATAAGGTTGGTTACTACCAATGTCTGCAAGCAGTTCGGGATAGGCAGGATTGGGAAAACTGGATACTGTACATGCTGGACGGAGTAGAGCAGACCGCACGAGAAACCATTATTTTGGTACAGGAGATTCGAGAATTGATGCAGCACTACAAGCAAGAGCTACGCAGGCATTTCCCTAAGCTATACAGCCAGGACCTTCTAAACAACTTGTTTCAACACCCCTACACCAAAATTGAATTTTTGATGGACGACCTGCGGGTGACGCGTATTACTGCTACACGGTATCTGGAATTACTTACCGAAAAGGGATTTGTAATAAAGCAGAAAATTGGACGTAGCAACTACTATATCAATCAGCCGCTTCTTTCCTTATTCCTAAAGGCAAGTACTTCAGCAATTCCTCTTTCTTCAACACCAACGATACGTACTATATCGGAGTAAAATCTGATATATTTTAAACTGAAACTATGAAAAGATGTGCAATCATATACCTTCTGCTGATTTACTTAATTACGGGTGCCCACGCCCAGTCCACCGAAACCACCACCTCCTGGAAAGGCTTTGAAAAGGTTGACTTTACCTTTCAAAGTACCCCCGCCTGGTATGTCAAGCCGAAGCAGGCGCTGCCGGGCAAGCCGTGGGTATGGCGGGCGCACTTCCCTACCTGGCATACCGAGATGGACAGCATCCTGCTCAGCCGGGGCTTCCACGTGGCCTATATTAATACCAACGACCAGTTCGGCCACCCGAAAGCCATGCTGCTATGGGACCGGTTCTACGACTACCTGACGCGGGAGAAAGGCTTTGCTCCCAAAGTAGCGCTGGAAGGCGTAAGCCGGGGCGGGCTGTACGTGTACGGCTGGGCCAAGCGCAATCCGGCTCGGGTCAGCTGTATCTACGCCGAAGCGCCGGTTCTCGACCCGAAGAGCTGGCCGGGCGGCAAAGGGCAGGGGAGCGGCTCCCCCAAAGACTGGGCCCGCTGGCGGGAGCTGTACGGCCTGACTGAGGAGCAGGCGGCTGAGTTTAAAGACATCCCCCTCAATGATCTGGCCGGACTGGCAGCTTTCAAAGTACCCATTGTCCATGTCATAGGGCTGAAAGATAAAATTGTACCGCCCGAGGAGAATACCTTTCCGCTGGTGCAGAACTACCTGACGCTGGGCGGTCCCATCAGCGTGTATCCCATGACGCGGGGTGAGCAAAAGCTGGAAGGCCACCACTTCCCCATTGAGCAACCGGAAGGATTTGCGGATTTTATATACCAGCATTCAGTACCCGTGCGGAAGGTACTACCTTCTGCCACTTACCTGGTACCTAACAAAGGTCTTGCTAGCGCCTACCAGACTTTCACCTCTACAGGCAAAGGTACTGTGGCTTTTTTAGGAGGGTCAATTACCCATAATCCGGGCTGGCGGGATAAAGTGGACAAGTACCTGCAGGAGCGTTTTCCAACTACACAATTTACCTTCATTGCCGCAGGTATTCCCTCGCTGGGGAGTACACCGCATGCCTTTCGTTTTCAGCGCGATGTACTGGCGAAAGGTACTCCCGACCTGCTGTTTGTAGAATCAGCCGTCAACGACCGCACCAACGGATTTAGCGAGCAGGCCCAGGTACGGGCGCTGGAAGGTATCCTCCGGCAGGCCTACGCGGCCAATCCGGCTATGAACGTGGTACTAATGGCCTTCGCTGACCCGGATAAATTTGGGGATTATAAACAGGGCAAAGAGCCCGTAGAGGTAGCGGTACACCGGCGGGTGGCAGTGCATTACGGCGCTCCTTTCATTAACCTGGCGCGGGAGGTATATGACCGTACGGAGGCGGGGGAATTCTCGTGGAAGTACGATTTCAAAGACCTGCACCCGTCGCCCTTCGGACAGGAGATTTACTTTCAGACTATGAAGGAACTGCTGAAACAGGAGCCTTCTGCCAATACCTCGGTTCAAACCCCCACACTGCCCGCGCCGCTGGACCCCTTCGCCTATGAAAAAGGTAGGTACTATCCGATTAGTGAAGCCAGAGATTCACCGGGCTTTACTATAAATCCTTCCTGGATACCTCAGGACAAGGTAGGAACGCGAGTCGGCGGGACCCGGGCCGGATTTGTGGAGGTACCTGTACTGACGGGTGAAGAAGCCGGCGCTACTTTTACTTTTGATTTTAAAGGCAAGGCCGTTGGCATAGCCGTAGTATCCGGTCCTGACGCTGGTACTATCTCGTACAGCATCGACGGCAAAAAACCGCAGACGCTCGACCTATTTACGCAGTGGAGTACGCAACTGCACCTGCCCTGGTACCTGATGCTGGCCGATGAACTGAAACCAGGCAAGCACAGGCTGAAACTGACAATTGCCGACACAAAAAATCCGGCAAGCACGGGGAACGCTTGCCGGATTGTGCATTTTCTGGTGAATGAATGATGAATGCTTCAGGCTATATGCTGTAAGCAATAGGCTTTCATTGTAAATAGCTTACAGCCTAAGGCATACAGCCTACTGCTTTCCAGTCTGACTGGTGTAGGTACTTTCAAAAATCTTGTCGGCGTTACCCGCTTCGAAGCCATCGCGGCGGTGCTGACGCTTTATCTGCTCGGTGGGGAGGTGCGCAAACTCAGGAAGTACCCGCCGCTCCGCAAATTCTACGTAGGAACCAGAAATACGATGCTTTTCGCCCCCCGCAAACTCCGCTTCGAGCATCTCGGCCACGGTCGAGCTTTGCAGCAGTCCTCCGTCGGGGCTTTCTTTTATTTTTCCGCCGGAGTCATTGAGCTTAAAGCCATTCTTTTCCAGGAACTGGTTAAATTCGGCTACCGTGTTGTACCCTTCGGGCAGGTTGTGAACACTGATGGTAAAGTGGTTGAGGTAGTAACGGTTGTAGATAACCCAGGCTGCGTATTCGCTTTCTTTGAGCAGCGTCAGGTAATCGCTGAGAATAGGGGTACGCCAGAGGGGCTGGTGCAGAAATCCATCCACGGCAGCACCGTTGTCCAGGTCCAGGCTGTCCACCGGGTCAGTGGTTACCTCGTCGGTATAGCTACGGATAATGCGCTGGGCTTCTTCCGACAGCTCACCCACGCGTAGCTCGCTCACGAATATCCGTGGGTAGTGCGGCTGCGGTGGACTGTACCAGTAGGCATCCAGTTTTTTGCCTTCAAAGTAGTAGTAGTCGCGCTTCTGGTAGCCGTAGTGCAGGAATATTTTCTCGAATGACTGAATACCCAGGTGGGGCACCCCCATAGTCCGGAAAGCAATATGGTCGTTTTCAATATCGTCAGGCTTCTCAATTAAGCCTTCGGCAATCATAGCGTTGATGATGGCTTTTACATCAGGTACCCGCTCCTGATAACGGCCCATGAGCCCTTCCAGTACGGTATCCAGGGTTTGTAGTTGCTGTGATGAAGTGTTGTTCATAGAGTTAGTGATTATGAAATCTATTGAAATCTATGGCACAGTTTCAAACAGTGCCATAGATAATGACATAAGGTGTATTTTACAAAATTTGCTTAACCAGGTCATCCTGAATTACCTGATATGATTCCTCATAAAAGGTATCAAAGTTAACCAATAGGACCTGCTGACTCAGTTCCTGATTACAAAGAGTCCCTTTTCGTAAACCAGCGTAATCACGGAAAGACGAAAAATCCCAATCCTCCAAACGATTAACAAGCTGTGCTTTCATTGGGTTTTGATGAATGTAATGGAAGCAGGTGGTACTATATAACTCTTTATGCGTTGTATCAGTGAGGCATTTGAAGCGGGTATTTTGGGTAAATAGGGAGCCGGTTCTGTTCTCCTGTTTATTGATGCCCTGTGTGTAAGTGCTTAATAAAGTGCGAAGACCTTCACTAAATACATTACGGCTGATAGAGTGATTTTTTGTGCTTTTTATAGTATTTGAGTTAGCGTGAATCAGAAAGTGAAAGTGGTTAGGCATCAGGCAGTAGGCTAGTACATCGCAGTGCGGCAGCAGGTGGGTCCGAAACTTCCGGAGAAAGTACAGATAGTTTTCAGGCTTGAAGAAAATAGGCTGCCTATTATTCCCCCTATTATAAACATGGTAAAGGTGACCTTCTGCTAAAAGCATTTGGATGTGTCCTGAGATGGTAATCTTACTCTAACCCCTTAACCCGTGCCACGGTTTTGAACCGTGGCACGGGTACTTTAGTAAACTGACACTGGGACCTAATGAACAACAATCTGAAAACTAATTCGTCTATATTCCTGAAACCTTCCGAAATTTGCGATTTATTAACTACTCATCTGTAATTCAAGAAGTACTTTGAAACTCTGGCAAAAAGAAAATACCGTTACCTCCGATAAAATAGATCGCTTCACCGTCGGCCGCGACCGTGAGATGGACCTCCACCTGGCCGAATTCGACGTGCTGGGCAATTTGGCTCACGCGACCATGCTCGAAACTATAGGTTTGCTGACCTCTGACGATCTGGCCGCACTGCGTACCGAACTCAAAGCTATCCATGAGCAGGTACAGCGTGGCGAGTTTGTGATAGAGGAAGGGGTGGAAGACGTACACTCGCAGGTGGAGCTGATGCTGACGCGAAAGTTGGACGATGTCGGTAAGAAAATACATAGCGGGCGTTCCCGCAACGATCAGGTACTGGTCGATATGAAGCTCTACGTCCGGGACCAGCTTACGGAGGTAGTGCAGGCTACGCAGAATCTGTTTGATGTACTCGTCCGTCGTTCTGATCAACACAAGGAAGACTTGCTGCCGGGCTACACGCACCTTCAGATTGCCATGCCGTCGTCATTTGGGCTGTGGTTTGGCGCCTACGCCGAGGCGCTCATTGACGATGTAGTGCAATTGAATGCCGCCTATCGGCTAGCTAACCGTAACCCGCTGGGATCGGGAGCCGGTTACGGCTCGTCCTTTCCGCTCAACCGTACCCTTACTACTCAGCTACTGGGCTTTGAAGGGATGCATCATAATGTAGTGTACGCCCAGATGAGCCGCGGACGTACCGAGCAGGCGGCCCTGACAGCTATCGCCTCGCTGGCGGCCACGGTGTCACGCCTGGCGATGGATGTATGCCTGTACAACAGCCAAAACTTTGGCTTCATTGTCCTACCCGACGACCTCACAACGGGAAGTAGTATTATGCCCCACAAAAAGAACCCGGACGTAGCCGAGCTGCTCCGTGCCAAGACCAACCGCCTGAAGGCTCTGCCGATGGAGGTAACGCTGGTACTTAGTAACCTGCCGTCGGGTTACCACCGCGATATGCAGCTGCTGAAGGAGATACTCATGCCGGCCTTCGAAGAAATGCTGAATTGTTTGGATATCGCCGCTTTTATGCTGGAACACATGCAAGTGAAGCCTGACCTGCTGAAAGACGAAAAGTACGATCTGCTGTTCAGCGTGGAGCGGGTCAATGAGCTGGTAATGCAGGGAGTACCCTTCCGCGATGCTTACCGTCAGGTGGGAAAGGAAATAGCCGAAGGTACTTATCAGGCTCCGCGCGTGTTACAGCACACGCACGAAGGAAGCATAGGAAATCTGCAAAATGAAGCAATCAGAACGCGCATGGAACAGGAGCTTTCGCGTTTTAGATTTGATAAAGTAGAAACTGCTCTTAAAAACCTCCTTAACGCGTGATTTCTTTTAGAAAGATTTGGTTAGCTCTGGTCATACTTAGTACCGGAGCTATTGGCTATTGGTCCTGTAGTACCGGCTCTCAGCAGCGCGGTGAAGTCCTGGCCCGTACACACTGTGGCGGGTGTCACTTGTTTCCCGAGCCTTCGCTGCTTCCCCAAAAAGTATGGGACGAAGGAGTACTGCCGCACATGGCGGCCCGTCTGGGTATTTCCTATCGGGGTATGGATTTGGATAGTCTGCAAAGTACCAATGAGCAGCAGGTAGTGGATGCGGGTGTATTTCCGGTGGAACCAGTGGTCAGCCAGCAGGAGTGGGAAAGCATAGTAGCTTACTACCTCAAAAATGCTCCCGATGAGTTGCCGGATACGGTCCGGAAGGCAGCTTTGCTGCCTCTGACGAACTTTCGGGTACGTACGCCCCGGCAACCGGTACCGGCTATGGTGACGGCGGTACGCTACGATTCACTCCACCAGCAGGTCTGGGCGGGCCTGCGGTCGGGAGTTACCTACGTGCTGGATAAAAACCTTCGGCCGGTCGATTCCCTGTTTCGCTCCCGTAGCCCTTTTTCCGATATACGTTTCCGAAAAAATGAGTGGGACTTGTTAAGTATGGGAATTATGGACCCTAACGATAAAAGTACCGGCGACTGGATCCGGATTAGCAAAAAGGGTAATCAGTGGGTTGCTAAACCACTGGTAGAGGGGCTGCAACGTCCGGTGCACGCTTCCTTTGCAGATATCAACGACGACGGTCGCGAAGACATGGTCGTGTCAGAGTACGGCAACTACATCGGGCGGCTGGCCTGGTACGAAAATCTGCCGAACGATAGTACACGGATGCACATCATTGAAAACCAGCCCGGTGCCCGCCAAACCTACTGGCACGACTACAACGGTGATGGCCGCAAGGACCTGTGGGTACTGTGGGCGCAGGGCGACGAGCAGATTGCCGTGTACCTCAACAACGGCAGAGGTAACCTCATCAAGAAAGTGCTGCTGCGTTTTTCGCCCGTGTACGGCTCGGGGTACTTTGAGCTGGTAGATATTAATAAGGATGGGCACATGGATATTCTGTACGCCAACGGCGACAATGCCGACCATTCCCAGACCAAAAAGCCCTACCACGGAATCCGTATCTTTACGAATAACGGATCGGGTGTGTTTAGAGAAACCTTTTTCTATCCCATGCACGGCGCTACCCAGGCGCTGGCCCGCGACTTTGACCAGGACGGTGATTTGGATATTGCTGCCATTGCATTCTTTCCAGATTATGACCAGGAATCAGCGGAGAGCTTTGTTTATCTGGAAAATCAGGGGAACGGCAAATACCTGCCGCGCACCTTCAGCGACCCTAATGTGGGCCGCTGGCTGACCATGGACGTGGCTGATGTAGACCAGGACGGTGACCTGGATATACTGCTGGGTTCGTTCTCGCTGACCATTACGCCTACTCCAAAGGCAATAAAGGAGCGCTGGAACCGGGAGAATAAGGGGGTGATTCTGCTGGAAAATCAGCTGCGGTAGACGACACGTTACGGTAGCCGCTATTCATCCAGCGACAGTAAGGTACCAGCCTCACCACTGGTGGCGGCCATCAGGTCATCGGCATGGCAGATGGTCACGCGGCTGACATTTTCGCGCAGGGCCTTAAATGCATTATCCAGTTTGGGAATCATGCCTTTGTTAATAACGCCGCTTGCTTTAAATTCGGCGTAGGAGGTTGGAGTAAGCGAAGAAATAACAGCTGCATCGTCGTCGGGATCGGAAAGTACCCCCTTTTTCTCAAAACAATAAACCAGCTCTACCTTATAGAAATAGGTCATCTCGACTGCTATAGCTGAAGCCATGGTATCGGCGTTGGTGTTGAGCAGCAAGCCCTCGCTGCTGTAGGTTATCGGCGCAATAACGGGCACCAGGTACATATCAAGCAGAGCCCGTATCTGCCGTTTGCTTACCTGCACAATATCACCTACATATCCATAATCAACGTCTTGGACCGGGCGCTTTACAGACCGTATAATGCCCGCATCGGCACCAGTCAGGCCAATGGCAGTGCAGCTCAGAGGCTGCAGCTGGGCTACCAGGTTTTTATTGACCAGTCCGGCGTAGACCATCGTCACTACGTCCAGCATAGACTGATCAGTGATGCGGCGGCCATCGACCATTTTGGTTTTTACTCCCAGGCGTTCGGCTACCTGTGTAGCTACTTTTCCGCCCCCATGTACGAGTATTTTGGGAGAGGGGAGTTGGGCAAAGGCCGCAAGGAAACGCGTGCAGGCATCGGGGTTGTCAATGACGTTGCCGCCGATTTTGACGACCAGAAGAGTATGAGACATAGGGTACTGTATTAGGAATGGTTATAACTGCCACAAAGGTACACAAACCCCACCTTTTTGCCGAACCGCCGCCGTAACTGACCAATTTCATTCGTTAGCTCCGAACGTAAAGGTACCTTTGCCATGTTCAGAAAACAGAAAGACTATTCCGGCAGTAGTACCGGACAATTTATTCAAAAACTATGCTTTCCGATATAACTACCCGGGCCGACGTAGAGCGGCTGGTTGATACTTTTTATAATAAAGTGCGAGCGGATGAACTAATAGGGCCGCTGTTTAGTGAAGTAGCCCGGGTCAACTGGGACCTGCACCTGCCCAAAATGTACGATTTCTGGGAAGGTATCCTATTCGGAACGGGGCAGTACCGCGGGCGACCCATGCCGCCGCACTTTCGGCTTACCCAGCAGCATCCCTTACAAGCCCACCACTTTGAACGGTGGCTGGCGCTGTTTTACCAAACGGCCGATGAACTCTTTGAAGGAGACAAAGCCAGCGAAGTCAAGGTACGTGCCCAGAATATTGCCTCTATTATGGAGTTTCGGGTGGGGCAGATAAACGAAATAAACGGAGCGGCCAGTTAAGCCGCTCCTTTATAAAATAGTTTTAAGTTCGTTCAGCTGACGGATGTCGTGGGTAGGTACTTCCTCAAAGCAGAGTCCGACAGGATTGTAGTAAACGGTATCCAGACCAAAGCGCTTGGCTCCCAGTATGTCCGCTTCCCAGTTGTCGCCAATCATGATGCACTCTTGGTGCCGGGCGCGGGCCATTTCCAGCGCGTAGGCAAATATGCGCGGGTCTGGTTTCTTGGCCTGTGCTTTTTCGTTGGTAATGATATTTTTGAAATAGTGCAGAATACCCGAATGCTGCATTTTACTGGCCTGAATATGGTCAAAGCCGTTGGTGACAATGTGCAGCACGTAGCCTCGCCCGGCAGCATAGTCCAGTACCTCGGTGGCGCCTTCAAGCAGGTACTTCTTCCGGGGGAGTAGTTCCAGGTAGGCTTCCCCGAGCTGCGTGCAGCAGGAAGGTTCTCCCAGTCCCATGGCTTCAAAAACCATCCGGAAGCGATTTTCCCGGATGTAGGAATGGGGGTGGGTACCCTGGTCAAAAGACTTCCACAACGCCAGATTAACCCGCGAAAAGGTGCTGATAAATTCATCACAGGATGTTACGCCGTGTCCGGTTAGCGCAAACCGGTCAAAAATTTCCAGTAAGGATTCGGATGAATTGCGCTCAAAGTCCCACAGAGTGTGGTCCAGATCAAAAAAAAGATGTTTGTACTTCACAAATCAGACTTTTAACTCCTCATTCTTTTCTTCCCGGGGCAAAAACAACTCCCTATTTACACATCCAGCTTCAGCCGCTCAACAGGTACTCCATTAACCAGATGGCTTTCAATAATTTCCTCCACATCCGAAAGCTGTACGTTACCGTAAAAAATACCTTCGGGATACACAACCACAGTCGGCCCAAAGGCACACATATCCAGGCAGGCTGTACCCTGCGCGCGCATTTCGGGCATTAGCTTACGCTCTTTCATGGATGTCTTGAAGGCGTCCACCAGCGCCAGTCCGTGCTCGCGACCGCAGCATTTTTTGGGAGCATCTTTCTGGTTGGTACAAACGAATACGTGTTTACTATACTTCATAAGAATTTGTAAATAAGGTAAGGTAGCAAGTGCTACTAATACAAATAAATGCTACTAATATAAATAAAGGATAATCTTTTCTGGATATATCAACGTATGTATACCAAACGCTAGTCAGCCAAAGGTAGTGAAACCACGGTGGATTATGGGTACCAACAGACCAGCAGCCAGCGACTTTATCCTGTCCTAACTACTGATCAATCTAAAAAAGTATCTTTTTTTTGACCGTTCACTAAATAGTTTTTATTGTTGCGTCAGATTTTCTGAACTACTTTGGGGTAATAAGAGTTTATTATTTTAAGAAAAATGGTAGAATAGTTCAACTTTTTCATTGATAGTGTCTACCTTTATAGATCGGAAAAAAAAGGCCAAAAACGGGATTAAACTTGTTAACAATTGTTAATCCTCGGTATTTCCCGAAAAAAACCAAATAGAATACTTGCAAATCATTGAGCAAATATATTTCTTTGATATATCTAAGAAATAGACACAATAAAATAAGCTTCATACGGAACTCAGTTAAAAAAGAAAGGAGGAACAATATCGACACACGGCTCTACGTTAACTAAATCGAATACATAGAATGGATAATAAAGTCCAAGTTAGCGACAGTGAGTTGATTTCGCTGTACATCCGTGGAGACGAAAAAGCCTTTGAAAAGCTGGTTCAACGCCATAAGTCCAGAGTTTATACGACTATTTATCTGATTGTAAAAGACCAATACGTTGCCGAAGATCTGATGCAGGATACGCTCATCAAGGCAGTGGATACTATAAAGTCAGGTAAATATAACGAAGAGGGTAAGTTTCTGCCATGGATTATCCGAATCGCTCACAACCTCGCAATTGATTATTTCAGACGTGATAAACGCTACCCCAATGTAGTGTTTGAAGATGGAAGCAGTGTGTTTAATACACTTGACTTTTCGGAAGACTCGGTAGAGTCAATCCAGATTCGTCAGGAAACACATGAACAACTGAGGGAGATGATCCAGCGGTTACCCGATGTGCAAAGGCAGGTACTCATCATGCGCCACTATGAGGACATGAGCTTTCAGGAGATCGCCGACGCTACGGGTGTGAGCATTAATACGGCATTGGGGAGGATGCGTTACGCGCTGATTAATTTGCGCAAGCAATTTAGCCAACGTACTCCGCAATATGACAAAAACTTTTACTTACGATGATGTTGTACGGTATTTATATGCCGAAACAACCCAACAGGAAAACGCTCTGATTGTTGAGGCACTCGCCCTTGACGACAACCTGATGAATTTTTACCTTGATTCGCTCGAACTGCAGCAGCAGATGAACCGAATTGTTAGGGTACCTTCTGACCGGGTTATTAATCGGGCTCTGAATTACTCCTGTAATTACCATATTACTCAACCGGTCGAACTGTCTGTTTAGATAATTCCTGACCGGTTGATTTCTTTTTAGGGCTATCTGTCTGCTGCAGCCTATCTGCAAGCAGACAGATAGACTTTTATTGCTTTTAGTCAATTAGCATGCAGAAGAAAGAACGCTTTCGATTATTCCTCGATTACTTTACTACTCATTTTCCCCAGCCCCAGACCGAACTTCAGTTTAGTAACGCCTACGAGCTGCTCGTGGCGGTGATCCTGTCGGCCCAGTGTACCGACAAGCGCATCAACGCCATTACTCCCAAGCTGTTTGAACGCTTCCCGGACCCGCCGTCGCTGGCGGCTTCGACGGCCGAAGAGGTATTTACGTACATACGCTCGGTATCGTACCCTAATAATAAAAGTAAACATCTGGTCGGGATGGCCCGTATGCTGGTGGAGGAGTTTGGGGGCGAAATACCGGCTACCGTGGAGGAGCTACAGCGTATGCCGGGCGTAGGCCGCAAAACCGCCCACGTTATTACCTCCATTATATTTAATCAACCTACTATGGCGGTTGACACGCACGTATTCCGCGTGTCGCACCGGTTGGGGCTGGTACCCCGCACAGCTACTACCCCGCTGGCGGTAGAGAAAAGCCTCATGCCCTATATACCCAGGGAGCTGGTACCCAAGTCACACCACTGGTTGATCCTGCACGGCCGGTATATCTGCCTAGCCCGCAGCCCCAAATGCCACGAGTGCCCGCTGACTCCTATTTGTAAGTACTTCGAGCAGCAGCAGAAAAAGAAGAAAATCTTTGAATAATTTTTGGGGCTGTTTCCAACTATACTGTCCACACAGGGCTCTTATGGTTAGGGTACGCACCAGCAGGATATTTCGGAACGGGTTTGCAACAACCTTTAACGCAGCCGCGTAAAGTAGTAGAGCCCCCAAATACGGTAACATCAACCCAATTTATTTTTATTAACTTTTTTCAAATTATTTTATGCTTAAAAAGTGGACAGTAGCAGCGTGTATGGCTCTGGCAGTGATGCTGGGTGCTTGTACTAGTTTTCTGGAGAACGAGGATGCCAATAAGCTTCAGGAAAATGAAGAGCAGATTCAAAGATATCTGAAAGGAAATAATCTGAGCGCCACTCAGGATTCAACTGGTTTGTATTATATTATTAATCAGGCAAATCCTTCCGGTCAAAAGGCCAAAGTAGGTGACGAAGCCAGCATTTACTACCGGATGTATACCCTGAACGGAGCCCTGGTAGATAGTACCGAAACCTCCAAGCAGAAGCCGCTGGTAATACCGGTGGGTACGAGCCTGCTGCTCCCTGGTATGGAAAAAGCCCTGAGTCTGATACGTACCGGCGAAAAGGCTACCTTTCTACTGCCTTACTACCTGGCCTGGGGCAATACCGCCTATGAGGATATACCTGCCTATTCGGTAATTCGGATTGAAATGCAGCTGGCCGGACTACGTTCGGAAGCGAAGCAAATAGAAGACTATGTAGTAAAGAAGGAGTACACCGTGTCAGACAAAGTAGCCGCTAATCTTCACATTATACGCCTGAATACCGTGAGCGGTGACAGCATAGGTCGGGGCAAGTCGGTTAAGGTAAACTATTCCGGAAAACTACTGACAGGGACTGAGTTTGACAAAGGAACCCTGGAATTCATTACCGGTAGTGGTAGTATGATTCCCGGTTTTGACCAGGGTATTCGCAAGCTTCGGGTAGGTGAGAAAGCGGTAATGATATTCTCCTCTTCCCTGGGTTATGGCCGTACCGGCCGGGTAAACCAGCAAACCGGACAGTACGTCATTCCGCCTTTTGCTCCTATGGCCTTTGAAGTAGAAATAGTAAGCGCGAAGTAGTTCAATAATAATCTTGTCATAAAATAAGAAAAGCCCCGGACACACTGTGCCGGGGCTTTCTGTATGAGGGGAGGTAGGTAACTACAATAGGTACTTGAGGCGCACGACTTCCTTCTCGGTCAGGAAGCGCCACTTACCCCGGGGTAAATCTTTTTTATTAAGACCGGCAAACGTAGTTCTATCCAGTTTTTTGACTTCGTAGCCCAGGTGTTCAAACATGCGGCGTACGATACGGTTGCGTCCGCTATGGATTTCAAGGCCAATTACCTGGGCGTCCGGGGTTACAATACCTACATCATCGGGTTTGATAAAACCATCTTCCAGTTCGACACCCGCACGCAGCGCTTCAAAATCTTCCGTTGTAATGGGTTTGTCAAGTTCAGCCTGGTATACTTTCTTAACACCGCTCGACGGGTGCGTTAGCTTTTCGGCCAGTTCGCCGTCGTTGGTGAGCAGCAGCAGTCCGGTCGTGTTCCGGTCCAGGCGCCCAACCGGGTACACCCGCTCCTGACACGCGCCCTCAATAAGGTCAAGTACTGTCTTGCGGTCTTCGGGGTCTTCGGTAGTCGTAATATAGTCTTTAGGTTTGTTTAGCAGCATGTACACCATCCGCTCCGGATTCAGTGCTTTCTTGCCGTACTTCACCACGTCCGTAGGTTTTACCTTATAACCCATTTCGGTAATGGTCTTGCCGTTTACGGAAATCTGCCCGGAGGCAATCAGATCATCGGCTTCGCGACGTGAGCAAATACCGGCGTTGGATATGTAGCGGTTGAGGCGCATGAGATCTTCTTCACCAGCCGGACGCTTGGTACGGGGTTTGTCCTCCTCATACCGACTCAAGTCATAGCGGGGTGCCCGGTCAAAACGTCCTACCCGACGGCTGGGACCTTCGCCGGCGGTATCATCGTCGGTAGTACTACGGGCCGGACGGTCGCTTTCCTGCCGCTCAAAACGCGGCTTAGCGAAGCCCGGCTTGTCGAAGCCCGGCTTTCCAAATCTGGGTTTATCGTAACTGCCTTCTCCACCTTCACGCCGGGGTTTGAAATCCCCTTCGGACCTGGGACCACGACTGTTTTTTTTCCGGTCAGGCGTAACCCGGTCAGGCGTGACCCGGTCAAAGGAGCGGGGAGGCCGGTCAGTGCCTTCTTCCCGGCGGGGTCGGAACTCGCCCTCCCGTTGGGAGCCGCGGCTGCTTCTTTCCCTGTCAAACGGGCGGTCAGAGCCTTCTTCCCGGCGGGGCCGGAACTCGCCTCTGGGCTTATCAGGATCGTTACGTTCAAAACGCGGCTTATCGAAGCTTGGTTTGCCAAAGCCCGACTTAGAGAAGCCCGGCTTCCCAAATCTGGGTTTATCGTAGCTACCTTCTCCACCTTCACGACGGGGTCTGAAGTCTCCCTCGGACCTTGGTCCACGGCTGTCTCTTTCCCGGTCAGGCGTGCCCCGGTCAAGCGTGCCCCGGTCAAAGGAACGGGGTGGCCGCTCAGTACCTTCTTCCCGACGCGGCCGAAACTCGCCCTCCCGTTTGGGACCGCGGCTGCTACTTTCCCTGTCAGGCGTACCTCGGTCAAAGGAGCGGGGTGGCCGGTCAGTACCTTCTTCCCGGCGGGGCCGGAACTCGCCTCTGGGCTTATCAGGGTTGCCCTCATTCCGATCAAAGGAACGGGCAGGGCGCTCTGTACGTGGTTTATCGAAGCCCGGTTTGCCAAAACGCGGCTTATCGAATCCCGATTTAGAAAAGCCCGGTTTGGAGAAACCCGGTTTGGAGAAACCTGGTTTGCCAAAGCCAGGCTTTCCGAAGCGCTTATCGCCTGCTGGACGCCCCTCCGGGCGACTTCCAAAATCTCGGGCCGGTCGGTCGCTGCGCTCTCCCGCCGGGCGGGGAGCAGGCGGGGTACCTGCTTTAAGACTTGATTTTTTAATACTCGGCTTACTGAACCGGCTTTCCGGAGCAGGAGAAAAACCCGTTTTGCGAGGGCCCGCAGCTCTTGTGTTCTTTGAATTACGATTTTGTTTTTTCATAGGAATGCAGTATCACTACTGGATGAATTATCCTTTTTGCAACTGTTTGTTTGGTAATTGAGCAGGGAGAATACTATTGATAGGTTTTTAACTTTTTGACTGGAAGTAGTTGTTGTAAACCAGGCTGATTTTCAGAAAATTGTATCTGTTTTTGTAACGGGCCAGCAAAGTTAGGGGATTTTTATTTACGAAGAATTTTCTATTCCTTTTTATCCGAAAATCAAATATGCAGCGTTAGTAATAACTGAATTTGGATTCAGTACCTAATCTACCCCTGACCTACACCAGCCTTATGTCTCAGCATGTACCCGTACAACCGCTCTGGAAGCCCAGAGGTTCCTTTATAGAGCAGTCTAATCTTAAAAAATACATGGACTGGCTCTTCGTAAAAAAAGGCCTTTACTTTCGTGATTATAACGATCTGTGGGAGTGGTCGGTAACCGATATTGAAGACTTTTGGGAAAGCCTGTGGCAGTACTTTCAGGTAAAGCCGCACGATATATACCTCGAGGTCCTGCGTCGGCCCAACGAGAATGATATGATAGGGACCCGCTGGTTCTCGCGGTCTACGCTCAACTATGCGGAGCATATATTTCGTAACAAAACCAAAGACCGGCCGGCGCTGCTGTTCCAGTCGGAGCGGCACTTACTGACCGAAATTTCGTGGGTTACGCTTGAAGAACAGGTAGCCGCCGTAGCAGCCTGGCTCCGCAAGCGCGGCGTCAAGCCCGGCGACCGCGTCGCTTCGGTACTTCCCAATATTCCGGAGGCAGTGGTCGCTTTTCTGGCCACTAACGCGGTGGGAGCGGTCTGGTCCAGTTGCTCGCCTGACTTCGGGCACGCCAGTGTAGTGGACCGCTTCCGACAAATTGAGCCTAAAGTACTTATTGCCGCCGACGGCTATACCTATAACGGCAAGTCCTACGACAAAACCTCCTCGCTCCGCGACCTGTTAAATGCCCTGCCCACAGTGGCAGAGCCCGTGCTGGTCAACTACCTCGACAAAGAAGCCGACCTGGAAGGGGTAACGCTTTGGGACGATATACTGGAAGGGCCAGCCCCCGCCATTGAATTTGAAGCCGTTCCCTTTGACCATCCCATCTGGGTCTTGTACTCATCGGGTACTACGGGTAAGCCCAAGGCCATTACCCACAGTGTGGGCGGTTGCCTGCTTGAGCACTACAAGGCCCTGGCTCTTCACCAGAATGTCAAAGCGGGCGACCGCTACTTCTGGTACTCCACTACCGGCTGGATGATGTGGAACTACTCGGTGGCCTCCCTGCTGGTGGGGGCTACGCTGGTAGTATACGATGGTGCGGTGGCTTATCCCAACCTACAGGTACTCTGGACGCTGGCCGACCGGGCCCGGATTAGTCACTTTGGCGGCGGGGCGGCCTACTTCATTGCCTGCATGAAAGAAGAGGTACCTATACCTACCGAGCGCCTTCGTCAGCTGCAGACCATCGGTTCTACGGGCTCGCCCCTGATTCCCGAAGCGTACGAATGGATTTATCAGCACGTAAAAAAAGACGTGTGGCTGATTTCCCTCAGCGGAGGTACCGACGTTTGCAGCGCTTTTGTGGGCGGTTGTCCCATTATGCCGGTATACGCGGGTGAAATACAGTGCAGGATGCTGGGCTGCAGACTCGAAGCCTACAACGACGAGGGGCAGCCGGTCTTTAATCAATTGGGCGAAATGGTCATTACGCAACCTATGCCTTCCATGCCCATTTATTTCTGGAACGACCAGGGCAACGAGCGCTACCGGAGCAGCTACTTTGAAATGTACCCCGGCGTGTGGCGCCACGGTGACTGGATCAAGATTACCTCGCGCGGCTCCGTAATAATTTACGGCCGCTCCGACGCAACCCTCAACCGCGGAGGGGTGCGCATCGGTACCGCTGAGGTTTATAGCGCCGTCGAAGGCATACCGGAGATCAAAGACAGCCTTATTATCTACCTAGAGCGGGAAGATGGCAGTGGTTATATGCCTCTATTTGTGGTACCGGCCCCGGGGGTAACTCTTACCGATGAACTCAGGGGGCGTATCAATCATGAACTTCGAACGCAGTTCAGCCCCCGCCATGTACCCGATGCTATTCTGGAAATACCGGAAGTACCTTATACAATCAGCGGGAAAAAGCTGGAAGCCCCGGTGAAGAAGATACTCCTGGGGCATGATCCGGCCCGGGTCGTCAGCCGGGATACCATGCGAAACCCAGAGGTACTGGATGTGTTTGTAGAGATGGCGGGAGAAAAATTTGTTGATTGAATTTCCGGCCAAAGAGTATTTGGGGCTTTTTGCCGGGAAGATCTTATTTTTTCGCAACGAAAACGCCGGAAATCTCGTTAAGAAAAGTAATAAAGGGAAGTTAGTGATTATGACGAAAGGAAACGAAGATAGCATGAACGAACCTACACCCGGAAAACCGGTTCAGAATTCACGTACTGTAGTACGTTTGCCCATACTCTTAAGTATAACCATGGCGGCCGGTATGCTGCTGGGCGCTACTTTTTTTAGCGGAGGCAAAAATCTTACAGATTTAGCCAAAGGCTCCGCAAAATTCAGGGAAGTCCTGATGCTCATTGAGAATAACTACGTGGACTCGGTCAATACTGACCAGTTAGTGGATTATTCCATTGAAAAAATGCTCGAGAAGCTCGACCCCCATACGTCCTACTTCAATGCCGAGGAAGCTACGGCCGCCCGCTCGCAACTGGAGTCAGGCTTTGACGGAATCGGGGTTGAATTTAACCTATACAATGATACCGTATACGTGGTAACGCCCCTGAGCGGAGGCCCCTCCGAAACGGCGGGGATTCAAAGCGGCGACCGGCTCCTGAAGGTAAACGGGGAGCAGTTGTCAGGACCTGGTGCGTCCAACGCCAAGGTATATAAGCTGCTGCGCGGCCGGCGCGGAACGGAGGTAAAAATGGAAATTGGCCGGACCGGGGTGAAAGAAAACCTGGTGTTCAATGTAAAACGTGACCGGATTCCAACCTACTCGGTCGATGCCGCCTATATGGTGGATGAGGAAATTGGCTATATTAAGGTAAGCCGGTTCTCGGAAACTACCTACGACGAGTTTAAAAAGTCGCTTTCTTCTCTGAAAGCCAGTGGTTTGAAAAAGCTGATTATTGACCTGCGGGGCAATCCGGGCGGGTACATGGAGCGGGCTACCAGTATTGCCGATGAAATGCTCTCCGGAAATAAGCTCCTGGTATATACCGACGGCAAGGATAGCCGATTTGACCGCCAGACCCGCGCTCATGTTACGGGTATGTTTGAAGAAGGACCGGTGATAGTACTGGTAGACGAAGGAAGTGCTTCGGCCTCCGAGATTGTAGCCGGAGCCCTGCAGGATCACGACCGGGCGCTGGTAGTAGGTCGCCGTACGTTTGGCAAGGGGCTGGTTCAGATGCCGGTTAAGCTATCGGATGGTTCTGAGCTTCGCCTGACCATTTCGCGCTACTTCACACCGAGTGGCCGCAGTATTCAGAAGCCCTATGAGCTGGGCAAAGGTGAAGAATACGAGAAAGATATGTCCAAGCGCTTTGAAAGCGGCGAGCTGTTTGTGCAGGATAGTATTAAGTTTGATCCCAAGCTGCGCTACAAAACCGAAGGCGGACGCGTGGTATACGGCGGGGGAGGTATTATGCCGGACGTATTTGTACCGCGTGACACCAGCATGAACAGCAAGTACCTGTTTGAGTTGTACGCCAAGAACATCATCCGCGAGTACGCGCTACGCTATGCCAATACCAACCAGAAGAAACTCGAGAAGATGAAGTTCAACGAATACCTGACTGGCTTTACGGTAACAGATGCCATGGTTACTGAGCTGGTACAGGATGCTTCCAAATCGGGTATCAAGCCAAACAGCAAAGAACTGGCTCAGTCCAGACCGGTTATTGTAGCCCAAACCAAGGCTCTTATTGGCCGCTATATATGGGGGCGTCAGCGTAAGGATGGACTCAGCAACGAAATTTACCAGGTCATTAACCCTACCGATAACATCTATCGGGAAGCCCTGCACCAGTTCAGCAAAGCCGAGGCGCTGGAAAGGGGTGATTTCAGTAGCCTGAATCTGCCCAAGAAAGTAGAGTAATATACATGAAAGCGGTTCCGAGTAAGGTAATCCCTTTTCTGTAACTGATTAAGCTTCCAATCCCCGTTGCACATCGTAGCGGGGATTTTTTTGTGACGGTAGAATACCAAAAACAGGTGCTTTTGATGTAAACAAGCGACCTGAATGAAAAAGCTTTCCTGCGTGCTGTGGTTAATACTTCTCTCTGCCGGAGCTTGGGCTCAGTCGGGTACTCTGCGGCGTCCGAACATTGTATACATCCTGGCCGACGACCTCGGGTACTACGATCTGGGCTGCTATGGGAATCCCTACAACGAAACACCCCATCTGGATTCGCTGGCCCGGCACGGACTTAGGTTTACGCAGGCGTATTCGGCCAGTCCGGTTTGCTCGCCTTCCCGGGCCGCTATCCTGACGGGCCGTCACCCGGCGCGGTACAGGCTGACCAACTTTATTGCCGGCAACCGCACGGACGAGGCCTCTCCCGTTAATCCGGCTCCCTGGAATCCCTTTTTGCCCGCTTCGGCCACTACGCTGTCCGAGTGGATAAAGCCTTTGGGCTATACCTCAGCCATGATCGGTAAATGGCACCTGGGCGGCCAGGATAGTCTGGCTCCCTGGTCGCAGGGCTTTGATCATACCCGCATGATCGGCCGGAATGGGCTTGACTACTACAACTACGGCATTTTTGAAGATAGTTATAAAAAAGAATTCAAAGACGATGGTAGCAAGTACCTGACCGACAAGCTAACCGACTACGCCGTAGAGTTCGTGGAGAATAATGCGCAGAAGCCTTTCTTCCTGTACCTGGCCTACTCCGCGCCGCACGTCATGCTGGTACCCCGGGGCGACAAACTGCGGAAGTACTTCATGAAATACAACAAGTACGAAGGGAAGTACAACCCAAACTACGCCGCTATGGTGGAAAGCATGGATGAAGGTGTAGGCCGCGTAATGCAGGCCTTGCAAAGCAAAGGCCTGCTGGAAAATACGCTCGTTATTTTTACGTCAGATAACGGCGGTGTGGGACTGGACGAACTAGGCCCTGTGCCTACTTCGATGGAGCCTCTGCGCAAGTGGAAAGGCCACATTTACGAAGGAGGAGTTCGTATTCCGGCCATAGCTTTCTGGAAAGGAGTCATTACGCCCGGCCAGACGAGCGACCAGTATTTCAGCAACGTAGACTATTTCGCTACCTTCAGTGAGTTACTTAACCACCCGCTTCCCAAAGTTGAGATGGACAGCCGTAGCCTACTTCCAGTCCTGCTGCGTCCGGGCCAATCGCTGACTGACCGGCCCGTGTACTGGCATTACCCGCATTTTAGTAATCAGATGGGCCGCCCGGGCGGGGCCGTTCGTTTGGGTGACTTTAAGCTTACCGAAAGCTACGAAACCGGAGAAATGGAGCTCTATAACTTACGGGAGGATACCAAAGAAAGCCAGGATCTGTCTGCGGCCCTGCCCGCCAAAAAACAGGAGCTGACCGCGCTACTGAAAAAATGGCAGAAGCAAGTAGCGGCAAATATGCCCGTCAGGAAATAACCATGCTCTGGAAAGAGGTGATTTCAGTAGCCTGAACCTGCCCAAGAAAGTAGAGTAAATAGAAAGATTCAGATAAGAAAAGGGCAGCGCGAAAGCGCTGCCCTTTTCTTGTTTAGGAGGCTACCAGCTTCAGACCAACCAACGAGGCTATTAAGGTAGTAATGAAAAAGATTCTCCAGAAGGCGGCTGGCTCCTGAAAAAGAACAATACCCAGTACCGCCGTACCCACCGCACCGATGCCCGTCCATACCGCGTAGGCTGTACCCATCGGGATTTGTTGAATGGCTTTATTCAGAAAGTAAAAACTAAGGCTGATACACACTACGAATCCGATACTCCACCTTGGGTTGGTAAAGTTGTTGGACAGCTTGAGGCAGGTAGTAAACCCTATCTCAAACAGGCCTGCTATTATGAGATAAACCCAGTTCATTCGCAAAAAGCTATTACTTAAAAAATGAATGCAACCCGATAAACAAAACGGTAAAGGAGGAGTGGGATGTACCAGGTACTACTCCCTCTTTCTTTCAGCAAAGTGGTACACCAGCCCGAAGTGGCTTTTAAGTACTCCATTGGCCAGGTCATTCCGGACGTAGGGGTTTAGCTCCAGTGCTACCTGAATACGGCGGTCACTGGCAAAAGGGGCCGCGCGTACGCCAACATTCAGCGAGTAGCCATCCAGTGTAATAACCTTGGCTTTGGGGTCAACGATCCGGTAGAGCGGGTTCAGCCGGAGGCCGCCTCCCAGGTACCATTGAGCTACTTCGCCCCGCCGGATGTTAATAAGTGGCAACAGGTCCAGGTTCAGGCTACTGAACAAGGAGTTGGTTTGCACGCGGGTGTCCAGCCACAGGATTCGCCGGGGGTTGGTACTGACCGACAACAGGCCGCTCCAGGGATAGTACCCTACCGAAGCCTGCGCCATTATACCGTGGGAAGCAAGTACCAGACAAAGCAGGAGCAGAGATCGTTTCATATAGATAAAAAGAAAACCTCCAAAGTTGAGGTAACGTTGGAGGTCTGTATGGTTAAGAAAGCGAGTTAGCGTTTGATCATTTTACCGACGCGGCCCGCCGCCTGCATGGTATTCATCTTTTTCATCATCCGGCGCATTTCGTCGAATTGCTTGAGCAGGTTATTGACCTGCTGGATAGAAGTACCACTTCCGGTAGCAATCCGTTTTTTGCGACTGCCATCAATAATATCCGGATTCTCCCGCTCCTTCTTGGTCATGGACTGGATAATGGCCTCAATGGGCTTGAAAGAATCATTATCAATTTCCATGTCTTTCATGGCGTTGCCCATACCCGGAATCATCCCGATCAGGTCTTTGACGTTACCCATTTTCTTGATCTGCTGCAGCTGCCCCAGGAAGTCGTCAAAATCAAATTTGTTCTGACGCATTTTAGCGTTGATACGCTTGGCTTCGTCTTCGTCAAAGGCCTGCTGCGCGCGCTCCACCAGGGATATAACGTCACCCATACCCAGGATACGGCTCGCCATCCGGTCGGGGTGAAAGGCGTCGAGGGCTTCCATTTTTTCACCCGTACTGATAAACTTAATGGGCTTATCCACGATCTGTCGGATAGACAGAGCCGCTCCACCACGGGAATCACCATCCAGCTTGGTAAGTACCACACCGTCAAAGTTCAGGCGTTCGTTGAAGGTTCTGGCTGTATTGACCGCGTCCTGCCCGGTCATGGAGTCCACCACAAACAGAATTTCCGTAGGCTTTACGGCTTTCTTGATATTTTCTACCTCCTGCATCATCACCTCGTCCACCGCCAGACGACCCGCCGTATCCACGATCACGATCTTTTTGCCGGTCTTACGGGCGTGGGCCATAGCATTCTGGGCTATATCTACCGCGTTTTTGTTTTCCGGTTCGGAATAAACTTCCACGCCAATTTGCTCACCAAGTACCTTAAGCTGCTCAATGGCCGCCGGACGGTAAATATCGCAGGCGGTCAGGAGTACGTTGCGGCCCTGCTTTTTGAGCATACTGGCCAGCTTGCCGGAGAAGGTAGTCTTACCCGACCCCTGCAGACCAGCGATCAGGATCACCGCCGGGTCGCCTTTGATGTTAATACCTTCGGCCTGCCCGCCCATTAGTTCGGTCAGCTCTTCCTGCACAATTTTTACGAACATCTGACCCGGCTCTACCGAAATCAGAATCTTGCGGTCCAGCGCCTTCTCTTTGATCCGGTCCGTAATTTCCTTGGCTACTTTGAAGTTTACGTCGGCGTCGACCAGTGCCCGGCGTACTTCCTTGGTCGTAGCGGCTACGTTAATATCCGATATGCGGTCCTTTCCTTTTAGGGTACGAAAGGCGTTATTGAGTTTATCCTGTAAGCTTTCAAACATGGATGTATAATAATAAATCGTCAGTTATTCATTTTAACCCCAACCCCTGACCGATGTTTTTCGACGGCGGGGCTTTTACAATTTACAAAGTTACAAAGAAAAAAGTCAGGAGCGGAATCTGAGGGGAGCTGTCTGAGTAAGAGGGAAAAAAAAGTAGGCCCCGTGGTGCAACTTCCTGGGAAGAATCAGCATCTACTTCCTGAAACAAAACCTATACTAATTGCTTATGAAGCGTCACTATATTGTATCATTTGGTATCCTGCTGCTGTTGCTGACTACTACGGCGCAGGCTCAGTGGGCGGCTATACGGGGCAATGGAACCGTAACAAAGCAGGAACGTACCGTGGGTAATTTCTCACAGGTGCGGGTAGAGCGGGGAATCGACCTCTATATTTCGCAGGGAGAGGAGGAAAGGCTCACCCTGGAAGCCGATGAAAACCTGCTGGAACATATTACGACCAAAGTACAGGGAAGTACCCTGCTGATTACCCACGACAAAAACTTCATGCGTACCAAATCCCTGAGAGCTTACCTTACGGTCAGGGCTATTAATAGGCTGGATGCATCGGGTGGTTCGGATGTCTACTCCCAGTCGGTACTACGGGCTGAGAAGCTTAGCTGTAACGCCTCGGGCGGCAGTGACCTGAAGCTACAGCTGGACGTAAAGGACCTGCGGGTAACTACCTCCGGGGGCTCCGATGCCGACCTGAGTGGTTTGGTAGCTTCGCTGAAGGCCACGGCCACGGGCGGCAGCGATATCAAGGCCAAAGACCTGCGGGGCGACCACATTGTGGTGGTAGTCTCGGGCGGGTCCGATGCCCACGTTTACGCCGACATGGAATTAAACGCCAGCGCTTCGGGGGGCAGTAGTATTTACTACTACGGAAATCCAAGGAAACTAACCACCAGTGCCTCCGGCGGCGGCGATATTGTGAAGCGGTAGTACTTATACTAAAGCCCGAACTTTTACCAGGCGGATGAGCCAGTACAGCAGCAGACCCACCGGCCCCAGCATAAAGCAGAACAAGAGCGGTACTATAATGAGCCAATGCGCAATGCCCCGCTCCTGCGCGTCGCGCAGAACCACGCTCCCAACCACCAGGTCAAAGGCCAGGTAGTGAATCCAGCCCGCCAGTATAACGCCGTCGCCACCGTTCTGAAACAGGCCTTTTACGCCCTCAAGCGTTCCGAAAGCGCCGAAGTCAACCGGGCCGCCGACAAAGAGATAGTAGCCGTATAAAACCGCCAGCAGCACCGGAATAATAAAAGACCTGACAAGCAACTGCGTATAGCGCCAGCGGGGCGCCACTATCATGAGCAGCCACTGCGGCAGTACCAGCGTACTGGCCAACTGAAAAGCCTGGTCGGGGGTCATAGAGGAGGAGGGTTATGTGTGCAGGAGAAAGGTACCTAAAAAATGGGAGAAAACAGCCTGGATACCTGACTACCTACCTATCGGGCGCGGAAACGGTAGTGCAGCTGCAGGGTAGTACCCCCCGATGTGACAAGGTTGTAGCCATTCGTAATACCAAGGCCGGGATAGTAGGGAGTATACCCCTCGCCAAACAGGCGGTATTGAAAGTTAAGGCGGGTAACCCAGCGAAGCATCCAGCGGGACTGTGGGAAAAAGTCAAAAGCAAAGTAAGGCTCTATACCAACGCCCAGGTTATTAATGATGCGGTGCTCCGTATAGTCACCGTAGGTAGGGCCCGGGTAGCGGAGGTCAGTGCGGTACTGACAAAAGGTAGCGGTACCAAGTAGTCCGAAATGGGTTCGCTGCCGGTTGCCGGTTGCGCGTTCCCTGCCTGCTTTCAGATACCACCCATTAATCCGGTTGGCCTCTTCTGTGCCACTCGGGTAGCTAATCATTAAATGAGTATAGCCAAGCAGACCAACAAAGTGATAGTACGGGTCTATTTTTTTACGAAACGTGATTTCATAAATGCCCCGGTTACGTTGAGTACCTAAGTCATACGAAATAATAGGCGCTTTGTTACCCTGCATCCAGAAGGGGATATTCTTGAATACGTCAATACCTACCGAATACTGGCTTACGGCAGGAGCGGTTAAGGTACTTTTTGAGCTGGTGTCTACCTCAATTACTTGCCCATAAACTTCTTGCCCAATCAGGAATTGTAGCAACAGCAGCGTCCACAGTTGTTTATGTACAAGTGTTTTCATCTGTTGTTCTGAATTCGGATAGATATGCCTCTCGGACCGTAATGCTTGGGTTCCTGTGCTCCCAGGTACGAATAATATTCTACCTCGACCATCGGAAAGGTACTCCGGTAGTAAGGGCCCCGCTCCGGAGCTTTAATGTCATTATAGTACCCGCACCTTTTGCTTGTATCAAATACCCTTTTATAGTAAAGCGTGAGAGTATCTACTTTATCTTTTGAATAGAAAAGAAAGGTAGTGCTATCCTGAAGCAGGGAAATGGGAATTTTATTATAGTAACTGAATGGTGACGGGGTATCCCGGTTAAATATCGAGTCAGACCTGGCACCTAATGCACTTACTCGCACTAATTGATTTCTTGGTGATAGGCTTATGTCAACAAGAGGCTCGCCCATAGGGCCGCAGTCGTAGCAACTAAGGGTGGTGCCAGTAATGAGGAGAAAAAGCAGGAGCCGTAAGTGTTTATTCATGGAGGTAGTAAGTAATGGAGTAGGTGTGGACAGTAAATAATGTAATTCAATATAATGCTTCCTCTGCCTCTTTTCAGTACCAAATCTACTACAAGGTTTAATTATATGCAACACAGTTGCAGGTGATTAATAAAAACCTGGAATTTTTAAATAAAACTAACAGCCCGCCTACTGCTTATCCTTGATCGTACGGCCCAGCAAGGCACCCATAAACGCGCCGGTCAGGGTAGGGAATACCGCCAGCAGCGCCGCAAAGCGGGCTACTTCCGGCTGGGCGGGTACCAGCAGGCTGCTATTGCTGAACAGCGAATAGGTAACCAGGATGGTAAGCGTCTGGAGCAGGGCCAGCAGCCAGCCTTTACGGGGCTGTAGCCAACCCAGCCCCAGGCTCAGCACAACATTGATTAAGAAGGGAATATGGACCGTCTGGCTCTTAAAGCCGATCATGGCGATGAGGCCACCGCTTATGACCGCAACCGGCAGCTGGCGTACAAGGTTAGGGGTAAAAAATTGTTTCATAACTGTGGCGAAAATAGGGTGGGGCTTAATTTGCAGAAAATAACCCTAATTTCAAAGTTGGGCGGCTTTTTGGGGCAGGTGCTGAGGAAAGAGCCGTTTAAATTCTTCCCGAAAAAGTAAATTCTCTATCTTTGACCTTAGAACAATAAGAGCGGGTGTCTTCCGTTTATTGTCAGAAGTTGTTTAGCTTAGTCGATCTGTTTTTTTACTCTTACTAATTCACTTTTACTGTTCCTATGATGCTTCTTCAAGCACTTACCGACACTACCACGACGGCACAGGCGGCCGGGCAAGGACTTTCTGTCATAGACCTTCTTATGAAAGGGGGCTGGGTTATGCTTCCTCTGGGTTTTCTGTTTTTGGGAACACTTTTTCTGATCATTGAGCGCTTCCTGGCGATCAACGCCAACGGCAAGATCGAGCAGGGATTTGTGGATAACGTAAAAGATTTTATTCAGCAGGGCAATCTTAAATCGGCTGAGTCGCTCTGCCGCAACCAGCATAATGCGGCTGGTCGTATACTGGAGCGGGCAACGGGCCGCATCGGGTACCCCATCAAAGATATTGAAACCACCATCGAAAACGCCAGCCAGATTGAGCTGCAGCGGATGGAGGGTAACCTGCCTTATCTGGGGGTGGTAGCCGGTATTGCGCCCATGCTGGGTTTTGTGGGTACTATCTCCGGTATTATCCGTATTTTCTACGATATATCCATCTCCAACGACTTCAACATCAGTACCATCGCCGGTGGTATGTACGAAAAAATGATTACGTCCGGTACCGGTCTGATCATCGGTCTTATTGCCTACGCGGGCTACCACCTGCTGAACATGAAGATCGACCGCTTCGCGCTGAAGCTACAGATGGCCGCTTCGGACTTCCTGGATGTACTACAGAAGCCGGTTGCCTCACGTTAATAGTAGCAGGGTAAGGTATTAATAAGAGCTTACAAAATTTACTCATAAATGAAAATACGTCGGAAGAGCCGGTTTGCCCCGGAAGTGTTTACGCACTCGCTCAACGATATTATGTTCTTCCTGCTGTTGTTCTTTTTGATCATCTCCACGATGGCCAATCCGAACGTCATTAAACTGATGCTGCCCAAGGCTGCGTCGTCGCAGCAGGTATACAAGAAGCAGATCACGCTGTCGGTTGATGGCGACAAAAATTATTTCATAGATAAAGACCCCGTACCTTTTGACCAGCTGGAAGCGCAGCTGCAGGGTATCTTTGCCAACGTAGAGGAGCCTACCGTGGTACTACGCGTGGACAAGACATTGGCTGTACAGGACCTGGTGGATGTACTCGAAGTAGGAGCCAAGCAAAATATTAAAATGGTAATGGCAACAGCCAGGTAAATCCATATATACCACCCGTGCCACAGTTTAAAACAGTGGTACAGGTACTAGTACCGGAGAGGTAGTTAGTAGCCCCGTGCGTCTGGACGTGCGGGGTTTTTTGCTGCCTGAACTAATGGTAAATGCAGGAGTCCGGCGTCTTTACTAAAGACAGAAGCAGAGGCAATACTTTCCCACCCTGTTTCTTTTCCTGATTTTTGACCGATACATATGGACCAGCCACAGCACCCAGACAACAGCCTTAACCGCCGGGCCTTTATCAAAAACAGCGGGGCTATGGTGGCCCTGGGCATGGCTGGTTTTTCAATGGACACAAATCAAATGGTACCTGATAAAAAAGCATTTGCCCCGATCCGCATCCGGAAGGTCGATTCCAATTTTGAGCGCGAGCCGCTGAATCCGTACCGGTTCAAGGGCAGCGCCATTACCGAAAGCTGGCAGACGGTAGCCTTTCTGGAAGCTGAGTCAGGTACCAGCAAGATTGGCCTGTGTACGCAGGGGGTACTCTGGTCGGATTCCAGTGTATTTGCGGCGCATTCCGAAAACGCCGGCAACGCCCTCATGTACGCCATGACCGAGCGGGCCCTGCAGATGATGAAGGGTACTTCGTTTACCGACCCCGTACAACTGCTCGACGACCTCCTGCCTGAGGTGCTGGCCTACGGCAAAGCCATTACCCGGAACCCCAATCTGCGCAAAACCTTCGCTCTGAACGCCCTCGTGGCCGTTGATAACGCGGCCTGGCTGCTGTTCGCGCACGAAAATGGAATCACAAAATTCGACGACATGATTCCCGCCGCCTACCGGCCCGGCCTCTCGCACCGGCACAGCAAGGTAGCCAGTATACCGTCGTTCAGTGTGGGAACGGAAGTCAGTAAGCTGAAAGCGGCCGCCGACGAAGGGTACTTTATTATGAAGCTTAAGACGGGCGCGGCGGGTACGCAGCAGGAGATGCTCGAGAAGGATATTGCCTTCATGACGGCCCTGCATAAGGCCATCGGCCACTACGAAACGCCCTACACCAAAAGCGGCAAAATACCCTACTACTTCGACGCCAACGGACGCTACGAAAAGAAAGAAACGCTGCTGCGCTTCCTGGATCAGGCCAAAAAAATTGGTGCCTTTGACCAGATCGCGGTGATTGAAGAGCCTTTTGCCGAAGAAAACGAATCCTTTGTTGGTGATCTGGGGGTGCGGGTAGCCGCCGACGAAAGCGCCCATACCGTCGAGGATGCTGCTACCCGAATTGAGCAGGGCTACTCGGCCATCGCCGTCAAGGCTATTGCCAAAACCCTGAGTATGACCATGAAAATTGCCCAGTACGCCTACGAGAAAGGGGTTCCCTGCTTCTGCGCCGACCTGACCGTGAACCCCATCCTGGTCGACTGGAATAAGAGTGTGGCCGCCCGGCTGGCGCCTTTCCCAAACATGGACATTGGTTTACAGGAAACGAACGGACATCAGTACTTTAAAAACTGGAATCAGATGATGACCTACCACCCTATGGCTGGTGCCAGCTGGACCAAAACGGTGCAAGGCGTGTATCCGACCGGGAAAGATTTTTACGAAAAAAGCGCCGGTATCTTACAGACTTCTGACCACTATGAAAAGCTGGTGAATAGGGGGTGAGGGAGATAAGGAGAAAAGGTTGAAAGGAGGAAAGTAAAATAACCACAGAGTAGTTGGAGTTAGAGCGCTGAGCAAGAGGAGACTTTATCCCCTGTAAGGTTCAGAGTGCATACTCTCTTAACTCTGTGGTTAAGCATTTTTAAATCAGTTAAGGGCAAAATTAATTGGCATCTTGTAGTATACGGCTACTTTTTGTCCTTGGCGTTCACCGGGTATCCATTTGGGCATGGCTTTGATTACCCGCACGGCTTCCTCATCCATACCGTAGCCAGCACTTTTTTCTATTACTATATCTCGGATTGTACCATCTTCCCCTACCACAAATGCCGTGACTACTTTACCCTGTATCCGTTTTCTGGATGCTTCCTCAGGATACCTTATAGTTTTACCCATGAAGGCGTACATAGCAGAAAATCCACCCGGAAACTCCGGTGATTTGTCTACCTCATTATATACTTTCTCCTCCGTCTGGGCGTAGGTGGCAGGGGTACCTGTCAGGGCAAAAAGTCCCACCATGGCAATCAGCAGCATTGTTAGCGTTTTCATTGTTACTGGTTTTTGCGGGTAATTTATTTAAATTTTATTAGAGTTGAAAGTGGACCGGCAGATGGTACTTTACATTCATGGGGCGGCCGCTTTGCTTGCCGGGTGTCCAGTCGGGCATCTGTGATACAACCCGAACGGCTTCTTCGTTAGCGCCATGACCAATTCCTTTCAGTACCCTGATGTCTCTGATTTTCCCTTCGGTAGTAATTACAAATTCGAGAAATACCCTGCCCTGTACTTTGGCTTTGGCGGCAGCTTCGGGGTACTTCACGTTCTGTTTGAGGTACCTTTTCAGGGCTTCAATACCGCCCGGAAATTCAGGTTGTACTTCCACTATCGTAAAAACCGTCGTGTCTGTTTGGGCGTAGGCAGCGGGTACGCCTGCCAGGTACCCAATACCGGCTAGTGTGAGCAGTAGTATCAGCTTTTTCATAGGGAGTCGGGGTTTAGTAGTGCTTAAAAACATGGCTACTCCTGCGAGAACTGCACAACCACCCGCCGGTTTTTTATGCGGTTTTGTTCGGTATCGTTGGGCGCGGCGGGTGAGTTGGCCCCCATCCAACTCAGGGAGAGTTGACGGGCCGGCACGCCCAGGCTCTTGAGATAATTCATCACCGTACGAGCGCGGTACTCTGAGAGCGTCCGGTTAAGTTCTTCGCGGCCGGCATCTTCTGTGTAGCCGGTGATTTGAGCCTTCTGCCCGGGCTGCTCGCGCAGGTAGCGCGCCATCGTATTTAGCCGCTCCCTGACTTCGGTACTCAAATCGTAGCTGCTCTGTCCAAAATACAGTATTTCTGATCCATTGGGTTTCCAGGAAGAATTCGTAGGAGTTGAGGTACTGGTAGTAGAAATAGGTGCATTGATAGTTAACTCTTTGAACGTAAATCCTTTCGCTGTCGTCACCTCTTCGCGTAGGAGCTGTCGTCCATCTTTGGTAGACGCTGTAATGAGGTAGCTATCTGGTGCCACATTCCGTAGATGAAAAAAAGGTGCTAGTCTTCTAATCGGGCGTGAATCAAGTTCCGTAACAATGGCTTGGTTACTTGCTTTTACTACCTTCACCAGTACATCCAGGCTGTCCGGAAAGTTAAATCCCAGGTAAAGCCGGTTATCCAAGTGGACTGATTGTGAGTCTACCGAACTCATAGGTACCAAAATATTAAAGGGGACTTTGCCTTCGGCTCCACCACTAAAATGTACCGGAAAAATAGCTGCTTGAAAGCCCTGCCGCTCAAATCGAAGGGAACGGGTTGAGTCGGGTACCTGAAGTACGAAAGTACCTATTTCATTACTCTCTCCAAGGAGCAGCTCTCCTTTACCAAACACGGCAAAGGCTTTTACCTGAAAGTCTTCGCCGGTGCCGGCATTATAGCAGCTCCCCTGTATACTGATTACGTTCCTGGCCTGAAAGGTTATGGGCTGCTTCAAACCAGAACCCATTAGAATAGCAGCTGCCCAAATTGCTAAAAACTTCATAGTGTAGAGAATTAGTAGTGCTCAATTATAATAGGCATGGGTACTTCTATTAATCCTCTTTGAAATAACTTTTAAAATAACTTTGGGATTTATAAATAGTGGTACTGCTGCTTCTGGAGCTATGGACCGGACTGAGGCCTATGGGTAGGTTATCCGGTAGCCGGGTTGGTAAAGCAAAATCCACCGCATCATCCAGCTTATAATTTAGAAATCCGGTAGCACTTCCCTGCCGCTTTTCTTTGTTTTCTTGTACTTCGTCTTCTTCAATAGTGAATTGAATGGGCAGCGTATACATGACCGGTACCGGCTGACCATTCTGTTTGGCGGGTTTCCAGGAAGGCATAGTCAGTACCACCCGCAGTGCCTCCTCGTCTATACCCGCACCGAGGCCTTTGGTTATTTTGGGCTGACGAATAGCTCCCCGTTCACTGACAATAAAACTAACCAGCACCTTTCCCTGCACCCGCTCGTCTTTAGCCTCGGAAGGGTACTTGATGTTCCGGGCCAGGTACTTGTACATTTCCTGTAGTCCACCCGGGAACTCCGGCATCTGCTCTACTACGGTAAATACCTTAGCATCGCCGTTTTGGGGAATGGTGGTATCGGCGGGGGACGCTTTTATCTGGGCCGTTGGGTAGGAGACAATTACAAGTTCATCCAGCTTCTGCTCCTGTCTTTTCAGGGCTACGCGCAGTACCTGATTTTTCTTCGTTACTTTCACCTGCTGGGTTTCGTAGCCTATGTAGCTAACCGCAAGCGAGCTGTTCAGCGGTACTTCTTTCAGCTCAAACTGCCCCGCCGGGCCAGTAGTAGTACCGGTCGTACTTCCTACCGTCACCACAGTAGCACCCGGTAGCGGCTGGTTGGTTTGGGCGTTTAGCACGGTACCTTTTATGGTTGTTTTTTCTTCCTGCTCTGAAATAAGCGGGGGCGTATTTTCCAGGTTTGGTAGGGGGGTATCAGCAGGAGTTCCGGCTGAAATGCTTATTGGACTAGTACCTTCTTCAAGAGAGTTGGAGAGGCGCTCATGGGCCGCCGAGAGCATCAGTACCAGCCCCAGCAGGGGTAGTATGGTGAGGTACTTGCCCAGCGACCAGCGGGAATTACGGTTTTTATACAGCATCTTGATACGATCTTTTAAAAGTGATGAATTGAAGAAATGATTGGTAAGTACCGCTACGGGTGTGTCCAGCGCGTAGGCCACCAGAAACTCGGCGTAGCGGTCGCGGTTGGGGGCTTGCTGGTCGGCCAGGTACTCGTGTACCTGCTGCAGCGATTGTTTATAGAGGATAAGTACCGGGTTGAACCAGAACAGCACGCGAAGTACCTCTACCAGCAGCACGTCCAGGCTGTGCCGTTGCTGTACATGGACCAGCTCGTGATTCAGGATGGTGTCGAAGTGGTGCTCGTAGTCGCTGCGGCTGATGACCACCCATTTCAGAAAAGAAAAGGAGCCGATCTGGAAAGAGCCTATTTGATTGGTATTGATAAGTACCAGTGTACAGCTGTCAAGCTCTATGCTTTCGCCCTGCCGGATAAAAGAAAAAAGGTTGCGCAGGTACCGGTACAACCGGATGCTCATGTAGAGTACTCCCAGCGCGTACACCGCCCACACCCACTGCGTCCAGTCCGGAAAGGAAGCAGTACTGGCGGCCCCTGCCTCCGGACTGATAACTACTGCCGGTACGGCGGCCACTACGTACACCGCCTGCGGCATGACGGGTGCCGCCTCAGGGTACTGCACCAGCGGCAACCCAAACGACACCAGCAGTGCCCCCAGCAGGTAGGCGCGGTTCCAGCGGAAAAAGGTATGCTGCCGCAGCAACAGCCAGTAGCAAGCATAGAGCAGGAGCCAGTACAGGCTTACTTCCCCGAGGTACATGAGCGCTTCCATGGTAGGTTGTTGTGGAGGAATGGAAATAGAATTTAGTTAATTACCCTCAGTAGTAGCTTTGCTGCCTAACTGGAAGCTGATTGGTAGGTTGTATCGTACGTTAACGGGTTTTCCGCTTTGCATACCCGGCTTCCAGCGGGGCATGGATGACACTACCCGCACCGATTCCGTGTCGGTACCGAAACCTAGTCCTTTCAGGATCTGAATGTCTTTGATTTCTCCCTCTGTAGTCACCACAAAACTCAGAAATACCCTGCCCTGTACTTTCGCTTTAGTGGCAGCCTCGGGGTACCTGATGTTCTGGCCCAGGTACTCCATCATAGCGTTGACTCCACCCGGAAACTCGGGTACCTGCTCAACCACTGTAAAGATGGGTTGACCATTTATTTCAGATGACTGAACTAGTGTTTTTAGAGTCTCGCCATCCTTGGAGGGTACTGATGTGCTTTGAGAAGGGTCAAATGTTTTAGTACTATCTCCGGAAGTCAGTGATAATCCAAAATATTGTTTTTTATGAGTTGAGCCGAGCTTCAGCTCAATAGGTCCATATCCTTTATACCTCACAATTATAGTGTTTCCAGGGGGAACATTTATTGAAAAATGTCCATTTGCATCAGTAGTGGTACCTTTATCGCTTCCCTTTATAATTATACTAGCTCCTTGAATTGGCTTTTCATCCGGTGTTCTTACATCGCCTTGCACACTAATATCCTGCCCGGCGGCCAGTTGATTGCCTTTGGTTGAAGGTACTACATCACGTTCGCAACTAGCGACCACCAGGGCCACAAAAATGGTTAAAAGAGCCACGGCGGCATAGGTGCTCAGTGACCAGCGGGAATTCGGGTTTTTATACAGCATCTTGATTCGGTCTTTTAAAAGTGAAGCATTGAAAAAGTGATTGGTTAGTACAGTTACCGGAGCGCCCAGCGCGTAGCTTACCAGAAACTCGGCGTAGTGGTCGCGATTGGAGGCCTGCTGGTCGGCCAGGTACTCGTGTACCTGTTGTAGTGATTTTTTGTAGAAAATAAGTACGGGATTGAACCAGAACAGCACGCGAAGTACCTCCACCAGCAGCACGTCCAGGCTGTGCCGCTGCTGTACGTGTACCAGCTCGTGATTCAATATGGTGTCAAAATGGTGCTCGTAGTCGCCACGGCTGACGACTACCCATTTCAGGAAAGAAAAAGAGCCAACCGGACCGCCGGACCGCCGGCCGCCGGACCGTCTGTCAGTACTGATAAGTACCAGGGTACAGTCGTCGAGTTCTATGGCTTCGCCCTGCCGGATAAAAGAAAAAAGATTGCGCAGGTACCGGTACAGCCGGATGCTCATGTAGAGTACCCCGCCCGCGTACACGGCCCACAGCAAGTTGAGCCAGGTAAAGAGGGAAGGCGTGGGGGCCGCTGCCTGTACCACAAAGGCCGGCGCCGACACCTCGTACGCGACCAGCGTTGGGGCCGCCTCGGGGTACTGCACCAGCGGCAGCACAAAGGCCGCCAGCAGCGAACCGAGCAGGAAGGCGCGGTTCCAGCGGAAGAAGGTATGCTGGCGTAGTACGAGCCAGTAACAGGCGTAGAGCAGGAGCCAGTACAGGCTTACTTCCCCGAGGTACATGAGCGCTTCCATAGGCTGTTGAGTTTAGGTTGGTGGATTATCATGGCTTTTTTACCTCATTTTTTGTCAGGATAAGCACCGCGCCATTCACGGCTTTTTCTCCGTACAGTTCTTTGGCAGTAGCACCGCTCAACACGGTGACCGACTTATACTGCTCCGTGGGTATTTCATTCATGAACTCCTTGTTTTTCATAAGCGTGCCGTTCAGGACATAGAGGGCATTTTCGGGGAGATGGCTGCCCCTGTAATTCCGGTAGTACCCCATGCTCTTTCTCCGGTTGCCAGCCTTGTAGTACTTCACCGTAACGTGGCTTGCCTTTTCGTCGCCCACTTCTACCTGTGATTCAACCGTTCCGGTCTTGTCGGGGTCCAGCCCCAGTTGCCAGTCAACGGACAGGTGGTAGCGCATGGCTACTTTGCGGCCGTCTTTTTGGCCCGGTACCCAGGCGGGCATGGACGCCACGAGCTGGGCCGATGTAGCCTCCAGGCCAAAACCCGGACCTTTTAGGACTTCTATATCGTTAATTTCGCCATTGGAAGAAACCAGGAAGTCCAGTAGTACTTTGCCCTGGGCATTGGGTCTTAACGCTTCGCTGGGGTAGGTAGCGTGCTGGCTGATAAAAGTACTAAGTGCTTCTGCTCCACCCGGAAATCTTGGGGATACCTCCTCTGCGTTGGTATAATCTGCCGAGTTATTCTCCTCCCAAAGAACAGGGATAAACCTGAACTCGCCAATCCTAACCGGCTCGGCGTATATATCTTCTCTCTCTTCTGAAGGAGAAAGCGCTACGGTGGAGGAAACGGGTGCTCCGGCCTGCATCAGGGTGGCATTTACTACCTGCCACTTAGTTACCCGAAGGGATATAGATTTATATCCTTCCAATTCAAAAGTCAGTTTACTTCCGGCAGGTACCTGAATAAGATACTGTCCTTCTGTATCAGTGAATGTCCTGAATCTCTTATTCTCCGATAGCACAGTAACGCCTTCTATCCGATGACCATCGGCGTCTACCACTATACCTTCAATTTGAACCCGCTGACTATTTTCTGTGACAACGGGGCTTTTTCCCGGCTTGAAGCTACTCGCTGTTAGGGTCACCAAGCCTACTATGGCTACTACAACGGCGTACTTGCCCAGCGACCAGCGGGAGTTACGGTTTTTGTACAGCATTTTGATACGGTCTTTTAAGAGTGAAGTAGTGAAGAAATGATTCGTGAGGGTACTCAGGGGAGTGTTTAGTGCGTAGGCTACCAGAAAACTGGCGTAACGGTCGCGGTTGGGGGCATGCTGGTCGGCCAGGTACTCGTGTACCTGTTGTAGTGATTTTTTGTAGAGAATTAGTACCGGATTAAACCAGAATAAGACCCGAAGTACCTCCACCAGCAGAATGTCCAGGCTGTGCCGCTGCCGTACATGGACCAGCTCGTGATTCAGAATGGTGTCAAAATGGTGTTCGTAATCGCTGCGGCCAACAACAATATAGTTTAGAAAGGAAAATGAGCCCAGGTCGTTGTTTTCCGTAAGTACCAGTGTATAGCGGTCGACCGGCAAGCGGACACCTTTTTTGATATAGGTAAACAAAGTATGGAAGTGGTGGAGCAAACGCCCGCCCATGAACAGTACGCCTGCCAGGTAAAGTACCCACAGAAGATCTGTACCGGTAACTGCGGAAGGCGCGGGACTCTCGACGACTGCGGTGCTGGGTACTACGGTTTTATCTACTACAAAGGTCGGCATTTCGTACACCACCGGCAACGTTGGGGCCGCATCGGGGTACTGCACCAGCGGCAGCACAAAGGCCGCCAGCAGCGAACCCAACAGGAAGGAGCGGTTCCAGCGGAAGAAAGTATGTTGCCGCAGCACGAGCCAGTAGCAGGCGTAGAGCAGGAGCCAGTACAGGCTGACCTGGGCTATATAAATGAGAGCTTCCATAGGCTGTATGGAGTTAAATGGGTGGATAGATGCCGCTAGTCAGGCTTTTGGTTCTGCATGAGCTTGATGATCTCGTCCAGGTCCTGGGTAGTCAGGTCGTGGTCTTTGACAAAGAAAGAAACCAGCTTGGTAAGCGAGTTATCAAAGTAGTTTTCCAGCAGCTGCTGCATTTCGAAGCGCTTGTAGTCGGCTTCGCTGATGAGCGGATAGTACTCGTGGGTTTTGCCGTAGGCGGTGTAGCCGATAAAACCCTTTTTTTCCAGAATGCGGATAATGGTAGATACCGTATTGTAGGCGGGTTTGGGCTCGGGCATTTCGGCCAGTACATCTTTTACAAATCCTTTGCCTAATTGCCATAGTATCAGCATGACTTCTTCTTCGGCGCGCGTTAATGATCTGATCTCCATGAATATAGTTCAGGTTAATATATAACTTAGTATTATATCAAATTTAGAATTAAATATTTAATTTTACAACTATTATCTTAGTTATTTTTAACTGAATATTAAAAAAGGCAGCAGAAATAGCTTCTGCTGCCTTTTTTGAGCTAATATTTTTTTCAAATAAACGTCGACGAAAAGAAAAGCTACTGCCTCGCCACCCGCTACTCCATAGTACTTACTCCACTACGCTCAGTTTGAGAGCGTTGGTTTTGCGGTTTTTGGAAATAGGCATACTTAGGGTATTGATAAAGATATCGCCTTTCTGGAGTTCGCCTTTTTCAATCAATAAACGCTTGATATCATCAATCAGATCATCGGTAGATACGTTCTCGTCGCGGTCATAGTAGAACACCTTGGTACCCCAGTACAAGCCGAGGGTATTCATCAGTACCCGGTCCGACGTAAATATGAGCAGATTGGCCTTGGGGCGGTGGTGTGACAACCGGAACGACGTGTAGCCCGAACGCGTAATACCGATAATGGCCTTGGCTTTGGTGTCGCGGGCCAGGCGGCAGGCGCTCATCACTACGTTGTCGTTGAGCTGGTCAACCCCGGGGCGCTCGTTGACGAAGGCGTGGTGCCGGAAGTAGATGCTGTTGGCGTTCAGTTCGACCTGTTCGATAGTCTTGGTCATGTTCTCAACGGCCAGCAGCGGGTACTTGCCCGATGCCGTTTCGGCACTCAGCATCACGGCGTCAGCGCCGTCAAGTACCGAGTTGGCTACGTCGTTGACCTCAGCCCGGGTAGGACGGGGGCTGTCAATCATACTTTCCAGCATTTGAGTAGCCACAATCACCGGCTTACCGGCGCGGTTGCATTTGTCTACGATCATCTTCTGGATCATAGGTACTTCTTCGGCGGGCAGCTCCACGCCCAGGTCACCGCGGGCGACCATGATGGCATCCGTGGCTTCAATGATTTCGTCAATGTTAGCGACCGCTTCGGGCTTTTCGATTTTGGCTACTACGCGGGTATGCTTTCCCTTCAGACGAATGTAATCCTTTACTTTCAAAATTTCCTGGGCCTGCCGCACAAACGACAGCGCAATCCACTCCACGTTATTGGCCAGACCAAATTCCAGATCTTCAAAATCCTTTTCGGTTACCGATGGCATAGACACCTTGGTGTTGGGCAGGTTCACGCCTTTCTTGGACTTCAGGTAGCCTCCGTACACTACTTCGGTCACCACATCGGTAGCATCCGTACTGATCACGCGTACTTCCAGTTTGCCGTCGTCGAGGAGTATACGGTCGCCCTTTTTGACGTCGTTGTACATGCCGTCGTAAGGGGTACTTACGCGCTCGGCAGTACCTACTACATCCGCGTTGGTAAACACCAGTTTGTTACCGGACTCAATGAGTACGCCCTCCTTTTTGGCTACGTTGCCAATCCGGATTTTAGGGCCCTGCAGGTCCTGCAGCACGCAGAGGTTCAGCCCGTTTTCTTCATTTATTTCCCGAATAAGCTTAAGGCGTTCGAGATGATCAGCATGGGTACCGTGCGAGAAATTAAGCCGAAATACATTCACACCCGCCTTCGCTAAGGCCAGCAGCATTTCTTTTGACTCTGAAGTCGGTCCGACGGTGGCAACTATTTTCGTTTTTTTAGAAGACATAGAGTTTAATGTAGCAATTTGAGATGCGCTATGAATAGTTGGTTAAGTAAAAGCCAGACTTATGTACAGTCTACGTCAATCACTATATTGATGTTTTTCAGGGTCTTATCAGTCAGAATATCCATTACTTTTTCCTGAATGAAGGACTTTGCGGCCTTAAAATTAATCTTTTCTCGTTCAAGTTTAATGAGAATGTCAAACAAAAACTGATTCCGTACCCGCTCCACCAGGGGCGGTTCGGGGCCCAGTACCCGGCTCCGCCCCAGCTGCGCTACCAGCTTCTCGGCCAGTTGCTCGGCGGCCCGGCGCGAGGTTTCTTCGTCGGTATGCTTGACAATCAGCTTAATAAGCCGGGTAAAGGGTGGGTAATTGTATTGTTCCCGTTCCAGAATTTCGTCCTCGTACATACCCCGGTAGTTGCCCTCAATGATTTTCTGCAGAAGCGACTGACGCGGGTTGGCCGTCTGGACAAGTACCTTGCCCGGCTTACCGGCCCGCCGTCCGGCCCGGCCACTTACCTGCGTGAGCATTTGAAAAGCCCGCTCCGAAGCCCGAAACTCCGGAAAGTTGATAATCCGGTCGGCGTCAAAGATCCCGACTACGCTTACATTGTCGAAGTCGAGGCCCTTAGAGATCATCTGGGTACCTACCAGTATATCTATCTGTTCGGTTTCAAAATCCTGGATAATTTGCTGGTAGGCATTTTTGGCGCGGGTGGTATCCAGGTCCATGCGCTGGACGCGCGCCTGCGGAAAGAGCAGGTGCAACTGGTCTTCAATTTTTTCGGTACCGTAGCCGATGGTTTTAACCTTGGGGGAGCCGCAGGCCGGACAGGTGCGGGGTACTTCTTCCTTGTGGCCGCAGTAGTGGCAGCGCAACTCGGCGGCCTTCATGTGGTAGGTAAGGCTCACGGCGCAGTTGTGGCATTCCGATATCCAGCCGCACTCTTCGCACTGTAGGTAGGGCGAGTACCCCCGGCGGTTCTGGAACAGGATGGTCTGCTCGTTATGCTTGAGATTATGAGCCAGGTACTCTAGGAACACCGACGAAAACTCATCCTTCATCTTCCGTTGTTTCTTCTCCAGCTTGGTATCAATCAGTACAAATTCGGGCAGAGCCGCCTCCCCAAAGCGCTGGAACATTTCAACCAGGCCGTACTTGCCGCTTTGGGCGTGGTAGTAGCTTTCCAGCGAGGGCGTGGCCGAACCTAGCAGTACTTTGGCCTTGTGTAGGTAGGCCATCACTACGGCTACGTCGCGGGCGTGGTAGCGGGGGGCGGGGTCCTGCTGCTTGTAGGACGTTTCGTGTTCCTCGTCCACAATAATCAGCCCCAGGTTGTCAAAGGGCAGGAATATGGCCGAGCGGACCCCCACCACAAACTGAAACTTTCCGTCCAGAATACCCTTCCATACCTCTACCCGCTCGTTATCCGAAAACCGGGAGTGGTATATACCCATGCGGTCGCCAAAAACCTTTCGGAGACGTACTACGATTTGGGTGGTGAGGGCAATTTCGGGTAGCAGGTACAGTACCTGCGTACCGCTTTCAAGGGCTTGCTTAATGAGGCTGATGTAGACCTCGGTCTTGCCACTACCCGTAATACCGTGCAGTAGTACGACCTCTTTATCTCTAAAATGTTCCTGAATCCGGCTATTGGCGAGCTGCTGCGTTTCGGTCAGCTTAATCTCCTTGGCCGGCGTTACCGGCAGGTCGGCAAAGCGGGAGACTACGATATCAAATTTTTCAAAAATGCCTTTCCTGACCAATGTTTGCAGCGAAGAGTCCGACAGGCCGTCGTCCTTGGAGAAAACCGCTTTATCGAGTCCGTGCTGGTTCAGGCCGGGGTTGTTCTGTACGGGTACGTAGCTAAGGTACCTCAGGAGTACTTCCTGCTGTTTGGGCTGCTTTTCCAGCGCCAGCATCAGCTCCCTCAGTACGTTCGGTGCCTCATACTGCGCCGACAGCCGCACTTTTCGGGCTATTTTGGGCGTGTATTTTTCCTTTACTTCTTCGAATAAAATAACCGCCCGCTTGCCCACCAGCGACTTAATAACCGACGTTACGTTAGTTTGCTCCACCAGCCGGGCTACCTCCTCGTACGACAGCGCCTGGTGTTTTTTGATTTCTTCCAGAATCACCACTTCCTGGTCGGTCAGCAGCTGGGGGTGGTCAAAATCCGGATTGTACTGTACCTTCGACTGGCTCGTGATTTTAAGGCCCGAGGGAAGCGCCACGTTCATCACCTCCCCGATGGTACAGAGGTAGTAGTCGGCCATCCAGCTGAAGAGCTCAAGTTGGTAGGCCGTTACAATGGGCTCTTCGTCGAGCAGTTCCATGATGTACTTGGCCTGGTAGTCGGTAGGCGGGTGGTGGTGCAGCCTGGCAACTACCGCCGTTATAACCCTATTCTTTCCAAACTGGACAATTACCCGGGCTCCCACCTTGATCAGCTCGCTCATGGTGCGGGGCACCCGGTACGTAAAGAGCCGGGGGATGGGTACGGGCAGGATCAGGTCGGCAAAGGTGGTGACTTCGTCGTCGAACAGGGAAGAAAGCGGAAGCGTCATGCAGCTCGGGTACATTACTCATCAAACCCCCGCAAGTTACGTTTTTTTTGTGAGGGTTGGGCAGGGGGAGTGGGGGGAGAAGGAAAGCTTTAATGGAGGGTTTACGTATACCTTGGTAGATTAGCCCGCCGACTGGCTGCTGTTCCAGATGTCGCGGTGCAGGTACCAGCGGTCGTTCTGGCGCTTCCATATCACCAGGTACTTGCCGTGGTCAATCTGGTCACCCGTGGCGCTGCTGAGCACAAAGTTCCCGATTTCAGTAGCCGTGTCGCCGTGCTCTTCGGCTTCACCGGTAGTCAGTCTGGCCTTTGCAACGCCCAATTGCATGGCTCCCTGCCAAAAGTCCCGAATGGCCTGCTTTCCTTTTAGTTCACCTGCACCGGGAGGGAGCAGTGAACCCTCGTTAGTGTACAGTTCGGCCAAAGCCTCACTATCCTGCCGTGTAAAAGCTGCTTCAAAGGCATCATTGCACCGGCGAATCTGGCCAATGATAGATTCAGTAGTCTGCGTTTGCATAGAATTGTGGGTTTAGGTTTGTAAGTAAACAGACAAAGTAAAAGTACCTTTTTCTGCCTCTTTCGGCAATACCGCAAAAGGGGTATTTTTCTTTCTGAATAATCTACTTTACCCCACCACCTGCCCCACCGGCAGCACGGGACCTTCCTGCCAGGGGAGCATCGCGTTAAAAAGCTTCACCTGCGTATAGTGATGCAGGTCGCCGACCCGGATCGGGGCTTCGTGGATCACGCCAGCATCCAGCAGGTAGGCGCGTTGGGTACCTGATAAAAGAGGCGTGGCGGGTGTTAGCCATTGCTCTCCATCAAAAAAAGCCACATTGCAGTAGGAGGTATCGGTCACCAGGCCCTGCCGGACTATGAGTACCTCGTCGCAGGTACTACGCTGCTCAAACAAGATATTTAGCCGCTGGCGGTCACGGTACTTGTGGGAGTAGTCGATGGCGTTGTCGTGTACGAGTTTCAGGCTCCGGATGGGGCGGGGCGAGTAGGGCTCCCATTCTATACTTTCGGGCTTTTCGCCGTAGGTCAGGCGGCACTTGTAGGTACCGGTACCCAGCCAGTCGGGTACGGTCAGGACTTCCTCCAGGGGCCATTCATCGTGGCTCCCCCAGAGGGCGGTGCGGGTGCGGTGGAGGCGCGTCTGGTGGTAGGGCAGGTTCAGTAACCGGCGGTTCCTGACGCAGATCGTCTCGAAGCAGAGGGGCGGGTGCATGGGCAAATGGGAGATATACTTTGTCAATCAGTTCCTGGTATTCGGCCCGGGCCTGGCTGCGGGCGGTAATCCCGCCGCCGCTCTTAAAGATAAGCTGTCCGTTCTGATTTTCAATGTACCGTATCATAACGGCACTTTCAAAGGTATAGCCGTCAAAGTACCCCATGATACCCGTGTAGTACCCCCGGTCGTAATTTTCGGCCTCGCGGATAATCCGGACGGTACTGGGCTTGGGGGCCCCGCTGATCGAACCCGCGGGGAGGAGTTTCAGCAGCAGGTCGCCAAAGGCGCCGTCGAATGCGTCGGGGAGCAGGCCCGCTACTTCCGAGCTGACCTGCAACAGCGTTTTGCCGTGGGTCTGGATGGGGTCGAGGTAGCGGTAGCGCTCCACCCATACCCGCTGCGCTACCCTACTCAGGTCGTTGCGGATCAGGTCCACAATGGTAGCGTGCTCGGCGGCCTCCTTGGGGTCGGCCATGATAGCCTGAGCGGCATTGGGCAGGGCCGCATCAATGGTACCTTTCATGGGAAAGGACGAAATCTGATGGCCTTTTATACGAATGAATATTTCCGGTGAAAAACATACGAATTGGTCTCTCAGCCAGAAGCGGTAGGGCGCCCGGCTGTGGTCATAGATAGCCCGCAGGCTCAGGCTGGTTTCAACGGGTGTAGGCGCGGATAAATTGACCAGAAAAGAATTACCGGCTTTGATATTCCTGACTACGTAGTCAAAGCGGGGTTGGTACTCTGAAAAGGAGAGTGGATATTTGTGAAAATAAAAGTCGGGTAACGGACTGGTCGTGCGGGTGGTATTGGAAAAGCCGTTCAGGTTGAAAGCCACCTCCGTGGGATCGGCCTCGGGGAGTCGCCACAGGCGGGGCTGCTGCCCCAGAAAATCAATGAGGAACACAAAGGGAATCTGCCTGCGTCCGCAATCATTGAGATTCCGGATAAAAGAAGAGTCGGTAGATAAAAGCAGGTCTGACACGATTAAAAGCACAAAATACAACCATTCCCTAACAGTGGGACAATTTACAAAGTTCAGAAACCATTCGCCCATACGGGACGTTGAAAAGTTATTACTACCAGAGAGGCACCAACTGCTAACCCTACAGGAGCAACATGCATTTGTACGATGTCATTATTATAGGAGGCGGGCCCTGTGGCCTGGCTATGGGCATAGAAGCAGCCCGGAGTGGACTGGACCATTTGATAATTGAGAAAGGCAACCTGACGGAGTCGATCCGCAATTACCCCCGGCAGATGCGCTTCTTTTCCACGGCTGAGAATATTGAGATCGGGGGTATTCCTTTCGCTATTTCAAGTGTAAAAGCCAACCGCAACGAAGCCCTGCAGTACTACCGGAAAGTAGCGGGCTACTATGATCTAAACTTCAAACTCTTTACCGAGGTACTCAAAACCGAAAGGCAGGCCGACGGTACCTTCCTGACCGCAACCACCGCGGGGGAGCAGTTTCACAGCCGGAAGGTAGTACTGGCTACGGGTTACTTTGATGTACCCCGTCAGCTGCGGATTCCGGGCGAGGATCTGCCGCAGGTGTCACACTACTACGAGGAGCCCTTTAAATACTCCTATACCCATGTAGTCATAGTGGGTGGTTCCAACTCGGCCGTGGAAGCAGCCATGGAACTCTACCGGCACGACGCCCACGTGACCATTGTACATAAGGGAGAAGACTTCCGGAAAACCGTGAAGTACTGGCTGGTACCTGATGTCAAAAACCGGGTGAAAGAGGGGAAGATCCACACCCGCTTCAACAGCGTGGCCCAGGCCATTGAGCCGGGGCGTATCCTGATCTACAACAGCGAAACCAACCAGGAAGAGTGGCTCCCGGCTGACTTTGTGTTGCTGCTGGTAGGCTATATACCCGACGAGCACCTGCTCCGGCGTTGCGGCGTGGAGCTGGACCCCGTGAGTAAGGTACCCGTTTACGATCCTGAAACATTTGAGACCAACGTACCCGGCCTGTACGTGTGCGGTACGGTCATGGCCGGGGTATTTACCGAAAAAGTATTTATTGAAAATGGCCGTGACCACGCCGCCGCCATCGCCGACCACCTGTCGGGCCGCCCCGTCCGAAAGGTAAAAGAGCTGATTGAGAGAATATAAATGGGCCTTTCGTAGAGACGCAAGATGTTGCGTCCCTACAGTACCACGCCGTTTTTCACTTTTCGTTTCTCACTCTTCATTGAACTTTCTATATTCCTCATTTTCAATTATTCATTACTCCCTCCCCACTTCCCCACCAGACCCTTTCCCCCGACGGCGTAGCCCACGTTTCCGGCAAAGCTGACGGCGTGGAAGGGGTGGTGGTCCAGCGGTACCCAGCTGCGGCCCTGGTCGGCGGAGTACCCGCTGCCGGAGGCGCCTACGGCCATCAATAGTACGTTTCTTTTTCCGAAAGGTTCCTGCCGGTACAGCCCCACGGATTCTTTCAGGCCCGGCGGGCGGGTACCTTCGGTGAGTTGCCAGCTTTTGCCGCCGTCTTTGGTGATAAGTACGTTTGGGCTTTCTACGGTAAAAGTACGGTAGTCGCCACCTACGGCAATCCCTTTCTTTTTTGACCAGAAACGTAAACCGAAAATACCGCTGCTGGGTCCGGCCGGAAGCCGGGTAGAAAGGCTTTGCCAGGTAGCTCCGTAGTTGTTGGTCTGGAGTATCCGGGCTACGGTGGCCCCTCCCGTACCGATGTAGGCGGTCTTTTTGCCAACGGAAATCAGCGAAGTACCACTGGCGGCGAAAGCCGCCTCATCGGGTTGGGCGGCGGGGCGGTCGGCTACGGGTAGTTCGTGCCAGCTGCGCCCCCCGTCCCGGGTGGTCAGGATAAAGAAGCGGCCCTCCACCGGATCGCCAAAGCAAATACCCCGGCGGTCATCCCAAAAATCCAAGCCGTCCAAAAAAATCCCTTTTTGGGTAGTTTGATACACTATTTGCCAGGTCTGGCCTCCATCTTCAGTTCTGTAGATTCGGGCTTTCCCCTGCTCAGCTTCTCCCGCGCTCATGGTAACAGCCGTCAGCGCATCGAACGCATGTATATCCCGAAAGTCCAGCGAGTCGGCACCCGCTACCTGCTGCACCTGCCACTGTATTCCTCCGTCAGTAGTACGTAATATAGTACCATGAGAGCCTCCTGCCCAGCATACTAGCGGATGAGGAGCGTGTACCGACCGGAAGCTGGCGGTAGTAGGTACTTCCAGCAGGCGCCACTGCGCCCGCAGCTGGGGCGTAACCAGCAAAAACAGAAATACCGGTAAGTAAGTAGTGGCTTTCATAAGGGGTAAGGCGGTGGGTATTGGTCTGATTTTTTTAGTAAATACGTATAGTGTCAATGATAAGACATAATCACATTCATATTAACCATAATCATTAACAAGAACAATATTATGACAAACAATCAAAGATTTTTGATGGGAACGTTGGGAGCGACGTTGGCCGGTGTAGTAGTAGGTGTTTTGATGGCCCCCAAAAAAGGAACCGAAACGCGTAAGATGATTAAAGATAAGGCAAATGATCTTTCGTCAACCGCCAAGAAAACATTTGACGAAAACTACTCAAAAGGTAAAGATGCTCTGAACGGGCTGACTGATAAAGTAAAAACTCAGTTCGATTCTATTACTAATACTAACGGCCAAAATACCAGCCGCAAAAGTGATGAATTTATGGCTGATGAGAAATTTACTGCTAATAAAGGAGCCTCAACCGCAGGAGCAACTACCGGTACGGTAGGAACGACTTCCGGAACAACATCGGGAGCTACTACAGGAGCTAACAAAGGTACTTCAACTACTCCCGGAGGCATGTCAGCAACCGGTACTACTGATAAATTCAATCAGAATTCCTAGTCAATCTGATTGTTCATACAAGCGGGCCCCGGCGATTTTTCGCCGGGGCCCGCTTGGGTATTTAACCATTGGTGCCAGCTACTTATTTACCACACTGTTTAAGTACCTTCTGGTGGTTAAGAATATAGGCATCGTCACCGGCTTCCTTAGCGAGCTGCAGGCCTTTCTGAGCGTCAGACATGGCTACGTCGCACTGCCCGAGTTGAGCGGCAATCTTGCCCCGCAGGTAGTAGGTCCAGTATTTCTGGTCTTTCTCCACAACCTTATTGGCCCATTCTAAGGCCTGCTTCAGGTCGCGGTTGGTGTCGAAGTAGTAGTTGGCGGCAGCGGAGTAGGTCGCAGGACTCACCTCCGAGGCGGAAGTTTTCTCTTTTATTTCGGTCATAATGCGGGCATCCGCGTCATTCTTTATCCCAAATTTCACTCCAACGTTCTCCCAGCGGAGAGCCACATTAGCTTCACTGGCCGTAAAGTCCGTAAATTCTATGGTAAAAAACTCTTCGGGTTTCGCCAGCTTTTGGGGCTTTACCGTAAATTTCACTACATCGTTGGCAGGATTGTACGTATAAGCACCCCATACGTTTGCGTCTTTGCTCAGGATAATCGTCCATTCGTTCGGGTTAGGAATGGTAAACAGGCCGTAAGTACCGGCAGCCACTTTCTGGCCGTTCACCATCATTTCATCCGACAGAATCAGGTTGGTGATCTTGTTGGCGCCCGTGCGCCATACTTTTCCGTAGGGTACCTGCGCACCGAACATTTTACGACCCTTCAGGGCCGGGCGGCTGTACTCAACGGTAGCCTTGGCCAGGCCAATGGTTTGGGAAATGGTAGCCGCGGGGCTGGCCTGAGGTACCTGTATCTGCGCCTGGGCGGTCAGGGTGGCTGAAGCCATAAAAAAGCTTAATGCGGCAATTTTTACTAAATTTGTTTTCATAGATAAAGATGGATAAAATAAAAAAAAGGGTACTACTTAGCGGTTAGCCTACTACACTGCCCAGTTCCCGGGCAGCGGCCATACTTATTTTCTTGTATTCCATAAATTCCTTCAGATACTGCGCTTCCTCGTCGGGGCTGGCGGCCATTTTCAGCTTTTCCAGACATTCATTCATTTTCTCTTCAATAAAAGTCTTTTTCAGGCGCAGGATATGCTTAAAACTACTCTTGTCCAGCATGTCCTGCTCGCTGGGTACGTAGATCTCGTACTTGGAAGTCCACTGGTCGCTCAACTCGTGCTTTTGGGTAACCCAGTCAATGGCCAATTCCCGGATTTCCTTTTCGTGGTGGTCCAGGAAGTAGCTGGTAGGCAGCAGCACGTTTCGGCCGAAATTTTCCCGGAAAAGTGACAATATATGATTGAAAACCGGATCTGTAAAATCAATACCGGGTATTTCGCTCAGCACGTAGGCGCACACGCTTATGTCCGGTTCCAGCTCGTGGCTGCCAAACAGGACCAGCAACCGGACAAAGGCCTCCTCCTGGTAGTGCATTTTGCTACGCCGGGGAACTGCGTCCTCAGCGGGGGCGGAGGCAGCAGGCGTACTTTCCGGTCCCAGAAACAAGTCGGCCGGGCTTTCGGGTGGGGCGGCTGATGATCCGGTATTTGGGCGGGCTTCCCGCTTAGGCTTGTCGTGCTGCTTTCGAAGCAATTTATTCCCCTCCGAAATGAGCATCTGCTCGTCCACCTTCATCATCTCGGCGGTACGCCGGAAGAAAATCTGCCGCTTTATGGCATCAGGTATTTTCGTGATACTTCCTACTACATCACTGATTACCTCGGCCCGCTTGAACGGGTCCTGGCCCGCTTCGCGCAGCAGGGTGTCGGTTTTGAAGCTGATAAAGTCACGGGCAGCAGTGCGCAGGTACTCCTTAAAGGCTTCGGCCCCCACGCGTTGTACGTAGCTGTCGGGGTCGTCGTTGTCGGGGAAGGTGACTATGCTTACGTTCAGGCCTTCCTCCAGTACCATGTCCAGCCCGCGCAGTGCCGCCCGAATACCGGCCGGGTCGCCGTCGTATAGTATAGTAACGTTAGGGGTAAACCGGCCGATGAGCCGAATCTGCTCAATGGTCAGGGAAGTACCCGACGAGGCTACCACGTTTTCTACCCCGGCCTGGTGCAGCGATACCACGTCGGTATAACCCTCTACCAGGTAGCAGACGTCGTGCTGCCGGATGGCGTTCTTGGCCTGATAAATACCGTACAGAACGTCACTTTTATGATAAACCTCTGTTTCGGGCGAGTTGATGTACTTGGGCTGCTTCTTATCCGGCTTCAGAATACGGGCCCCAAAGGCTATAACTTTACCCGCAACGTTGTGAATGGGGAATATTACCCGGCCCCGGAAGCGGTCGTAGCCAGCGTTGGTACTGCCTTCCAGGCGGCCTTCGCGCCGGATAAGCAGGCCGGCTTTTTCGAGTATTTCGGCCTGGTAGCCTTTGGTCAGCGCGGCCTGCGTAAGAGCGTCCCACACATCGGGACTGTACCCCAATTCAAACTTTCGGAGCGTAGGATCATGAAAACCCCGCTCCCGAAAGTAGCTCAGGCCGATAGCCTGTCCTTCGTCGGTCTGGTGAAGCTGCTCCTGGTAGAAATTCCGGGCAAAGTTCAATACTATATACAGACTCTCGCGCTCATTCTGGCGCAGTGCCTGTTCGTCGGTTACTTCCTCTTCCTGTATTTCAATCTGGTACTTCCCCGCCAGGTACCGCAGCGCTTCGCCGTAGCCAATGCCGTCAATATCCATCACAAACTTGATGGGATCGCCCGCCGCACCACAGCCAAAGCACTTATAAATCTGGCGGGCCGGATTAACGTTGAAGGAAGGTGTTTTCTCGTTGTGAAACGGGCAGCAGGCCGTGTAGTTGGAGCCACGCTTCTTGAGAGATACGTAGTCGCCCACTACCTCTACTATGTCAGCGGCCTGTTTGATACGGTCTACGGTTTCGGGATTAATGCGCATGGCGGCCTCACTACTGGTTTGGAGCAAAGGTAAAAAAAGGCCGCCTTACAAAGGCGACCTGGAAAAGAATGTTCGGATTAAAATTATTCAACCCGGTTGTGTAGGTGTACGGGAGCTTTTTTCTTTTCATACCACATGTTGAGTAGCTCCACAAAGAACGAGAAGGTCATGGCGAAGTAGGCATAGCCTTTGGGGATTTCGTAATGCAATGCCTAGGCTACCAGCAGGGTACCAATCAGGGTTGGGGACGAGTGACCTAAAATAATAAAATTAAAGCTTACACGTTTTGGTATTGTGAACCATCACATATTGGGAAAGTTCAATTAAATTTTTTAGTAAACAGAACTAAAATTTTAATTAATTTGTAAAACAGTTACAAAGTTGTGCCCTTTAGGAGAAGCTTTGTTTAGGTTTTAAAATACTATTATCTATATTGTGGCCCAAAGCTTGCTGCTATTTAGCTGGGAGGTCGGGATAAAGCCCAAAAAGGAGAAGATATAAATGTAACCTGAAGACAATAAGTCACCGGTTTACACAATAAGAAGAGCCTACTATTGGTTATAATGATAGTGGAAATATAGTGTGTGTATAGTGTGGAACAGGGCATGGATTTTTTCCATGCCCTTGTTTTTTTAGGGGGTTTGAGTACCGGTCCTACAATTTGTGAAGCCTTGTTTCAGCTCAGCTATCGGACGACAATAGCTCATTAGAAGCACGAAGATGAACCAGGGAAAGAATAAAAACTGCCCACCCGTCAGATTACTTTCAAAGAAGGGAATCACTACAAAAGGAAAAAGAAAGAGGTAGTGTTCTGCAAAATACCGTAGGTAGATCCAGAGCGGACGTACCAGCAGTAGGTAGCAGAATAGTAAGAACATCGCAACTCCCGTCCCGAATAATACTTCAAAATACGAGTTATGATAGCCCGACCAGCCTATGATCTGTTTGATCCTGGGGCTATTGAAAAGTCCTATCCCCGTTGCCCATAATACCGGATTACTATTGAAATAGCTGGACATTGTTTTGGCTACACTGGCTCTTGCTTCGCCCTTAGCCGCCTGCACGCGCGTCTTGTTTATTCGGTTGTTCAAGGCAGAAGTCGGGTCCTGAATCAGGTAGAAAATCAGTCCCAGGGGCAGAAGAGCCAGGATTGCCTTCTGATAAAGTGCTATCCGGCGGTACTGGACAATGAATACCATGAAAACCAGCAACAGGCTTAACCAGGAGGTACGGTTGCCTGAGATTAGTACAAGGTACATGGAGATACCGCAGAAAATTACAATGAGCAGCCGCCGCCAGGTTGGCAGGTTGGCGTTGCGAAGCAAGTCTATCCCCGTGACGATAAATATGGTACCTGACCAGCCATAGTGATTGGATACAAAAGCGGTGTCGTTATTTTCAACCGATATATAGTAGATGTTAGTATCGGTAAGACTGCCACCGGTTATGAAATAGCTGACTATGGGTAAAAAGTAAATCCAGTTGGTAATATTAAGACAGTGGTTAAGGGTATCCCTAATGGTGTACCTGATTAACAGATACCCTACTGACAAGGCTACGTACAGGAAAGGTATAATAAAGGTAAGAGCTCGGCCTATAGAGACCAGGGGGCTGGATGTAAAGAGAGCAAATAGAAAAAGAGCCGCCGAAAGCACAAAAATACCCTGAGCATACCTGGTAAGCAGAGAAAGAATCCTGACGTTGAGCTTGAGTACAATAAGTACCGATATGAGGAGCACCGTATATTTAAGAATACGCATTGGGGCCACACTGGCCAAACCGGTCAGTACTCCCAAAGCATACCCTAGAATGACCAGAGCCATGTTGATGAGCAGGAGTCGGAAGATCGGATCACGCCCGATGCGCTCAATAGTAGCTTTGTCTATATTCCTCACTGAGTGAGTATGGTTAAAAAGGTATGGAACATAGCCTCTTTAGAAAAGAAGCGTACTCGTTGCTCTGCCGCTTCCACCTTCTCCCTGCGTAGTTCAGGATTAGTGATACATTGCTGTAAAGCGGCCGTTAAGGCCACAGCGTCGCCGGGAGGTACCATCCAGCCACATCGCCCTTCGTCGAGTACTTCCGGGATTCCCCCTACTTGGGTAGTAACGACGGGAAGACCGCAGGCCATAGCCTCCAGATTGGCTACCCCCAGCGCCTCCCGGTAGGAAGGTACACAGAAAATATCAGCTGCTAACATCTGCTGAAATACTTCTTCTTGTGTCCGTTTACCCAAGACTCTGACTTTTGTATCCGGCTTTTCATTAAACATAGCCTTGATAGTGGCCTGCGCCGAATCAGTAGGGCCGATAACAGTCACAACAAAATGGAAAGGAAGCGGCTTTACAGCCTGAGCAAGAATAGGAAGTCCTCCCAATTGGTAGTCGGTTTTTACAAACAGAATGTTAATTGGCTGGGTTGAATCAATCCGGGTAGATGTCCGCTTTTCCGTACGTACGTCAACACCTTTATAGAGGCGGTGTACCTTTGTGTTGGGTATACTATAAACTTTACAAACCAACTCCCTAAGATAGGTTGAATTAACAATAATTTTGTCGGAAAAAAGGGCCGTCAGGTGCTCCGCCTTCTTGAATACCCATCTTTTTATCCAGCCCTGCGAGAGCTGAAACGAAGTCAGCCTTACACTACAGTTGTTGTAGTCGTTAATCATACCGACTGTTTTCTTAAAAAAGAAAGCACTCAATAAGCCAACCAAAGCATTATTGTATACCAGTACATCGAATGGATACTCTCTGCGCAGACGCATGGCGTGCCGATGATACACCACCATCCGAATGAATTGGCTGAATGGACTCTTTTGCCAGCCTTTCTTCATATGTGCTTTATGAACGTAAGGTAAAGTTCCAGCCGTATCTTCTGTCAGGATATGTAGTTCGTGCTGGGGGTACAGGCGATTGATTTCCAATAGCAGATTGGCAAATTTGACCGGTCCGTTTTCAACCACTTCGAATACATTAGTACAGAATAATATCCTCATCACCGATGCACAATTAGTAGTAACTCTTCCACCTGCTCCCAAGTATACCTCTCTATCAGCTCAGGACTAAACTTAAACTCTTTCCTTCTTTCTCTTAGCTCTTGTAGCAACTGCTCATAGTCTGTTACCTCATACGAGGAGAGTACATGTCCAATCCTGTGTACCTCTACAAATTCAGATACTTTTACCTCTCGATTGATGACTACAGGCGTCCGGGTCTGGATGGCATCATATATTTTGTTAGGACTGGCGTTGATGTTGTTGGTATTAATAGGGGCATATACGCAGAGTATGTAATCGGCGCGGGTAGCGGCTACCCGCAGCGCCTGGTCCTGTGGTAGGGTGCCCAGCCACTCTACCGCAGGGTGGGTAATAAGCGCACGCGAGGCCTCATCGGCCAGCCAGCCAGCCATCAATATCCGAACGGGTAGTCCCGTCGCCAGTAGCCCTGACACTGTAGTAGTACCCCGGTTTGTACCTAGCCAGCCGTAGTACATGATAGTCAGCTCCTCCTGATTTGGCTTACCGATAGGACCACTATAGCGGTGAGGGTAGTTGGGAAGTACCACGCAGCTATGCTGTAGGTAGGTAGGGAGCAGGCTTTGGCGGTTTTCGTCAGTTACTATTACTCTGCTGGCCGGGGCATATACCAGCCGCTTAAGGAGCAGCCACTGATTGTGGGGTTTATTTTGGCGCAGAAACAGAGAGTCGAAAATATCCAGTACGACGCGCTTCTGTAGCCACAGGAAGGGCCACAGCGCTATCTGCTGAGGTTCATTAATAATATGTACCGAGTAGTACCGCCGCGACAGCAGCAACCACGCAGCCAGTGCAAAATACCTGAGCAATGAAATAAACTCCTGACGCCTGCCCTCTATAAAATAGACCTGCGCCAGAGGAAGCGTATGCACGAAGGAATTGTGGCGGCTGGTACCGATGGCGAGCAACTCTACCGCAAAATATTTTGAAAGTGTCTGAAGCTCCTTGTTGATACGCATATCAGAGCCGTCATTGTACGAAAGGTACAGCAGACGAGAGCGATTGGCACTGTTCATAATGGCCACAATTTACGGAAGCGCGGAATGGGGGCCAGCGTACCCTCATGAACTACTTCGATCAGTACCCATACCAGCAGCAGATAGTTACCGTACATATAGGCCCGTAGGACCGCCAGGCATAAAAGTATGTGTATCATGCACTGCAGCAGAATAATAGCCAGCTGATGTCCTAGCCAGGGGAATAGCACTGTAGCGGTCATAATAAGGTAAGGATACCCAATGGGATCATAGATGTACTGCTGAGGTGTAGAGCTGGTTCTGAAAATGTACTGGTCTTCTTCTACCACATCGTCCAGCCCTTTAAAATAGCGTACATCCTCCACATCTATCAGAAAGTCACCTCCTCGGGTCAGGTGCTGGGCTGTCGACAGGAAGGGAGCCATCGAGTTGGTACTCATGGGATGCCCACGCCACTGGTAAAATGCCCACCACAGAGTTACTACCATAAGGAGCATTACGCCTGTATACAGAGTCCACTTTCTGCTATGGTATTCACTTAGAGTCATCCCGAGTATTTCAAAAAAGAAATGATACGTCCGCTGGCTTCTCCGTCACCGTAGGGATTAGTACCAGTTGCCATTTGCTTATAGGCATCCTCACTTTCCCAGAGCTCCTCTATCCGATCAACAATCCGCTGACCATCCGTTCCTACCAATTGCACCGTACCGGCTTCCAGGGCTTCGGGACGTTCGGTGGTATCACGCATGACCAGTACCGGCTTACCGAGCGAGGGAGCTTCTTCCTGTACCCCTCCCGAGTCCGTCAGAATTACCCAGCTATGCTTCATGGCGTAAACGAAGTCTGGGTACTCGAGCGGAGCTGTCAGGTACACATTCGGAATGTCAGTAAGGTACTGCTGTACGGGTTGCTGCACGTTGGGGTTGAGGTGTACCGGATACACTATGGCCAGTTTCGGGAAGCGTACCGCCAGTGTTCGGACTGCTTCGCATATCTGCTTAAAGCCATCCCCGAAGTTTTCTCGACGGTGCCCCGTTACCAGCAGGACCCGCCTGTTGTTTCTGAACACCTCCTGTACCGTCGCGGGTACCCGCTCCGAGAAGCCTGTGACTTTTTCCTTCGCCCACAGTAGCGCGTCAATGACGGTATTGCCGGTCAGGACGATACGTGTGCCGTCAATATTTTCTCTGAGCAGATTGTCTGCATTATGTTGGGTAGGAGCAAAGTAAGCCGATGCCAGGCGGTCGGTGATCAGTCGGTTGGCTTCCTCCGGGAAGGGCGACTGCAGGTTACCCGTACGAAGTCCGGCCTCGACGTGTCCTACTTTCACCCCCGCGTAGAAAGCGGCCAGCGAAGTCGCCATACAGGTAGTAGTATCACCGTGTACGAGTACCCAGTCGGGCCGGAAGTTATCCAGTACCTCCCGCATACCCTGTAGTACCCGACACGTAAGGTCAGTCAGGTTCTGGCCGGGCTGCATCACATCCAGATCATAGTCCGGGGTAATCTCAAAAAAATCCAGTACCTGATCCAGCATCTGCCGGTGTTGCCCCGTCGAGCAGGACCTGTGCTCCAGGCCGGGCGTTCGGGAGAGTAGCTTGACCAGCGGGGCCATTTTGATGGCTTCGGGACGGGTACCAAATACAGTGAGTACTTTCATGGTATGGTTTCGGAATAAGAAGTACCGAGGTGCATTAACTGACCGCAGAATTGCCGATAGGCTTTTTCGGCACTATACTCTTCTTTCCATTGAGCTTTTATCTGCTCTCTTTGCTGGTGCTCTTTGAAGTGCTGATATACGTACAGGACACCTTCTACCACCTCTTCTACGGCCGGATTAGCTGGTAAAAGATACCCATTCTGCTGATGAATAACTATTTCGCCCGTACCACCTACATCAGTAGCTACCACCGGAATTCCAGCCGACTGTACCTCCATAATTGAAACAGGTATGCCTTCTGACCGGCTCAGGTTTATAAATACGTCAATAGGGTAGGTACGGTAGTAGTCAAAGAGGCTTTTGTTCAGCGTATGCCCCCAGAGCTTATACGTCAGATTGGAGACCTGAGCAGCATTAATGACTGCCAGTACAGATTCTTTGAGCAGGCCATCGCCAAAGTGATGCCATACTACCTGCCGGGTACTGTCCGTTTGGGCCAGCGCTACTACGGCCTGAGCTATCAGTTCAACCCGCTTGACCGGATAAATGTTGGACACACTGACTATTCGTATAATGCCTTCTCCTGGGTCAGAAGCCTTATTCAGGATGTGATGGTCGACCGTCCCTAACCGGCAAATATATATTTTGCTGGAGTCAGCTCCTTGTTTCAGGAGTTCACGGGCACCTGCTTCGGATATAGGATATAGCTGGTCTATATGAGCCAGTAGCTGCTTCCGGTAGGGAAAAAAGGGCGGGTTGTACAGGTTGGCATAGGCATCGTAGCCATGTACGCGGGTCACTACCCTGACATTATTCTCTTGCTTCACCTTATATTCAGTAATAGCCTGCACCGTTCCGTTGAGCCAGTAGGAGTAGAAGGTACAGTCGGTTGGGTTATTGGTCACTAGCCACTTTTTTACCGCCCGGTACTCTGAGTTGAATGTGTTAATTCTTTTAATGGCTTCCGCCGTGGCAGCATAACGGAGATGATACCACAGGCTCCTGTAAAAAGTGGCGGAGAGCAGGGAGGTAAACTTCCGGTTGGGTACGTCAAAAATGGCAGCCAGTGAGCTGTCAACTACAACGTTGGGAGGCAAAGGACGGACACCCTCCGGCTGACGTAGGGGAAGAAGTACTACGCGGAAGTACTCGCTCAGGTACGGGACTTCGGATTCCAGAAATGTCTCGGCATGGCCATACGGAAAAGAACCTGTAATCAGTATGATTCTGGGTTTCATATCAGGTAGGTAGGGTTAGCCTGGCATTAGTGACTACCTCCTTGATGTTGGAGGCTATATCAGAGATACTCACCAAAGGAAACAGCGAAGCCACGTATTTGTTATAGGGCATGTATTGGGCGCTGTGGCCCGCGGCGATCTGGATGAGTACCTGCTTTAATTCTTCATCCGACTTGACCACGTTGGGATAAGGGGGAGAAAGAAGGTACTTCTCGTTCTGGTACTGATGCACAAAGTTGATCAGCGACCATCCTTTGGGCGTTGAGGTGGGAGGGGTGGGGTGATAGTCAATAATGAACGAAGGTGTTTCAAAAAAGCAGCATTCTACGCCCATCGTGGTACCAAAATGGAAGAATGCGGCAGCCTCCGCCATGGCATCATACTTCTCATACAGGAGCGAAGCCGTTGTGAGTGATTGGAGCCGGTTAGTTTCTTCTACCTCCACATGAAGGAAGTCGGCCAGCGGAGCATATATTGATTGATTCTCCAGTATAGGATACGTCCTAACCCGAACGACAAAGGGCAGCTTCAGTTCTTCGACCAGACTACTCAGTTTCTTTACAAAAGCCATCTCCTGCCTAACCAGGGGAGCATACATGGTCGAGAAACCAAAATAAATATAAGCAGGGTCCTTCTTGGGCTGGGTAGGGTGCTGCTGAAGGTAATTAAAAATTTCGGCAAACTGAGAAGCGCCTACCACTTGTATGGCCTCCATTGAAATCCCATTTAATTCCGCGAGGTCTTTCTTTACTTCCTCGCACCAGACCAGGTACTTCACCCGCTGGCGCGGTAGGTTTTTTAGTTTGGCTGCGTGGTCCCAGCTGTACAGGTATACAGTTACACTTTTCCCGAGGTGGAGCAGGCGGGCCAGAAGTTCCACTTCGGTAATCTGCGAAAAGAATAAGTAGTGGTCTATGCCCTCTAAGTCGGTGCTATCAGACTGGTATATGTAAGACAGGTACTGGTCAAATGACAAAAACTTTGGAAGTGCGATGGTCATCGGTAGCAGTACTTTCTCGGCCAGTTTACGGCGGGTGGCGTTGCGTATATTTGCTAATCCAAAATAAGTAACAACCTTGTAGTTGGTGATACTGCTGGGCAAGTAGCCAAAGTACCGGAACAGCCACCGGAACGCTCTCCGCCGGGCCGAATCAGTAGTCCGGATCGTACGTATACCGGCTAGTCTATTGGCCCAATCCCGGTTGTCAAAACTTTGCGGGTCTCGCACCAGTGGTACTACCTCATACCGGTCCGATAGCTCGAGCAGCAGTTCTTTAATATCTTTCCGGTAGAATTCTTTTCCCAGTATAACGCCAAGACGCTGCATAGTACGCTAAGTGATTACTAATTTTATTGACTAACCTCCTCCAGTATCTGTATCCACTTTTTGGCCTGCACCTCTGCCTCAAACTGCTCAAGAACCCGCTCCCGACCTCTACGCCCGGCTTCTCGGCGACGCTCTTCACTTTCCAGCATATATAGTATACCTGCGGCTAGTCCTTCGGCCGTACGGTCTTTAACCAGGTAGCCGGTTGTTTCATCTACTACTTCTCGAATGCCACCTACATCCATGGCTACGATGGGTTTGGCATAAAGCATAGCTTCGAGAATAGACAATGGAAAGGCCTCGGTTCGGGAAGGGAGCACGAATACATCAATGTCAATATAAAAATCTCCAACAGTGGAAGTGCTTGGTAAGATAGATAATTCATGTTGTAATCCATTCTGGGTAATTAACTCTTTCATGGATTTATAAAAGGTAGTCTCTTGCGCTGATGTGTCTAATCCGAGCCACGCAAAGCGTACTGGAATAGTAGCTGCCTGTTTTGCCAATATTATAGCTTTGATAAATGTATCCGCACCTTTAAGATAAGTAAATGAAGCAGAAACACCTACTACCAAACACTGAGGTGGGCAATTCAAAGCGGCGCGATAATAGCCTTGCTGCGTAGAAATTGTTCGAGCCAGGCTGGCAGGTCCATGCAGCAGTTTTATCTTTTCAAACGGTACACCATACGTAGTATTATAAAATTCGCCAACTGCCTTTGAACATACAATCCAGGCAGAGGCTTTTGCTGCTAGCTGCTGTATCCAACTTTCCTTTATACGCAAAGTGACCAGGAAATCCATCTCATGAGCATGGACAATGATCGGTAGCTGCATCTGGATCGCTTGCCGTGCATGGGGAGTGTCATTCACGGTATTTATATAAATGACATCGGGCTTAACCCTATCACATACCCATTTGCAATATTTTCTTTTTAAAAAATGATAGGTAAAGGTAGATAGCTTGATCAAGGCATTTCGCATTCGAGATCGTTTATCCAAGGTAGAGGCAAACGATTTCTCCACTAACTGCGAAAGCGCATCATTGAGTACGCTCGAATCATTATATATAGCAAACGGAATAATTGTTTTGGGAGAGGAAACCTGCTCAAGCAGATTCAGAAGTACCTGGGTAGCTCCACCACGAGTAGGTCTTGGAACAACAAACAATATTCGTTTAGGGGTGTCTGCTTGTTTTTTCTTCATGATTAAGAAAGGGCTCAACTACATTAGTAGCTGATCTACTGTATGTTTAATGCTTTCGGAACTTGCTAATTATGCTTTTAAAGAACCAGTAGCAAAGACCTGCAAGTGAAGCTCCAATCTTTGGGCGTGGAATTATAATTAAAATCTTCTTTGTCTATTAGCCTTCATATACATTTTCGTAGGAGCTCACACAATGTATCATATCAAATTTTAAGAAGGCTTCATGCGCCCTTTCCTTGTGTTGACAGAGGAGTTGCGGATCAAATATATATTTACTCATTTTTTCGAGAAGTTCTTTTACTGAAGTACCTTCCGGCCGATAATGCAGAAGTTGGCCTGCTAATTGACCATCAGGTGTACTCATCATATTTTTTATTTCCCCTATATCAGTACCTATTATAGGCTTACCACAGGCAAGATATTCAATTACTGTATTAGGAAAACTCTCACTTTCAATGTAGGAAGGGAAAAGCCCTACATCGAACTGCTGAACCCATTTGAGTACTTGTGCGGTAGCACCGATAAATACAATATAAGGTAAGTGCCCGTACTGTTGCTGCAGTTGCAATTGATATGCACCTCCGCCAACTAGTATCAGCCGGCATCGCACACCCTGCGAATGTAGCTGCTGAGTAGCAAGTATGGCCTCCTCCCAACCTTTTCGAGCTACAGCTCTGGAAACAAGTCCAAATGTAACAGTACCATCATCGGGTAGATTTTCCGGATTAGGCTCTAAAGTATCAGGCCGGTCAAAGCCTAATGGTATAAAAACCGGATCATTTTTTAGTTGAAGTTTTTGCAAAGGAGCAGCATTTCTGGGCGTGAGAAGAACAATTCGATCGGCTAAGTTGAGTACCCATTTTCTGTCCGCATATTGCCGCTTTTTGACAGGATGGGTATCTACATCAGACTGATTATAGCATCCATGCATGGAAATGACAAACTTTTGATTCCGCTTCTGCTTTACAAAATAGTGCGCGACCATCCAGTCGGCTGTCGCTAAATGCGAGTTAATTACCTGTATCCCGTGCTGCTGTACCAGTCCCTGAATAAGCGTTGAGAGCTTTCCGGCTTCCTGCTTTTTCTGTTTATAACTCGCTCTGTGAAGCCATGCATCCGAAAGTCGGGAAACAGTATATATACATTTCCAAAGTACCTTCTGAGGAAAAGACAACGTTTTGTCAAAATAGACCAGCTGTACTTCTTCTGAAATTCTTTCCAGTATGAGAGGTGAGCGTTTGGCAGGATTTATATCGAGTAAGTAGACGCCGTTTCCACGCTTAGCGAGATTATTAGCCAGCCTCACTATAAATACTTCCGCGCCACCAATGTCCAGAGAATTTATGACGAGCAAAATATTCATAATGACATTCCGGTAAGTTTTTTATATAGCTGTTCCATTTGCCCTGCCACCAGCGGCCAGGCATACGCTTCTTCAGCCTTTTCACGAAGTACCTGACCCATCCTTATTCGTTCCGAAGGTTGAGCTATTAAATGCAGAATAGCCTCGGCAAACAGTTCCGGTTTGTTATCCTGGAATATCCTGGCTCCGGCAGCGGGTACATATTCCTTTACTCCTCCCACGCCGGTAGAAAGTATTGGCAAACCACTCGCCATAGCTTCCAGTAAGGCATTATTAGCGGAGCTATCCAACAAAGGTAGAGTGAGTAAGGCGGCCTCCCGATACAGGTTGGCTAGTTGAGTATCCGTCAGGCCAGGATGAAATGTTACCTGAGGATTCTGAGCTAGTTTTAAGAGCAGGGGATTGGTGGCATCATGTACCTGAGGTTTAAATACCAAATCGAAACTAATCGTATCTGTTTTTTCTGACACCAGACGTACTACTTCTTCAAGGCAAGCAATGTCACGCAGCCATTGTCCTACGTACAGACACTTGCCGGACATCTTTGTATCGGTGGGGGGGGTAAAGAAATCGACAGCTACCCCATGTGGTACTACATGAATTTTTTCAGGACTCATGTATTTCGCGAAGAAAGCTTCTGAAACAGAATCAAGAACAATGAGGGCATCAAGTTCATTTAGCCAATAAGGAGCTAAGCGATTTACCTTCCACCAGGAAGGGGGCTGATGGGCCGTAGCTACTAATTTTACACCCGGGAAAAACTTCTTACGGAGGTAGGGGAGCACTCCCAGGGTATCTTCAAGGTATAACACGTGGATTACATCAACCCTCTGCTTTATCGTTTTCCAGGCAGCTGACAGCTCCATTTGAAATCCCTGAACTTTATAAAAAGGGGTTGCGTGTATGTGTTTTTTTAAGAAGCGCATCAATGGCCCGACTCCGCGTACAGCACGCTTTCTGTTTCGCCATACAGAGAAGATGGTCGTTTCATTGAGCCTGCCCAATGCTTCACTTAATTGGTCATACCCACTATACTGGCCCATGTGCGGGAAGCGGTCTCTGAGAAGTAGCACGTTCATTGAGGGGCTTCTGTATGAAAACTGTTGTTAATATATAAAAGCCTGAGAGTGTCAGAGATCATAACCTCCCGGGAAAACTGCCTGGACTTTTCTTTTGCTCTTAGAGCCATACACTTCATTTGGTCGCTGTTAGACAAGGCCCAGCGTAGTTTCTGTGTCAGATCCGGTGCATCGTCTTTTTCAAAAATAATACCTTCCTGCTCGTGTCCAATGAGTTCTGGAATACTACTGGCATTTGATGCGACAATTGGTACTCCTGCCGCCATTGCTTCCAGTAAAGCAAAAGATTGCCCTTCTGAGCGACTTGCCAAAACAAAAAGCTCTGCCTGCTGAAGCCAATCGGACACATCTGACCGTCGCCCCAGAAACAGTACTTTATCTGATACCTTCAATTCCTTAGCCAGCTTTTCCAGCTCTTCTCTCAATTCGCCCTCTCCAAGCAGAGCAAGTGTATACTCAGGAAAATGGACCTGAGCAGTAGCGTAAGCCCGGAGGAGAAGGTCTATACCCTTTTGGTAGGACAGCCGCCCCACTGCCACTATCAGGTGCTTGTGTCCATTGGCAATAGCAACATTCCGGCCCTGGGCGAGCGACGCAGGATAGGCTACTCCATTATAAATAAGATGAATGTCAGATTCCGGAAGATTAAACGCATTGCATAGGATTTTGCGGTTGTTTTCTGAAACTGCTACCCATTCCTGATGATGGGCCTTGGCCCACAGGTACCTGCGCCGAAGCTTGGATGAAATTTTAAATTTTTCGCTTACAAGCTGATACGTTACAACTGTCCGAATCCTAAGTAATGCACAGGCAAGGAGTAACTCGGTGGCAGTATCGGGCCAGGGCAGGCTTACATGCACCACATAAGGGCGCTTCTTTAGTAACACTACAACTATTCTTAGAATATCCCAGCCAAAACGTATCCGTCTGAACCTCCCGGGAGACCGGTAATGGAGTATCAGTGGGGTAAATGAAGTTTCAAAAGTAGAAAATGCTTTACGCAGACTAGCTGTTTCTGCTAATTCAGAAAACAGAGTATGTACTTGATATCCTTGTTTATGAACAGCTCTGGCTATGGTCAGGGCGTACTCTTCGCAGCCTCCATGCGCCCGGGAAGGAAAAGCAATAACTACGGACTTTTTAGGAGAGGTATTCAATTGTTCAGCTATTTATAGGCAATAACATACAGCCCGAGAGCCATCGAATGATTGGTGAACTCTGTGGGTGGTTTGTCTCTTTTCAGGAGCCAGTTAATCAGGGGAATACTTATCCTCTTGAGACGGTTTCTGGTACGGGGTGAGCGTACCTCAATGGTGATTACATGGGTAATAATCTGGGCCAATGTGGCAAGCCATCCGCCGGTGGCACCTACAGTAATAGTTTCTTTACTGAAGCCGGCATCCTGTAAAATCCGATTTAAAGAGAAGGGAGTATAGCGGTATTCATCATAGGGTACTTCATGAAATGGCCAGAAGAAAGGAACGGTCAAAAAGAGAATTCCTCCGGGCTTCAAAATTCTATACATTTCGGATGCTACCTCAGTAGCGTTAGGTAAGTGCTCAAACACTTCCGTAGCCATACAAGTATCCGCAGAGTCGTTGTCGAACGGAAGCATTTTTCCATCCCAGTAAACATCGGGAGGAGTACTTGCATGGTAAGGGCTACCAGGCCAGTCAACGCCGATATAGCTGGTAATAGCAGGGTTCTTTGTCAGGTGACCCCGATAGGGCATACGGCCACAACCTACGTCAATGAGAGTACCTTTAAGCTTAGACCTTTGGTTAGTAATGGTCTGGAGCAGGAGCTTCCGAATTACAAACAGGGCATAATGGTGTTGTAATGATGGAGCGAGGAATTCATCAGGAGGCCTGTTGCTCATACAGTTAAGGCATTATGGTTTAACAGCCAGGCGACAGGTATAGTCAACCCTATTTAAAAAGAGTTTTATCTTGTATTCTCGAATATATTCATCTACTGCACGGCGACAACCTTCCCAATGCCCATAGTCGTCAATAATCAGGATACCACCCGACTGAAGCCTGGGGAACAGATGCTCGAGTTCATGCCGGGTGGATTCATACCAGTCAGTATCAAGCCGTAGCAAAGCTATCTTTTCCGGAATTCCCTGCTTCGGAATAGTTTCTTCTACCTTACCTTTTATGAACCGAATCCTATCATCCGGATAGGCGGTGGTCGCCAGGTTTTGCTTTACTTCATCCAAAGTAGAGTAGCACCATACGCTATTGGATTCTTCTTTTGAGCTGTTTTGCAATAAGGTTAAAGCAGGCTGACCATCAAAAGACTTATCCAGATCGGTTGGCTCACTCATTCCCTCAAATGTATCGTAGAGGTATATTTGTCTGTCAGTAACGCCTTTGCTTAGTAAATGAAGTACAATAGCCATGGCACTTCCCCCCTTCCACACACCGCATTCGACAAAATCCCCCTCTATTTTCTGGTCTACAATGTACTCAACTGCACGAATCAAAGTAATAAGTCGTTCAGTACTTGTCATTGTAAATGGCTGCACCTGCTCAAGTATAGTTTTCTCTGATGGTTCTATATCTACATAGCGCCAGGGATCAGGCTGGGTTTGTTGCCGCACCTCTTTTTTAGTTGGATTAAGCCAGGGAGTTAACCAGTTTCTCATCATTATAATTTATTTATGCTCCAGAAGGCATCTTCCAGGTAGGTACATGATCCAGCTCGCCACGGAAATTCTCTGTACAAGTCAATCATCTCCACTTTGAACGGACATATATTTTCGACTATATCAAAAATTTCACTACCTGGAGGTCCGGTAAAGTAGGCCTTCAGACTGTAATCACCAATGTACAGGCGGGATTTAGGTATTTCACATTGAATCTGGTAAGTACCTGTTTCACGACACATAGGTCGTTCTGAATCAAAACTCCATAAATGAGCTATGGGCTGTTGTCTGTTATTAACTATCTGAAAGGAAAGGCAGGCACCCCGTAAAGGAAACGGTGTATGTAACGTAATGTTAACAAATAAAGGGGCTAAACAGCCATGGTGGTTGTTAGGTAAGCTTGTTTCTAATCTTACGTCAGTAATAGAGGGCCTATCAGAATGGGCTGGTGCCGAGTAAAGAAGCTCCTTGGTAGCGTAATTATTCAGGTAGGTAGTTATGACTTCCGTTGTGGGCCCCAAACAGAATAATTTCCCACTTTCCATTAGGACAGATTTATCAGTAAGGGTTGAAATAGCATTAAGATCGTGGCTCACGAATAAAACCGTCCGGCCTTCCCGCTCGCTGACGTCCTTCATCTTGCCCAGGCATTTTTTCTGAAAGTCGGCATCGCCTACGGCCAGTACTTCATCTACGACCAGGATTTCGGGTTCGAGGTGGGCGGCTACCGCGAAGGCCAGCCGTACGTACATGCCGGACGAGTACCGCTTCACGGGAGTATCAAGATAGCGTTCGACGCCGGCAAAGTCTACTATTTCGTCCAGCTTAGCCCGAATTTCGGCCTTGCGCATGCCCATGATGGCTCCGTTCAGAAATATATTCTCGCGGCCGGTTAGTTCGGGATGAAAGCCGGTACCTACTTCCAGCAGAGAGGCGATGCGCCCCCGCACCCGGATACAGCCGGTGGTAGGCTTGGTGACGCGCGAAAGGATTTTGAGCAGGGTAGATTTGCCCGCGCCGTTGCGCCCGATAATACCCAGTACTTCGCCCTGCTGTACCTCAAAGTTTATATCCTCTAAAGCCCACACAAAGTCACTTTCTCCTTTGGTTGTGCGGTCGTTGGTCTGGCCGATTTTGCGAAAGGGGTCCTCCTGCCCGCGCAGGCGCGCCCACCAGCGGTGCAGGTCGCGGGTGAGGGTACCCGTCGAAATTTCCCCCAACTGGTACAGCTTGGAAACGTTCTCTACGCGTATGGCTATATTAGAACTACTCATCAGACGGTATCCATAAAGGTTTTTTCGACCCGGTTAAAAACCAGTACACTTACCAGCAGGGCTACTACCATACATATACTACTGTAGCCCAGTGCCTGCCACGAAAAGTACCCCTGCCCCGTAAACGAGTACCTGAAGGCTTCTACCACGCTGGTAATGGGGTTGAGCAGCAGGAGCCAGCGGTACTTCTCGGGGGCAATTTCCAGTGGATACACTACCGGAGTAGCGTACATGAGTAACTGCACGCCAAACTGCACCAGAAAACGGAGGTCGCGGTACTTGGTGGTAAGGGAAGAGATAAGTACCCCAAAGCTGAACCCCAGCCCCGACATGAGCAGTAGGTACAGCGGAAAAAGGGCCAGCATCCGGTTGGGTTGTACTTCGTTGCCAGGCTGCCACAGAAAGTACAGCCACACCGCCAGAAACAGCGAAAGCTGAATAAAGAACTTGAATAGATTAGAAATAACGATGGATACCGGAGCCGCCAGCCGCGGAAAGTACACCTTGCCGAACAGATTCTGGTTCAGGATAAAGGTGTCGGATGTTTTCATGAGGCACTCCTGAAAGTAGTTCCAGAGCGTAATACCCGCCAGGTAAAAAAGGATTTTGGGTATACCGCCCGTAGAAATACCGGCAATATTGCCAAAAATGATTACGTAGGTAACCGTAGTCAGGATGGGCTGAATAAAGAACCAGAGTGGCCCCAGGATGGTCTGCTTGTAGGTAGCCACCACGTCGCGGCGTACAAACAGAGCCACCAGGTCGCGGTACTGCCAGAGCTCCCGTCCGTTAAGGTCAAACAGACTCGAAGCGGGTTCAATCTCTAAATCCCATTTTTCTTCGGTTGGTGTCATAGAGTAAGTACTATCATCTCCACCAGCTCCCGGACGCAGCCATCGCCTCCTTTGGTGGATAGTATATGAATGTTGGGTAAGGCCCTGACCTGCGCCACGGCATCGGCCGGACAGGCGGCCAGTCCTACCTTTTTTAGGAGTTCAATACAATTCAGGTCATCACCGATATAGGCTACTTCACTCAATGAAAGGCCCTCCTTCTCACAAATATCCAGCGCCGCCGCCAGCTTGCCGCCGTCCCGCTGGCCCTGGTGCAGGTAATCAGCTTTGATTTTGGCGGCCCGGCGGGACACTATTTGGGTGTTTTCGGAGGTAATAATGCCGGTCCGGATGCCGGCCTTGCGCAGCAACTCAAAGCCCATACCGTCGCGAGTGTTGAACTTTTTGAATTCGTCGCCGCTCTCGGTATAGTACATGCCTCCGTCGGTGAGTACGCCGTCTACGTCGGTCAGGAAAAGTTTTATGCTTACCATGCGGTCCAGCCTCCGTCTACTGATAGTACTGAACCCGTCATGTAGCTGGATGCCTCCGAGGCCAGAAACGTAAAAGGCCCAATCAGCTCTTCCCGCTCACACATACGCCCCAGCGGAGAAAGGCGGGAAAAATTAGTCAAAAAAGCCTCCTCATGGTTATTAAAAATGGCGTGGGGTACTATGGCATTACACCGGATACCCTCCTGAGCGTAGAAGGTCGCAATATAGCGGGTAAAGTTAGGAATGAACGATTTGGAAGCAATGTAGTCAATCGGCTTGTACTGCTGTACGCCCTGGCCAAAGTCATAAAGGCTCTGGTTGGGCGCTACCATGGAATACGTAGAGGCCACATTGATGATGTTACCTTTCCCTTGTACGAGCATCTGGCGGCAGGCCTGCTGTGTCATGATAACCGTACCCGTCAGGTTCACATCCACCGACTTGCGCAGGAGCTCGACAGGGTACTGTTCAAACCGGCTCTGATTTACTTTTCCTGTATTTGCTTTGTCAAATTTGGCATCAATGGCGGCATTATTGATGAGTACATCCAGCGCGCCAAACCTGGCTACGGTTGCCGCCACTACTGCCTGGCAACTGGCCTCATCGGTAATGTCGAGGTGGTGCAGAAGAAACTGCTCCGGTGAAAACTGCCCGGCCAACCTATTTTGAATCGCCTCCTGATGGGTTACAGCAATATCAGCCAGCACCACCCGGGCACCCTGCTGCAGAAACGCTTCGGCGATGGTACGTCCGATGAGCCCGTAGGCACCGGTGATAAGTACGGCTTTATTGGCAATGGAAAGAGAAGAATGTATACCTGGTGTGTCCATGAATAATTTCTATGAATTACAGATTTTAATGATCAGCTCCGACTCGTCCAGGGCCGCATTGGTAAGGGAAGTAAAGCTACCACTATTTAGCCTATCAATAAAAACCCGCGTTTGTGACTCAAATAGCTGATTCCGGTCGAAGTTTTCCAGCTGGTCTGTTTCGGAATGGCCAGGGCGCAGCAGGTTAAGCGTAGCCGAATAGTAGTCTAATTCGAGAGTACCTTCTTCCAGCACAAAGCGGTAGTACCGGCGGGGAGTACGTTCATAAAAATTGAGGTGACAGTGGGCCGTCAGGCCGCTCTGGTAGGAGAGGAGTATATCCGCTCCGGCCTCCACGTCTACTTCCAGCGATGATGTATGGTTTTTAAGAATATTCCACCCGCTGACCGGACTACCCGCGAGCCAGTTGAGCAGGTCAAGGTCGTGGCTCAGGGTGAGGGCGGCGCCTCCACCCAGCTCTTTCCGGGCGGCATAGGAGGTACGGTAGTCTTCCCAGGGGTGCCAGTCGGGCAGGTACTCGCCCCAGTAGCTCTGCATGGATAAGAGCCGACCAAAGGTACCTTCTTCAATGACTTGCTTTACGCGTTGCAGGTGCGGATGGTAGCGGAGCATATAGGCCACCTGTACCAGTACCTGATTTTCCGTAGCCACCTGCCGGAGTTCCCGGATGCCTTCAGGTGTATGCGAGAGCGGCTTCTCGACCAGTACGTGAATCCCCTGCTCTGCGCAGGCCCTGGCCTGGGATATATGCAGGGAGGTAGGGGTACATAGTATAGCGGCCTTAGGTGCTATGTCCTTTATCTGGTCAAAGTTAGTAAATACCTGTACCCGTTGCGGGTCAATGGTACGCAGTGGCAGATTACGCTGCCGGTACAGGTGAATGTTGTGGTAGCCTAGATTCTGTAGAATGCCGATGTGCCGCTCCCCAATGGAGCCACCACCCAGTACTACTATGGCATCTGTGTTACTAATCATCAAATTTTACGCAGTCGTAGCTCCGGATAGCTTCCTCAGCTCGTTTGAAACTTTGTAAGTCATCTATATCCACGGCCAGTTCATTGGGTACTACCATGGGCAGGATTATCGCGCCTGACATGGAATGTTTTTCGAGAATCACGTGCGGCCGGATTACGTCCAGGGTACCTATCTGCCAGTATACCTGCGGCAGGATCTGCCGGGGCTGGTTATAATGTTCTTTCAGGCCCGGTGCCTGTAACAATGGCTGCATGGGGCTTTCGTCTCCGTCGGGCAGGGTCCACATTTTGTACGGAGTAATGGGCGCCGGGGTAACCACCCGCAGACTGTCCGCTTCGGGTGAATGGGCCATCCGCCAGACCGCCTTTTCAATGAGCGTCACCTGACGTACCGGCGAGGTAGGCCGTAACTGAACGACCAGGTCTGGCTGGTAGTTTTCGTGGTCGCGCAGCCACCGCAGCGCGTGTTCAAATACTTCCCAGTCGGTACTCAGGTCCTGGGCCAGTGCTTCGGGTCGGAGAAAGGGTACTTCGGCTCCGTACCGGATAGCCACTTCGGCTATTTTCTCAGCATCGGTAGTCACTATAGTACGCGTAACAGCTGGGGTACTGAGGGCCGCCCGGATACTGTAGGCAATCAGGGGGTGCCCGGACAGCGGAAGTATGTTCTTGTCAGGCAGACCTTTGCTGCCTCCCCGCGCCGGAATCAGGGCCAGTACTTCCATCAGACTACTTTTCGGTACTTGAGTTTTTCGCGTTGTACTATTTCTACCTCCAGGATTTCGGTAGGCTTACAATGCAGGGCATCGTAGGTATGGTGGAGGTCGCGGATGAGTTTCTGCAAACCCGGTACTTCCAGCGAAGCCGCGTGGTCAGTGCCTTTCCAGGTGCGGTCTTTGGTAAAATGCCGCTCTATCCAGCGGGCCCCCAGTGTATAAGCGGCTACGTCTACGGCTATGCCCAGGTGATGCCCCGAAAAACCCACTTCTTTGACTCGTCCCTCGTAGCGTTCACGCAGACGGTTTATTTCCAGCAGGCAAATATCACTAAAGCGCACAGGGTAGCCCGACGTACAGGAATAAATCACCAGCCGGTCGGCGGCCTGGCCGGTCGCTTCAAAGAACTGTACCACGCTTTCCTCTTCTTCCTGGGTAGTCATTCCCATGGAAATATGTATATCGCCCTGGTACGAGTCGCGCAGGAGTTCCAGCATTTCAAAGTTATTGTTACAGGCCGAAGGTACCTTGATAAAGTCCGGCTGCAGCTCAGTAATTTCGCGGGCCGAAGTAACATCCCATACCGAGGTGGAGTAGCCAATACCAATGGTTTCAGCGTACTTTTTCAGGTCAGCGTGCTGCTCCTGGCTAAACTCCAGGTACTCACGGTGGGCTCCGTAGGTAGTGCCGTAGGCATTGTAAGGTATCGGGTGGGGGGCGTTGTACTGCTCCTCGGTTAGCAGTTCACGCGAGTTTCGCTTTTGGAATTTGGCATAATCAGCTTTACATTCCTTCGAAAGCTGAATCAACTCCCTGGCGATCTCGAACTGCCCCATGTGGTTGCATCCGATTTCGGAAATCACCCGGGCTCTTTTGTAGTTATTTGAAAGCATACCTGGTGTTTATAGCTTTAAGCTACCCCTTTTGGGGACTGAATATATTCTTAATCCGTTTTTTCCAGCCATTGGATGAAGGCGACAGGTAGCCGTTGTCGCGGTAGGCATAGTCGTAACGGTAGTGGCTGTATCCCGAGCCGTAGTAGGAGCCAGAGCTGAGGCTACTGTACAGGCTGTCAGGATAGAAGTCATTGACAATTACTTTTACCTCACTGATTCCGTACTCATCGGCCAGTTGCCCCGGCAGGTGGTACGACTCCTTCTCGGAGTAGAGCCACCGGATAATAAACAAGATATGATCGCTTTGGTTTAGCTGCGGCACACTGTCAGCAACCAGTCCGACGGGAGCAGTATCAAGCAGCACGTAATCGTAGCTGGCCCGGCAATAGGCCAGTAGCTCCTCAAATATCGGTTTCTGCAGTAATTCAGCCGGATTGAAGGGAATAGGCCCGGCCGGAATATAGTCGAGATTTTTAACGGTGGAGGAGTAAATATATTTGTCAAAATCAGATTCGGCCTCCTGTAGTAAGTTGCTGATGCCATGCCAGTTATGCTCATCAAAGTAAAGGTGGAGCCTCGACTTGCGCAGGTCCGCGCCTATTACAATTACGCGTTTCCCGATTTTGGTGAGCGACAGCGCCAGGTTAATGGTAACGAACGATTTTCCTTCGCCGGATTTTTCGGAGGTAATCAGGATCTGCTTGCCGGGTTCTACTTTTCCGGGTACATGGCTTTTGGAAAAGCTCAGCCGGGTACGCAGGGCGCTCATGGATTCAGTAAACACGCTTCGGTCCGACAGGAAAAGGGTAAGATCACGGCTGCTGTTGGTCACTTTATCCGGAAAATGGTGTACAATCCCCAACAAATTGACGCGCGGGTGTTTGTCTACCAGGGCTATATCAGTGAAGGAATGATTTAAATAACGGGCCGCCAGTACCGATCCTAAACCGAACGCTATGCCCAAAAAGACGGCCAGCGCAATAACTTGCCAGGGCTTGGGAGCTACTTTGTCCAGCACGGGCTGGGTAATAACCATAAAAGAAGGCAGCATCCCGGCGCGCTGAATGGAGGATTCTATTTCTTTGTTCAGCAGCAGGGAGTAAATATTCTGATTAACTTCAAAATTGCTCTGTAGGTAAATATAGTTTTTTTCCAGCGCGGGAATCTGGTTAAATCTCCTTTTAAAAACGGCAATATTATCGTTCAGGATGCGGATAGTACCCCCGTTTTTCTGCTTTTGAAGTTCAATATTATCCAGGATCTGGCTGCGGTACTTATTGAGCTCCTCGTCCAGATTTCGTACCGCGGAAGAGTTGGGACTGTACTTCACCAACAATTCCTTGCGTTGGGTAATCAGGGCATTGAAGCGGTCGAGCAAACCTACCAGCACCGCGTCGGTAGTACCATCCAGTCCTATTGACAGGTAATTGATTGGTTCAAAAGTACTGCCCAGGTTTCTTTCCAGCATGCTGATGTACGACTTCTGAATCTCCAGCTCGTTCTTCCGCTGCTCCAGCTCGCGTACCTTCGAGGTGATTTCGGTAGCCGACGAGCTGATATCCAAAACCTGGTTGCGTTGCTTAAACAGCTCAAGCTCGCGGGCGGCTTCTTTCAGCGAAGCCGAATAGATATCGACCTGGTCGTTGATGAACCGGATCGTCAGGTCCGACGATTGCTGCTTCTGTTTCAGATCATACTCCCGGTAAGCTTCCAGTAGCTTGTCAAGAAAGTCTCGGGTAAAGGTTTTATTGTGGTAGCGGAATGACAGCGACATCACGGGCATGGCCTGTTCTACTTCTTCCATGTCAATACGCCCCACCAGACTGGTAACCAGCCGGGCCGGATGATTGTACACAAATTCGTAGTTGTATCCGGCGGCGGTGGTAATCTCTTTTACTCTGAAAACCAACCCCCGGAGCGACACCACCGAGCGTTCCACCAGCCTGATAGGCACTTCGGCGTCTTCGGTTTGGTAGGTAAGAGTGAGGTCGTCGTGGAGTACAAAGGTACCGTGCTGGTACGTTTCGGGGTCGTAGCTGAGTACTTCCAGGTCGAGTGGCCGGGAGGGGTATACGTCAATGCGGCGGAAGTCTTTTAAACGATAAAAAGTAAAGGGGTACTCGAGCTTGCTGATGGCATTCTGAACCACCTCCTGCGACTTCACATTGTACTTTTCGGTGAGGTATTCGGTATTTATACCCCCCAGCAGATAGGTAGGCTGTGCATTGGAAAGGTTGTCCAGCTGGGACTGTTTGTCCTGGTACTTGATCGTGACCGAACCCACGAACTGGGGCGTAGCCAGCTTGAGGTACAAAAAACAAGCGATACCCGTAAAAAGAAGCGCACCTACAATCCAGTACCAGCGACTGGCAAATACCTTTACTAATTTTTGAAAATCAATAGAGTCGGAATTGCTGAGAAGCTGGTCAAAGAAAGCGCTGTCATTTTCGTTCTTCATGCTTTGTTAGCCTGTAGTAAAGTGTGGTTCAGCAGAGGTAAGCTACCCAGCAACTGGAAGTTCGGGTTCTGAACGGCCCGGTGAATGTACCGGTACTGAGCTGCCTGGTGCAGGTCGGTACCCAGGGCACCCACCCAACCCTGCTGGATCAGCCGTTCGGCCATGTCCTGCTCGGCGGCTCCGTACAATCCGCCCAGCGACAGTAAATTTACCTGAAAGATAACATTCATTTCATAAAGTTCCGTATACCTTTCCGGATGCCGGTGCCAGGGCCGGTACCGTTCCGGATGCGCCAGTACCGGTTTCCAGCCTTTGCTTACCAAAGCGCGCAGAATTTCCATGAAGAAAGGTTGCTCTGAACGCATGGAAGTTTCTACGAGCAGGTACCGGTCAAACAACGGAAGCAGGTCGTCGGCTTCGAGCAGCGTTATGAGGTAGTCGTCGGCGTAGTACTCGGCAGCATAGGTGAGGTGCAGGTCGGGCCACCGGCTCTCCACGACCGGCTGTATGGCCTGCCAGGCTTCCCGGATGGTATTGGTAGTATTCGGAAAAAAATCGGAACGGATATGGGGCGTAGCCACAATTCGGCGGATACCCGCTTTATAATGCAGGTCAATCAAAGCCAGACTGTCGTTCAGGGTGGCCGCTCCGTCATCAATACCGGGTAGTACATGAATATGCAGATCACTTCCCAATAAAGTCAATAGTTCATCAGGAGAAGTTTGCATAAGTACAGGGCGTAACGGTATTACCTCGTAAGAAGGTTAATAATAAGTACTGTAAGATTCATAACGGCCAGGATAGGCTGAATTATTATAAGGTTACGCTGGAATTTGATGGTACGCAGGGTTTCCCGCGAAGGGGGAACGTACACAATGTCATTATCATAAATATACTGATTCATAATGAGCGGGTCGCCTAACTGCTGAAAATCATACTCTACGGTACGTTGCTGGGTACCTTCGCTCCGAATCACCTGAATGGAATTGCCCGCTTCGGCGTACCTGATGCCCCCTGCTTTGGCCAGTATGTCGCCCAGCGACTGGTACTCTTTGTCGAGCAGAATGAGCCCCTGGTTATTGACCGCGCCCAGTACTTTTACCCGCAGGTTGGTTATTTCTACTTCAAACAACGGGTCGCGTACCACGTTGCTGTACAGTACCGAAAGCGTATCGGCTACCTGCTTTCGGGTAAGGCCTTCTACCTTTAGTCTTCCGATTTCGGGCATACTAACCAGTCCTTCTGAGCTGACTGCTACCACAAATCCGCCTTCGCTTCCACCGGCCGCCGTGCCTGCTCGTACCTGGTTGGGGTCCGGCATCAGTTCTGACAGCCAGTTAAGGTTACGGATGCGGAGCCGATCACCGGGCTTTATAAGATAGGCTCCCTGATCGATCATGATGGACGGAGGGCTAAGCTGAGAGGAGGTGATTCGGGGGGCTTCCTGCTGAGTACGGCAGGCACTCAGCAGGAGCATCACCACGAACACCCCACCTGGGCTTTTAAACATCATATTTTGTTTTTATTGGTTCCCAAAATGAACTTTTACTTTTTTTAACGCTGATCCTATTACCTGGTGCATATCATAGTAGCGGTATTCTGCTAACCGACCGCCAAAGATTACATGCTGCTCCTGCTCGGCCAGGGCTTTGTACTGACGGAAAAGCTGGTCGTTTTTATCATCATTGATAGGATAATAAGGCTCGGCTCCTGGTGAAAACTCCTGCGGGTACTCGCGGGTAATGACTGTTTTGGGTTGCGTTCCAAACTCAAAATGCTTGTGCTCAATGATACGGGTAAAGGGCGTTTCGGCATCTGTATAGTTAACTACCGCGTTGCCCTGGTAGTTTTCAGTATCCAAAATCTCGTCGTCAAAGCGCAGGCTGCGGTATTCCAGGGCACCAAAGCGGAAGTCAAAGTACTCGTCAATTTTTCCGGTATATACGATGGTATCGGCCAGTGCGCCAAGCTCCTCCCGGTGGGCGAAGAAATCCACTTCCAGCCTTAGTTCGACCCCTTCCAGTAGGCCTTCGGTCAGCTTGTTGTACCCGCCAATGGGTATACCCTGGTAGCGGTCGTTGAAGTAGTTGTTGTCAAAAGTAAACCGAACCGGTAGCCGCTTGATAATAAAAGCGGGCAGCTCCGTAGCCTTACGTCCCCACTGTTTTTCGGTATAGGCTTTTATCAGTTTCTCGTACATATCTACGCCTACCAGCGAAATAGCCTGCTCTTCCAGGTTGGTGGGCTCCTTTATACCGGCTTCTTTGACTTGCTCGGCTATTTTGGCCTTGGCTTCGTCCGGTGTGCGTACCTTCCACAACTGGTAGAAAGTATTCATGTTGAAAGGGAGGTTATATAACTCTCCGTTAAAATTTGCTACGGGGGAATTGGTGTAGCGGTTAAATTCCACAAATGAATTAACGTAGTCCCAGATATCCTTGTCATTGGTGTGGAAGATATGGGCTCCGTACTTGTGTACATTAATACCTTCCATATTTTCGCAGTAGGTATTGCCGCCAATGTGGTTACGGCGGTCAATAACCAGGCATTTTTTACCACGTTTGGTAGCTTCGTGTGCAAATACGCAGCCCCAAAGTCCGGCTCCAACGACCAGATAGTCGAATTCTTTCATAAATGTAAATAAAATGTTTGTTGTATGATGTAGGCAATTTGTTAGTGAAAGTTAGAGACGCCAGTACGTCAGGTGCTGGTTTTGGTTGGGGTAAAGCCCTTTCAGATCCATCAGGATGGCGTCTGGCTGACAGATGGCTGTAAAATAATCGTTCCCCAACTCCTGGTACTCATCGTGAGCCACAGCCACGACCACCGCGTCGTAGCGGTTGGAGGGGTTGTCGACCAGCGTCAGGTTGTACTCATGAGCTACTTCATTGGGTGAAGCATGCGGGTCGACGATATGTACATGTACCGAGTACTGCATCAGCTCTTTAACCAGGTCGGCCACCTTTGAATTGCGAATATCGGCTACGTTTTCCTTGAAGGTAATGCCCATCACCAGTACCCGAACGCTTTGCGGGTTTTTGCCTTTCTGAATCAGCATTTGCACCAGTTTTTTGGCCACAAAAGCCGGCATGGCATCGTTAATGCGCCGGCCGCTGTTGATTACCTGCGGGTCGTAGCCGAGCTGTCTGGACTTGTGAAGCAAGTAATACGGGTCAACGCCAATGCAGTGCCCACCCACCAGTCCGGGGTAAAACCGCAGAAAATTCCACTTGGTACCCGCGGCTTTTATTACCTCCTGCGTATCTATGTCCATCCGGTCAAATATGATGGCCAACTCATTCATCAGGGATATATTCAGGTCGCGCTGGGTATTTTCGATAACTTTGGCGGCTTCGGCTACTTTAATGGTGGGAGCTTTGTAGACCCCCGCCCTGATAACACTACCATAGACGGCCGCAATTTCCTCCAGCGCTTCGGTATCGCTGCCCGAAACAATTTTCAGAATATCGGGCAGAGCGCGGTTTTTATCACCCGGATTGATACGCTCCGGTGAATATCCTATTTTAAAGTCCTGCCCAACTTTCAGGCCCGAGTGCTCTTCCAGCAGGGGAAGGCAGTCGTCTTCGGTACATCCCGGATACACCGTCGATTCAAAAACAACGAAGTCGCCTTTCTTGAGAGCTTTCCCTACCAGCTCCGAGGCCTTTTGCAGCGGCTTGAGGTCAGGTACCTTGTAGGCATCAACGGGGGTAGGTACCGCTATGACAAAGAAGTGCGCCTGCCGGAGGTCATCGCCGGAGCTGGTAAAGCAGATTTCTTTGCCTTCGAAGTCTTCGGGACTGATTTCACGGGAGGGATCAATGCTCTGCTGCATGCGCTCAATGCGTTCCTGATTAATATCAAAGCCGACGACACTGAACTTGTTAGCAAATTCAAGAGCAATAGGAAGTCCTACGTACCCTAGCCCAATGACAGCTATTTTTCTTTCTTTTGCCAGTAGTAAATCGTACACAAGGATAGTACTTAATAGTCCGTTTTTTAGGAAAAGGCTCACCTTCATTTGATGAGGTGACTGAAAAAAGGCTCCCCGCGGGGAGCCTTTTTCTTAGTAGTAAGTAGCAGAGGCCTGTATTAAGGCAGCAGTTTCAGTTCTACGCGGCGGTTTCTTTGCAGACCGGTGCGGGAAGTACCATCAGCAATCGGCTTGAATGAACCGAAATAGTCAACAATGATCTTGCTGGCATCCTGTAAGCCTCCTTCGTTAACCAGGAAGTCACGAACGGCATCTACCCGGCGGCGCGACAAGGCCATGTTGTAGCGGTCAGAAGCGCGGCGGTCAGCGTGGCCGGCCAGTTGCAGGCGGCAGCCCGAGCGGTTCATCAGGGTAGCTACGTTGGTGAGCATCTCGCGGTACTCAGGCTTGATGATACTCTTATCGGTATCAAACATCACGTTGGTGAATATTTCGCTACAGGTAGCACCCGAGGCTATCGCATCCTTCACGTACCGGTCGAAGTCTATAACGCGACCGCTACCATCTACTACACTACCGGCGGGTGAGTTAGGCTCTTTGTCAAAAAAGTCAGATACACCGTCACCGTCAGTATCAAGCAGCAGACGTGGGTCAATATCAGGCGGACGATTGGCTTTGGCTACCGAATCCATTTCTTCCAGGGTCAGGATCTTAGGCGGCTTTACGAGCAGCTTGGGATCGGTGTAGCGCAGGTGATAGAAGCCCTCCTCAGGCGTGTACTCGTATTTGCCATCCGTTTTGGTTACGCGCAGCGGGTTTTTGCCTAACTTATAGGTAAGCATCACAGCACCGTAGCCGTACTTGTCCAGTGCCGAATTACCCCGGCGGTTGGTAGTGAAGCCGTTAATGTTGGTTCCGTCGTTGGGGTCTCTTGAGAAATCTCCGCCGAAAGTGGCATCTACAATATCCGAATTAACGTGATTGACGCGGAAGTCAATGCCCAGATCCAGACGGCGGCTCAGCTCATAGTTGAAGGTCATACCCAAAGGAATGATCCAGTCATTGGTGGCGCCATTGGTACTGCGCAGGGTTTGTCCGGTACCCAGTTCGTAAGCGGTAGAGTTATACCAAACCTGACCGGCTCCCACGTAACCATCAATTTTCCAGTGTTTCATTTTGGTGCCGCCAAAGAAGAGGCCTTTTAGATTGACAGTAGCTGCCACAGCAAAATCCGTATAGGAACTACGGAAGTAGCGGGAATATAAGCGACGCTTCATACCGCGCAGGGCGCCGGCTGTTACGTCAGCCCGTAGCCCAAATAAATACGTAAGTTGCTTGTTCAGCGTTATTCCCCCCTGAAATGTTCCCCACTCGCTGTAGCTGTCCGACGAATTTTCGGTAACCGGTTTGAAATCATACTCTCTGAGGTCGCCAAAGAATTGAGTAGGTCCGCCATGGATGGAAATAGACCAGGTATTCAACTTATAGGGGCCTTCGTAAGCAGCATTAGGATTGTAATCCGGTGAGTTCGGCTGTGTGGGCTGCGTCAGAGGCGGTTGCTGTGAGCTTAATGGCTGTGCGCTCAATGGCAACGCCATTAGTGACCCCAGGGCAAGCGAACTAATCAACAGGGATATTTTTTTCATACTATACAGGTTAGCGTTATGAGATGAACAAGGTTTCTGTTTTAATAACAACCGTACGGCCTAACAGTTTATTTGACCGTATTACGCTTGCCACAAAAGTAGGTTAACCCTATGAGTTAACCAATTTATATTGGTACCTAAAATTAGCCTAAATGCTTTAATTTCCTAAATTTCCGGAATTTTACCCCGAAAAAAAAGCGCATTCGTTAACTTTCAAAGGCGTTGCATTATCTTTTTCTCAATTTCACTTTTCCAATTTCGGAAGTGACCCTCCACTATTTTCTCTCTTGCCTGGTTGACTAACCACAAATAAAACGTTAAATTGTGGACGCTGGCGATCTGAGCACCGAGCATTTCGTCGGACTTTATCAGGTGGCGAAGGTAGGCTTTTGAATAAAAGGTACTGGCATATCCTCCCAGGTTTTTATCAATTGGCGACAAATCATCCTTCCACTTCTCATTCCGGATGTTGATTATCCCATCTGTGGTAAAAATCATGCCATTGCGGGCATTACGGGTAGGCATAACACAATCGAACATATCTACACCCAGCGCTATGCCCTCCAGAATATTAGCCGGGGTACCTACTCCCATCAGGTAGCGGGGTTTGTCTTTGGGCAGAATATCGCACACTACCTCAGTGAGTTCGTACATGATGTCGGCCGGCTCGCCAACCGATAGCCCCCCGATGGCGTTCCCTTCCCGACCAAACGACGCAATGGTTTCGGCCGACTGCTGTCTCAGATCTTTATAAACGCTGCCCTGCACAATGGGAAAGAGTGTCTGGCTGTATCCGTAAAGTCCTTCGGTATGGTCAAAGCGGTCGCAACAGCGTCGTAGCCAGCGGTGTGTCATCTCCATGGACTGCTGGGCGTAGCCATACTCGCAGGGGTAAGGGGTACACTCGTCAAAGGCCATGACTATGTCCGCGCCGATGACCCGCTGGATGTCCATGACGCGCTCGGGGGTGAAAGTGTGGAGGGAGCCGTCAATGTGGGACTTAAATGCCACACCTTCTTCGTTGATTTTTCTCCCCGTTCCGGCCAGCGAATAGACCTGATACCCGCCGCTGTCGGTCAGGATAGGCCGCTGCCAGCCGTTGAAGCCGTGTAATCCCCCTGCTTTCTGGATAATATCAAGACCCGGCCGTAGGTAGAGGTGGTAGGTATTCCCAAGAATTATCTGCGCTTTAATGTCATCCCGGAGCTCGCGCTGGTGTACCGCCTTAACCGTTCCGGCCGTGCCTACCGGCATAAAAATAGGCGTCTGAATGGTGCCGTGATCGGTCTCAATCCGGCCGGCACGTGCTTTGGTGGAGGTATCCTGCGCTTCTAAAAAAAAATTCATTCGGCAAGTTGTTGTTGTAGCCGCAAAAATAAGAGGATGCTCTTAAAGAATCCTGACAATGACTGTATATTTGCCAAAACTTGGTGCGACTAATCCTTTACTGCGTGGCGGAACTTTTACTTGCTCTTCTCGGATTTTTTATTCTGATACAGCTCTTCTACTATTTGTTTGTGTTCGCCCGTCTTATGGGATATAAACAGTACACGGAGGCCGCTCCCGGCGCTCCGGCCGTTACTGTACTGGTGTGTGCGTGGAATGAACTGGAAAACCTGACGGAACTCCTCCCCCTGCTGGATGCCCAGGACTACCCGGAGTTTGAAGTACTGGTACTGGACGACCGCTCCTCCGACGGTACCCATGACTTCCTGAAAAAGCACGTATTTGACTGGGAATACGTGCGCTTTATCCGAATTGATACCGAGCACAAGCACATTACCCCTAAAAAGTACGCGCTGTCGGTTGGGATGAAACACGCCCGCTACCCCATTGCCCTGATGACCGATGCCGACTGCCGTCCGACGGGTACCAACTGGATCACGAGTATGGTAGCTCAGCTATCGGACGGAAAAGACATAGTACTTGGTTTCTCCCCTTATATAAGGAAAGCAGGGCTGCTGAACTGGTTTATTCGTTGCGAAACTTTCTATACGGCTGTTCAGTACCTGTCGTTCGCCCGGACCGGGTGGCCTTACATGGGCGTGGGTCGCAACCTGATGTACCGTACTTCGCTTTTTTTTGCCACCAAAGGGTTCTACACGCACAAGGGAGTGGTAGGTGGCGACGACGACCTGTTTATGAATCAGGCAGCTACTCCTGAGAATACGGCTATCAACCTGGACCCCAATTCTTTTATGTACTCGGTGCCCAAAACCAGCTGGAATAGCTGGTTTGTCCAGAAAAAAAGGCACCTGTCGGTAGGGAAGCTCTACAAAGCGCGGTATAAATTTCTGCTGGGACTGCTTTCGGGCTCGCACGTGGGGGTATGGGTCGTTGGCCTGGCCTGCCTGGTATATGGTATTTACAGTCAGGACCTGCTCTTTCTGCAGATACTCGGCGGAGCCTTTGTACTGCGGTGGCTGGTGCAGGCTATTGTACTGGGGAGCATTAATAAACGCCTCGACCGAACCGTGGAAGTATACAGCTTTTTGTTCATGGACCTGGCCTTTTTTGTTTACTACCTCTTTATGGGCTTTATGCTGCTCATCCGGCGCAAAGCCAAAGTACAGTGGCGTTAACGGCCGGAAGAAGTTAAATAGAAAATCGAATGGAACAACTACTGCATTACTTTCCGGACCTGACCGCTACCCAACGCCAGCAACTGGCGCAGATGGACGAGGCCTACCGCTTCTGGAATGCGCAGATCAACGTTATATCCCGGCAGGACATTGATACGCTCTACGAGCGCCACATACTACACTCGCTGGGTATTGCCAAAGTAATCCGGTTCAAGCCCGGTACCACTGTGCTCGACGTAGGTACGGGGGGCGGCTTTCCCGGTATACCCCTGGCCGTAATGTTTCCGGAGGTACAGTTTCATCTGGTCGATAGTATCGGCAAAAAAATAAAGGTAGTGCAGGAGGTAACGCAGGCGCTGCAGCTCAACAACGTAAGGGCGGAGCAGGTGCGGGCGGAAAAACTAAACGATACCTACGAATTTGTGGTGAGCCGGGCCGTTACCCGCCTGAAACCCTTTGTAGGCTGGGTAAGGCAGAGCATCAGCCGTAACTCTTTCCATGATCTCAAAAACGGCGTGCTGTACCTGAAAGGCGGCGACCTCACCGAAGAAATCGAGGAGCTGGGACGTAAGGTAAATACCTACGAACTTTCGGACTATTTCAGCGAGGATTTCTTTGCCACCAAGAAGGTAGTTCACGTACCACTGGCCTGATTGAGCCATTTTCTATCCATTCATACTTTCCTTCCGGAAACCATAAAAGGTCTTTTTGCTGCAATTCGTCTTTCGATAAATACCGTTTGTCGAAACTTTCCCGATTCCTGACCGGCGATCCTGTAATTTTGGTATCAACAAAGCAGCAGAAAGTTCCTGACGCTTGCAGCTCAACCGGGCTTTAACCGGGTACCAGCTGAAAATTCTCTTAACTGAATTGCGTAAGAGTACGATTTAACCCACTATACACACACTAGTAAGTACACATACACACACAGAAGCAAGCACACACTATCAATTTGACATCAGATTCTATGCATCAGTGCCAGTCCCCGACTGGCACTGATGTTTTATTTTAGAGGTACTACAAGTTGGAACCCCGCCGGATTGTACCGTATATTTGCCCGTTAGCAGTAACTAACCTAAACCAGACCCAATTAGCATGAATGAGCGATTCAAAGCAAGTAGTTTAAAAAACCCGATGTTTCCGGACGAGGTCATTTTTGGAGAGAAGGGCGTTACCTTCAAAGTCCGTAAAATGTTCAGCAGCACCGACAACTTCGTGTTCTATAACGATATATCCGGGGTTGAGATCGAAAACGGGGTACTATTCGCCACCATTCGTGTGATTCCCCGCATGCGGCCCGAAATAATTATGAATAATTTTAACAAAGGAGACGCCAAGAGAGTCAAGGAGTTAATCTTAGAGCACGTCCGGAACTAATATTTTTTTGGGCAAGGTATTGCACTGTACTCAAAGAGTCCCTAAATTTGCACCCACAATTCAGAATAACAACTGGATTGGGGACACCCCAACTGCTCACAGGACGTTGCCAGTCGCCCGGAGCATCTGATCACAGCAGAGGGTATCCACTGGCATACATACTCCCGAATAGCTCACAAAACGTTTGCCGGTCGTTTAGAGCATCTGACTGTTAGTCATAGGGTATCATCTCCGGCACTACATACTCCCGAATAGCTCAGTCGGTTAGAGCATCTGACTGTTAATCAGAGGGTCGCTGGTTCGAGCCCAGCTTCGGGAGCCTGAAAATGAGCCACTTAGCAACAATGTTAGGTGGCTCATTTCTTTTAGGTCGCCAACAGACTCGCCAACAAATTGAGGTCTTCTCTTTCAGAGCATATTAAGATTTATTCCCTAAGAGGGTGTTGGGAAATAAATTTTGGCAGGAATAGTGAATGCGTTGCAACATAAACTGAATGTTGGCCAAATAGAACCAAGCAATAGAAGAAGATACAGTATATTCATAATCTTTGACTATCCTCCGAAAAAAGCGGATCGCCCTTTAGATTTGTAGTATGACATGATTCTAAGATTTGGTAACTTGCCTATTGCTAATCAGAGAGAGGCAAGTGAACGGGTCGCTGAGGGAACAGACCTAAGCTCCGAACGGTATGCGGTCGCTGTCAGCACCCCGCTCTGTTTGACTTGCATCCGCTCGGATAGAAAATCGGGTTTGCAGCCCAAAGGGTTTGAGTAAAGGAAAGTTAGATGGTGATCTAACTCAAAATCAAATCACTTTATGGAAATTCGCTATTCCTTTTTACTTGCGCAACTTATAACCTGCATATCGTTGGTTATAAGGTACTTATCTTGTTGTTAGCTTCGAGTATGATTCCATTTATTAAAAAAAGGTTTGCTTAAAGTGCGTCCCAAAAGATTAGTGACTATTTTACCACTTGCTTGTTTAAAAATTTCTTGCAATATTTATTCCCCCGCATAATATTCATTACTCAGTTACTTTTAATAGTCTCCCCGCTATTTGTACATAGTTCTGTGCAAGTTGCGGCTGTTTAATAGATGCCAAAGCCTCATTTATGAGGGCTTTATAGTATATATTCACGCTATATGAAAATAAATTTACCTAGCACTGCTTTATCCCTATCTATATATCTAAGCCTTTCTATCTCAGCAGTATGGCTACTAGGATGTTACGGCTTTGACCTACCTAAAAGGGAGTTTCCAAAGTGTGATCAAACCCCTGTACAATTAAATATTCAGTCAAATCTCTTGACAGTTGATTTATCACTAACCTCAAAAAATAGCTCCATAGATAAAGTTGAGTGGTTTTTTGGGGATGGGAAGTATGTTACGACTTCTACCCTTCAAACTAAACACACATTTTTAAATCCTGGTACTTACAAAGTAAATGTTACAATAACTAATATATGCGGGGATGTTACAACACTGACAAAGGATATATTAGTAGAGAATATTATTGCTCCAACTGTAATCACTGAGGAGCCAGCGAATGTAAGTACATCAATGGCTACGATACGAATGGCTATAAGTAGCAATGGAAACGGTCAGATTACCAGATATGGAATATGCTATTCTACGACTAATAGCACTCCTCTGGTAGAATCTGATGCAACAGTCAAAACAGAAGGAAACCTTCCTAATAATTCTTTTGCCACATTTTCCTTATCTAATTTAGTTCCTAACAAAACATACTACGTACGCGGTTATGCTTCGAATAGTGCCGGTACTGGCTATGGTAGTGTCAAAACGTTTCAGACAAGAGCTTCCCCTGTTGTGACAATAGTTAATGTTAGTTCTATCGGAAGAAATGAAGCAACCGTTACTTTGAAACTTGATGACGTAGGCAATCCCCCAGCTACTCATGTTGGAATTATTTTTTCACCCACTAATTCTGCCCCTACTTTTATTTCAAATGACAAACAGTATATTCAGGTGCCTGCTAATTCTGCTGGTATAAATACGTCTATTAAGTTAACATTAAAGCCAAATACTTCCTATTTTTATAGAGCTTTTGCAATCAATGCCATAGATACAAGCTATAGTAACATTAACAAACTGACTACACTCGGGGAGGATCTCACTCTTGGGCAAATTGCTTATTATCCTTTAAATAATTCTGGAAGAGACGATAGTGGCAATAAGTACAATGGTCAAATTCAAGGAGCTTCCCCTACCTCAGACCGTTGTGGCAATCCCAATATGGCGTATTCCTTAGATGGTATTAACGATTATATTATTCTTCCTTATACTCCAACGAATTTGCTTTCCTACTCTTTCTCTGTGTGGGTAAATGTATCAGATCCAAATCAGGGACCGGTAGCAATTAGTCAGTTTAGAGGTTTGGAAAGAAGTATTGATAGCCCTGCCAAAAGTTTAAGTTTATTTTTTGATAAGGATATAAATGATAATAATGCTTTCAAATTGAATTTTGGGCTAGATGGAGATCATATACTGAAAACTATTAAAGTACCCTTCTCCTCGCTTTTAAATCAATGGGTTCATGTAGTAGCTGTATGGCAAGGAAGTGCGAATACTTCAATTGAACCAAATCAAATGAAGCTTTATCTCAATGGCACGCAGGTTATGGGTACTAATTATAGAAACTCTGAACGAGGAGGAAATGCTCCACTGTCAGCGACAAGCACAGTTATATTTGGTTATCACCAAGTATGGAACCGTTATTTCAAAGGTAAACTTGATGATATCAGAATTTATGAGAAAGCTTTAAATGATGCAGAAGTGATGCAATTATGGCAACAAGAAAAGAGTTGCCTTTAACTAGTCATTGTACAAAAAAGTACCAGATATTACATGAAGCCATTTAACCTTTTCTTTTTTATCTTACTACTATGGTCAAGTGAAAACAATTTACTATTTGCTCAGCCTATAGTATCAGATATTCGTGTGGAAATAGATGTGCAAAGAGTAAAAGTAACATATAACATTTCAGATGTTTCAGTTAAAGACTCAGTATATCTTCAAGTGGAAGGCAAAAAGCAAGGCTTTCTTAAAATGAAAACACTAAGTGGCGATATTGGCAGAAATATAACAGCAGGTATAAACAAAGTAATAGTTTGGGAATATGCTCTGGATGGTGAACAACTTGATGAAGAAATCAGACCTATAATTGGAATTGTAGAATTTAAAGAACCTAAGACAGTTGATTCAATTGGTGGTGGTCCTATAAATGCGCTTATCTCCGTGATTGCACCTGGAATAGGCAATATTTTTGTTCAGCCGTATAATAAGATAGGCTTAAGGCCCCTTATAACAGTGGCTTACGGTGGTTTGCTTGGATACAGTATACTACAAAAGAAAAGGTCTAATAGTCAGTATAGCCTCTATCAAAGTGAACGTTATGAGCGAAATGCCCAACCTTATTATAATAAAGCTAATAAGTCTCACCATGAATATTTGATAGCCATGAGTATGGCGGCATCTATACTTGTTACTGATGTAGCTTATACTTTCTTTAAAGGTCTTAGCAACGATCGGAAAAAGCGAAATATTAAACAAGGGATAACACTAAGTTATGCAGATAAGACGCCAATGATAGGATTAATGTTAACTTTTTAATTTTTGAGTATGAAAAAGATAATAATAATTTTTTGTATATTACATATAGCACTTTCTGCAATGGCACAGAAAGGAGCATTGAAATATAAAGGTGATTGGGTGCAATCAAAATTAAAAGTTCAAGCCCCTACTCAAGCCCCTACTATTGTTTGGCAAAACCCCCAAATTCAACAGTTAACAGTAGAGCAAAATAATTTTACTTTATCGGTTTGTGTGCAGTCAGACGCTCCATTAATCGATTATCATTTCGTCCATAATGGTAAAACCATAGGCGGACCAACTCGTGGTTTCAAAAAAGTAAATTGTGGCCAGGAAATCACTCAAGAACTCTCATTGGTTCAGGGTGCAAATGAAGTGCATTTTGTTGTATCTAATTCTGGCGGCGCTACAACCTCCAGTTCATACTACATTACTTATAATGCTGTCTCTCCTTCCTCCAATGCAGTTGCGGCTGAAACGTCGGCTCAAAAGCGTGTGGCTCTTATTATTGCAAATGAGGCATATCAAAAGTATCCCTTAAAAAACTCAATAAATGACGGACAAGCAATTAGGGAGCGACTTGAAAAGCTAGGATTCACTGTAACTCTTCATGAAAACCAAGGCCGGAAGGATTTAAAGAAAACAGTTGATACATTTACAAATAGCTTGACTGACAAAAGTATTAGCCTTTTTTTCTATGCCGGTCATGGACTTATGGTTAACGGTGTCAATTACATACAACCAGTAGACACTGACCCAACAGCTGAAGCAGATGTAGAATTCGAATGTTTTCCATTACGACAGCTAATCGCCCGTATGGAAGAGACCAATCCCAGTGGTTCAAATCTGGTATTCTGGGACGCTTGCCGGAATAATCCCTATCGCTCCTGGCGCAGAGGCGCTGGCGAACCTGTTTTTGCACCTACCAATCCTCCGGTAGGGACCATGATTGTTTATGCTACTGAGCCAGGCAAATCAGCTCTGGATGGAGATGAAAAAAATGGGCTTTTCACAAGTGAACTAATCAAACATATTGATGTACCAGGACAGGATATATTTGAATTAATAGATAAAGTGGACAGAGGCCTAGAAGTAAGAGGCTATAAACAGCCCCCGTATATTGAAGGGCGATTACGTGGAAAATTCATTTTTAAATATCAGTAAGTATTTGCGAGCTTTTTAGCCCTCATGCTACACATTATCAAGATAAAATTTTAATTATTATAAGCTATGCGCACATCACTATACTATTTTACAATGCTTATATTCTCTATAAGCCTAAGCCCTGTTTCATCATTTGGCCAGGGTCAAAACGACCCATTGCCAGTTGATCAGGATGGTAATGTCAACGAGGACAAACTGAACCCAAAACAATTAAGAGCGTTTCAGGAGCTGGTAGAGTTTAAGGTAAATGAATTTCAAACCTTCTTAACTATCATTTCAGATCCTAAACAGTCTGATCAGACTCGTGAACTGGCTATTGAGAACGCTCTACGACTTTTTATGCCTAACTCTACTATGCAGGTTGGTTCTGTCAAGACTAAAACATTGATCAAAGAGTATCCACTTTCCATATATTTAAGACGCTTAAAAAATCTCGAAAAAAAATACTTCGATATATCGATAACGTTCTATGATTTAGCCCTTATCAACGACTGGGAAAAAACGAACACCGGATATGTGACCACTGCTACTTACTTTCAACGCTTTCAGGGTAAGGGTAATAATGGAAAGATTATGTATGAAGATAAAACAAGCAAAAATATGGACGTTGACCTTCGCAATCGTAAAGATCCTTTTTATGAAGAAAACAGATGGACTGTACTACTAGGTGATATACGTGTAGCAGAAATTACTCCAAAGAAATCTGTGCAATAGCACCTATGAGACAGCTTGTCATCCTCTGTTTTTTTATTGGCCTTTGTCTCTTGCCAAAGCTTACTAACGGACAGGAGACAGATTCCCTATTTTTTAAAAATGACTCGCTTGTTGACCATTCAATAAATAGGGGGGATTCACTTCTGGGTACTTATAAACATCAACGACTAGCTCCTGAGCCTTTTATGAAGGCTAGGATACACTACACAAATGATTTTGTAAAACGCTTTAATGATTTAGTTGGCCCTGACAATGATTCAATTAATGGTCATCATGACCATGCAGCAAGGAAGCAGCGTATCTGGAAACTTTTTGACTTAGAAGACGATAGATTAATCCGTAATAGTAGTAGCAATAGTGTATATAAATATGTAGTTGATCAATTTCTATATGAAGTCTGCGAATCATTCAAACCAGGGACTTTAATAGCCCCTAATGAGAATATGTACGCAGAAGTCCGGGGGTCCGCCATTTGGAAGCAGCAAACGCATGAATACAAAATGTACTTAAAAAAGGAGCGTGCAGGTAGTAATTGGCTTTGGGAGATCATTAGTATTGACGCACCTTTTCTGTTGACAAGTACGGGTACATTAGATAAAGACACTACTACAAAGAATGTATCAAAGTTTATTCCACCTAATGCTCATGAAATGAATTTTATGGCGCTGTTCAAACATCTTAACGCAGGACAAAGCATAAATTATTTTATTGATGATTCATATCCTAATGATAGTCTGCTGAATACCTTTGCCTACTTTCATTCCAATGGCCAACTTCGCCCTCAGACTTTAGAAATTTCCTCTTTGTGGATTAACACTCCAATGCGATGGCTTATCCAGTTACGGCAGTTTAACCGGGACTCTGATAATTCGGGTTGGCTCATCAGCGATTTATGTCGCTCGTCTGAAACAACCTGCCTACCAAAGGGACTTCATAATAAAATCCGTAATACTTTTATCTCAAATAATCGTGGAGTAGAAAAGTGAAATAAATTTGTATGAGATTATCTCTTTACATATTGCTCCTTCTACTATCAATTGGGACATCCTATATAAAGGCACAATCCTATACTCAGACTGAAAAAAATAAAATAGCTAAGACAGCTCGACAACTGATTCATGATAAATACCTGGCAAATGTTGAGATTTTAACGAATTATGAAGTCAACCAGCCATTTGAGGCTCTACAAGGCCAATTAAATGGATTAATAAAGGATGCTTTTCTTAATAGGGACGTACTTATTTTTAATGAGTTCAGGACAGCAGTCAGAGCCTATACTTCTGTAGAGGAATATATTAAGGATTGCCGCATTTTCTCGGGAGGTAAGCCATTAGAAAACAGTTTGAACATTGATGATGCGCATTATGATATCCAAAAGACTAAAGATGGAGAGCCTTATGTGAACGTATATCTTGACAAACAATTGAAAGGTATTGATTTGCACGGCACAAAGCTTCACTATCAGAATCTAACAGAGTTTCGGGTACATTTTACATATAGCAAAGCAGCTGAGACGTTCCTTAATTTTAAGATTACGGGCATCAGTAAAGTAGATAAATGGCCTACTTCAGCCTTTATATTAACAAACCAAGATTTAAAAGCCACTGATGAAGAGCCAGTAGAACAACCGATGGATCTTCTAACGGCTTTATCTTCACTAACTAACAACATCAAACAACAAATACCTGACAAAACTGCAAAGCTCACACTTGCAGCTTTTACATATAACAGTTGCGGAATCAATGATGAACTCTCTGATCGTATATACGCTACTTTTAGCAGTTGCCTTCAGAAACAAGCCAAAATAGAAGCCGTATCCACAGCTCAGTCTATGGAAACACCACTATATATAAGAGGCTATTACCAGGAAGATATCAATAATTTGCGGCTGGTAGCGGAGCTGCTAGATAGTAAAACTAATAAAGTCTTAGTGAAATATGAGAATATGGAACTACCACTTACCTGGCTAGACCAACAAGGCTTACGTCTGAAGCCTGTAACATACCAGCAGGTAGTTGCAATTCAGGATACACTTAAACAACTTGTTCCTGAAGCTAAAACTTCTTTGACAATTGAGGTCAATACTGATCGGGGACGTTCAGGAGTTGAATATTGGGAGGGGCAGCAAATGCGCATAGAGGTCGTGGCTAACCGGCCATGCTATTTAAGGTTGTTATACCGGTTAGCTGATGGAACTCATACTCTATTGGAAAATGACTTCGAAATCAAACCGGGGCAAGAAAATAAACCCGTCCGTATATCACCTCAGTCAACTTTCGTATGCTCTGCTCCATTTGGCACAGAGTACTTGTTAGCCTATGCTTCTGAAGTTCCTTTTTGTCCAATCCCGACTGATTCTAAAAAGAAGGTGCACATGCGCGAAGAAGATGGATATAAAATTATAGAAGGACCACTGTCGGCAATCATAGCAACTCTTAAATGTAATCAGAAGCAGCAGGAAACATTAGCTGTTGATAAATTGCAAATAACTACGCGGGCTACAGCCAAGCGCTAGTTAATGAAAAAGATAGAATAAATAGGTGTTTTTCTGAATCGTATACACATACATCAGATCCATTTAATCCATTATCAAACTAAAACCCAGTATGAATTGGCTACTTGAACTGATCACTATTGTTTCTGAGGGTCTTGGCAGATTTACTCCCGGAAATTTAAGTCTTACTCTTGCGGCTGCACTTGGCTTCTCTCTACTTTGCGGTTGGATATGCCTGCACTATGTACAACTTTTAAATAAAAGATTTCAACTAACTTCTACCCATAAAATATTCACTGCCCTGGCCTGTACACTGACTTTCTTTTTCGTGCTGGCATTTGCGGGATTAACTTTCATGCGGGAGATCACGCAGGCGCAGATTGAAATTTGGCAGGTAAATATTAAGGAGGATCAGGTTTGGAGCCAAAGTACTTTTGAGAAGACCTATAATAAAGTTAAAGAATCGGGTAAAGAAGACATTTCTACTTTCCCTCCCATTGAGGAAGGTTCTATTCCAGTGTCCCATAAGGACTCCAAGCTTCTTGCTGCTCAGATATATTCTAATGAGGCATGTACAAATTTTGATGAAATGCACCCATTCCTGAGTAAAATTGTATGGGCTACTCCCTCTCTTCCTACTGAAGTAATTCATTCAGATGTAGCATCTTTTTTTAAAAGTTATCCTGGAAAAAGCTATCCAACAGAAAATGCAATTGATCTGGCAGCTAAACATATAAAAGATGAGTTATTGGTACAGGCCCCGCGAGTAGTCACCATCTCACGCATTTGTTTAGTGCTGGCCTTTTTTCTGGTGCAGTTAATCCCCTTTGGCCTTATTGGTTTTGCAGCTTATAAGGATATCAAGAGCAGTCTGTAAAACATTAAATTCCACTATCAACAAGAGTCAATCATGGCTAATCATCTACTAATTGTTTCAGGAGGCACGGGCGGCAAGGTAGTTAGAGCATTTAAGAAATTAGTCTACCAGCAATACAGAAATCAGCATCCCAACAATATTGAGTACTTGTACATCGATTCAAGCACTGATGAATACAACAAGGAGTCAGAGTGGGAGGTTATGGGCGAATCTATAGCTTTGGGAACTAGTAACTTTCTAGAGCTTAAATCGGATAACCTGGCTAGTAAGTTTGCTGAAATAGAAAGATACCCAGGAGTAAAAGATTTTATTGGTGACAAGGAGTTTTGGATTGACCTGATAAATGACTCAAGAGGTCAAAAAACGGCCGGAATGCAACGCCGACGGATGGGGCGCATCTTGTTTGCCAGTAATGCAAAGGTATTTAATACATCACTTGCTCAGCGGGTTACAAAGCTACAGCAGGCTACCAATGAAACAGATGTTACTTTTCACATTTGCGCTGGTTTAGCAGGAGGTACGGGCAGTGGATCAATAATCGATATAATAACGCAGATTCGTAACAATTATCCAGCGCATAATACTAACTACTCTATCCTGGTATACGTTTATCTACCCGAGGACGCAACTACTTGGAATACCGAACTGGACTTCTACTATGCAAATGGGTATGCGGCCCTCATGGATTTAAATGCAGTTAGTGCGGGAGCCTTACGCCCCTATGATGTTACCGGCGAAAAGGCCCCATTAACTGTGGACACTCCGTTTACTGGATGTTATGTATTCAGTAATCAGAACGAAAATGGTATTACTGTCAATAAGGAAACAGAGCTACCATCCATTGTAGCTGATTTTATTTATCAGAAAACGATTGGTTTGACTCAGATCTCCTCTGAGTTACACCGATTGGAATCAGGAGAAAATGGCGACCCTACTCCCGAAATGGCTGTTGGTAGTAGAACCGCTGAGCGTAGCAAACGCTTTTTGAGCTTTGGGATCAAAAGGCTTGCTATCCCTGAGCAGGAAATCAGAGAGTATCTTACTTATAACTTTGCTAAGCAGGCCGCACTTCAGCTACGATTCAATAACTGGGTTGATGTTGCTGGTTTTGTTAATGATCCAAAGACAAGGAGTTTCAATGAAGAAGTGCGCCAAGCTGATGTACTTCAAAGATGGCATTTAACCTTCAACCATCTTATCCTATCAGAGGCTGTACTTATAGATGATACTAGCCGCAAGTGGAAGACGTATCAGACTCATTGGCGAGAAAAGTGTGAATTCTTTAAATCATTAGCTAGGCAGAGCGAAAAAGGGAGATGGATAGATGCTATAAAAACTTTGGCGTTGAAAGAGTACGAGGAAGACTTCAGAAAGTCAGGAGGCGTTACAAGTTTCTTCCATGCCAAACGGAAGGATAAGCGAGATATGGCTATTGAGATTCGAAGGGGAATTGAAAGTGAGTTTTTTGGAGAGTGGCGCAGTGGGAAGCTGTCCATCAGTGATCTTAAAATAAAACTAAATGCATTGCTAAATTATTTACGGGCAGATGTCACAAAAGAACTTGATAGTAAATTAGAATCACATACCAGGCTGCTGGATAATGCCAGGGAAGCAGTTAGAACAAATGATGAGAATTGGGCCAAGATTGGTCTCCTTTCAGATATGCTGGGAAAGCGCGAGCAGATTTTTGAAGCCCAGGTACTAGCTATCCAGGATGAATACCGTATTCGTACCACAATAGAAGGAATTAAGTTCGGACAAGACTTTATATACGAAGTAATTGAGCAACTTGAATTGCTGAATCAAGAAATTACCATAGCAAGTGCAACAGTTAACAATGGTTTAGAGATTTTTGAGCAAAATATCCAATCTCGCTGTAATGATCAGGAGTGGACACTGGATGATGAATCCGAGTACATTGAGATCTTCAAGCAACAGCTGGTACCCTTTTACGAGTCAATGAAGGTGAAAGAAATAGTGAAAAGATTTGAGCGTGACGATAAGGTGCAAGAGCAGCAAACAGCGAAGGTTCGGGAAGCACTATCAAATATTTTAGGGAGTAACCGTCTGAATTTTGTCAACTTTAATAGCCTCATATCCAAAAGTACTTTTGTTAATACTCTTGAAAAAGTATGTCAGGAGAATGCCATCGCGTTTGAAGCAGATTTGGGTACTCAGGACAGGCTATTAGGTATGAACGTACTAGAAAAATTGCAGTACAAGTATGGGAGTGACATTAGGGCTCTTCGCAGCTTAACAAGCCAGCTTATGAAGTTTGCTGGTTGCTACGTTCTATTTAATCCAAATGAGATAAATAAAGCGGGGGATGGCTTCTCAGCCGGAGCTGCGAAGAGAACCCTGTTTGTTATTCTACCAAAGAACTCTACTGCAAACTATCCTACATTCATTGATAAATTAAAAACAGCGTTCGAATTTAATAAAAATCAGCAGAGTGAATTGAAGTTTCTTGAGGCTGATTCCAGTGAGCATCAAATAACACTGATGACAGTAACCAGTTTATTCCCCCTGCGGTACCTAACCCACACGGAGCGTTTACGCGAGAAGTACCAACTGCGGTTGCAAAAGACTGACTCTGTAAGAGCACGTATGCTGGTTCATATTCAGGATGATGAATTACCCGATCTGTTTGCACCTACCTTACAGGAGCTTATTGCTAAATTAGACCAGAAGCGTATGGAGTGTATTCCGGATCTACTGCTCGCACATGCGATGAACCGTGTAAAAGAGAAGGAGAATAGTGACGGATATACAAAACTTGCATTAGTAGAAGTCGATCGGTTCGGGGACGAAGAGCCTTTATTCTTTATGGATAAAATGCTTCATAATGCCTGGAAAAGCCTTATTCCTACTGAAATTGAAAAACTGTCAAGGGTTGTTCGTGAGGAAAGCCAGAAAAGCTTTAAACATAAGGCTAAAAAGGATGAATTGGTAACAAATATTGAGAAGTTAGTTATCAAGCTTAAAGATGAAATTAATAATCCAAATGACTATAATCTTTTTAAAGACGCTGCAAAAAGGATAATTAATGATCTGGAAAAAGAAAAATAACTAGTAGACACTATCAAAGTACACACATATGGTAAAGCGATACGGTAAATGCACAAATATTGATGATGACTGCCCGAAAGCTAAATCTGGTGAAATCATCAAAATTGAAGGAGCTAATGAATTTATTTGTCCCGAATGTAAAAATGATTTATTTGAAGTAAAGCCGCCACCGCCTAATTCAAAAATCCCTATTATATTAGTTGCTGGTTTATTCTTATTAGGATTTATATCTTATACATATGGATGGCCTCTTGTTAAGTCCCTATTTTTTACTAAGCAGAAGGGAAAACACGAACAGCTTGGCAATTCGGGAGATTCTAGTAATAATGGTGGTGGTAGAAGTAAAGAGCCTAAGCCAGAAGTATTTCCACCTAATGGAGTAAAGATTGCTAATACAGAAGACTGCCAAGATTGCCGATCATATTACTATGTGCATGATGGAAAGGGGGGTAAAAGACGCGTAGATGGAGATTACAGTACCAGTTGTTGCCAATGTGGTACAGTTAAACGTTTCAGCGATGGCTTTGACTACAGTATCACTTGTGACGGAGACAGGATTATTGCTAAGATGATAACTACTCCTTAGCTTTAGTGATAGGTATTTCTAATAATTGCTTAGTTATAAAAAACGCTTAGCATTCAAATGCTAAGCGTTTTTATTTTCAACCTGCTGACTTTAGGTAAGTACTACTATAAAAAAGTATATATAGTATGTTTGTGCTGTCCAAAATAGGGCTACGTAGCTCCCTCCTTTGGCTTTCCTTGTCTTAATCTAAATGCGCTGAATTATTGTACTTTCTTCTGCCATTTGTAAGTCTTTATACTGCATTTTTCCTTGCAAATCTATGCAGTTAGTAATGTATGTACCCAGATTATCGGGCAGCTAGGAGGTAAGTAGGATAGTCAGATCGATTGTAGATTGGAAAGACTGAGCAGTGGCCAAACTAATGGCTACTTTTATCTACTCAATTACATGTTATCACGCTTCCGCAATTTAAAGTATTGGCTAATGTATCGAAGAAAAATGTCATCGTCTGCACCGCAGACCATCTTTAAGTAGTTCAACTTTCCTTCGAGTACATACAGCAACTGAGGCTCCTCGCAGGCATAAGTTGCCGGCCTTTTGACGAATGTCTTGTGGAAACGTTCCTGAGCCGAAGTATAGCCAAGCTTTTCCCAGTTATAGAGCATGGATCTAATCAGGCGAATGTACTCCCGTGAAACGTTTGTTTTCTCGTTTACAGTTAGTCCGGTGACTTCCTGTCTTTGGGCACTATTCTGTATCCTTACTTTTTTTGCATTAACCGTAAAGCCTTCCTCCGCAATAATAGCTCCAATTTGCCCGGGCCACTCATTTTTCCACTCATCTGAAGAGGAAAAACTTAAGTCATCTGCGTAGCGGGTGTAGGTTAAGTTATTTTCAACCGCAAATTCCTGAAGCAGTACATCAAGCCTTTGACAGACAATATTGGATAAAACGGGTGAAGTAGGAGCTCCCTGCGGCAATCGTTGCTTAAAGCAACATAACCAGGTCAGGTGAAAAGCCATTCTTTCACTGAAGTTGAAAGGTTGCCGCTGAAGTACAACCATTATCCGGCTGGAATCGATACTGTGAAAAAAGTCAAGCAGATCAATATTGAGGACAAAAGGCTTACGAAGGTGCAGCTCAGCATTAGAGACAACACTTTTACCTTCAATGAATCCATGAACAGCGGCCGGTGGCTCATAGAGTCTTGCCAAACAGGTTGAAAGAAGAGTCTGAACTACTTTTAGCTCCGGATCAGGTGCACTGATTGTGCGTGAGCCTCCTGAACGCTTGGGAATAGCAAATGAGGAATATCTTTTTGTAGTAGTGGTATATAAATCCCTGAACTCATCAAGGGTAATATTTTTGAAATCTCTCCCCCTTTTTCCAGATAATGTTTTTATTAATTTATATACATCCTCTATACTTTCTCCATTCAGGAGAAGGTCAGCCTGGGCATCCTTTTTATTGATAGATTGAGTCATCGAAAAGAAAAAAGCCTGATTGGGTACTGGTTTAGTATTCCAATGATTAGTCTCACTATTTCATAGTAGATGTACCACGTTTTAAAATAGTGGGATGCAACCAACGCTTGATGCGCGCGCAGCGCGCCCTTTTTTACCGCTACATTTAAAGATTACGTCGCGAAACACAACGCAAAAACCTTATTCCCAATCAGGTCTGGTAAATGTAAAAAATGGGTAGAAATAAAACAAGCCAGACCTCTATTTCAGATTGCTTAAAAATTATTCTGTCCAACTATTTTTTTAGACTCAGAAGCACCTGATTATTGAAAGTAAATGTTAATTATGTACATTGTTATCTTACTCCTCCACCTTTTTTCTTTTGATTAAGGACGCATTATTTGGACTGGCCGTTGGCGATGCCCTCGGAGTCCCGGTAGAATTCAGAAGTCGGGCGGCTATCCGTCAGGATCCTGTTACTGATATGATAGGGTATGGCACCTATCACCTACCTCCTGGTACCTGGTCCGACGATAGCTCATTAGCTTTCTGCCTCGCTGAGGTCCTGACGCAGGGATATGATCTTGATGCAATAGGCCAGAATTTTGTTAAGTGGCTTTACCATAACTACTGGACGCCCTATAATGTCGTGTTTGATGTAGGCATCTCAACTAAAGATGCTATTCGAAATATCTCTCAGGGAATACGCCCGGAACTGGCAGGAGGTACCTCCGAATTTGACAATGGCAATGGCTCTTTAATGCGAATTTTGCCCCTCATCTTTTATATCAAAGACAAACCTATTGATGAACGTTTTCAAATCACTAAAGAGGTATCTTCTATTACACACAGACACATCCGGTCTGTTATAGGTTGCTTTTACTATCTGGAGTTTGCGAGAGGTTTGCTGAATCAGGAAGATAAGTTTAAGATTTATCAAAAGCTTCAGACTGACATCCCTACCTATCTCAATTATTTGTCAGTTGACCCTGATGAGATAGCCTGGTATAATAGACTACTTATGGGAAACATTCACGAATTGCCGGACGAGGAAATCAATGGAAGTGGCTATGTAGTACACGCACTGGAGGCGAGTATCTGGTGTTTGCTTACAACCAACAGTTACAGGGAGGCAGTCCTTCAGGCAGTAAACCTGGGCGAAGATACGGATACTACCGCCGCAATCACTGGTGGCCTGGCCGGTATACTCTACGGTTTTGAAAGCATCCCGGCCTATTGGGTAAATCAGCTGGCAAGAAGGGAGGATATAAATGCCCTGGCTGCCAGATTTGAGGCTGGAATTACATACTTTTAATAAAAATTATACCTGATTAGGTTAGAAGCAGCACATTCTGCTGTGCCTCAGTGCATATTGAAACTTATGCTTTATAGTTTCACTATTTCACTGGCAGAAATTGATTTTTCTTTCTTAAGGTGTAATATTAATATAGGGTTATCACTATTTTTAAGAAATAGTAATTCCAAATACCTGATATGGCAGACGTTCATAGTAAAGAGGTCAGGAGCTATAATATGAGCCGTATAAGGTCCAGGAACACAAAGCCTGAGATACTTGTAAGGAAGTTTTTACATGCTAGTGGATTCAGGTACCGACTACATGTAAAAGCGCTGCCGGGTAAGCCCGATATTGTTTTGCCAAAGTTTAAAACGGTGGTGTTCGTTCATGGATGCTTTTGGCATGGACATACTGGTTGTAAGTATTTTGTAATTCCAAAAACAAGAACAGAATGGTGGCTGAGCAAGATTAACGGTAATATACAGAATGACGAACATACTACTTCAGGACTAGAGAAACTAGGCTGGAGAGTAATTGAGGTTTGGGAATGTGAGCTAAAAAAGGACAGATTATCAGGGACGTTGAATGAACTGGCAAAGAATATAAGAAACAATGGGAATACCGATAATTGATCTGTTTGCCGGTCCGGGAGGATTGGGTGAAGGATTTACCTCCTTATTAAATAGCGATGGGAATCGGGCCTTTAAAATAGGCATATCAGTAGAGAAAGATGACTTTGCTCACCAGACACTAACGTTAAGAAGCTTTGTAAGGCAATTCCCCCCCTTTGAACTGCCAGCTGAATACTATCAGTTTATGAGGGGCGAAATAAAATTGAAGGAGTTATACAGCCTCTTTCCCGGAGAGCACTCTCATGCCGAACAGGAGGCTCAGAAACTGACACTGGGAAAAGTACCGGTAGACCAACTGGATGAAAAAATCAGCAATGCTCTGAATGGTGCTGAAAACTGGGTGCTTATTGGAGGACCACCTTGTCAGGCATATTCTATTGTGGGACGTTCCAGACGCGGAGGTATCAACCCGGAAGATGAAAGGGTGTATCTGTACCGTGAATATTACCGAATACTGGCGGTACATAATCCACCCGTGTTTGTAATGGAGAATGTAAAAGGAATATTATCATCAAAAGTCAATGATAGTCTAATATTTCAACAAATATTATCCGATCTCAGAGACCCCGTGAATGCTTACAGTGAGCTTCAGGGAAAAATTGATGATGATTTGATTTGTCCGGGTTACAATATTTATTCATTGACTAAGAAACCTGTAAGTACAGATATTTTTGGAAATCCAGAATATGATATCCGAGACTTTATTATTAAAGCTGAAGAGTATGGTATTCCCCAGGCAAGACACAGAGTTATACTGCTTGGAATCAGAAAAGATCTGAATATAAGTAAGCCTTCAGTATTAACAAAAAAGAAGGAAGTAAATGTAAAAGATGTAATAAGTGGCCTTCCAGAAATAAGGAGTGGGATTTCAAAAGGTCCAGACCTCAATAACGCCTGGAAAAAGGTTCTGAAAGAGTCATTGCATCATCCTTTTTTCAATTCAATAAAAGATATAGAAATCAGGGAGGAAATAATAAATAAGGTTAACAATTTAATCTTGTGTGAATTTGGAGCCGGAAAGCATTTCATCAAAAGCCAAACCTCTATAAATTATAAAGCCGAATGGTATCTTGATAAAAATGTTGGCGGTGCGTGTAACCACGAGTCCAGAAGCCATATCGTAATGGATCTATATCGCTACCTCTTTGTATCATGTTTTGCTACAGTCCATGGCCGTTCTCCAAAACTCTTTGATTTTCCGGATAGCCTTTTACCAAAACATAAAAATGTTTATTTAGGAGTGTCTGGAAACAAATTTGGTGATAGATTCTGTGTACAATTGTATGACAAGCCTTCTAAAACTATAACCAGCCACATCTCAAAGGATGGACATTACTATATACATCCTGATTCCCGTCAGTGTAGAAGCTTTACTGTAAGAGAGGCCGCCAGAATTCAAACCTTCCCTGATAATTACTATTTCTGTGGTTCAAGAACTTCTCAGTTCCATCAGGTAGGAAATGCAGTACCACCATTACTTGCTTATCAGATTGCAGAAGTAGTAAAAGATGTTCTTGATAAAGTTCAAGAGAACACATTATTTACTAACACTAAAGAGGAACCACTATATTTATAAAGAACGGAGCAGACAGTAGTGAAACAAACAAGTAGTTCCATGTTGTATGTTGTTATGGAAAATTTCTTGGGGATATATTATTTTTACACTTATAAAGAATAGTATATAAATAACAAAATTAAACTTGGCTATTTGATATTATAACTGACAATATTATTTCAGGTTACTTCTGCTATTTAGCCGCTGGTGTCAGTAATTTTAAGGACAAAAGAGATCAATGAATGAGTGAGTAAAGCTATAGTATGACTTTCTGCTAATAGGTTTTGTAAGAAAAGAATTTTTTAATAATATGTTTAAGGATATTAAAATTTCACCTGCTCCATAAATTGTGGTTTATTCTTCTGGTATGAAACCTTTTTCTTGGGCTTCCCTACGAATTCGCATTGCGTTATCAGCCTGCTTAGGGGATAATTTAGTGCCACGGTTGTGTAATACCCCTAGATTATAGGCAAGTTTTCTATCAAAGGGGCTTAATTGACTATTGGCCTTGGCCCATTTAGCCAGAGCGAACCAAATAGCTCCTTTTATTGAAGAGGCACTTTCAATTATTTTTACTTGCTGTTCACTTAATAATTTACCTTCTTGCCCTGTATTTACTAGCTGGTCATTCAGAATACTCGCATCTACGTACTTGTCTTTGAGCGTATTCCAGCACTCAAGCCGTTTGCACCATTCTGTCACATTCATTCCCTGCTTAGGTGGTTGTGTAATATGAATCCATACCGTATCAATCAGTTTTGCAATAAATGATTGTAGTTCTTCATTGAGTTTTTGCTGCTGCCAGATTTTATCAAGGTTTAATTTCTGACCTGATTTATGCGAAAGTAGTGATACTGTATAGGTAACTACATTGGCTTTATATCCCGCAAGCTTCTTTTTAGTTACCAGTTTATCAGTTTCCTTGAAGAGTATAGCCTTAGCCAGCAGCCGTTCATATTCTGATTTAGTCAGCTCAGCGTTCTGATCAGTTTCCTTTAAAAAGAGAAGATAGTTTTTTTCACCGCCTTTACTTACATCATGTGGGCGCTGCCGCCAGCACATTTCATATTTAGCCAGATCAGTTTTGGTAAATTTATACTTTTTAGGATGCTCTGCGTCAAATAGTTTCTGGTCTTTTTTTGAAGGTATTCTGGAACGCTCGTCCAGATACTGCCCCCTTGTTCTTTCATAATACCATTTGCTGACAGATTTGCCACCATTAGATTCAGGTATCCATATTGTCCTTGAACACCGCTCAATAGATACATGATAAGGCGAGTTCGAGCTAAAATCAGAGGCTTTGATGGCAGTTTGACTGTTAGCAAACTGTGATATTTGTGGTACAATATCATTTAAGCTATTACCAGTCTTTACCACTGAAATCTTCATAGGTACAAAGACTTTACTCAAATCAATGTCCTTTTCGTTTGAGGTGTAATAAATTGAGGCCGTTGTCTGACCACCGTTAACTATCTGAAGGTTCTCGATTCGACTTAAATAAGCCACTCCTCCATCATGACTAACTTCTACATTTTCGGCAGTAGTTGAAATGCCATTATTATAGGCGAAAAACATATCCGGCTGAGTCCTTATGGTTTCACGGATACCACTATTTACTTTCGTTTTAAACTGTAGGAATGTACGCACATTCTTTTCCAGCAGCCCCTGCTTGTATTGGCCATAAATATCAGACAGTATGCCAGCAGGAAGTATAGTAAGATACTCATCTACTTTGTCACTAACATTATCCATCTGCAGACATTTGAGTTTGAAGTTGTAATCTCTTTCAAAATCAATTTCAATCTTCTGCTTTCCTGACTTTATAAGATATTGCTGATATACACGTTCAATATCCCAAAGTTCATAGTCCCAGGTTATATTATCTTCTCCTTTATCTTTAGGTACGATATGTGCGGAGCATAAACCATTGGTTAATACAAATACGCGTACATTTCTAACATAGGTCTTTGTCTGTTGAATGATATTTATAAAATCAGACAAATGTTCATCAGGTTCTTCAATTTTATCTGAAATAGTGCCGTCCCTAGCTGCTATAAAAAACTTTTCTGCTTTGCTAAATGCATCAATTATTTCTCTATCGGGAATCTTTTGAACTCCTGATACCTCTCTGCTAATTGTTATAAACAGATCGATTGATTCATTATCGTCATCATAGTCAATAGCATTGATTTTTAAACCCCTGGCTTTTAAACTACATAACTGTGGCTCAAGCGCTTCCCCACAATCCTTTATATATTCCAGGACATCATTTGTTATGACATCTTCAAGCGAAAGTCCATCAGACTCTGCACTGATCAATACATTTTCAAAAAAGTCAGCCGCGAATTCTTCTAATGTCATAGAGTTGAGGTTACTGGTTGAAAAGGCCTAAGTCTGGATTATTCAACATCCCGATTACTGCTGCCCGATCAAGGTATTTATTCATTTTTTCACAGCTTGTTTCGGGTAAAAGCACGCAGGAGTAGCAGGCAGCCAGATTGAGCCCCATAAATCCTTGTCCCTGGTCTGCAGAAATACATAGTGGATCAGAAGAACACCATCTGGCTTTATCTACCCCTTTTTTGATAATGGAAGAGAGATAATTTGGCTGACCCTTCTCTACCAGTCCACCCAATGAGCCTTCAGCATCAGACGTAGTGGTATAAATAAGGATTCCATTCATTTCATCATCAGTACCTATTTTATCATCACTGCTGCAATAAATAATTTCGGAAAGGGAAGAAAGGCTGTAACCACAATCTTCTGCAAGTTCTTTGAGCAATATATGTGAAAGTGTATGCAGGAACAGGTAACGCTTAGTAAGGAGCTGGTGATTTTGCTGGAAATCACGGTTTACCAGCTGAAGGTTTGAATTTATGGTATCAAGCCGGTTGTCACAATACGTATTGGACCAGGCGTTGAGCCTGTCGTTACTGAACTTTAGCAGAATACCTTCTCCCTTTACTTCTACTGCGGGTAGCTCACGGGTATGGGTAGGATCTTTTCGGGCATCCTGAATCCGATCAAATTCAAGTCTCTGTGTAGCATTTAGATTATCTGCTGCTTCGGCAAATACCAGTTCTTCGCCTAAAAGTGGTCTTACCCTCGTGAAACCTTTGTAAACTTTTAGGGCAGAAAGTTTTTCCATCAAGACTACTTCATCCAAAAGACCGTCCTGATCGATTAATGTATTATAAGCTCCACCAGCAACTTTAGCTTTATTAAACCATACAGTATCATCATCCATTATTGGACCCGTGAATGCCTTAAACTCCTGTTCTCGTAGCAGTACTGCTTTATTTATGTATCGTTCCTCCGTATTATCTCCAAAGTAATTTTTAATAAAACACTTTACTGAAAAAATGTTGTAATCAAGTTTAAGCAGCTTATGATTTGGGTTCTTCTCAACATTCTTTAAAAAAAGGTCTCTCCATTGGTCATTGGTATAAACCTGATAGGTATCAGGTGAGTTATCTTTATAGCTTTCAATAGTAGAATCCAGAATCTTTTGTACCTCCGGAGGACACTGCTGTTCAAATGAAGTTTTGGGTAATAAAATGCCGCTGTAAATAATTGGAAATATAATATTCCCGGCACCCCTTTGCATTGTACGGGGAAACTTTCGTTTGGCCTCATCTGATAGATCTTCACCATTCATTATGGCTTCCGGGGAGGGAATATCATTGATCAATTCCGTTACATAGGATTCGTTATCATGCCAGCCTTTCCAGGGTTTAGGTAAGTAACCCTTCACATAGTTAAGATAATGACCATGTGCATCCGGGGTAGTAAAAATCGCCTGGTCAAATATATCTCCCAGATTTTCAGAAGCGATTAATCTATTACCATTGTGACTTCGGCTTTCAACAATGATATCTCTCAATCCGGCTGAACCACCCCTTGATTTAAAATATAGCTTATGGTTTTTCTTGCGTTGTTCCGGGAGACGCCTATGAACGAACCAGTCCCACGGAAAATCCCCTAAGAATCCTTCTTCAGTTGCGATAACAAAACGCATTGGTACTAACGCTGAACGAATATTAGCCTGATGATTGGTACAATCTATGCAGTTAAAGGCCCTCATACCCTGATCAAAAGTGACGCCTTCCATAACCATTCTACCCATATCACGTGTAATTTGATGAATTAGACCACATCTTGGGCAATACTGCGCGCCAGGAAAGCGCAGGCCATATACAGATAAATTATTTATCCCATTCTGTAACGGGGGGACAACGAACTGTTCTACCTTAAAGGCTTCTGCAAGACGACTATCTTTAATTATTTGTTTTGCATTAGGACTATTTTCATCTGCATTTCCCCAATCTATTTGATTATCATCGTGACAAAGCATGATTAGGGATAGTTCCGGGAAATCAATCATTGAACCCGCCGGCCATGTATGTATAACCTGTGACTGTCTGATATCGTAGCTCATGTCTAATTCCTTTTTATCCTTATTTTAGAAGAAGATTCAACATTTCTTAAAGTCTGCATAGTGGGAACATGGTCCTGTAGGAGAGTATCTACAAATTGGGAGGGGGCGTTATAATATGCCTGGGGGTTGTCTATCCGGGTTACCAGAATACCAAGATTATGATCGTAATTCATAAAATTTACATAATTAGCCAATCTTCGATTAGCTGCAAGGTTTGACAAATTCTGGAAGCGTCCTCTAATTTCCGATCTGATTTGATCTGTTGTATCATGAATGGTTTGTAAGGCATCTCCCTCATATATAACAGCAGCTTTTGCTCTGACATCAGCTATTATCAGATCTATGAAATCTGTATAAGAATCATGATTAGCATTAAAAACTCCATTTGCTCCCTTTAAAAATAAACTTCTGGTAAGTGCTATCAGAACAGTTGGCAGCACTTTTTCCAGAGCTGGTCGTGAGAATGGAGTAACGGAGCTTGCTTCTACATGATAGTAATAGGCTTGGTGAAAAGCCTTAAATTGTTCGTAGTGTGAGCGGTCTCTGTTTTTAGTAGGGGCCAGAAATGTGAATACTACACCCGGGCCTTCCCTTCCAACACGGGAACTTGCCTGTATATACTCTGCGGCGGTTTTAGGTTGCCCATTGACAATCATAGTATTCAGTCTGGGTATATCTACTCCCACTGAAATCATATTAGTAGCAGGTGCGATTTGTACCGGCTCTGCCTGGTTCCCGAACAGATTTTTAACAGCATCTCTAAGCGTTATATAATCTTCCGCATTACCAGCATAAGGAAGCCCAGCCTGCTCAAAAAATGCCTGACTTTTGAATGTGCTCCACAAAGGGCCTTGTGCTGTTAGGAAGTCAGTAATTGTACGAATACCAGCTTCAAAAAGTCGTTTTACAAGAAAGTTATTTTCATCAAGCCCTTTTGGCAAAGTGGTTTTTTCCAGTCTGTCCAGCCCATTAGTGATATCATCAGCTGACATCACGCTCGACAATTCACAAAGAGTATTATTATTGAAAGGTTTAAAGAACGTACCAAAATGATTCGACAGCAGTTTTCGGTATGCTGCAATGTCATCAGTTAAGAATGTTCTGAACTTGCCCAGTTCTTTTAAAGCATTGAAATACATAACCAGTGTATAATGGTTATCCAGTATTTCATTATTGAATGGTAGTGCCGGAATTCTTTCCTGCAAAACAGCAGCTAGCCTTATGAGCGCTGTACTGGTAGTTATACCGGAAGGCATAAATCCTACATAAAGTCGATTATTAGGGTCTTCAGTAAGCTTTTTGGCATAAAATGAATCATCTGCATCGGTCGCCGGGGGTGGAAATTGTAGAAAGTTGGATCTTCCATATAGACGTTTACATTGTTCCTCTGCATTTCTGACAGTAGCGGTAGCTCCAACAACTTTGGAGATGGTTCCACCAGCTTCGCGACACAGTCTGTCAATGACTATTTCATAAACGCCATATATGGTCCCCAGGGCAGAACTAATCAGATGTAATTCATCCTGGATTATAAGTTCCGGAGATGGATAAAGCCGCTCAACCTCATTATTATTAAATTCTATGTTGAACAGATTAAAGGCCTCACTTCTCCATGCAAGCTGGACAAACTTATCTACAGTGGAGAACAGTAATGACGGACGCTCCTGGTAAATTGTTTGATCAACCTCGTAAACGGGCAGTACCTTTTCCCCATTTTGTCTAAAAGTTGCTCTGGTAACATGAAAATCGCAAAGGGTATTTGTACAGGCCATAAGATAACGACCTGTCGGTTGTCCCATATTGTTCAATCGTCTGAAATAGCCCCACCTGCCTGTTACCCGATTGTTTTCTATTTCGCGTATTAGACGGTTACCACAACATGGACAGGATAGTAAAGGAGGAGAAATTATGAATGTATTAGGTTGCTGGCCACCATTTACGCTCAAAATATATTGACCATAGTCAGCTATTTGATCATTCTCCTGATTTGGAGTCATTGACCTTCCCATCCAGATACCATTTGATATTCTTATCGTCCCGTAAGACTTAGGCTCATTTCTGCGAATAAGATCACAGGAGCAGATCAGGATAGTAGCCCTCTCAAACTGCTGTTTATTTAATAATCGTAATGTATAGCGCATCAAAACAGTTACACCAGCTCCCTTGTCCGGATCTTTATAGATCCTTAGAGCTGTTAGTCTTCTGTAGAAGATTGTAAAAGCGGTAAGACCAAGATAAGCTTCCGTCTTACCACCACCAGTAGGGAACCAGATAAGGTCAACTGTGTCCCGATCCTCTGATGAAGGATTTGTTATTCCTTCTACCTGGAATAGCAAAAAAGCAAGCTGGAATGGACGCCACCGGGCTAGTTTCCTAGAACCAATAGCGTTGTTTATGTTAGTATTCAGCCTACCATTAGCCCATATTTCCCCTGAACCTGCATCATAAGGGATGGCAGAGTAATCTGGCAGTGCATCATCAAACGCAGCATCATTACTCTGTACACGTCCCGCCTTCCTTCTGTGTTTGCTAAAGTCTGCCAGAACCCTTTGCATAAACATAGCTCTGTTAGCATCTTCAAATGCTTTGCGGGCATCACTGTCTTCTGAAAGAATCTCTATGCCCCGCTGCATTCTTGAATACAACTTCCGGCACTGTACCAGGTTTAATCGTGCTCTATCCTTAAGTACATTTGCCTGAATCGAGGTATTTATCTGCTCTTCCTGTGCTTCAATCCACTGTAGGTATATTTCAGTAAACTCGATTAATTCCTTTTGAATTTGAACCCACTGATAATCATTATTAATAGATGAGCCACTTAATCTTTTTATGTACAGAACTTCACTGTTTTTGAAAATTTCAGGATTAAGATCAACACCATTCACTTTTTCCTGCGGAAGTACCTGGGTGAAAACTTCCTTAACCAGCTTATCTTCAAATTTCCAGTTTACTGATATGCCATGCCCCTGAGCATAGATACAGTAATTGCGGTATAATAATTTAAGGTTAAGATCTTCGGGAGAAAGAATATTCAGGTCTGTACGGTCGTCAAACGCTATGAGATGGTCAGATGATTTAATGTTGATTCCAGGTTGAAACAGGCAAGCTTGCGGGTTCTTTTGTTGTGGAAAAGAAGCAACTGTGTTATTATTCATTAATGTGAAAGTTCTTATTTCCAGCTCTTCCTCTCCGCTCAGCTGCGGGTATGGTCTTGTGGTTACAGCCAGCTTTGCCTGCTCATGGATCCTGACAAAGATAATATTACCGTCCTCCGTAAAAGGTAGTCCGTGGAAATTATTGTTGCCATTTCCTAATGTTAATGTAAATTCTTCCGGACGGCGTTGGAAAACAACGACTTGACGAGTTCCTTCTCCGTTAGCAGCATCTCTTTCGATTGTACGTCTTTCATAAATTGCGAAGTTAACTTTTACTGTTAAAGGTGCTCCTTTGACAGTAAGTACTGATATGCCCGCAGCGGAAGGACGAAATTTAGTAGTTAATTCCAACTCACCAGAATTACCCACGTCATTTACCTCCTGTGTAAACCTTCTGTTTCTGATATTACCATTAGTAAGGTGCGCTACATTATCTGCCACTTCATTGTCTCCTTCTTCCTCATTAATAGCGCCAGTACCCACACTATTGTCATCCTGGTCTTCAGGAGCGTCCATCTGTGTCAGCTGAGGGAATAATACACCCACAGAATAAAAATCAAGCGGATTCTTCTCAAGAACTTCATTATGTCCACTAATAGGACCATGTAAAATTCTGGTTACTTCATTTAAAATTTCTTCTCTAATCATCATAGGGCTTCAGATTAAACTGTTTATACGGTCTTCGAATACAGGCTGAAAGAAAGTATTAATAAAGAAGATGCTTTGTGCTGTTGCTCTTGTGTTAGCAATATAAATGAGTGACATCTGAACTTTATCATGAATATTATAGTCAGCAGGTCCACAGATAATTATAAATCTGTTCTCTAGGCCTTTATAGGAATGGATAGTTGATATATTTACTTTTTTAACATTACTAAAAGCTCCCTCAAAATAGAGATTTGGATTAGACCGGATGAGAGCTTCAATTTGTCTTTTTTCAAAACAAAGTACAGTTATATCCTTTCTCTGTATACCTTCTTCCTCTTTATTACTGATGATACTATTAATCCTGTTCAGGAGATCAATTTCTGATTTGTAAAATCTAATCTCACTTTTCCAGAACTGATCCGTTTTTAAGCAAGGCATCTGCGGAAAGCCCGTCTGAACCGATGCACGCTGAATAGTCGATAATGTATTGCGGCAGTTTATTTGCAAAACATTTACAAAGCACGGGTACACTTCCCTTAGATACTCAAAATAGCTGTCAGCATCTCTGTTATAAATATTCTGAAACTCTTTATCCATAAAAAGTGCCCAGTTACCAGAATTAAGACCTCCTTTCAAAAGCTCGTCCAAAGCATCGAAATGATATTCATTGAGAATATCCTGACCTTCGTCCAGTATGAGATAATCAAAAGATTGCTTTTTAGAATCAGCAAGTTTTCTTACAAAGAGCAATGGTAGTTCCTGTGACCAGTAATCTTCCCCATTCTGTACAGGCCCAACACTATCATGTACATAGCTATTATCCCGATAGATGCCATGCAGGTGTTTTATTTCAAACATACCTTCATCAGATATATGGTTAACTGCCTGAGTATTGAGATATTCGGCGAGATTCTTATTGAAGCACACAAAAAGGGTTCGTTTACCAGAAGTAACTTTTCGTTTGAGCAATTCAAGAGCCAGCAGTGTTTTACCTGTGCCAGGCCCTCCCATAATAATGCCACCTCTTCCTTCATTATACTTCAGATTATCCAACGCAAACATTTGCATGGATGTAAGTCGGCTCGTCTCTTTATCGCTTTTAGAGATAAGATCAGAAACGGGCAAGCGAAAATGAAGATCTTTTCTGAAAAACTTACTTATGCTGCTTAACTCGAGGCTGCTTATACCAGTGCGATTACGGAACTGCGGGTGCGAAGACCAATAAAGTTTTAATTTTTCAATATATTTAATAAATCCATCATTAACTTTTTTGTCAGTGTAATCAAATATCAGTTCCGGATCATATTCCATTTGATCTTTAGTTGACTTCCTGAACTCATCTGGCTTTAAGCAATCAGGAAATAGTACACCTATTCCAAATACCAGCCTCTTTGAAACAAATCTTCTTTCAAAGAGGCCAGGAAGTAACCCATCCCTGGTCTGAAATAAAGAGTCATATGCCTGCTTGAAGGGATCGCCCTTCTCAGTACCACCCATCACATACCATTGGTTAGATAAAGAATCATATTTTATCTCCCCGCCTTTTACCTCCATAAATAGGATACATTCACTATCCAGATATACAAAGTCTATCTCACCCTTTACTCGTTTATCACCCGTCTTAGACATATTCAAAGAGTGAAAAAGGTATTTGTCAGAGTTGTTGAAGTACTTGCTTTCTGTTGCGGCTAGGTATATCTCTTTCTCTGCATGAGAATTGAAGTCATAACCGTTCAATGAGGAGGGGCTGATAGGCATTATTAAATATGGTAAATTTTGTATATTTTTTTTATTTCAATATGATTTATGAATTCGTCAAGCAAGGTATTAGTGAATACTTCATCTTCTTCTAAATGTATACCATTCAATTGGGCAATAAGCTTTTGCATAGCAGTTCTTATAAATTTTATCTGAATAGACTTTAATTCTGAATTAGCTTTGTCTAGAGAATTTATATCATTTATATCAATAATTCCAACTATATTGAGGGTCAGTAATAACTTTTTAAAGTTATCAGGTCTCCTGGTTTCATTATCTATCCAGTTTACTACAGCAGCCGGTCCAATTATGAATCCATGTTCTTTTAACTTCTTACAGAAGTATTCGACATCCATACTATTACCTAAATAATTTTTAATTTGCAATCTCCATCTTTCGTCTAATTTGATGATTTGTCTAAAATTAGGGTTCTTTTTTAGAGATTGCTCCATCAACTCTTTCGCATGAACTCCACTTTTAGTAGTAATTATCTGATCTCCTTCTTTCAGTTGGATTGTGGGTTTCATTAATTTGTCCACATCCTTAAAGTCTGAATCCTCATATATAAAGAAATTTCTGTTTAAAGGCACAGTAATGGAAGTGTTGTCATCAAAAAGCATAATACACATACTGACGGGCCCTCTAGGAGTAATAGGGATAATTGGTGAAATGTCTAAGTCATCAACTGGGTCTTCATAGTCATCATCAGGTCCATCAATATCATTAGGATTGTTATTGCCATCATTAGCGTTATCAATATCATGCCACCTATAATCTATAGGAATCAATTCATTCATTTCATCAACTTGCATATTCGGAGGCACTTCTACCCCCAAAAGTTCATGTTTGGTATTAATATTACCTACCTCTACCTGAAGGTGTCGGTGCCTACGTAAAGTCCTCATAGTAAATGAATATGATCTGCTATCTAGGACAAAGACCTGCCTATTAGCTAGAATATTGCTTGATACCGTACCAACAAGTTTTCTGTTGCTTGTTAGGTAAAATATTGCTGTTGGAACTATGTCATTATTTGAGTTAATATTATGTAATTTACTTTTATGGTAACATGTAGCACTTATATTTGGACAGATAGCATTTAATCTGCCTTCTATCCACCTTTTATCATCCATATTCGTATTATCAGAAACTATGCATATAGATCCATTAATATTCATGTTCGCTACCAAATCCGAAATGCATTGTAACTTGTAGTTGACAAAGTATTCTGGTATGTTGAAAATATCATTTATAAGGCTTTGTGTTTCGATGATAATATTATAGTCTTGGCCGTTGGCGAACCATCTTATCTGTATTTGGTCAAGTGTGGATAAAAAACTATCTCTGAATACTGTAAAACTATCAGGGTCGTAAAAAGAATTTAGTTTTGTACTCAATTCGTTAAGACAACTAATAGGTTTTAATACTTCTCCATTACAAAAGCTTTCTTGTGCTAGTATTCTCCACCTGTATAATAAATTAGTTATTCTTCTATTTAGATCTTCATATCTGATGCATCCGATATTAGTAACTACAATATTTGCTTCCAAATTCGCATTAGCACCATTGTTTAAAATTTGTTCTTCGACTGGATTTAATAACCAAGGGGTATAGTTGATTTGTAAATTAATTAACCTATCATGAATGTATAAATTGTTATTTTTAGTTATTAAATAGATGTTATTTAAATGGTGATTATATACTCTTTCAAAATAATTGTCATTCAACCACCTGTACTCTTCATTAAGTCTATCAGATTTATTCCAGCGGTCTGATAACTCATCAAATCCATCTATTATTATGGTTTTAATATGATCTAGATCGCCATTTCCTGCCTCTATTATGGCTTCATAAGCTCGGAAGGCATCATGGCGCGCTATCAGTATGGAGACGGGTTTGTTGCCAGTTTTTCTGGTGTTTGATAGAAGTTGAAATTTTATTTCATCAGGGGAGAAAACTACTTTCTGAATATTTAAATGCTTCCTTAAGTCTGAGTCCGACACCTTTACGTTTTGAAGAAGACTTTCAAATTTAGAAGTATTTGTGAATATTATAGCCCCCTCATATTCATCATAAGTGGGAGGAATTGGAAAGTTAAATATATTTCCTTCGACTGCTTTGTCAATTTTTTTAAATGAGCAAATGAGGTCTCGAACATCATGCGCACTTCTGTATTCCCATTGCAATTGATATAAATTTGTAAAAGTCATTTTAATAATATGGCCGATACCTGATGTTATTGTTATTTGTCTATTTATGAATTCTACACTTGTAATGCTGCATATGTTTCCTTTGTACACAACTTGCTTTTGACCCAGTGTATAATATTGATTTGTAAAGCCATGCTGTGTATTATTCAGCGCTTTGCGGTATTTTCCCATTATAATATAAAATGGAATAAGATTTACAATATTATAATCTTCTGGCAGATACAATCCTATAACTCTATTTTGAGGATTGACAGAGTTATTATAGATCATGTAAGGTAGTAAATAACGCTCCGTGAAAGTAGGAGTTGTATTATTATTGATACTAAAATATGTATTTGCAAGATCAGGGAAATATGTTTGAATTATTTGAGTAATTAATTCTATATTAATCATGAGTGAAAAAATATGAGTGTGAGATTTGATATTATATATAAGTATATAGTGGTGGTCGAATAACTATCCTTTTCTTATAGATTGTATGATTGCTTTATTCCGTTTGAAATATAGTCAGCTTTTTTATATTTTTATCTATTATTAATTATAATTTATCGCACCTATGGGGTGGTGTCTGGTGAATAGGTTATTTAACAATATATATAGATATTTTTACGCCTTAATAAAAGTTGAATAATTAGGGTTTTCTAGGGATATCTTTTTCTCGTTTTCAAGAGCATCGTGATTGGAACCAGCTGCTCTACGCCGATTAATTAATTAAACTGATAATGCGTAAATTATTGAATGTGTTGGTTACTTTTGAAAGTATTATCTGTTTGTAGATGGAAGAAAAGAGGAGAGAACAAGCCATTTGTCTAGAGGTATAATTTTATAAAATAACAATAAGGTAAAAAAAAATGGAATTATCAAATAAAATTATTTTATGGTTATGCTGGTAGCCAAAAGTTTTTTAACTTATCTCTATCCTTTGGTCATGGGTGGGCAGGTTAATTATAACTATCTAAGTTGTATAGCAATTGTATTTTAGATTACTGCTCCAGGTAGGACGACGGGCTTCTTCTTCCAGATCATCAATTCTTTAAGCCGCTCTTGTTTCAGTAGGATGTGTTTAATTGTATCACTTATGCCGTCAAAAGGCTTGCCTAGCTGCCAGTCGGCGATATGGATGAATCGGGTCATTGTTGTGTGCTGGTTAGTAGTTGTACGTAAATTAATAAGCCTTGGACTCAAGACCTTATCACCTGTAGCGATGATTTTATGAATTCATCCGGACTCTGGACATCGCCACTAAATAAGCCATAGTTTTTATGGCCGTCGGGCGTCCATTCGCAAAGCATAGCCTCAGGTTTTTCAGGAGTACTATCCATCGCATCTTCAAGTGTAAAGTACCGGCAAGAGTCAGCTCCCTCGCTTCGTATAGCTACTGACATCCAGGCGTTGGTCATCCCGATAGGTTGCGGAAATGTAAAAAGTACGATCTCATACTCCCCTTCGGTTCTGAAAGTACTGCTGAAGTCATGCATGGCGGGCTTCTTAGGCATATTGGAATAGGTCCAAGCCTCGTGCCAAAGGCGTTTCAACTGGCTTTCAGTTTTTAATTTGATAAAATTCAGCATAAAAGGCTGGTAGAGAACGGTATCCCGTATTAATTCATGAGCTAATGCGCGGTAGAAATAGTATAGCTGTTCTTCTTCCTGTTCGCTAAGTTGTGTATGTGCCATGGGCGTATAGTTTGAGGTATAAAACATTCAAAATCACAAGAGATGGCTTTTACCTCAGCGCTTCTCAAGATAATAACGGTGTAGATATACGTAGAAGAATGATTAATTTAATCACCCATGCTATCAGGCTGCGCGCTTTTAAGGCTATTAAATACTGCTATTTTGAAGATAGCCGAAGAAGCAGAACTTTAGTAGAGGGGAAAATCTTTGGTCCCGGAGCTATTCCTTGTCCCAAAAGTCCTTCATAGCATCCTTACTTGATTGTCCCTGGTAGATTTTGTTGTAAAAGCTCATGCGGCCCAGGCTCTCTTTTTTAAACAAACCCTTCATGTCTTCTTCGTTAGACTCAAACTGGGTGAAGCTATCTATATCCATCGACTTTGCTACTTGCTCCACGGCATGATTGGCCCCCATGTAGGTAAATGCCCAGTCTTTTTCCTTTAGCCTTTGGATCATGGCTTTGATGTTCGTTCCCTTAAATTCCCGGGAGCTATTCTCTTCTCCATCTGTAAGGATACTTACCAGTACCGAGTATTCTTTTTCCTGCTCGGTCTGAAACTCCAGGCGCATTAAACTCTTACCGATAGCATCGTAAAGAGGCGTGCTGGCATTGGGCAGGTAGCTTTCTGCGGTTAGTTCGGAGAGTTCTTCTACCGGCTGTTTGTCAAGCAGGGTTTTGATGCCCGTGCCGTTGAAGGTTACCAGCGTTACGAAGTGCTGCTGCTCAGGAAACTGCCGCTGGGCCGCCCGGATGGTCTGGACGGTTTCGTTGAAGCCGTTTAGGGTTACTGTTTTAACAGATTGCATGGAACCGCTCTCATCCAGGATGATCAGGTTATAAATAGGGCGTAGGGACTGGCTCATAAGTGTGTTCGGTTTAAATGTGATTTGATGAATAGGTTATTTAGCGTATCAAAGGTAAGTAGGCTCTTTAAGCGTAAGAAAAGTCTGCAAGCTTGCAGACTTGCTCTTTAGGGTTATAGTAAACCCATTAGTAAAAAAAGATCAATGAGCATACGTTGCTTATGATACATTTTTTTAGGTGCACAGTCCAAATCACCTTAAGCTCCAGGATGATCATTCAACTTTTCTTCTGCTCTTTCTCTGGCTTTGATTGCATCACTATAGTCTGGTTCCAATTCTAATGCTTTAGAATAGAACTCTACGGCTTCTGTATAAAATCCAAGGTCATATCTCGCATCACCTATACATTTACAATCATGCGCAGATTCAACCTGATTTAACGAATGTAGAGTCTTCCATGAAAAAGGGTCATACTCTTTGAAAGGTATATCCCGTTCGGTTCTTTTAAAAAAGGACATATGTCTTTTGGCTAACGTCCTTTTATTTAAGTTGTTAGAAGGGTCAGTCAATCCCAGATCAATTGATGCACCATAATAATCACAGGCTTCATTATATTTTTTCAGCCTAAATTTTACGTCTCCAATTTGTTCTAAAAAAGCAGGTGAGAAATAACCGGTTTTGAATACTATTTCCAAATGGGAAAAGGATTTCTGATATTTCCCCTCGTTGTATAAGTACTTTGCATTATCAATGTGAAAGTTAAGTTGGTCAAAATTGTTTCCAAGTGGTAGCGCAACGAGAAAGGTTTCTCCATTATTAAATTTTGATTGTAACCATAACTTTAATTTATCGCCTAGGCCAAGAGCTACTTCGCAATCAGGATTAAGTTCAAGAGCTATATGTAAGTCTTGTAGTGCTTCGTCAAACTTACCATTGGCTATTTTAGTTACACCTCTTGCTATTATTGAGGCAGTAAATTGACTGTCCGCCCTCAACGCTAAGGTAAAGTTTTCAATTGCTTCCCTATAATTTCCTTGATAATACTTTATCCATCCTTCACAATAATAATATCGAGCATCTTTGGGGTCTAACGGCATAGCTTTTCGCTTATCCTCAAACGAGCCTAAGTAATCCCCTAGCTTTTCTTTTATTTCTGATCTACTTTTAAATAAATTTATATTGTTTGGCTCCATTTCTAGTGCGGTTGTATAGTCTTCTATAGCTCCGCGATAATCTTTAATTCTATCTTTTATTTGAGCTCGTAGAATATAAGCCAAATAGTATTCAGGATTATGAATTATTGTATTATTGCAATCTTCAATGGCGGATTTATAATCTTTATACTTATGAAACATTACAAAAGCCCTAAAATAATAGGCGATCCACTCTTTTGGATTTAATTCAATTGATTTTGAAAAATCTTTGATAGCACCTTCATAATCAGGTTTTCTGATATCATTTTCATATCTATATATTAACCTGGCTCTACAAAAATAATTTATTGATTCATTGGGGTTTGATTCTAGCGCTCTATTATAATCCTCGATTGCTCCATCATAATCTTTGTCTAGCTCTTTTGGGCTAAGCGCATTTAAAATTTCTCCTTCAAGTGGAATTTTTACTAAGATGTTAACCATAGCTTTAAAATTTTAAAGTTTCATAAATGTCAGTTTATGGTATACGCTTTTTCAATTCTATTTCAACATTGGCTCCATACTGCCGACCTGTTGGGCCCATATTTATGAACCCACACGCTTCCATGCACCTAATGGAAGGAACGTTCGTCGCAAAACAATGGGCAAAGGTTTCGGTGTAACCCTGGCTCCTCAGGTAGTTGACCAAGCTACCTACTGATTCGGTCGCATAGCCTTGCCGGGTGTAGTTCAGGCCGATGTTGAAGCCAATGTTATTCGGGTGTCCGGAGAAAAAGTTTCCATGGATGACGAAGCCAACCATGGCGTTCTCCTGTTTACTTTTTACGATCCAGGCATTATAATGCCGGACGGCATTATCCATAAAGTAGCTTAATTGTCTCTGCTCAGACACGGGGTAGGGTACATACCTGTTCACGTTCTGAGTTTGCTGCTCCGGCGAAGCAGTTCTGCCAGAGGCTATTCAATTCGGCCGGTGACCAGTCGGATATAAATATTAGGCGTTCAGTTTCGTTCATTGGTGGGTATTGTTATAGTAGTGAATTTATAAATAGTGTATGACCAATGAACCAAATCTACTAGTTCCTGCTATCATGCAGTCACAGTTGCAAGCTTGCATTGGAGTACCGGTATCGGTATTAGTTAAACAGCTGGTAGGTAGTAATTACACTATCTGATTCTTCATAAATTTTTCTTCGTTTCAGCCAGTGTTCACGATTGTTCAGTAGCCTTAGCTGGTACCCCCAGATATAGTCAATACCTTTGATAGTAGAGGGGTAATTTATCAGCCTTCTTCCAATACCAAATCTTCTGAATTCTTTGAATACACCCAGGGCTAATCCTTCGATTCCTTTTAAGTCCTTAAGGACTTCATAATCGGGCCCGTACGGAGGAATAGATTGACTTCCCAGGAAATAAAAGCCCACTACCTCTCCACCTGATTCGGCCACGACGCTCAACTCGGGCTCATAGTGACTGATCATCCCCCAGATTGATTCGCTAAGCAGGTCTGTAGATTTAAATACTTCCGCCAGTCGGGGCTTAATAATGGTTAAATCATCCTCCCTGACACTTCTTATTAGTACCTTTTTAATTTCAAAGAAATAGTAGTCTCTGACCCGCCAGATGCTTTCCAACTCTTCCTGCGAATAAGTTAGTTCACCCAGTGTAGGATCATATACAAGAAAATGCTCGCCGTGTAGGCCGTACACTACTATCCAATGGGGTACTCCATGGGTGATTGTCCGCAGAATAGCTATACTACCACTCTTGAGTACTATTGCTAACGTACGGTATGGCTGCTCCTCATTAGTATGGACTTTATAGCTCAGCCCCAGTCCCCCCAGCCCCAACTTCATTTTTTCAGGAGGTGTTCCCTCCACCCAGTCAGTGCCACATAGAACACATAGTTCTTCAATGGAAGGTACCTCTGGTAAGAGTGCATCGGCTACCATTTTCAGGCAGGTGGGTCCGCAGGAGTTACCGGTTGGCTGGTATATGTGTTTAATATTTTCAGGCATAGTTTCATTTCTTTAGTGGATCTAATTCTTATCCAAGTACTGTACTATTCAATTAATTTTTCTCTTCCTTAAATTCTATGACCGCTGTCGGGACTGATTATATTGGGCATAGGGTTAAATAGCATGATGCAAAAACTATAAGTAGCGTATTATTTAAAATAGCCTACCTCTCTTCCCCAGTACTCCCAAATCATCACCATAGCCATGGTATCCAGTTCGCAGTACCGAAGTAGTGCTCCCTTGTAAGCCTGACGAATCTCTTCACTCAAATCTGTGTAAAGCAGGTAGGAATAGGCCGTCATGGCTGCTCCTCCATTATTAATCTCTTCCAACTCAGCTTCCTCCTAGCTACTGATGCACCGCCCGCTGGCATCTGTTATGGGGGGCAGTGTTTTATAAGGATTATTACCCATTGTCTCATCTATCCAGCAGTGGCTCCGGAAATTCCGACTCGGTATCTGCTCTGTTCCGTAGATTGGCTTAGAGTACTTCTTACGGATATAGTCCGAGCTATTAATGACGGAGGGAAGTATATCTTTAATAGAATTAGAACCTTTGGCGTAGAGGGAATAAAAGTGCTTAAGCACCAGGTCGTACAAGTCCTGCATGGGGTTGATAGGTGTCCACTTTTTCGATTTAGGTATATTACGTCCTGGTTCAGTTATCTGCTCAATAAAAGCCATCAGTTCAAATTTATCGGGTACGGTATCTACAGTTTCGAGCATGAGCTGCCGGTAAATGTGATTCAGATACGTATTTTCGTGGCTATGGTACCTGAAAATAGTACCCGTCTTGTTGAAAAGATCTTTTTGTAGGCTCCGCAGGAATTCATAATTAGGAAACACCCCTGCATCAAAATGTAAAAATTCGTTTTCGTGCCGAATAGAGCCATCGGCTTCCATGACGTGATAGGAGTACTGAAAAGCTACGGCTTCGTACGGCTTCCGACCCGCGTGAAAAGGCAAAGCCGTCATGGTAGTTTCGAAATCTATAAAATGGAAGGGGGCAGGTAGTTGATCAAAAAGGTCTGTCAGGCCTTCCAGATCCAGGTAGGGAACGAAATCCTTTCTGGCGGCTTTATGGATCTGGATTGTACGTCGTTGTGTACTGTCCAGGGTAGTTACTCCCGGTGCTTCGTATTTGTTGGGTGCATATACATCTTCGGGGACATCTTTGAGAAATATATGCTTTCTATCCAGTGCTTCTTTCACAATGTTTTTAGCTCCGGTCTTCCCCGCCCAAAGTGATAGTACCAGGTCCTGGTCAAAGTCGTTGTTGGTCAGCCCCGCTACCTCTTTCCAGCATTCGTGGAATCCACTGGCAGGGCGCTGTTGTGGAAAGTCTGGGTTTTTATACGTACAGGCTTTGCACTTTGAGCCCAATACCGGCTTGATACGTTCCTTAGATGTATAGGCGTTACAAAGTTTGTCTATTAACTGTTCGAAGGTTTCAACTCCTTCTACGTCAACTTCTACCGGATTCGAATAAATCCAGTCGCACACCTCATCTACGTTAATTATTTTCAAGGGCAGGTGGCCCAGCTCACTACGGGTCAGGTTAGTCCTGGATGTAATCTTGAGGCGGCCATCTTCTTCTTTTACCCGAAAGAGCTGATTTAATCCATTTACAGTACATACTTCGTCCTTATTGACAAGTATTGTATAAGCTTTGACCCTCTTACCGGTATCCCGCTCGCATACGTACTTCTGAAAAGCTATATCGTATAGTTCATCCCGCCAGTCAGGATTGAGCTTATTTTGCCCCTTTTGCGGCCCTCTTTTAATTTCTTTCAGGAATTCTGTTTCACGATCCCATCCCTTTGACTTTACCTCGTAAAGATGAATGACGTCCTCTTCCTCAACAGTAATGTCTGTACGCACGAGCAGGTTCTCGTGCTGGAAAGCTGCTTCGGCTAGCAGCTGGTGTTTGTGGGCCCGACGGCTTCTGGTAAGGTCCAGAGCAAGCTGTTTGTTGATGGTTTCGACCGTAAAGAATTCTTTCTCCGGCTCATCACAAAACAGGTACTTAGCAAGTGCTCCTACCTGAAATCCTCCATTGGCGAGGGCTTGTAAAAAAGGGTCATCATTACTTTGATTGAAATATTCACTTGTGTCTACATAGGCTAAAGCGGTAGGACATTGGAGACCAGTTTTGAATAAGGACTTGGTGAGTAGCTTTGAGGTGGATTCTAGTGGGGGCATGGTAGTAGTGGCTTATAGGTTGAAGTATGTATTATTAAGTAGTCGGTCAAAAATATGGATGTAATTTTTATCTTTCCTTCATGCAAGGAAAGAAACGATACATAACATTGAGTGCCGAGCAACGCGAGGCACTTGTTGAAGGCCACAAGCGGGGCAATAAGGCCACCTTTCGCCTTCGCTGCCAGATGATCCTACTGAGCGACCGGGGGCGAAAGATTCCTGACATCGCCGATATACTGGGCTGCAATCGCCAGAGCGTGGTCAAGTGGCTGAACCGATACGAGAATGCCGGGCTTGAGGGGCTGAACACGGCCAAAGGACCGGGACGCCCGGCTATCGTGCGCATCGACAACCGCAAGGAAGTCGACCAGATCGAGCGAATCGTTGAAGAGCACCCCCAGAAGCTCGACGTAGCGCGTGCGCAGATCGAGGCCACCCTAGGAAAGAAAATGTCACAGCAGACGCTTCGTAGACTTTTAAAAAAAACGGCTGGTGCTGGAAGCGCTTCCGGCGCCGTCCACCCAAGCGACCCCCGGAAGAGGAAGTGAAGGCGGCCACCGAGGTACTGGGCCTGCTTTTGTGCTTGGCATTGTCCGGTCTGATCGATCTGCGCTACGCTGATGAAAGCGCCTTCAGCTTGCAGCCCAATGTGCCCTACGGCTGGATGCCTACCGGTCAGCAGCGCGGTATCAGTAGCCAGAAGGGCGGTTCGCTCAACGTCTTTGGCCTGTTGAATCTGCGGGGCGATCTGACCAGTTACCAGACCACGGGCCCTGTCAGCTCGCAGACGGTCATCGATTGGCTTGACGATTACGCCACAGGGGTGCAGCAGACCACGGTCGTCGTACTCGACAACGCGCCCTGGCACTGCTCCAAGCAGGTTGAGGGTAAAATCGGAGGATGGGAGCACAAGGGGATGTACCTTTTCTTCCTGCCGCCCTACTGCCCCCACCTGAATCTGATCGAGACACTGTGGAGGAAGATCAAACACGAGTGGCTGCGCCCTCAGGATTTTGAAAGTAAAGCGGCGCTGCATTCGAGAGTAAACCATATTCTTGAAAATTATGGAAACCAGGTGTTTTCCATCCTGTTCTCAATCAAATAAATGTATGACTAAATATGACCCACTACTTA
>NZ_DASYHI010000018.1:0-392163 GCF_035998675.1 Telluribacter sp.
ATTATTTTTTCGACAAATTGCCAGCAGGAGTCAGTCATTTCAGAGAAATTCTCTTTCATTTAGCTTGTTTGAGGTGAGATTCAACAAGCTAACGACTGACTCCTTTTATTGGTTTTATTCAATCCAAAACATATTCTTAGAACTGTAAAATATGTAATACCGCTAACGGTGTTATTGTAAAATTGTGACTGGAGGTTAAGCATTCATCTACTGACAGACTTTATTAACCAAAGAAGAAAATTAAACGACTACAACCAATAGTTCAGGAAGCACAAGGGTATTAGCAACAAACAAGATTATATGCTGACAGATATAAATCCCAAATTACCAATGCGGGACAAGAGCGCAACGAAAGAGTTCTATTTAAACAAATTAGGCTTTCGGTCAGTAGGAGCCACAGACTATGACGGTTATTTGATAATCGGGAAAGACAACATTCAAATTCATTTTTTCGAGTTTAAGTCTCTTGATCCCAAAGAAAATTACGGACAAGTGTATATCCGAACCAACGACATTGAGAAGTTGTATCAATCTCTTTTAGACAACAAAGTACCCATTCACCCAAACGGGGCACTACAATCAAAACCCTGGGGACAAAAGGAATATGCTTTACTTGACCCTGACAACAATTTGCTGACTTTCGGACAAAGCATCTAGCAAATTTTTCGCATTTGTTAATGTTAGTACCAGCGAATCAGGTACTATGAATCGTGCGCTTAAAAGTTGCCGGTGAGAAATACCAGCTACGGCGGAATTAGAATCCCCTTGTAAGGCCTGGAATTTTACACGGGCAAAAGTATATGAAAGGTTGAGCCTATATTCATTTCGCTGGTTGCCCAAATGTATCCGTTATGGTTTTCTGTCACTTTTTTGGCAATGGAAAGACCTATACCCGTTCCAGAATATTCGGCCTGGCCATGCAGTCGATTAAACATCCGAAAGATCCGCTCAGCGTATAGTTGGTCAAACCCAATACCGTTGTCACGAACTTCTATTAAATAGTAGGTCCAGTTTTCCTGATCAACCGGAAGATTGATAGACCTTGCTACTTCCGAACCCATGACTTTACGGGATTGTATGGAAATTTCAGGAGGTGTAGCGGGTTTGCTGTACTTGAGCGCATTACCAATCAGGTTGTAAAAAAGCTGCTGGAGCTGGCGTTCGTTTCCTTTTACGGTGGGTAATGGACCTACCTCAACTCTTGCTCCTTTTTCCTCTACGGGAAGGTCCAGGTCGGCAAGTACCTTCATGACCTTTTCATTAAGATCAACAGAGTCCATTTCACGGGGACGTTCATTCACATGCGAAAACTCCAGCAGATCATCCACCAGCAACTGCATGCGTTCAGCAGCTGTTTCAATCCGGTCGATCAGGCCGGTATCTTTTTCATCTAAACCTTCGGCTATCTTAGTTTTTAACCGACTGGCAAATGTTCTGATTTTTCGGAGAGGCTCTTTCATATCGTGAGAAGCAGCGTGAGCAAATTCCTCCAGACTTTGATTTGAGCGTCTAAGTTCTTCTACCAGCCGATCCTTCTGTAACTGCGCTTCCTTAATGGGTGTGACATCAGTAAAGACGTGGATGAGGTGGTCCCGGTCCATTCTGGACACACTAATTTCCAGCCACCTTCCACTTAATTCAATGAAGTATTGTGTTATGAAAGGTTCGCCGGTTTCAAGGGTTTGTACGCACATTAGAAAATAGGGTGACTGGAGCATATCTGGCTCTATCTCCGTAACCTTCTTACTCAGGTATATATCCCTGGGAATACCCGCGATTTGCACTGCGGCATCATTCGCCAAAATGGTGCGGCCATCCACTACCTTGCCCTCTTCATTACGGATAACTTTGGAAACCGATATACCATTGGAAGATCCGGATAGTATGTTATCCAGCAGTCTTTTTTGCTCTTCTATTTTCTGGGCAGCTGTCTTTTGCTCCAACACATCTGCAAATGTTATCACTACCCCATTTTCTCCCACTTTTACAGAAGATGTGTCAAACCAGGCGTTGAGACCCTCTCCTTGATACCTGACGTCAAACCGGGCCGAAACACCCGTTTCTATCACGTTGCAATGAATAGCAAAAGCACCGGAAGGTACCGCAGTCGGAAACAGTTCCTTCATGGTTTTTCCCAGTACCTCTTCTTCAGTCTTGCCAATCATCTGCTTATACATCTCATTGATCTGGGTATAGCGCAGATCCAGGATAGTACCTTCTTCATCCCGTATGGCCTCACACGTAAAAACGGCACTGAGTGAAGCATTCAGAATACTATTGAGGTAGTCGGTTTGTTGTTGAAGTACTTGTTGTGATTGTTTCAACTCTGTGATGTCACTAAGCATAGCCAGAAAACCATCATCCAGCTTTACCGTAGAAATAGAAAGCCACTTCTTAGATCGTTCTACATATTGCTCACGCTGTATAAAAGTACCTTTTTCTACCACTTCAACGTACCGGTCAAAAGCGTTCGCCGAGCCTAAGATTTCTAGTATTTCGCTAAACAGTAGGGTAGCGCCTTCTTCTTCGGTAAGTCCCAACAACCCATTTCGCTGCTCATTATACACCCGTACCTTAAAGTCAAGGATGGTATCATCACTATTTCTAACCGCATCAAATACGGCTATTCCAATGGGAGAAGCCTTCACGATCGATTCCATGGTGCGGCGGGTTACCTTTTCCCTGAGTTCAGCCTGCCGTTGGGCTCCGCGGTCACAAGTAATACTAAGTACTCCCTCATTATGAGGTTGCCGTACTGTTTCATATACCCGATTGGTGTAAGGAGTTGAAAAAGTGAATTCTTTCACCTCAGCTGTCTGATATACCTCAAGAAAGTGTTTGAAATTTTCAGGAGCACCCTTTTCGGAAGGAACACCATCACGAAGGATGCGTAAACCTTTCAGGTTTCCCTTTGGATGACCCACCCCTTCGATTGCTGCTTTATTGGCATATCCGATCTCAAAATCCTCAATAGTTGCATCGCTGGTAAATACAGGTTTTACCCAGATCAGCGCATTGGGCACCAGGTACAATACGGATGCCTCAAGAGAGGAAGTCTTTAGATCGTTACTGATCATAAGAATAGGGACAGGATATAGTTTTTGTAGAATCAGACAAAAATAATCACAACCAGATAAATACCTATTATTTCGCCTATGCTGGCTTTATCACCGGCGAATCAGGTACTAGCGAATGAGTGACTTTAAAAGTTGCTGGTGAAAAACACCAGCAACGGCTGAGTCAGGTACTTGCGGGTGACTTTCAGGCAGGTATGATTATGGTGAATTCCGCTCCTTCACCCGGAGATGACTGGGCTTTGATGGTACCACCGTGGTTTTCCACAATCTTACGACAGATAGCTAGTCCCACTCCGGTACCTTCATACGTTGATTTATTATGCAGCCGGTCAAAAAGATTAAAAATTCTTTCCGCATATTCCTGCTCAAAGCCGATACCATTGTCCCTGAATTGTATCTGTAGATACTGTTCTGCCGGCCAGATCTCATCTGAGTCTACCATTTCTTTATCCAGGAACTCCCACGTGATGGTGATGAGAGGAGCTTCCTCCTTTCGGGAGAACTTTAAAGAATTGGAGATTAAATTCTGAAACAATCTTCCCATTTGGGATGGAATAACAATAGCTTCCGGAAGCTGGCTATATTTCACCGTCGCTTTCTTTCCTTCAATAGCGTTTTCAAGTAGTTCCAGTGATTCTTTTATAATTGTTTCCAGGCTACTTTTCTGAAAATGCTGCTTTTGAGAAAGAGAGGAGTAGTTTAATATCTCTTCAATCATCGTGTTCATACGCTGTGAAGAGACTATAATTTTATCAAGAAATTCACGGTGCTTCTCGTGGGGAGGATTTGTTTTATCTTCCACGACCCGGCTCGAAAAAATCTGGATCTTACGCAGAGGTTCCTTCAAGTCGTGGCTGGCAGTAACCGCAAATCGCTCCAGCTCTTTATTGGTTGCCTCTAATATAAGGTTAGCCCTGGTTAGCTGTTCCATTTCCTTTCGCCTGGTAAGATCGCGGGTTACTTTGGAAAAGCCAATGTGGCTGTCGGTGTAAATGGGTGAAATGGTGACGCTTGCCCAAAAGCGGCTACCGTCTTTTCTGATGCGCCATCCTTCCTCTTCGTATTTACCGGTTCTTATCGCGATGGCAAGCTCATTGGCTGGCTTATCGGCCGCTTTGTCTTCGGCGGGATAGAAAATAGAAAAATGTTGACCAATGATCTCATAGGCTGCGTACCCTTTAATGCGTTCAGCACCTTCATTCCAGGTCAGGATATCTCCTGTAGTATCCAGCATAAAAATTGCATACTCCTTTACCTGGTTTACCAGCAATAGATAAAGCTCTTCGTTTCTTCTTTTTTCGGTAAGGTCACGGGTTACTTTGGCAAAACCAATGTGTTTCCTGCCTTCGTCATAGATTGGTGTGATGATAATGTTAGCCCAAAACCTTTTTCCATCCTTACGCATCCGCCATCCTTCTTCTTCGTACCTTCCTCTGGTTAGGGCAGTACTGAGCTCCATTAGGGGTTTTTCGTTTTCCTGATCTTCAGGAATGAAAAACATGGAGAAGTTCTTGCCAAGAACCTCTTCTGTACTGTATCCTTTCATCCGCTGCGCACCAACGTTCCAGGTGGTTATACGACCTTCAACATCAAGCATGTATATCGCATAGTCCTTAATGGAGTCAATAAGCAATTGATAATCGTCCTGCATAATGTATAAAAAGGGTAAACGTTAACTCACGTTCTATGGCTAATTCTGATATACCTGATTAAGTTGAAACAATACGTTTCATTTATACTTAATGCTGATTCTATAAAAATGTTTATAGAACAATGAGTATTCAGGTTTTAACTTTTGGTATACATATGCCTCAACACAGGCCCTATGTATAATTTTCTTCCTTCTACCGGGGGGCAAGATTATAGCATCGGTGACGCAAATACTGGTTTCTGCTCCCTAACCTGTATTCTCAGAGACTAAAAGTTTTAATTTTCATAGTACTTCGACCCCCCATCTTTTCTACTGACAAGATAGGTATGGGAATATTTTTAGCTACTTCTTTGGTACTTTGAATTTTTATTCTACATTTGTAGAAACAAATCTAAGTTTGTAGAATGAAACTCACTGAAGCGGAAGAACTACTGATGCACCACCTGTGGCAATCCGGCAAAGCCTTTATGAAAGACCTGCTGGAAGCCTATCCCGAGCCCAAACCGGCCCCTACCACCGTGGCTACCCTGCTCAAACGCATGATAGATAAGGGATTCGTGGCCTACCGCGAATACGGAAACTCCCGGGAGTACTATCCGCTGGTGGCCAAGGATGAGTATTTCTCTAGCCAGATGAAGGGGTTGATCAGTAGTTTCTTTAATGATTCAACGGCCCAGTTCGCTTCTTTTTTCGCGCAATCATCTAATCTGACGACGGCCGAACTGGAAGATTTGAAGAAGATTATTGACCAGCAACTCAAACAGAAGAAGCCATGATTATCTACCTGCTGAAAGTACTGCTGTGCTCAGCCAGTTTGCTGCTGTTTTACCGGGCCTTGCTGGAAAAGGAAAAGATGTTCCGGTTCAATAGGTTTTACCTGTTGGGGAGTCTGGTACTTTCGGTGGTACTGCCGCTTATTCCGCTGGAAATTCTGTTGGAGGAACCCATTTTTACCCCGCCTCCTTCCACCGTAACCGATTTTAGTAACGGTAGGCCCGAGCCCTATACTGTAAGTCTGCTGCCTCAGCCTGCTACCCCGGAAAGTGTTCAGTGGTTTTGGCTGACCGGAGGAATGTACCTGTTTATAACCGCCTGGCTGCTTTTCCGCTACGGCAGGAATATTTACCGTTTAAGGAGCCGTATCCAGACCCATGAAGTACGGATACAGCAGGGGCTGAACCTGGTACTGTTGCCTACCGAAACCATGCCGCATAGCTATCTGAAATATGTATTTCTGACTAAATCCGATTACCTGAACGGTACCGTCGAACAGCAGGTACTGGACCACGAGATGGCCCACGTACGTCAGTTCCACAGCCTGGATGTACTTCTTGTGGAGTTGGTAAAGGTACTTTTCTGGTTTAATCCTGCTTTCTATTACTACCGGGACGCCATTGCGCTGAACCATGAGTTTCTGGCCGATGAGGCGGTACTTGGTACCTGTGAGGATGTACCCGCTTACCAGCACCTGCTGCTTCGGAAAGTACTTGGTGCGGCCGACCAACCCTTCATCAGTAAGTTCAATTATTCTTTCACCAAAAAAAGATTCGTCATGATGAACAAACACACATCCCGTCGCCGGGCCCTGCTGGCCCAGTTGTCTGTCCTGCCTTTGGTGGTTCTGGCCGTTTTCGCATTCAGTGATTTCTCCCTGGCCCAAGTTCCACCGCCACCCCCGCCGGTACCTGCGCCAATAAGCCAGATGAGTACTACTGATTTAGTAAAGGAGTATAATGAGTTGGTAGAAAGGTACCTGGAGAAGAAGGAGTCAGGATTCACTTTGGTAAAGAATCCCTCGGCTGCTGATGCCGAGCGTATGGAAGAACTGATGAAGGCCATGAATAAAGAGCAGTTGGCATCGTTGCAACATGTAATCTGGACTTTTAAACCTTCTCCCCCCAATGTACCTACCGAAACAGAGTATGAGAAGTACAAAAATCCAGCGGTTTATGGGGTATGGATTGATGATAAGAAGGTACCCAACAGCGAGCTGAACAAGTACAAACCGAAAGATTTTTCGAAGGCATCAGTAAGTAAGCTTTATCTTAACGCCCAAAAGACCATTGGTTATAAATACAAGTACCAGCTGAACTTGATGACTACGGCTCACTATGAGGCCTATCGTAAAGAGGCACTGGCAAATCCAAGAAAATACCTTGTTCCCAATAAAGGCAAAATCCCTGAATAGCTATAACCTTATGGTCATCAGGCTATCCGAAAGTAGCAGTAGAGGTAAAGGCAAGGGAACAGCGGTATTCTTCTTTGGCTGATTCAGTAAAACTGCCTCAAACTGTCTTCAAGTGGTCAGCCAGGTCCTGAAAGTAAGCCGCCGACCAGATATCCAGTACGCGTGAATCAGGAATAAAACGACTGATGTCGGACTTCACCCGCTCCATGTTGACCGAAGCGATCTTCTCCCGCAGCAGTTGGTGAAATTCTTCCGGCGTCATGGTCTCTTTGTCCCAGTCGCCGCTGTCACGGGCCCGTAGTACCAAGTGGTCAAGATGCAGCGCTACCCCTTTTCGGATGTACCATTCCAGATCAAACCAATCGCGCCCCTTTACGTTTGTACCCCATTTGCGGAATAGCAGCGCGTGCATTTTACCGGCAAATAGATCGGGCAGCGTAAAGCACTTTACATAGAAGGAGAAGGGCCGTAGCAATAGCCTTTCTTCGGTATCAAAACCCGGCGGGGGCAGGGTATCTACTTCAATTTTGATCCGGACGGGAGCGATCTGTCTGAGCCCGTGCTGGGGGATGATATCTTCCAATACCAGTTCCTTCCAGACGGTCTCGGACTTCAAAAAAGCAGAATCAATGGCCGAACGCTCCTTTTTCTGCTTTTCCCGGACAGAGACCTGCATACCTACGGCTTCAAATTCGGTAACCATGCCTTTTAGGTACTTTTCCAGCCCAAATTCCGGATCGGGGCTAAGCAACGAAAAGTCAAGGTCTTCCGAAAAGCGGTTCAGCCCGTAAAAGATCCGGAGGGCCGTTCCATCGTAGAAAGCTGCTTTCTCAAAAAAGCCGGTTCGGTACAGTCCCGCCAGCGCTACCTCCTGCATAATCTCCCGCAAAGCCTGGGTAGCCTCAGCCTGATTGGTGGGCTGGTAGGCGTTCAGCCAGTCCTTCATCATAGTTTTCGTAGTAGTTTCAGCATCATCGCTATGCTTTCTTTTTTGGGAGAGTCGGGTAGCCATGTTTCTATTTGAACGATATCCATCTCTCTCAGCATACTTTCGTCCAGGCGAAGATTTTCCAGCAGGTAATCGGCCGCCGCGGACTGGCTACGTAGTGTGAGCCCGGCGGTAGTAATTACCTTATCAAGCAGGGCCTTTTCCGGTGAAGCCATCAGAGCCCGCTGCCCCGGCGCTACTTCTTTCTGAACCTGCCCGAAAGAGTAGTAAGGCAAAGGGAGACGGGTGTAGGTAAAGGTACCTACCGGCGTATGAAAACGCCGCGACACCTTGGAAGTAGCCGAAGCCAGTTCATACACGCGCTCGGGAATCATGCCATAGAAAGACAAAGCACTTTCCATAGATACATAACTGGGGCCATAGATATGATTAGCCAGTAAAACAGGCTCCGGGGTACTGCTATCTGGAGCCGCCGCTACGTACAGCCCCTTCCTAACGGGTAGCAGTACGCCGGCCGCAAGGAGCTCGTGGATTTTATCGTTAGGCCTTTTGTATCCCTTCAGTACCGAGAGCAGTAGCTGGTGCGTAAGGGGCTGTCCACGATAAGGCTGTATTAGTTGCAGAAAGTCCATGGCTAAATGTAATAATAAAACAGGATAATCGGAATAATTCCGATTATCCTGTTTTAAAGTTGCAATTAAAGGTTGGCCAAGGTGGGGCAAAGACTTTTAGATTTGGATTAAGAAGTTAATGTTTAAACAATTTTTAGGGAGGTGAGAGTAGCTTTTTGATTAGTTGTGTTGTTTGAGAATGGGTTAAAATGGTTTCGTGGGTTGCTCCGGGTAAGGCTACAAATTGATCGTTGGAACCTAAATAGGCTTTAAGTTTATAAGCAGTACTGTTTGGGTTATCGGTACTGACAACGACAACCGGACTTGGAGCTTTTTGTACGTCCTCTTCGGTGGGAAAGACAAACCCGTTCACTGAGGGGAAAGGAAAGTAAAGTATATCGGTAAATCGGTCGCTAAAGTCACCACCGGCTGAGGCTGGATCAATCAATAGGGTAAATTTAGGTCGGTTCGCAGACGCTAAATGAGCCGCCACCCTGCCCCCTAACGAGTAGCCACAAATGACAATGTCGGCTTCCCGATACCTATGTTTTAAAGAGTCGTAAACTGTCTGTGCATCATTATTGAAATTGGCTAAGCTGATGGCCCCTTTACTTTTCCCGTGTTGCCGATAATCGGTTATTAATACGTCATAACCGAATTGCAGAAAGGTCGGAGCCATGGCCCCCCAGTTAGCTAATGTTCCCCCATTGCCTTTCCAGAAACAAACTACCCCTTTGGCTTTCGGCACCTTAAAGAGTAGAGCATTCAACAGGCCACCTTGTGGAGTTTGAATAGTTAATTCTTCTGTACTTTGTGAGAAGTTGTACTTGAAATCACTCGGTAGCGATGTTGACCTATACCGGGCAGTCTGCTGTTCTCTACCCATATAGAGCAATATATAGACGCCAATATAGCATAGCAAAACTATCAAAAGCCCTGCCCAGAGCCATCTGGTTCCTATTTTTTTAGCTGACATTCTCCTTCGATTTGAATAGAATCAAAAGTAGAGTGCTGTCTGATAAGTAACTAGTTAATAAAAGTTAAATAGTATTGTGTAATCAGTGTAGTTACCTATGGTATATGTCCCCAAAGACCTAAGGAGCAGGGGACTTTGAATAGGCAATAACAACTACTTAGAATAAGCTACAGACCCATCAAAATATTTGATAACTCTTTTGTATCCGCCTCCGGTAAAAGTAGCATTTTTCAAAATGTCATACTCAGACATAGTCTCTCTTTGTTCTTTAGACAGCTTGTAAGACTTTCCCTGAAGACTTTGAAACACGAAGTCTGGATCGAGTGCCATTTGTAAGGTATTTGTGACCAGTTTTTCAACCCGGATTCTACTTGCATACGTATAGAGAGGGGGCGAGATCCACTCCAATAGTTCATTGTATACCAGTACCAGTCTGCCATCTACTATAGAATAGTAGCTGGGAAACCGTGTAAGTGAGCTTTCGTCAGATAGAGGATAACTCCAGGTAGTTAGGGTGACAGAAGCTACCACCTCTTTGGCATGTTTTTCGGTTTCCTGAATGGGTATAGGTCCGGGAGGAGACAACTTGAGGCGATCAATAGTAACGAATCCAAATCCATCCCTGAAAAGAGCCGAGCTATCTGATTGCTCCTGAATGAACCTCCTGACCTCCCTGTATAGAAAAGAATTGGCCCGGAGGTCAATGAATGAAATCTCTAAGCTATCTGTACGATTTTTAATTAATCCAGGATGAAGCCCCCCTTCATCCTGAGCTAATACACTGATGGAAAGTAGTGCTAAAAGTGAGGTGAGGAAAATTTCTTTCATAAGGTAAGTTTTGTGATTAAGCCTTACAAACCTTCTACAAGCACTCGACCCACCTTAGCTAATCCGGCTCCAGTTAGTCTCGGCGTGGCGGAGGTTGTCCAGGTGCGAGCGGATAGGGTCGTGCTGGGGAAGTACCAGTTCCGGATCCTGATCAAGGATGGATTCGGCAGAGGCACGGGCGGCTTTGAGTATTTCGCCGTCTTTGGCCAGATCGGCGATGAGGAAGTCCATGATCCCGCTCTGCTGGGTACCCGAAAGGTCACCGGGACCGCGTAGCTCGAGGTCTACCTCCGCTATTTCAAAGCCGTTGTTGGTGCGGCACATGGTTTCGAGGCGCTTCTTAGTCTCCTTGCTCAGCTTGAAGTCGGTCATCAGGATACAGTACGACTGCTCAGCCCCCCGACCTACGCGGCCACGCAACTGGTGTAGCTGCGCCAGACCGAAGCGCTCGGCGTTTTCGATCACCATCACCGAGGCGTTGGGCACGTTTACTCCTACCTCTATCACCGTAGTAGCTACCATGATCTTGGTCTCCTGACGCAGGAAGCGGGCCATCTCGTACTCCTTGTCTTTAGGTTTCATCTTTCCGTGCAGGATGCTGAGAGGTACTTCCGGAAACGAGCGGGATATACTTTCGTAGCCATCCATGAGGTCTTTCAGGTCCATCTTCTCTGACTCTTCGATGAGCGGGTACACGATGTACACCTGCCGCCCCTTCGCGATTTCTTCTTTCAAAAAGCCAAACAGGGTGGCGCGGTGGGCGTCGTAGCGATGGACAGTCTTGATGGGTTTGCGCCCGGCGGGTAGTTCGTCAATTACGGATATATCCAGGTCGCCGTAGAGCGTCATGGCCAGGGTACGTGGTATGGGTGTGGCCGTCATCACCAGTACGTGTGGATTAACGCGCTCATTTTTAGCCCACAGCCGGGCCCGCTGGGCCACTCCGAACCGGTGTTGCTCGTCGATGATGCAAAGGCCGAGGTTCTGGAACTGCACCACGTTTTCGAGCAGGGCGTGGGTACCTACAATGATCTGTATGGAGCCGTCCTGCAATTGCTCATGGATTACATCCCGTTCCTTTTTTCGGCTGGAGCCGGTGAGTTTACCGATGTTGAGACCTAACAAATCAGCGAACTCTTTCAGACCATTGTAGTGCTGGTCGGCCAGGATTTCCGTTGGTGCCATCAGGCAGGCCTGGGCGCTGCTGTCTATAGCCATCAGCATGGTAATGAAGGCCACAATAGTTTTGCCCGAGCCTACGTCGCCCTGCAGGAGGCGGTTCATCTGCTTGCCGGTTTTAAGGTCCTCCCGGATTTCGCGTAGTACCTTCTTCTGGGCGTTGGTAAGTTCAAAGGGCAGGTGGTTGTCGTAGAAGTCGCGCAGGAGGGCAACGTGCGTGAATATTTGTCCCGGAAACTCATTCTTCTGCAGCAGCTTGTTCTTAATGAGCCGGAGCTGATTGTAAAAAAGCTCCTCAAATTTGAGCCGCCGCTGCGCCTGTACCAGGTGCGCCTGGCTCTGCGGCAGGTGGATGTTCCAGAGGGCGTCGGCTTTGCCAATGAGCCGGTACTGTTGCCGCAGCGATTCGGGTAGCGTTTCGCGGATGTTAGGAGCCGCCAGTTCGAGCAGCGTGCGCATCATCTTGCCAATGGCTCGGCTGTCCACAAACCGCTTGCGTAGCTTGTCGGTAAGGGGGTATACGGGCTGCCAGAATCCACCCGCTTCGTTTTCGGGAGTAAGAAGTTCTATTTCGGGATGGGTAATGCTGTACTTACCGCCAAACAGGACTGGCTTGCCGTACACGACGTATTCGGCATTTCGGCGTAGCATTTTCTCAAACCACGTAATGCCCTGAAACCAAACCAGGTCCAGTACACCCGTCCCGTCCGTAAACTGCCCCACCAGCCGCTTCTTGGCACCTTCGCCTATAATCTCCCACTCTTTCAGTCGGCCCTTTACCTGGGCACCCGGCAGCAGTTCGGTCAGTTCGCTGATGCGGTAAAAGCGGGTGCGATCTTCGTGACGAAATGGGTAGTGCTGCAGCAGGTCGCCATAATTGAAGATGTTGAGTTCCTTGTTCAGCAGGAGGGCCCGCTGGGGCCCTACGCCTTTCAGAAACTCGATTTTGGTATCAAAGAAGTTGGTACGTTCGGTCATTCGCTCTTGAGTGCTCCTTCTTCAAAATTACACAAATCCCCGAAAAGCATCCCAAAAAATAGAGCAGTTTTAGACACCCGACCGGCTTCTGCGTTTCGGGCTTTATTTACATCAATTTCTCCGTTATGAGGAGGAGTCTATTGCACCAATCAAACAACTTTTTAGTTTTGTAGGCGTTTTGCACAAGAATATCAACCATAATTCCTGTTACAACTATGAAAAAGATTCTTTTAACCCTGACCCTTTCCCTGATCGCTTTTACCTGGGCGGCTGCTCAGGAGGCTAAACCCAGCCCCCGCATGAAAGCAGAGGGAACAAATGTAAGTGTAGATTACGGACAGCCATCCAAGCGCGGTCGTACCCTGTTTGGGGCCGACGGCAGCGGTAGCCTGGAACCCTACGGAAAAGTATGGCGGACAGGGGCTAACGAAGCGACTGAAATTACGTTTAAGAAAGACGGTACTTTTGGTGGTAAGCCCGTGAAGGCCGGTACTTATACGCTGTTCTCTATACCGGGTGACAAGGAATGGACTGTAATCCTGAACAGCGAGCGGAAGCAATGGGGCGCTTACAACTACGATAAGATCAAAGACAAGGACGTAGTGTCGGTGACGGTACCTACCAAGAAGTACAATAATTCCGCTGAAAAACTGAACTTTAATGTAAAGGATGAGGCGGTGGATTTTCAGTGGGATAATACTGGTTTCTCAGTACCTGTAAAGTTCTAAGCGAAACAGATATTGCTTGTATAGAGAGCGCCTCAGACCTGGTCCGGGGCGCACTTGTTTTTATGTACTTTAGCTTAGCCTATTAATGGCACGAGTAGTATCACGTATCTTACGTTCGTTATGAAAACTAACCTGCCTGATACTTATTTTTAGCTTCTTGATGAATTAAAAGCCCAAATCCAACAGGCACGGTTACGGGCGGTTGTGGCAACCAATGCCGAATTACTTCAGTTGTACTGGCAAATAGGTAAGGGAATCCTTAGCCAGCAGAAACAGGCGGGTTGGGGGGCTAAGATCATTGATCAGTTAGCGGCGGATCTCCAGTCGGTCTTTCCTGATATGCAGGGGCTTTCGCGCCGAAACTTGTTATATATGCGGAAGTTTGCTGAAACCTATTCCGGTTCTGAAATTGTGCAACGGACCGTTGCACAATTGTCCTGGTCCCATCATATCATTCTGATGGATAAGGTCAAACAAGCTGAGGCCCGCGTCTTCTATATGGCTAAATCCATAGAAAATGGTTGGTCGCGAGATGTATTAAGTTTACAGATCAAGTCAGGATTGCACCAGCGACAGGGAAAGGCGATTACTAACTTCGAAAACCATTTACCTGCTTCGCAATCAGATCTGGCTCAGCAGCTAACCAAAGACCCTTACTTGTTTGATTTTTTAACTTTATCAGAGGATTTTCAGGAAAAAGACCTTGAGAATGCCTTAACCAATCATATCACAAAATTTTTACTGGAATTAGGGGCAGGCTTTGCTTTTGTGGGGAGACAGTATCATCTGGAGGTAGGAGATCAGGACTATTACATTGACCTGTTGCTTGTGCGACCCGTTTATACTCGAACTGTTAGAACAACGGGACAGTGTAGGGCGGCTCCGGCCGCTTAACTCTATTGCGGTATTGGTGAAATTCCAATCTCCCCGACATCGGGATGATGCATAGCCCACACTCGATGACTGACAATCAACCGGGTGCCTGCATGGGCTAAACGGGGGTAAGCGGCAGCCTTGAGCCGTCACTCCCCCAAGCACAGTCGGATATGATTACGCGAGGAACCTGTGTCTGACTCGTCGTAAGGTCGTAGAAAAGCGAAACAAGGCTGTTACGCTTTAACCAAAAGGGTACGGGCTATAGAGATGGCGGAGAGTTGAATAGGTCTCTGTCGATGTTATCCAGCCCCGGCGAAAAGCAGGAATCTGTCTCCGACGACAAACAGCAATAGGGAACGGAGTAACCCTTTCGATGGCTCTTCTTCATGAAGTAGGTAGTCAGCCGCAAGCCCCGAAAGGGAGGGATTGTCTCAGAAGCGAATGCCGGGAGTAATGCCCCGGATAGGCCCACGGAGACACGCTAATCAGGATGATAGAGTTGTTAGTAGCAGTTAACACATTATGAACCAGGTGACAACACTTAGGTATGACTGGGATACGATTCACTGGCCAACGCTGGAGAGAAACGTATTTAAGCTGCAAAAGCGAATCTATCGAGCTTCTCAGAAAGGTGACCAGCTCGCCGTCAGAAAGCTACAACGCCTATTAATTTGTTCAGCCAGTGCCAAATGGCTGGCTGTTCGCCGAGTAACTCAGGATAACCGAGGCAAGAAAACCGCCGGGGTAGATGGCCAAACAGCCCTAACCAAAAAAGAGCGACACGGGCTGGTGAGGACTTGCCCTTAAGGGCCAAAGCGATGCCTGTTCGCCGAGTATGGATACCCAAACCCGGTAAGGCAGAAAAACGACCGTTAGGTATTCCAACGATCCGGGACCGAGTCAATCAGGCACTGGTCAAGATGGGGATGGAACCGGAATGGGAGGCTAAATTTGAGCCCAATAGTTACGGTTTCAGACCAGGCCGCTCCGCTCAGGATGCCATCGCGGCTATCTTTGGGACTATCAACAGGAAACAAGCCTATGTGTTGGATGCAGACATAGCAGGCTGCTTTGACACTATTGACCAGACTGCACTCCTTAGAAAGCTCAAGTGTAGCCCTTTTCTACGTCGGCGTATCAAAAGCTGGCTAAAAGCGGGCGTACTAGACGGAACCGTATTCAGGCCTACTCAGCAGGGTACACCACAAGGGGGTATAATCTCACCCTTGCTGGCAAACATTGCCCTCCATGGCTTGGAAATGGATACCAAAAAGGCACTTGGCCGACACTTACAGCAGTACATGAAACAGAAATGTGGTAAGGGCTCTTATATGCTCTCAGCCCGCATGTTATCGATTATTCGCTATGCGGATGACTTTGTGGTTATCCACGAAGATCAGACCCTGCTGCTGAAAGCGAAGGAGTATATAGCCACATGGCTGAAACAAATAGGCTTGCACCTAAAAGACACCAAGACAAGGCTTTGTCATACCTATCAACCGATAGGAGACCAACCAGCCGGGTTTAACTTCTTGGGCTTTCATGTACGTCAATACCGGTCAACGACTCGACAGGGGTATTCCACCCTAATTAAACCCAGTAAAGAAGCACTACAACGTCATCTGATGGCTATCCGACAACTACTCCGGTCTCACCGAGGAGAATCGCAGGATACCGTCATCAGAAATTTGAATCCCCTGATTAAAGGCTGGTCAAACTACTACAAAACGGTGGTAGCCCGCAAAACCTTTGAGAAGGCAGATCATTTGATGTTTCAAAAGCTTTGGCGTTGGGCCCGTTACCGGCATCCTCAGAAAGGTCGGCGTTGGGTCAAAGACCGCTACTTTTTGCGGCATGGAAACAATCATTGGCGGTTTAAAACGATAGACCATAAGCTCTTGGCTATGCACTCGGATTACCGAATCAAGTACTTCGTAAAAGTGAAAGATAGGCGCAGTCCCTATGACGGCGACCACGTATATTGGTCAGCTCGAATGGGTCGCTATCCGACTCTATCTCCACGAGTAGCTAAGTTATTAATGAAGCAACAAGGCCGTTGTAAGGGCTGTGGCTTGTACTTTAGACCATTGGACATTCTGGAAGTCCATCATGCCGACGGGCAGCATAGCAACAACCAGCCATCCAATTTGGTACTTTTACATGGCCACTGCCACGATCGAGTTCACCAAAGGAGTATGAATGACAAACACCTGATTAGTGAGGAGCCGGATGTTTTGAAAGGAGCAAGTCCGGTTCTGGAGCCGAGCATGGGTGGCGACGCCCATGCTTAGGTTAACTACCATTTGAAACTACGCTGTTACGTCGTGATAGAATTGAAACGAGGCAAATTTCAACCCGAATTTGCTGGAAAGCTAAACTTCTATTTATCCGTAGTAGACGATCAACTGCGGACGTTACACGATCAACCTAGCATTGGCCTGTTGATCTGCCAGGACAAAAATAAAGTGGTTGCTGAGTATGCTCTAAAAGATGTAAACAAGCCTATTGGAATATCAGAATATCAATTGACAGAGAACATTCCCAATGATTTAAAAGGGACCCTGCCTACCATTGAGGATTTGGAGCGTGAATTAGGGGCCAGCACCAGAAAATAAAAATAAAGTAGTTCTATCTGAAAGTAGTCCCCAGCACAGGAAGTACCCTACCGCTCCGGTTCCAGAAAAAGCAGGGCGTCGCGGTTGCGGAGCCAGACGGCCTGGTTGAGCTGACTATTGGCTTGCATGGATAAAGTTGAGGACACCAGCCCGGTACCCAGCGATACCCAGAAGAAGGTCTTGACGTTATTGCGGTTGCCACTGACCAGGGAGTAAATTGACCCCACCGACCCCACCAGCGAAATAACCATGGCAAAGTTGCGGTTACGCCGGGAGCGCAGGTACAACTGCATACCTCCTTCCGACACCATAAACTCGCGCCGGAGCTGCTGATGTCCGCTGTACACTACATTGTTCTTGATATAACGCGTAGGCCCCGCCAGATAAATGGTTTCCCGGTCGTACCATTGACGCATCCGGGCCCCATCAGTAGTCCCGGACTGGACAGTCTGCGCCTGGCTACCGGCGGCAAGGAAAAGAACAAAGAAAACGGTAAAAACAGAGCGCATGATAGAGCTTTTTGAGTAATGGAAGTACTTATAGGAACAGCGCCAGCAGTTTGGGAATAAAAACCAGACCACCTACGATAACGGCTGACAGCGCCACCATCAGTACCCCGCCCGCCGCCAGATCCTTAACGGCTTTGATGGTAGGATGGTAGTCGGGAGATACGACATCGGCCAGTTTTTCGAGCGCGGTGTTGAAAGCCTCGGCCATCCATACCAGTCCGATCTGAGTAATGACCAGCCCCCACTCAGCCAGGGAAATTTGAAGACCTACACCCAGAAAAATAACCAACAAGGCCGCCAGCAGGTGAATCCGGGCGTTGTTTTCGTACCTGAACAGGCTCATGATGCCCGCGCCGGCAAATCTGAAACTTCGGAAAGCTTTGCTGGTATCAATTAAATTTTGATTCATGACAAGGTAGCAGGCAAAGTGTTCATGCAAAGTACTATAACACCGTCATGAACAAAAAGGAGAGCATTTTTTCATGGATGTAAGGCCAGTCTATTTTTTGCTTGAAAATGCCTTCATCATGGCCCATTCCCGACCGGCGGTTTTGGCCCGAAATGTTTCGAGGCAGCCGCGATCCTGTAAGGTTATGTAACAGGTCTTGCCTTTGCGCCCACCAAAACAGATGTTCGATACATTTTTGCCAATAGTTGTAATGGTTCGCAGTACTTTGCCCTGCGGAGATACCACGGCTACTTCGCCCTTACCGTAGCGGGTTATGTACAGGTTTCCGGCTACATCACAACGCATGCCATCCATACCGCCGTCGTCGAACTTAATCAGGAGCCGCTTATTCGAAAGGGTACCGTCCGCTGCCAGGTCAAACGCCCAGACGTTGCGCTGTACACTTTCGTTAACGTACAGTGTCCGCTCGTCCGGACTAACCTCAATGCCATTGGTAGTACCCATATTTTCGGCTACCAGGCGGGCTTTACCCTCGGGTGATACATGCCAAACCTGCCCGGTGCTTTCCTTCCAGTTGGGGTCGGAGCAGAAGAGGTGTCCGCTGCGCGTAATAGCCAGGTCGTTGGGCTGGTTCATGCGGGGTTCGTGAACAAACACCGTTACCTCGCGATCCTCAACACTAGCCTTAAGTACATTATGCCCCGTAAAATCGGCAATGTAGAAGGTGGTGGCGTCGCCAAACCGGATGCCATTGCCGGTGCTGCCTTTGGGAAGGGTCCGGAAAAAACTGGTGCGTCCTCTGGGAGTTACCTGGGCAACGGTACCATCCTGGGCAAAGTTGACGGCATAAATATTCCCGTCGGCATCAACGGCCGGACCTTCACAGTTACTGGTAAATTCTTTCTCGGCGGTGAATGTTTTGGTAACGGTCTGGGCCTGCAACGGACTACTGATCCATAATGCCAAAACCAAAATACCTGGTACGTATTTACGCATGGGATAAGAGTGGGTTGAAAAATGCAATGGTGTTCCAAGGTAGCGAGTAAAGCCGAGAAGGCAAAAAACAGCAAGACCTACTTAGTGTCGGGGATTACAAAAAAAGCCGGAGCAAAAGCCCCGGCTCTATAAACAGTAAATAATTCGATTATTACATTTCCCGCCATTTGATGGCGCATCCGATAGCCTTGGTCGAGGTAATGACCACGGGCTTGTTGGCCAGCAGGTTTGACACAGCATCATCAACGTACCGTTTGGTAACGCCGCTGGGGTCCTGGGGATTATCGTCCAGCGTACCCATGTACTGTACTGTAAACTTGCCACCGTTGTTTTTAAGGACAAATACGTGGGGAGTACGGCTGGCTCCAAAAGCCTGAGCCACGCCCTGGCGGTCGTCGGCCAGGAAAGGGAAAGAGTAGGCTTTGCTACGCGCCCGCTCCTGCATCTGGTCAAAGGTGTCGTCCGGGTAAGCTACCGGGTCACTGGGGTTTACGGCCAGTACCGGATAACCCAGCGAAGAATATTTTCGGTCCAGCGCGGTAATGCGGTCTTCGTAGGCTCTGGAAAAGGGGCAATGATTACTCATAAATACCACTATTACCCCCTTCTGACCACCAAAGTCCGACAGGGATATCATGCGGCCGTCCACGCTCTTCAGGCGAAAATTAGCCACCATGTCACCAATCTGGTAGCCGTCGGGCAGGGCCGTCGGGAAACCTTCGGTGTCGGTACCTGCCGGTACCGGCGCTGTAACGGCGGCCGTATGAGCCAGCGCAACACCCGCCAGAGTTGTACTGGAAAGCAAAGCCATTACCAGCCAGAAAGGTACCTGCAGTTTTATTTTTTTCGTTTCCATCTATATGTTCTGATGTTAATATTCAATAAAAAAGCTCAGCTCCCGCGCCAGCGTTTCGTAATCTAATGCTTTTTCAAAAAACACGCGTTTCGGGCGGGTCGAATTGATGATGAGGGTAGCCGGTAAAGCGCCCGACCAAGATTTATCTACTTGTTCAATCCAGCTATTGGCATCTGGTTCATTTAATAGCCAAACCGTACTCTTAAGTTTCATTTTGTCAACAAAAGGAATAACCCGGTCTTCAATATCCTTTGCAAAATCCATGCTAACTAGTAAAACCCTGACTTTATGGCGGGCGTAGTCTTGCTGAATCTGCTCAAAGTGAGGCAATTCGGCCACGCAGGGGCGGCACCAGGTGGCCCAGAAGTTCAGGATATAAGTAGTGTCAGTAGAACGGTTCAGAAGCGTATCCAGCGCTGCCCACTTTACCTCATGTACGACCACGGGGGCTTCTTCGATCATAGTCAGGGTGTCGGCCGGGGAAGAATCGGGCGGGGCAGAGTCCTGGGCCAGAACAGGAAAAAAGGCGGCCATTACATATACAAAAAGGATGTTTCTCATGGTGGTGTCAACACGTACAACTGGCAGCCTCTACGCAATCTCCCCAACTTTTCGCTTCCTGCCTCTTCTTTCCTACGAAAATACGTAAATCTTTGCGGTTAATTGCCCTGATAATCAAAATAATTCCGGAGCAGCATTGTTATTATGTTCATAGGTAATTATCTTTGCACCTCATTTCGAAAAAATAAGTTTAAATAATCAAAATCATGTACGCAATCGTAGAGATCGCAGGGCAGCAATTTAAAGTTGAAAAGGGCCGCGAAATCTTCACGCATAGGCTTGAAGGTGACGTGGACGCTGCACTTGTGTTTGACAAAGTCCTCCTGGTAGATAACGGAGGCGATGTACAGATCGGGCTGCCATCCGTTGGAGGGGCTTCGATAAATGCAACCATCGTAGAACACCTCCGGGGTGAGAAGGTGATCGTATTCAAGAAGAAGCGCCGCAAGGGCTACCGCGTGAAGAACGGCCACCGTCAGTACCTGACCAGAATTCGCATCGACGACATTTTAATTTAATTGTGATTGAGAGATTGAGAGAATGTTTTTATTCCCTCAATCAATGTAGAGTTTGTACTTAAGAGTACTCCAATATCACTCACTCATTCCGATCATTTAGACATTCAAAATTAGAAAAAAACATGGCACATAAGAAAGGTGTAGGTAGCTCGAGAAACGGTCGTGAGTCAGAAAGCAAACGCCTTGGCGTAAAGTTGTTCGGTGGACAGCTTGCCAAAGCGGGTAATATTATAGTGCGTCAGCGTGGTACCAGACACAACCCCGGTCGTAACGTGGGTTTAGGTCGTGACCATACGCTGTTCGCTCTTACTGATGGACAAGTCGTTTTCCGTAAAACAGCTAACAACAAATCGTACGTTCACATTGAGCCAATTCAGGCCCAGCCGGTTCAGGCCGAAGCTTAATTGGTAGAACTGCCCCGGTGGTACTCCTGCCGCCGGCGAATTCGATATTCCGGACAGCCCGCCCTTTCGGCGGGCTGTCTGTTTTTTGGGTAAACCGGGCCCACGTAAACCAAATTTTTTTTTTTGATGTTCTGGAAACGGACGTAAAAAACCTGTCATCAGGTAGTCCGTGAAATTATACCAAACCTCCAACCGCTACTTTTCTAACTACCATGTTAAAGCGACCCATCTATATTTATACTGAGCTTAGCCCCAATCCTAACTCTATGAAGTTTGTGTTGAACTTCATGCTGGCACCCGACGGTCTTTCGTTCGATTATCCTAACCTGAAAGCGGCCCTGGAAGAAGGAAAGGCTTCACCGCTGGCGGGCGATTTGTTTCAGTTTCCGCACGTACAGCGGGTTTTTATCGCCAGTAATTTTATTACCATAACCAAAGATGAAGAAACAGCCTGGGAGGATGTACTATCCGATACCAAGCAGTTTATAAAGATATACTTCGAAGAAAACCAACCGGTTTTTGAGCAGCGTACTATTGACAGCAATACCGTTATTGTAGATGCCAACGATTCCGAAACGGTGCAGAAGATAAAAGCGGTACTTGACCAATACGTTCGTCCGGCGGTAGAGTCAGACGGTGGCGCTATTAACTTCCACTCGTTCGACGAGGAAACCGGCGCGGTGAAAGTACTTCTGCAGGGCTCCTGCAGCGGTTGCCCTTCTTCGACCCTTACCCTCAAGGCCGGCATTGAAAACCTGCTGACCCGGATGGTACCCAACGTAAAGGAAGTAGTAGCCGAAGGCGTATAGGTGGTAGCTTTTAGGTTGTTAGGCGTTAGTTTTCTTTATCTGATTGTCTGAAACTTACTTTAGAAGATACCAGATTATAATATGTATAGTGAGAGAGGCTGCTCTAAGGGGGTACCCTCTCTTTTTTATTACCTGAATATCGTCACGCTGCCGCTGCGCGAAGGTAGCTGTTCGTGGAGTTTGATAACGTAGTAGTAGGTGGCAGCCGGCAGGTCCTGACCTTCGTAGCGGCCATCCCACTCTTTAGGGTACCCCACCGACCGGTACACCCGACTGCCCCAGCGGTTAAAGATTTCGACTTCACAGCCCGGGTACGCGACTATGTCGGCCATTTCCCAGGTATCATTGACCCCGTCACCGTTGGGGGTAAATCCATTCGGAATGCTCACCAGCGGAAGTACTTCTATCGTGATTTCGGCCTCATTGTAACATCCATCGGCCAGGGCTACCCGCAGGCGGTAGGTAGTGGTTTGGGCAGGAGAGGCAGTAGGCTGGGGAATGGCCGGGTTATCCAGTCCTTCGGGCGGGCTCCAGCTGTAAGTAGCCCCCTCAGTCACCGAACTCCGGATCAGGACACTGCTACCCGCCAGAATAGCCTTATCGCTGGCAAGCTGCACGCGCGGAGCCGGTACTACCTGGGCAGTACGGGTAACGGAGCGGGTACAGCCATTAGGGCTCGTGTACCGGTAGGTAATCGGGTGGGTACCTAAGCCAGCCTGCCGGGCGTCAAAAATATTGGTGGCTACTCCCTTGCCCGAAAATACTCCCCCCGCCGGACTGGCAGTCAGGGTAAGGCGGGCGTTGGCTTGCCCGCACAGTACCGGAATGGAATCGAAAAGTACTTGGGGAACCGGATTCATCCGGATGCGCAGCGGCTCCGACGTCCCCTTACAGCCGGAAGCCACATCGGTTACCTCTACCTTGTACTCCCCTTCGGTACTTACGTGAAGGGTGGGCGAGAGGGCAGCCGGAAGCGGTGCGCTGTTGCGGTACCATACGTAGCTCAGGCCGGTACTTTGGTTGGTCTGTAGGCGCAGGCTGTCTCCTTCACAAAACTGGGTAGCACTATGTACCAGTTTGGCATCCGGACGTTCCTTCAGACTCACCTGAACGGTATCGGAGGCTTTACAGCCGGTTGAGCTACTGGTGACCTGTATGACATAGTTACCCGCCAGCTTTACATCGGGTAGCGTAGTACTGGTGGCTCCGGGGATGGGTTGGCCGTTGCGTTCCCAACGTACCTGCCAGTCGGTGTCGCCGCCACTGGCCGTCAGGGAAAGGGCGAGTCCTTCGCAAATACTGGCCGTAGGGCCGGGCGTAATGTCGGGCTGCGACAAGCTGCGGTACTTCACCTGAATCTTTTCACCCATCGAGCTGGCGTTTCCACAGCGGTTGGCGTACGTTTTCAGGACCGAATACACCCCCTCCTGCGTAATATAGATAGCGGGTTTGTTGCCTTTTTCAATATTAACCCCGTCCCGCTGCCACTGGTACGACCAGTCGGGAGCTTTATCGGCTTCCAGAAAAATAGTGTCGCCCCGGCAGATGCCTACCTCGAGCGCTTCATCGCCCTCCTCCACCTGGGTACCGGGCGGGTACAAGGCATTGGTAAGGTCCACGGGCGGTGGGTTTTCGTTGGGGCAGTCCACCACCAGTATCTGAAAGTCGCGGTGTACCTCGCCGATTTTCTTGCCTTTGCGGTACTCTTCGGCCACTACTCTGAACACGAACAGGCCGGTTTGGGTGGGGGTGAGGCTTATAGAGCCTGAGCTCGGGTCTAACCTAAGCGCCGGACTACCGGGTATGACTTTGGAAAGACTAAAACCGGTCGCCCATTCGGTTTTGGGGTAGGGACCTGCGGTAGCGGGGGCTACCGGGTCAATGTTAAAGGGTGGGCGGGTACTGGTAAAAGGAGTTTCGAGCCGGTACCGGAGTTCATCCCCGTCGGCATCGGTGGCACCTCCCGCAAACTGATAGGGATTGTTGAGGCAGAGTATTTCGCCGTTGGCCGGACTGAATACGGGCGAACTGTTAAGTACCTGCACGGGCGGAAACTCCACGTACAGGACCATGGAGGCTACTCCCGCACTCTTTATATTCACTACCGAGCTGTTGAGGCAGCAGCGCTCCCAGGTAATATAGTAGCCGTCGGCGTCGCTGTACTGGCCGGGGGTAAGACGAACGTCCGCCGCAAACTTTACTACGTTTAGCTGTAAGTTACGGGAGCGGGCGCAGCCCGGATTGGTAAAGACCAGTGGTTCTTTGCTGAGGCGGGGGAGCCGCAGGTCCTGTACGCGCAGATTATCTTTTTTGCGAAAGAAAGAAACCGTTACTTCATTCTGGTCAGCGTTGGGGTCGCTGCTGTTGGCGTCGTAATATAAAATTACGCTTACCGTGAACAGACCGCTCTGTCCCTGCTTTGGTGTAAGTACTATATTACCCCCTATGATATGAGAAGCATGTACCGCCGAGGTTACCAGCCCCAGCATCAAACACGCTATGACGCTAATCCACCTGATCCTTTTCGTCATCGTCTGCCGGTTATTCCTTTGCCCCACCGCAATTTCAATGCCATATTTTTATTTACACTGGCGGAAATTACCTCCGTTGGACGTAATATCAAATTTATAACTGGTGTGAGGCCCATAAAAAATTGGAAGGTACCGTAGCGAAGGCCGTCGGACATTCATTCCTAAAAATTGAAAAGTTTTTTAGACCAAAAAATCCCAAAAGGCAGTATCTTTGGCAGTAGTAGTATGCTTGCATACTTATTTTGAAAATGACCTGTTACATGCGCAATAAGCGGAGAAGCCGGACTGTTATTTGTTAATCAACCCAATGTAGAAAAAGTATGACCCAGTACTTTAGCCGACGCAACCTTGATTTCCTGCTACACGAAGTGTTTTCGGTCTCCGAGCTGACCAGGTACCCGTATTTTGAAGCCCACGACAAGGAGACTTTTGCCATGGTACTTGATTCGGTAACGCAGATTGCCGACAACCACATGTACCCCTACTTCCGCGACGTGGACCGCAATCAGCCAGAACTCCGGGACGGCAAGGTAACGGTACACCCCCAGATGAAACCTTTCCTGCGGGCCATGGGCGAAGCCGGACTCATAGGAGCGGGTTTCTCGTTTGAAAACGGAGGACAGCAACTACCGGAACTGGTCAATGCCTGCGCGGGCTATATTCTGACGGCGGCCAATAATGGAATGATGTACACCGCCCTGACCTCGGGGGCCGCCAACCTGATAAATACCTTTGGTACGCTGGAGCTGAAGCAGCAGTACGTAGAGAAACTGCTGTCGGGCCACTGGCAGGGTACCATGGCCCTGACCGAGCCACAGGCCGGTAGCTCCCTGTCCGATATCACTACCACGGGCGAGCCGCAGGAAGACGGCAGTTACCTGATTCGGGGGCAGAAAGTATTTATATCGGCCGGTGACCACGATGCCGTCGACAACGTCATTCACCTGATGCTGGTCCGCATCAAGGGAGCGCCCAGGGGTACCAAAGGAATTTCACTTTTTGTGGTACCCAAGTACCGGATTGAGGCGGACGGCAGCCTGACCGACAACGACGTAACTTCCACGGGACTGTACCACAAGATGGGGCAAAAGGGTACCCCGGCCCTGCACCTGACCATGGGCGAGCGCGGCGACTGCCGGGGCTGGCTGGTAGGTGAGCCAAACCGTGGCCTTAGCTATATGTTTCAGATGATGAACGAAGCCCGCATCGGGGTAGGTATGACGGGAGCAGCCATTGCATCGGCGGCCTACTATGCCTCGCTGCAGTACGCCCGGGAACGCCCGCAGAGCCGTCGTCTGAACGAAAAAAATCAATTGGATTCACCCCAGATAACTATAATTCACCACCCCGACGTAAAGCGTATGCTGCTGTTCCAGAAGGCCATTGTGGAAGGCTCGCTGTCGCTGCTGATGGAGAGCGCCCGCCTGTCGGACCTGGTGCACGTGTCGGAGGGAGAGGAAAAAGAAAATTATTCGTTGCTGCTGGACCTCCTGACACCCATTGCCAAAACCTTCCCGACCGAAATGGGGGTACGCTCGGTGAGTGAGGGCATGCAGGTACTGGGTGGCTACGGCTATACCGAAGACTTCCCGCTGGAGCAGATGTACCGCGACATTCGTATTACAACTATTTACGAAGGTACTACTACCATTCAGTCGCAGGACCTGCTGGGCCGCAAAATGACTATCAAAGGGGGAAAAGCGCCGCAACTTCTTTTTCAGGAAATTGAAAAGACCCTGCGGGAAGCCGACACCCACGATGAACTTAAACCCTACGCCGACCTGCTGCGAAAGGAGCTGGGCCGGGTACAGGACGTAACCATGGCATTATTGCCGTACGCCCAGCAGGGTGACTTTGAGCGTTTCCTGATGGATGCGACCCTGTACATGGAGCTGTTCGGTATTGTAACGGTAGCCTGGCAGTGGCTGAAGCAGGGCGTAGCTGCCCGCAAAGCGCAGCTCACCCAGAACCCGGAGGGCGACGAAGCCACTTTTTACGAAAGCAAGCTGCATACCATGAAGTACTACTTCCACTACGAAGTACCCAAAACCAAAGGACTGGCGGCCCGCCTCAAGGATACCGAGGTACTGACCATCGCTTCGGACCGGGAAGTAGTTATGTAAAAGAAATATAGAGTAGCCTGTTCAGGAATAAAAAATCAGTAAAGCAAAACTCCTGACCGCTACCTACCGATAAATAACTTCAACAACTAAGAACCAAAACAATGGAATAGGCCCTGCCACTGGTGGGGCTTTATTTTTGGGATAAGGGGAATAAATGGCAATTCTGTCCTTTTCAGGCATCCTGCTAAGCTACTATTGTCTATATTTGATTTACAGTAACAGCCGTATTACGTTCCAATCAGCCCGCTTTCCTATGGATTTGTTTAGTGTTATCGCTATCCTCACCACCGTTTGCGCCTTATTCGCCTATATTAATTTCCGGTTTGTAAAGCTACCTACGACCATTGGGCTCATGCTTATAGCCCTGCTGTTTTCTCTGGTACTATTGATTATTGGCCGTTTCAGTCCTTCCTTTCTGGTTAATATTGAAGGCTGGGTCGGGGATATTGACTTCTCGGAAGTACTCCTGGAAGTACTCCTGAGTTTTCTGCTGTTTGCCGGCGCCCTGCACACCAATATGGACCTGCTGCGGGAGCAGAAATGGAGCATCCTGAGTTTTTCAACCATTGGCGTACTTATCTCGACTTTCCTGCTGGGAGGTATGTTCTTTTACGTGCTGAACGCCCTTGGCTACCCGGTACCTTTTATTCATTGTTTATTGCTTGGCGCCCTCATATCACCCACTGACCCCATAGCGGTACTGGGTATACTCAAGCAGGCCAAGGTACCCAAGAGCCTCGAGATAGTAATTACCGGCGAATCACTCTTCAACGATGGGGTGGGAGTAGTGGTTTTTCTCACCATACTACAGGTAGCGACCTTAGGAGTAGACCAGGTGACACCCGGCGAAGTAGCTTTTCTGTTTGGAGAAGAAGTAGGAGGAGGGCTCCTGCTCGGGTTAGGTCTGGGCTACATAACCTACTACCTCATGCGGTCCATTGACCACTATCAGACCGAGGTACTTCTCTCGCTGGCGCTGGTGATGGGAGGCTACGCCCTGGCTACTGCCCTGCATTTTTCCGGCCCGCTGGCCGTAGTGGTAGCGGGCTTATTTATCGGCAACCGGGCGCGGGCCGATGCCATGTCTGATGAAACGGTTGAGTACCTTGACAAATTCTGGGAGCTGATTGATGAACTGCTCAACGCCCTGCTCTTCGTACTCATTGGGTTGGAAATAGTAATAATTCCCTTCCTGGACGACTATTGGCTACCGGGCCTGATAGGAATTTTCCTGGCACTTCTGGGGCGGTTCATAGCGGTACTGGTACCCGTGCTAATGCTGCGCCGGCTGGTCAACTTTATGCCCCGCACGCCCCTGATTATGACCTGGGGCGGCTTGCGCGGAGGAATTTCCATTGCGCTGGCGCTGTCGTTGCCGGAGACCATGAACAAAGAAATAATCCTATCCATAACTTATTGTATTGTTATTTTCTCGATTCTGGTACAGGGACTTACCCTGGGACCCCTGGTGAAACGGATAAAAGCCCGTTACGATTTGTAAAACCCAGCGTGTGGTCAGGGAGGTACTTAAAAAAAAGAAAGCCGGAGTGGTGTGCTCCGGTCTTCCTATATCAAGAGGAGTTGTTTACTAAAAAGCGGTATTAAAAGAGCAGGCTCAGACCTCCGCCCAGGTTGAGCAACCCGACGACGGGCTGGCTCACCGGGAGCGGCTGGGAGGTAATTTGCTGTCCTATTTGTATTTCCTGGGTCATATTGTCGTATTTAATGTCGGCCGTGATGTACTGAGCCGAGGCGTGGGCAGCCAGCCAGCGATTCAGTTTAAAGCGGGCCGTCAGACCGGCGCCGACCGCCAGGGCTTTGGTCTTTTGGGACGGGGTAATCATGGATAGGGGCTGGCGGGAAAACTCGGAACGAAGCTCGGTATGGGGGCTGGTAGCCAGGGCATAACCACCCGTTAGCTGGGCGTCCAGCAGGAAGCGCCCCCGGGTAATGGTCACCATAGGGCCCACCATCAGGGCCTGTAGGGAGCAGTTGGAAGCAGAGGCTTCCCAGCTATCCTGGCCCAATCCCTGACCGGACGCGGACTCGATTAGTACTTCTTTCCGGATGGTATTGGTAACGTGGGAGAAGGTGGCCACCGCGCCTAAGCGCCGACCCAGCAGGTACCCTACCGAAGCTTGTCCGCTTTGCCCGTGCCCCATCATCTTTTCATTAATTTTGCCAAAAGGCGAAACAGTAGGCAGGCTATACCCGGCCGTCATACTTATAAAGCCTTTGTGTTTGATGGTAGAAAGAATAAACGTTTGCTGGGCCGAGGCTGCCCCGGTTATTCCCAGGGCTAATCCCATTATAAGTAATAATTTTTTCATATAAATGGTACGTTTTATGGGTTATGATAATTTTATGGTAACAACTACCGTGCCAATTTTGTAACATATTAATTTTGAGTGATTTAAAAAGTGTATTGGTCAAAAGAATAGCCTCGCTACAGTCGGTGGGGCAACCGTTTTTTCCGGCGGGGCTGTTTCCGGCTTACCGGACTAACCCGCTGGTCGGTTACCACCGGCCGGATACAACTATTTTTTTTTCGGCTATTATTTCTTTTACTCTGCAGACTATCCGGGATTCAGTAGCCGATGCCGAAACCCGGCAACTCATTGACGACATCCGTGAAAAGGTAGTTGCCAACTACCCGCTCTTCCGGAACAAGGACGGCCTGAAGACCTACAATTTCTGGCCAACGCGTCCCTCGCGGCACTTTCCCAATGGGTACCTGTTCCGTCACTTTGAACACTTCCGCATTCCCGACGATGTGGATGACACCGCCCTGGCCTACCTCACTACTACGCCCACCCGCGAGGAACTGCACTGGCTCAAGGAGAAGCTACCCCAGCACGCCAACGGGACCCGCCTCTGGATACGCAATACCTATCCCGAGTACCAGCAACTGAGGGCTTACTCCACCTGGTTTGGAAAAAACATGTACATTGAGTTTGACTCCTGTGTCCTCAGCAACCTACTGTACTGTATCTTTCGGTATGGGCTACCCCTCAACCGGCACGACGAAGACAGCCTCACCTACATCCGCTCCGTCATCGAGTCCGACCGCTACCGTACCGACCCCTTTCGCTGCGCGCACCAGTACCCCCGCACGCCGCTCATTATCTACCACGTTGCCCGGCTCATAGCCGCCTTTGACCCGCCCCAACTCAGGTCGGTAAGGCCGAAACTGGTGCAGGACTCACAAATACTTTTAGCAGAAATCACGCACCCGATGGACCGGGTACTGCTGGCTACCTCGCTGCTACGGCTGGGGGAGCGGCCGGAGCGCCTGCCCGTTGAAAATTATACCGGGAAAGACTTCCGGGGCTTTTTCTTTTTTATCGCCGGCCTCCTGACCGCCTACGAGCATCCGCTGTTGTATAAGATGGCTTCCTGCCCGCTCCTGCACATGCGCTGGGAGTGCGAGGCGCACTGCTGGACCCTGCTGGCGGAGTACCAGAGCCTATGTGAAAATAGGGCGGAAGGGTAGAAAAGGGAGCCTTTTGGTTTTAATTCTGTATTATCTACAGGAAGAAGTTTTATGAACAGAGCAAGTAGAAGATTTTTTTGTGCAGTTGTTGGCCTTATTGCGATTGTTGTCAGTCCATTATTCGCGCAGCAGGCCCAACTGGGGTTGTTTGAGGAAAATACGGACGTAGGTAAGGTAAAGGTAAAAGGCTCTGCCAGTTATAATCCGGCCGACCAGACCTACACCCTCACCGGTGCCGGTACCAACATGTGGTTCGGGGCGGATGAGTACCACATGGTCTGGAAAAAAATGAGCGGCGACTTTATTCTCCGGGCCGACGCGGCGCTGGTAGGTAAAGGCGTGGACCCGCACCGCAAGGTAGGCTGGATTATTCGGACAAGTCTGGATTCCAACGCAACGCATATCAACGCCGCTGTGCACGGCGACGGCCTCACGGCCCTGCAGTACCGTCGCACAAAGGGAGGCAACACCGAGGAGAAACGGTCGGCGCTGAACGGGGCGCAGGTAATTCAGCTGGCCCGCAAGGGAAGTACCTATACCATGTCCGTAGCCAAAGACGGAGGTACCTTTGTGAGCGAGGAGGTTACTGACCTGGCGCTGGGCGACGAGGTGTACGTGGGCCTGTTCATCTGTTCGCACAATGCGGGGGTACTCGAAAAAGGTACCTTCCGTAACGTCCGGATCGTGGTACCGGCCCGGGAGAACTTCGTACCCTACCGCGAGTACATCGGCAGCAACCTCGAACTCATGGATATTGCCACCGGACTCCGGCGGATTATTTACCAGTCGCCCGTGTCGCTGCAGGCTCCCAACTGGACGCCCGACAATAAGTACCTGCTCTACAACAGCAAGGGGCTGATGTACCGCTACGACCTGGCCAAAGGTACCCCTACCGTACTTAACACCGATTTTGTTACCAACAATAATAACGACCACGTCCTGTCGTTTGATGGAAAGATGCTAGGCCTCAGCCAGAGCAGCAAGGAAGAAAACAACAAGTCTATCGTGTACACGGTACCCGTAACGGGCGGAAAACCAAAGAAAATCACCCCCATCGGTCACTCGTATCTGCACGGCTGGTCGCCGGACGGCAAATGGCTTACCTACACCGCCGAGCGCGACGGGGATTTCAATATCTACAAAATACCTTCCGCCGGAGGAAAGCCCGAAGTACAGCTGACTACCGCCAAGGGCCTGGACGATGGCCCCGAGTACAGCCCCGACGGCAAGTACATCTACTTCAACTCTACCCGCAGCGGGCTGATGCAGATCTGGCGGATGAAGCCCGACGGCAGCGGGCAGGAGCAGATTACCAACGACGAGTTCAATAACTGGTTTCCGCACCCCTCGCCCGATGGCAAGTGGATGGTGATTCTCTCGTTCCTGAAAGACGTCCGGCCCGACGACCACCCTTTCTACCGGCAGGTGTACCTGCGCCTGATGCCCATGGTTAACGGCAAGCCGGATATCTCTCAAATGAAAGTTATTGCGTACGTTTACGGCGGGCAAGGTACCATCAATACCCCGTCCTGGTCACCCGATAGTAAGACAATAGCCTTTATCAGCAATACCGACCAGATAGACCGGCTGCGGATTGTCGAAGCAAAAAACTAGAACAAGTACCTAATCAATCAATACATCATGACAAAAATCTCTCGTAAGGAGTTTCTGAAAGCCGGTTCGCTGGCCGTAGCTTCTACCCTGCTCACCCGTTTTGACTCTTTTGCCAAGCCCTCTAAACCCATTGGTTTGCAGCTGTACACCCTGCGTAATGAACTGGGTAAGGATGTAGAAGGTACCATTCGTAAGGCAGCCGAAATTGGCTATAAGGAAGTAGAACTATTCGGATATGGTAACGGCAAGTTCTTTGGCAAGACACCGAAAGAATTTGCCGCGCTACTTAAAGAATTAGGGTTAAATGCCCCCAGCGGGCACTATATGACCGGCAACACCATGCCCAATGCACAGGGTACCCTGACAAATGGCTGGGAGAAGGCCGTTGAGGATGCCGCTACCATTGGTCAGAAGTACATGGTATGTGCTTTCCTTTTTCCTGATGAGAGAAAGACGCTGGACCAATACAAGCAGCACATTGACCTGTTCAATAAAGCCGCCGAAACCTGTAAGAAGAGCGGCATTCAGTTTGCTTACCACAACCACGATTTTGAATTTCAACCCATAGATGGCCAGGTACCCTACGACCTGATCCTGAAAGGAACCGATCCCAAGCTGGTGAAAATGGAGCTGGATCTGTATTGGGCTGCTTTTGCCGGCAAAGATCCGGTAGAACTTTTCAAGAAAGATCCGGGTCGTTACCCGCTGTGGCACATCAAGGACATGGAGAAAAGCGCCGAGCGTGCCTTTGCCGAAGTTGGCACCGGCTCAATAGACTTCCAGCGCCTGTTCAACGCCCAGAAAACCGCCGGTCTCAAGCATTTCTTCGTAGAGCAGGACGTAGCCAAGAAGAATCCGCCTCTCCAGGCTATCGAAATCAGCTTCAACAACCTGAGCAAGCTGAAGGTGTAGTAGCTGGTACCTATTATATGGTTAGGTGTTAGTATTTAGTTGTAAGACCGCTGTAGTTCATAGCTGCAGCGGCCTTTTTTTACTTCACCGTCAACCTCACACCTAGCCCCTCTCCTAGGAGGAGAGGAGAATTTTAAAGCCCTTCTCCTAGCAGGAGAAGGGTTGGGATGAGGTTTTTTCACGACCTTTACACTATGGAAAAAACTTTCAACGAACTACCCGGGCGACGTCAGGAGCAACTCATGGCCTTTGACCGCCTGCTAACCATCATGGACGAGCTACGGGAGCAATGCCCCTGGGACCGGAAACAGACCCTGGAAAGTCTGCGCCACCTCACCATTGAGGAAACCTATGAACTCTCGGACGCTATACTGGAAAATGACCTGCCCGAAATAAAAAAGGAAATTGGTGACCTGCTCCTGCACATGGTTTTCTACGCCAAAATTGGCTCAGAGAAAGGAGCCTTTGACATAGCCGATGTACTGCACGGCATTAGCGAGAAACTCATTTCCCGGCACCCGCACATCTATGGCTCCGTCGTGGCCGATACCGAAGAGCAGGTAAAGCAGAACTGGGAACAACTCAAACTCAAGGAGGGCAACCGCTCGGTACTCTCGGGGGTACCGCAGTCGCTACCGGCGCTGGTAAAAGCCATGCGTATTCAGGAAAAAGCCCGGGGCGTGGGTTTTGACTGGGACGAACGGCAGCAGGTGTGGCAGAAAGTGGAGGAAGAAATGCAGGAATTCAAGGCTCACTACAATGCCGATACCGGCGAAGCCATTGACGTAAAGGAGGCTGAAGGAGAGTTTGGCGACCTGCTGTTCTCGCTGGTCAACTACGCCCGCTTTGTGGATATCAACCCCGAAACCGCTCTGGAACGTACCAATAAGAAATTTATCAGGCGCTTCCAGTACATGGAAGAACATTCCAAAGCCGACGGCAAACAGCTCCACGAAATGAGCCTCGCCGAAATGGATGAATACTGGAACCGGGCTAAGAAAGAACTGTAAACCATGTCGTCGCACCACATTGTACGGGAAAAGCAGGAACCAGCCCTGATTATTGCCAACGGAGAAGCCTGCAGCGAAGAACTGTTGGGCCAACTCTTGGAATGGAGTCCCTTCGTGCTGGTACTGGACCATGCCATTTATAGGGTACTGGACCTGGGAATAAAAATTGACGCCTGGCTTGGTGACTTCGACCACCGCCACGATTTCGAAGCGGTGCGGGAGCGGCAGCATCCGCTGGAAATAGTACACACGCCCGACCAGGACAAAACCGACCTGGAAAAAGCCATTGAGTTTTTAATCGAACGCGGGTTTCCGGCTGCCAATATCGTGTGGGCCACCGGCCGCCGCGCCGACCACGCCATTACCAACATGACCAATCTGGTACGTTACCGGGAGCAGATACGACTGGTGATGTTCGATAACCATTCCAAGATTTTTCCCCTGGCAGGTACCTTCGAAAAGTGGTACACGGCCGGTACGCCCATTTCGCTTATTCCCGTAGGACGAGTGGAAGGAATTACCACGAGCGGACTGAAGTACAACCTCCACGATGAAACCCTGACGCTGGGGTACCGCTCCGGCAACAGCAACGAAGCAGCAGCGGACGGCTTCGTGCAGATTAAGGCGCAGCAGGGCGACCTGCTCCTGATGGAGTGTTGGGATTGACTCTTTTATCTTTTTGTCCTATTTTTATAGAAAAACAGAAAGCATGGGAGAAGCTCTTCAAACGACGCACCTGACCGCCGAGGCCTACTTCGACTGGGAAGCTCACAACGAAATCCGGCACGAGTACTACCGGGGTGAGGTATTTGCCATGGCCGGTGGTACGCTCAATCATAACGAGTTGATTGGTAACATGAGGCGGCTACTGGAAGACGAGTTTCGTCGGCGGGGCTGCCGGGTATTTGCCGAGAACGTGAAGCTGGAGGTACTACGCAACGAGTACTACCCCTACCCGGATGTGATGGTGACCTGCCACGGCATGGACCAGCGCGAGCGCTATGTGGTGCGGTACCCGAGTGTGCTGGTGGAGGTGATTTCCAAGAACAGCGACTACCAGGACCGGGTGTTTAAGTGGGAGCGCTACCAGCAGTTGCCTTCGTTACAATACTACCTGCTGGTGTCGCAGTACGAGCCTAAGGTAGAAATATACGGCCGCACCGACGAACCCAACTTTTGGACGTACCAGGTGTACGATACCCCGGAGCAGATGGTAGAGTTGAGTCGGCTGGAGTACTCGTTTCCGCTGTCGGCACTTTATGAGAATATTGAGTTTCTGGCTCCGGAGAGTAATGACTGAGTTACTCTTTGTTGGTAGTAGTAGTTTGTGGAAGTGCCTATAACAAACATAGGCGAAACACATTTCGTTTATTCATATGTTGTGTTTAATTTAAAATGAAAGAAGGATACATATACATAAAGCTTGCGGACGGAACTGAACGTGAAATTGATTGGGTAGAACTTAACCAACTCAAAAAAGATATTCTTTGGATTTATGACGAGAATTTTGGCGACATCGTAAATGCTTTCGTACCACCCTATTCTTTTAAGACTAACTATTGGGAATACTTGACTCTAAACGGTGACAAATATTTTAATGAAGAGGAAAAAGCCTTTTATCACATAGGTTCATTGATGATTTTACTTTGCTGCTGCTCGGAATATATAGACATAGCAGGTGGAAGCCAAGACGTTTTTAAAAGAAATAATTTATCAGTAATTACAGAATATGTAGAGCAATATCACCCAAAGAACCAACACGAGAAGCTGATTAGTGAAAAGGTGTTGTTAGGACTTAACTTAGCATACTCAATGACCATAGAAAATTTGAATGATAATAATTTCGTTCACGAAAGAACCGCGGAATATTATGATAGTTTGAATGATTTAGGAAATTCCGTAATCAAAGCCTATTACGAAAGAAAATTAAAAAACTAAACACAACAACATATAAAAACAATGCTTAAGCCGGTCTTGAATCGAAACTTCAGGCTCGCTTGCTTAGCGGATTGTCCTGCGGACAATCACGCTCACCAGCTCGCACTATTTTTGCCATTGCTGGTGTTTCTCACCTGCAACTTTTCCCCAGGTACTTATTCGTCGGGAATAAAACCGGCAAAGGCGAAGAATAAATTCAACTTTCACCTTTTAAATTTGTGTATTCGATCTATGGGAACAAACGAGTTAATTAAAGAAATAAAGAGGTTACCGATAAGCACAAGACTTAAGATCGTGGAGCAGACTTTAAAGTCCATCCGGGAGTCGGAAAACAAAATGCAGCTTGAAAAGGCTTCAGATGCCTTGTACGAGGATTATTCAACCGACAAAGAATTGACGGTGTTGACGGAACTTGACTTCGAGAATTTTTATGAAGCAAGGTGAAGTATGGCTGATTAACCTCGATCCGACTGTTGGTTCTGAAATTAAAAAGACCAGACCGGCAGTAATTGTAAATGATAACGCACTGGGGAAATTACCCCTGAAAGTCATAGTACCATTGACGGACTGGAAAGACCGATACGATATAGCTCCCTGGATGGTAAAAATAATACCTGACAAGAGTAACAACCTTTCAAAACTCTCTGCAGCGGATTGTTTCCAGGTACGCTCACTCTCAGAGTTCCGCTTCACAAAGAAGTTAGGGAAGATAACAACTGGACAGCAAGAAGAAATCAGGGCCGGACTTGCTAAAGTACTCTCAATAAAAGAATAGAGAAAAACATGTTCTACTATTTGGTAAACGCCTGTCCAGCCGACGGCCTTATCCGTCGCTTACGCTACTCCGTTGCCAGCAAATACGGAGAAGCACGGGCATCTGAATCTTTATGAAGAATATAGATAAACTGAGTCTGGAAAATGCTTATCGTTTGTTTGAGTCAGGCGATATCGACAAAATTGAAATAGGTACTACCAAAGGTTTACAGAAAATACATAACTACCTGTTTAGCGGCCTTTTTGATTTTGCGGGACAAATACGTACAAAAAATATTTCAAAGGGCGGTTTCAGGTTTGCAAATGCTTTATACCTAAAAGAGATTTTGGTAAAAATTGAGCAAATGCCCGAAAGCACTTTTGAAGAAATTATTGCCAAATATGTCGAAATGAATATTGCTCATCCTTTCATGGAAGGCAATGGAAGAGTCATGCGTATCTGGTTAGATATGGTCCTGAAGGTAAGACTAAGAAAAGTAGTAAACTGGCAGTTTGTAGACAAAACACTTTACTTTCAGGCGATAGAAAGAAGCCCGGTTAACGACCTGGAACTACGAACGTTGCTTTCCGCCAACTTAACCGACCAAATAAACGACCGGACCATTATTTTTAAGGGAATAGAGCAATCCTACTATTACGAAGGATACCAGAAAGAAGACGATGATGAATGATGGTTTAAGGCATAGTGGCAGAACGCCAGATGGTAAAAGCAAAATGTTAGGCCCCACCACTCACTACCATTGTCCCCAAACCCCATGTAGCTTGGCCATAACATCCGTCTGCGGAAGCAGGTGCAGCCAGGAAGCCAGCAGCAGAGCAAGGGCCAGGTACTTTATCCTTTTGATTGAAATATAAGGAGCCATTCGGATCAGAACTCCCCAAAGGACCAAAAAAGTAAAGGGCGAAAGCAGCCGGTAGCCGGGCGCATCGAAGGGACTAATCAGCCGGAGCACGAAGAGAAAAAGCAGGTAAGCCACCGCGGTCAGCCAAAAGTAAGGTACCTGTTCCGGCCTGTCCGTTTGATGAAATGTGCCTTTCCCGGAAATTACTTTACCCATCAGTCTCACCAGTACCAATTGAAGTATCGCCCCCAGCCAGAACAGTACATCACCCGACTCAAAGGTTGTATCGCGCAGCAGGAACAGTTCGTTGATTAGGCCTTGGGCAAACAGCAGAAGTACCTGTCCGGCCGCTTCACCGCCCGAAAGCCGGTCGCCCCCGTACCATTCACCTGACTGTACTTGATTAAGCCACAGGTACCCTATAAAGCCCAACGTCCACAGAAAAGCCATAAGAGCGGCATAAACGGCTTTTTGTCGTTGATTTTTTAGTAGCCAAAACAGAGCCATCGCCGCGGCCAGGGGTACGATAAATAGCCCCGCGTAGCGTACAAGCAGCAGGGCCAGACCTAGCGCGAGGGTCAGCAGGAAGTGGGTACCTTCAGAAAAAAAGTAATAGATCCAGACAAACAGCAACGTCAGGAAAAGCGGCTCCGACCAGGTGTGCGCCCACAACTTCACAAAAGGCCCCAGCAGCAGAAGCCCTCCCATGAGTAGTGCCTTTTTGGGCCCGTGTTTTCGTTGAATAAAACAAAGCAACCCGGCCGAAGCAAGTAGGTTAAGTACCTTGGAAGCCCACAGCACGGGTAGCTGGGTGAGGAAGGAAGTAGCGGCAATAAGAGCGGGATAACCCAGGGGAAAGATACCGTTCCAGACCAGACGGTCGCCTTCCTCGTATACATACCCCTGCCCGCTGAGCAGGTATTGGGCCGAGGTCAGGTAGTAGCCCGAGTCAATGGTCGTGAAATGATTGGGATTAAATAGGGCCAGCACCCCCACCAGGCCCAACTGCCCCAGCCAAAGCAGCAACAGCGTAAAACGACCGGTCATCTGGGCCTTTTTGGGAATAGAACCTACCATTGGCTACTGTTTTAGTATGCGTCCCTTTTGTACGTCGTTCCAGTCGCCGCCTGACAGTTCCATCCGGTACAGATACAGGCCCGGCGGTACGCCCTGCAACCCCCAAAGCAGCTCATTCAGTCCCAGGTGTGGCTCTTTTTTCAGGGTAGCCACCTGCCTTCCGGTTACGTCCATGATGTAGATGCGCCAGTGCTCCGGCGGGGCCGGGCCTTCCAGTTCTACCTGAAACTTCACCCACAGATTGGCCGGAACGGGCGACACGGTACTACTGACCACACGGGTCGTGTCACTGACCCGGAACCCAACCCGGTAGGGAGCCGCGGCGTTGCCAGTCACATCCGTAGCCGACACGTGCAGGATATAGTTACCCGCCGATAGGGGAGTCTCCGGCTTTATCCGTAGCTGAAAGTTTTGGGTAGCGACAGAGGACCATTCGGCCTGGTGAAGCCACAGCCGTTGGTACAGGCAAGTTGGACAGTCGCCCTGGAGCCACAACTGGATATTAGCCGTGTCTTTGCGGAGCAGTGTCTTGTTTTCATCCAGAATACGTACTTCAATCATGGGCCGGGGAGAAACGGCTTCGCCCTGCGTGGGGCGGCGGCCATCTACCATAACGTCCAGCACCGGCGGAGTACGGTCGGCCTCTACCCCAAAACTGATTTCAGCGGAGTTGTTGGAATAAAGCTGCTCGGCCAGTCGTAACTCGTTAAACCGGACCAGTACCCGATTCGGCCCCACCTTATTCAGGGTAGCCAGTGCCGGCTTTATAGAAACCGTTGCGTTGGCGGGTACGGGAGCGATGCGGTACTTCTGTTCGTGCAGGCCAGCGGAACTTTGCTGCCGGACCACCACCAGCAGCGAGTCCTTGAAGGCGACGTCTGTTATATTCTGAAAAAAGATTTCCGGCTGCACCGTAGCACCTTCGGGTACACTGGCCGAGGGGCTACTTTTGATATAGGCAATACCTTCCGGTAAGGTGGCAGTGGCCAGTCCCTTCGGATTGTAGCTGAATGAACGGGGAAGGGAGGGTTGCTCGCCCGTGATATACACCCGCCAGTACACTGTTTTGGCTCCCTCGCCGGTCAGCGTTATGGGTAAAGTAGCGTGTACGTCTTTGCTCTGCACCGTTTCCCGACGGAAAGCCGCCGAACCAAAATCAGGACTAAGGTCCCATTCAAACACGACACTATACCCGGCGGATTGGTAAGGTACCTGCGCCACCAGGTTCATTGCAGGCATAACAAGCGTAGCATTGGGGGCCGGGAGCAGCGGTGTGGCCCGGCCTTCGGCTATGTATATTTCGGTGGTGAGCCGGTTGTTGTTTTCGTCGGCTTCGCTGATGCTGTTTTGAGGGTCCAGTACCAGTTCCCACTGCTCATCGCCCCCCAGCCCGTCTTTTATTTTAGGTACATAAATTGTCAGCGTATCGTACAGAAGCACTGCCTTCCGGCTAAAGGTATATTCACCCAACAGCGCGTTGTTTTGGCTCCGGCGGACCCGCAGGGTGTAGGAGGTACCTTCGGGGTAGCGGCCGTAGTTGGCTACTACCGCCTGCACCCGCAGCGAATCGCTGGCCGCGTTGGGGGTACCACCTGTAGGGTCACTGATTTCGATGGTCGGTGTTTTCCAGGAATAATCCGGTAGCCGGGCCGGAAATATCCGGATAGCGGGGTCACCCTGTAGGGTCATTTGCTGAGCAGTGGCGCGGGCGTAAACCGACCCATCGTTTTGCATCAGCCTCCGGATGGTTTCCTGCTGAATAGTACCGAACGACTGGTTGATAAAAGCCTTGTCGGCCAGGACCTCGTAGAAAGTATTGGTATAGGCGATTAAGTTGCCGGTGCGGCCGTTGTGCGTATGGGCCACAAACAGCACCGCTCCCCGCTCGGGCGCATTGACCCAGCGGGTACTGGTTGTTGTGGGGCCAAAGTAAAAATTGCCAAGGGCGCAGCCGTTCATAAGTACCGCCGGATACCGCTCTCTGTTCCGATAACCCAGGGCATCGTTAGTTGGGTCACCAAGCTCTATATCTGTAACCTCCAGACTCGAATGACCGAACATCGTCATCAGCGCTACGCCTTCGTTGATATGGGGAGCCAGGTTCAATCGCTCCACGGGTTCGTCGGTCTGTTTGGAAAGGGTTTTAAAAGAAGCCCCCAGGTAGGTACTATCAACGATTTCCTTAAACTGATCCACAAAAGAGCGGAAGGTAGTAAGCTCGTTAAGAGAGCGACCGCCGCTCAGGTGCAGGATGTTTTTCCGCCAGGGTGCCAGGTCAGGCTGGGCCTCGTGCTGCTTTACTTTCTGGAGGTAGTCCCAAACGATCCGTCCGGTTACGGCCTGAAGGCGGCCAACGGGTACCAGCGGCACATCAGCCGGAGCGTTGCCCAGCCCCATGCTCAGAGCAGCGTCAGAGCCGGGCCATCCGGTGGTAGGTACCATGTCCTGGTCGCGTACATTGGGCGCGTGGCGGCCTGCCTGCGGCTCGCGGGCCTGCCCGATCAGGAATACATGCTTTAGTTTTCCCTTTTCAGAAAGCCAGGTAATCAAACGGCGCATCCCGTGCGGTCCCGGCTCGCCGTAATTAAACTGGTCAAATACCTCCTGGGCGTTAAGTACAAGCGGGTAGTAACCTCCTCCGGCGGCTGAGGCCCGGTAGTTGGCGTAGGCCTGTACCGCATCAGCCACCTGAGTACCGGGTACCGGCTGGCGCAGCAGTGGGTGGGAAATAATAAGGAAGTCGGTCCGGGTAGCCTCAATGGCTTTGAAGCTGATTTGTCGCAGACCGGTAACACCGAAGGGCTGCTGAACGGCAAGTACCTGACGGCTGCCGGCCAGGGGAACCTGTACCTTACTGCCCGTGCCGGAGGCGGAAAGCAGCCGGGGCAGCGCCGGATCGGACACATCAATAAACCGGGGAGTACCCGTAGCGGTCACGTTAAAGCGGGCAGGGGCCCCACCGGACGGGAAGTGCAGCAGTTGTTGCGGTGTGGTAGCAGCTAACTGGCCCGCCCGCGGGTACAGAAGGTTCAGGTACCCTACCGAAATCTCTTCCCGTTCTATTTTCGGCACCACCGACACGACCAGCCCCGTGGCCGGTAAATCGCTGCCCGGCAGGGTGGCTTTGAACAGCACCGACTTATAACCAATCCAGGTGACTTCTCCCAGTTTTCGGACCGGTGCCTGGGCGGTACCCAGCCATACTTCGGCCCGGTGGTTGCGGTCGGTGTGGCTGGTTAGCAGTACTTCCAGCTGTACAGGTTGGGCGGAGGAGCTTTTGACTTCCGTAAGTGGTAGGGTAAAGGTTTTCCAGGTATCGGTTTTAAACAGGGTACTGGTCCAGCCTTCGCTGTAGTCGTAGGGGGTAAGGGCGGTGCCATTGTCATAGTTGCTCCCTTCGGGGTACAGGCGTCCGGCCGGGTAGTTCTCCCGGATAATATGGAGGTCCTTAGCCAGGTACTCATTCGTACTACCGGTTAGGGAAGACTGAGGTACCTGGGCCATGCGTCGACCGGGCAGGCCGTCGGTACGCCAGGTAAGGAAGTAGGCGGCGGTGTCGGAGTAGAGGCTGTATTTTGTATGGGGCTGAGCTGCGGGAGCCAGGTAGAGGAGCGAGTCCAGGGTGCCGTCGTTTTTCTCCCCGTAAAATTCAATAAAATCAGTGGCGTCGAGTCGCCCGTCGGCTTCGCCGGTTACCGAAATGGCTACTTCCCGGCCGCGCCGAAACAACTGGAGCGAGCGGGCCGGCAGCGAAGCGAGCGGAATACCGGCGCGTTCCAGTTCGGCCGGGGAGAGGCGGTACCAGCCCGTCTGGACGACGGGGATTCGCAGGTACGTTTGCTGCGGATTGATCCATTCATTGCCGTAGGACGTTTGGGCCAATAGCTTTTCAGGAGCGAAAAGGAAAGCGACAAAGAGCAAAAAGGTACGTACTTGGGGTGGCCTCATGGTTCAAAAATACGATAAACTCCGCCACTACTTATTTTTAATCAGCTATTTATTCCGTTCCGCACGTACTGATTCATCGAAAAAGCATAGGCGTGGTCGGCGTCGGCCTCGTGCCGCTCCGACTGGACCAGGTGCCAGTCCGGCCAGTTTATTTCCGGAAAAAAAGTATCTCCCTGAATATGCGCGTGCACAATGGTCAGGTACAGTTTGTGGGTTTGGGGAAGCAATTTTTCAAAAAGGCTTTCGCCACCCAGAATGAATACCTCCTCTTCCTCCCGGAGCAAATCAAAGGCTTCGCCCAGACTGCGTGCCTGTTCTACGTTTTCGGGGAGGTCCAGGTCCGGTTGCGAGCTGAGTACCAGCGTACGGTAGGAAGAGTAAAGACCATCCTGCGATTCGAAGCTTTTCCGGCCCATCAGGAAAGGCTTTCCTTCGGTAACTTTTTTAAAATTGGCCCATTCGTCCGGAAGGTTCCAGGGGAGTCGGTTGTCCCGGCCAATGGTCCGGTTTTCGCTCATGGCCACGATGATTGATAATTGCATGAAGGCAGTTATAGTGCATGATTTCTGTATAAACCCCTGAATCGGGCCGTTGTTTGGGGGGCTGCCGTTATTTCTCCCCTAAAATTTACCATTCATCCTTTTATTTTTTCCGTTCATCCAAAGCAGCAAATTATTTTTACCTAGTACTTTGCATAACAAAGTACCTTTGCATACCTTTGTATTGTCGGAAGATCAAAAGGCCATTGATAAACCGATCATTTATTAGCCATGAAAATTTTAAAAAGTTAACCTTTTGGAAACGAAATGAATATCGAAAACGCCCAAGTGCAGATGCGCAAAGGAATCCTGGAATTCTGCATTCTGCACATCATATCGCGCGGTGAGGTATACGCTTCCGATATGCTGGACGAGCTGACCTCGGCCCGCATTATGGTGGTGGAAGGTACCTTATACCCGTTGCTGACCCGGCTCAAGAACGCCGGCCTCCTCGACTACAAGTGGGTAGAGTCCTCGTCGGGGCCGCCCCGTAAGTACTACGTACTGACCGATAGCGGAAAACAGTTCCTGGATGCCATGCAGGAAACCTGGCTTGATCTGTCCGACTCGGTACATACGGTGATCAGACGTACCGCCGAAGTACTGGAAAACCCCTCTACCAAAACATCCTGACTCTTTGATTTCCTAATGATATAATTATCATTTCAATCATGAAAAAAACTATCAGCATAAATATTAGTGGTATTATCTTCTACATTGAGGAAGACGGATACGATAAACTCAGAAACTACCTGAACTCGGTGCAGAGGTACTTCTCTTCCTTCGCCGACAGCAAGGAAATTCTGTCGGATATTGAAGGACGGATTGCCGAGCGGTTTCTGAACAAACAGAAAATCGAAAGCAAGCAGGTTATTTCCCTGGCCGACGTGGATGAGCTTATTGCCGCCATGGGTACCGTTGCCGACTTTGAGGCCATTGAACAGGCCGAAGACCTGTTGTCAGAGCCTCTACAGGCCGCATCCGGCGATGCATACAGCAGCTATCAGCAGACCCATACTTCTTACGAAGCTCCCCGCACCGAAACACACACGGCCACAGCCACCGCGCCCCGTAAGCTTTTCCGTGACCTGCGCCGGAAACTACTGGGTGGTGTAGCGGCCGGACTGGCCCACTATTTCACCGTGGATCCACTCTGGGTACGCCTGGCCTTTCTGATGGCCGTTATTGGACTGCCTGTTGGAGCCGGTGCCCTTAATCTGGAAGAAGTGTTCGGACCACTCGCGGGTATTACCGTTATATTGTACATAGCCATGTGGGTAGCGTTTCCGGGTTCGGCTACGCTGGAAGAAGACACCCAGATCAAGAAATTCTACCGCGATCCGGACCGTAAGGTAGTAGGTGGGGTAGCCGCCGGGGTAGCCTCCTACTTTGGGGTGGACCTGGGGGTGGTACGTTTCCTGTGGGTACTGGCTATATTTCTGTTCGGCTTTGGTTTCCTGCTCTACATTATTCTATGGGTAATTTCTCCCGTTGCCAAAACCCTCACGGAAAAAATGGAAATGCAGGGCGAGCCCATCACCTTGTCTAATATTGAGTCGAATATTAAGCGGGGACTGAACCTGAACGAAACCACCGGACAGGAAAGTACCCTTACCAAGCTGTTGCTGTTTCCCTTTCGGGCCATCGCCATCCTAATCAGCGGTCTGGGCAAAATTCTTAAGGGTATCGGTCCTATCTTTCGCATCGTGATTGGGGCCTTGCTGGTGGCCATGGCGGTACTGGCGCTGATCGGCCTCCTGATTGGCGGAACCGTAGGCCTGGGTATGCGCGACATGCTGCCCTTTGGTGATATTCCCCCGATGATGATCCTGCGCGAACTGCCGGGCGCTATGATACTCTCCATGATTCTGCTGACCACAATACCCTTTATTGTTATACTGCTGCTGGGCCTGACCCTGGTTGCAAACCGCCGGGTGGCGAGTGGTACGGTATGGCTGACGCTGGCGGGCTTGTGGGTAGTAGGAATCATAGGCACGGCCATAACCGGAGGCGTGTACCAGACCAACTTCTCACGCCGCGGCGAGGTGACCCAGACGGAGTACTTTCGTATGCCCAATAGCTTACTGACGCTTGACCAGCAGGAAAACGACGAGGATGATGATTTTAACTGGAGCGCGGGTATTATTCTGAACGGATACGAAGGCCTCGACAGCCTGCGACTTGAAAAGGAGATACGGGCCCGCGGCCGCAATACGGACGATGCCCGCAAAAATGCTTCCGACCTGAGGTACAATGTTGCCCTGCGAGATTCGGTGCTGCTGTTCGATGAGCAACCGGTACTGGCCGAAAACAGCCGCTTTCGCGGGCAGGAAATAACGGCTACACTATTTATTCCCTACGACCGCCCTTTTGCCATGACGCGTGCCTTTTATTACGACAGGTTATCGAGCCGGAGTTTTCAGGGTAGACGCTATGAAATAGAGTACCACGACAACAATGAGCAGGACTGGCGGAATCTGCGTTGGGTGATGCGGCGTGATTCGGGACTGGTATGCATAAACATGCCCGCCGGGTGGCTGGCAGAGAACAGCGGGGATAATGACGAATATACCTATGACAGTGACGACGACGACAACAGCGTAAACCTGGGCCAGCGGGGTAAGTTCATCAAGCAGTTTGAAGCCCGTGATTTTGAAGGCGTTGACCTGGGTGGTGCCTACGCGGTGGATATCCGCCAGGGACAGGAATTCAGAGTACAGGCCGACGGCGACGAAGAGGATATCGATAACCTGCAAGTAACCGTTCGGAACGGGATACTGCACGTGGAGCGTCCCGCCGAGTTCCGGCTGTTTAACGGCCGCTCACACCGGATTGGCCTGGTCATAACGATGCCTACTCTCAGAACGCTGGAGTTGGCCGGAGCCAATAAAACGCGCGTATCGGGCTTTACCGGTGGTACCGCTACCATGAGTGTAGATGTATCGGGCGCTTCTTCGACCGAGCTGAATGTAGACGTTTCCAAACTGGACATAGAAATTACGGGGGCTTCAAAGGTGTTGCTGAAGGGCAGTACCGGTACTCTGACGGCCGACCTGAGCGGTGCCTGCAAACTTGATGCTACCGGCATGCAGATTAATACGGCCGAAGTGGATGCCTCCGGCGCCAGCAACGCCCAACTGGGCCGCATCAACAACCTCAGGAAAAACTCAAGCGGTGCCAGTAAAATTGAAGCCTACGAGTAAATAACAGAGAGTACATGCAACCTTAGCCGACGTTCCGCCATCTTTCTTAAAACTAAAACTAATTGGTCATGAAAAAAATACTATTTATCTGTGTAGTGTGGGTAGCATCGGTAGCCGTGGCCGCCGCCGACGAAACCCGGACCTACAACCTTTCTAATTTCTCTAAGCTTTCCATGGGAAGCGCATTCAAGATTCAGGTAAAGCAGGGTAGTACCTACAGCGTAACCGCCTCCGGCCAAAAGCAGGACCTGGACGATATGGAAGCCAACGTTTCGAACGGTACCCTGCGCATCCGGTATAAGGAGCAAAAATGGAACAACCGCCGGCAAACGGTGAATATAAACATTACCATGCCTTCGCTGGACGCAGTAGATTTCTCGGGCGCTTGCGTAGCCAACGTAAGTGGCTTTGACAGCAATAAAAATATGGATATTGAGGTTTCCGGGGCTTCCAGGGTAACCATGGATGTAACAGCTGCCAAAGTACAGCTGGAACTTTCGGGGGCGTCGGTACTGACCCTGAACGGCAAAGCCGAAGTACTGAACGGGGAGTTGTCAGGTGCTTCTGTATTCCGGGGAAACAGCTTCCCGGTGCGGGAGGCCAATCTGGGTGCTTCCGGAGCCAGTAAGGCCTCCGTGGTTGCCAACGCCGCCCTCAGAGCCGACGCCAGCGGGGCCAGCAGCATAAGCTACTCCGGTAGCGCGCGGGAAGTCCGGTCCAGTACTTCGGGTGCCAGCTCCGTCCGGCGGATGAATTGATCCTAACGTACATGACTACCTACCAAAAGAGCCGGGCATTTGCCCGGCTCTTTTGGTAGGTAGCTGATAGTAATTATTAGTGTAGGTTTAGTGTAGTTTCGTGGCAGTAGTATCTATATATAAAGTACCCTTAAATCCTGAAGGGCTGTTCTGATCCGGGATTTTACCGTTCCTAAGGGCATGCTCAGTTTCTCCGAGGCTTCTTCGTGGGTATATCCCTGAAAATAGACCAGGTCTACCAGTACCTTCCGTTCTGGACGCAGCCGGTCCACCAGGTCTTTCAGGTCAAAGGTGGAAGCAAGTGGCTGGTAACTGATAAAAGGATTCAAACCGAAGTCCAGCCCGTTAAATAGGGTTCCTTTGCTATTGTCAACGCGTCTGTCTTTTCGGAGAATATCAATAGCCGTGTTGCGGGCAATATTTAACATCCAGGTAAACAAGGTCCCTTTATCACTACTATAGAATTGAATGTTTTTCCAGATTTTCAGAAAAGACTCCTGCATGGCGTCTTCTGCTTTCTGCTCATCCTTGATTATTTTACAAATAATACAATACAATGTGCCTGAGTAATTATCGTAAAGGTATTCAAATGCTTGCCTCTCATTTCTCTTCAGTGAGGCTATCAGATCACTTTCCGAATAACTGTATGTTTTCGTAGCCATAGACTCTGGGGCTTTTATTTTTCATTTATTAGTGGAAACTGACTTATTACTGAATTACTTTTATAAAGAGAGTTGAGAAGAGGAACTGGTCAGGGTGTACCTTTAACTAGGTAGGTTTATTCTGAATCACTTTTTCGCAACTGTGTGTATAGGATTGATGTTATAAAAATGGCGATTATTTGTATAATAAGTTTTTATGATGGCTATCAAAACCGGCCCCTGCTGGTGTTGAACAGCGTTTTAGTTTTAGGTGGTTATTATCTTTTATATTTTCACTACTTCACTCTTTCAACTTCACTTTTTAATTTCAGGATCTGCGTCCCGTCTTCCTGTTCTATAAGCAGGGCCGGGTCATTATTTGAGCCGTTTCGCTTTACAGGGGTACCTTTTATGGTTTTTTCTATTTCGCTGTTATAAGTTTCCTTTACTTTGCCCTCGGCATATCCCTTACCCCATTTCCAGCGCACCTGCGTACCTTGTCGTATCATATTGGTAAATACTTATTCAGTAGTATCCGGAAATGAACCCTTTGGCTGAGTGGCTGTTTTGCCACTGGCATACTTAACAGCCCTATTTGGCTTGTGTTGGTTACTTTTAGTCAATAATATTGTGCCAGAAGCAATTCAGCCAAGAATGGCGAAAGCAGCAGCGGGAGATGAGTATAGGCAGGGACAAATTGGGAAAAGTCTGAAACAATTTTGATTTTGTGGAAATTGCATTCCACAAAATCGCCAAAACTAATTTAATCATTAATAGTAATTCCCTATGCTTAAACCTAAACATGCCCGGGTATCAGAGGTGACGATGACTGAAATGGTACTACCCAACGATACGAATACCCTTAATAACCTCATGGGTGGGCGGCTGCTGCACTGGATGGACATCTGTGCCGCTATTTCGGCCCAAAAGCACTCTAATCGTATTGTGGTAACGGCTTCGGTAGATAATGTTTCCTTTACCGAACCCATAAAACTGGGCAATATCGTCACTATGAAGGCTAAGGTTACCCGGGCCTTCAACTCGTCGATGGAGGTGTTTATAGAAGTATGGGCGGAAGATATACCAGCCGGGCGGCGGGTAAGTACCAACCGGGCTTTCTACACTTTTGTCGCCGTTGACCAGAACGGCCGCCCCATTGAAGTACCCGAACTGCAACCCGAAACCGATGAGGATAATGAACTGTACGCCAGTGCTCTGCGCCGGCGTCAGCTGCGGCTGGTACTGGCTGGGCGCATGAGTCCGCAGGAGGCGACTGAACTGAAGGCCCTGTTTGAGATGGAGTAAAATCAGGGACGGCTGAGGAGGCGTTCTTTGGCCTGGAGGTAGTCGTCCCACTCATCGATATCGGTGAGGGGGGGCAGGAGCTGGTACTTAAGCCCGTGCTGCTGAAGTTTGAATATTGTCTTTTCCAGCAGCTCCGGCTGACTCCACGGCATCTCTTCAAACAGCATTTCGTGCAGTCGGGTCATGCCCAGCAGGTAGTAACCGCCGTCGGTAGAGGGGCCAAGTACTACATCGGACTCGTGAAGTACTTCAAAAGCCTGCTGCAGATGCGTAGGGCGCAGGTCCAGGCAGTCGCTGCCGATGATAACTACCCGCTCCGCCCCGGCTTCGAGCTGCTCCCGAAAGGCTTCCTGCATCCGCAGGCCCAGGTCGCCTTCGGTTTGCAGGTACCTGGCGTAGCCGTTCCAGAGGTCATTTTCATTTACAAAATCACCGTAGTAAACCGTGCGGTGCAGGTCTTCCGAAGGCAACGAATCAGTCAGATTTCGGGTGTATTCCAGCAACTCCCGGTATACCTCCACGGCTTTGGTATGGCCTACGGTTTTGGCCAGGCGGGTCTTTACTTTTCCTTCAATTGGGTTTTTTACAAAAATAATCAGGGCGTTACGCGGCATATTTTGGTAATTTTGCGGTCTGGTAGCTGGTAGCGGGTAGTACTTAGGTTAACTAATTACCTGATTCATGACAATTTGTATATATATAGTTTTAAGATAGTAGTGGGAACGACTTCTCAGCCTATCTGTAGATGCATCATCACAAACAAAATTCATTTAGCTTATAGCTACTAACAAATTACTAACAGCTAAAACCTAATTATGGGAAAAGAAATCATTTTTTCTGAAAATGCCCCGGCCGCCATTGGTCCTTATAGCCAGGCGGTGCGGGCCAATGGTACCTTGTACGTATCCGGGCAAATAGCCCTGGAACTGGCCACCGGCGGAGATGTACAGGCCGAGGCCCGCAAGGTAATGGAAAACATCGGACATATCCTACAGGCCGCCGGACTGGATTACTCCCACATTGTGAAAGCCAGTATTTTCCTGAAAAATATGGATGATTTTGCGGCTATTAACGAAGTATACGGAAGCTTCTTTACGAGCGAGCCTCCCGCCCGCGAAACCGTTCAGGTAGCCCGCCTGCCCCGTGACGTCAACGTTGAAATCTCGGTGATTGCCGTAGAATAGCCTCAAATAGCCCCGGCTACTGACACTTTATTTCCGGGCGGAGGTACTTAGGCAGGTACTTACCCGCTAATTATGAATATTTTAAAACAAAATGAATAAACAAAAAGTTAGAGTAAGATTTGCCCCTAGCCCAACGGGGCCGCTTCACATTGGCGGCGTCCGGACGGCCCTGTACAACTACCTGTTTGCCCGGCAGCAGGGCGGAGACATGCTACTCCGGATTGAGGATACCGACCAGAATCGCTACGTACCCGGTGCGGAAGAGTACATTCTGAAAGCCCTGGCCTGGGTGGGTATTCAAATCGACGAAGGCCCGCAGCAGGGTGGCCCACACGCGCCCTACCGGCAGTCGGAGCGGAAAGAGATGTACCGTCAGTACGCCGAGCGGCTGGTGCAGGAGGGCAAGGCCTACTACGCCTTTGATACCGCCGAAGAACTGGATGCCATGCGCAAGCGTCTGGAAGAAGCCAACGTTCCCGCTGCTCAGTACAACGCCATCACGCGTTTGCAGATGAACAATTCGCTGACGCTCTCCGCCGCCGAAACCCGGCACCGCCTCGATAGCGGTGACCCGTACGTAATCCGGATTAAGGTACAACCCAAGGACGACATCCGGTTCAACGACCTGATTCGCGGGTGGGTGGTAGTACATTCCTCGCAGGTGGACGATAAGGTACTACTCAAGTCAGACGGCATGCCTACCTACCACCTGGCCAACATCGTAGATGACCACCTGATGGGTATTACCCACGTGATACGGGGGGAAGAGTGGCTGCCGTCGGCGCCCCTGCACGTGCTGCTGTACCGCTACCTGGGCTGGGCCGATACCATGCCGCAGTTTGCCCACCTGCCCCTCCTGCTCAAACCCGACGGCAACGGCAAGCTCTCCAAGCGGGACGCCGACGTAGGAGGCTTCCCGATTTTTCCGCTGGAATGGACCGACCCCAAAACCGGCGACAAAGCCCTGGGCTTCCGGGAAGAAGGGTACCTGCCCGACGCTACCACTAACTTTCTGGCTTTCCTGGGCTGGAACCCCGGTACCGAGCAGGAGCTATTTACCCTGGACGACCTGATTCAGGCGTTCAGCTTTGACCGCGTACATAAGGCCGGCGCTCGCTTCGATATTCAAAAGGGAAAGTGGTTTAACCAGCAGTACCTCAAGCAGCAGGACGACGCGACCTTGGTCCGGGAGATACAACCGGTATTTAGCGGTAAGGGCATCCATATCACCGACGAGCAGGCGACCAAAATTGTCCAGTTGCTGAAAGAGCGGGTCTACTTCGCGCGGGAAATTGTGGACGAGTCGGCCTTTTTGTTCAGCGCTCCCGAAAGCTACGATGAAACTGTGGTAGCCAAGCGGTGGAACGAAGAAGCGTTACGTGCCATCGGTGGTTTCCGCGACGCGCTAAGTACCTACGAAGGTGAATTTACCGCTGATAACATCAAAGAACTCCTGCACCATACCCTGGAAAGCCTCGGCATCAAAGCGGGTAAAGTCATGCAGGCCCTGCGCCTGGCACTCACTGGCGTAGGAGCGGGCCCTGACCTGATGATTACGATGGAGATTCTGGGTAAGGAAGAGGTTATGCGCCGCCTGCAGCATGCCATTGATAAGTTGCCGGTGTAGTAGAATTGTTTTTTAGGTACATATTCAACGAAGGTCCTGACTGGAAGGCCCGAACCCTGTTCGGGCCTTCCAGTCAGGACTTTATTTGTTAGAAGTAGTCTTTGTTAAATTTATCTGGAAGATCACACGAACATTGACCCAGGTATAATTAATAGTGACAAAAGATAAAACTTCAATGAGCCTTCCGTACCTTACTTACTCACTCATTCACTCAATCACAACTCACTCAATGATTCTTCCCCTACCGCCCGCCCGTCTAAAACAACCAGGTATAGGGCAGTAGAACCGCTTACTGAAATCGGGTTGCCATTCGGCGGCAGGTTGTGTACTTTCGTGAAGGTGGCAGGTTTTTTTTGTTCTATACAAATCAGGTACTTAGTTTACGGTTCGGTACCTGTCCCACCCAAACTCAAACCACCTAACGCTATGGCGAAGAAAAAAAACACTGAAAACGAAAAGGACGAGAACGAACGCCCACGGGTTCACAAAGACCTGGAAGGTTTTGATATCCAGATCAACACCTTTGGGGAGATCAACACCAGCTACGATATGGACAAGATCAATGAGTTTCTGAATAAGAATGTAGATGATAAAAAACTTCGCGACCGCAACGACATACCCGGCCGCAAAACCCGGAAATCGAAACAAAAGCCGGAGGAGGGAGAGGAAGAAGAATAGTACTACGGCTTAATTATCAGCTACTTAACCAGTAAAACCACAAACCTTACATACCCATGACCTCACACGAAATTGATTACAAAATTATTGGTGAAGATATCCAGATCGTTGAAATAGAACTGGACCCCAACGAAACGGTGATTGCCGAAGCCGGTGCCATGCTGTTTATGGAAGACGGCATTCAGTTTGAAACCAAAATGGGCGACGGCTCGCAGGCCAACCAGAGTATCCTGGGCAAAGTATTTCAGGCCGGTACCCGTCTCATTACGGGTGAGTCGTTGTTTATGACCCACTTTACCAACCGCGGGTACGGCAAGCGCAAAGTAGCTTTTGCGGCGCCCTACCCAGGTACTATTATGCCCATTGACCTGAGCAAAATCTACGGCAACGAGTTGATTGTGCAGAAAGACGGCTTCCTGTGCGCTGCCCTGGGTACCAGCATGAATATCCACTTCAACCAGCGCATCGGCTCGGGCCTGTTTGGCGGCGAAGGATTTATCCTGCAGAAGCTGCGCGGCGACGGTATGGCCTTTGTACACGCCGGTGGTGTCATGATTGAGCGGCAGCTCAACAACGAAACCCTGCGGGTCGACACTGGCTGCGTGGTTGCCCTGGAGCCTACTCTGAGCTTTGATATTCAGCGTTCGGGCGGTCTTAAATCCATGATATTTGGCGGTGAAGGTATGTTCCTGGCTACCATTCGGGGTACCGGTCGCTGCTGGATCCAGTCCATGCCTATTTCCAAACTCATTGACCGCTTGTCGGTAGGTGGTCCCAACGCCAAAAAAGAGAGCGGATCGGTACTGGGTGGTTTGGGTAATCTGTTTGAAGATTAAGCCCGCTGACCGGCCCGGTACAGTAGCCCCGGTAACTGCGCAGGCAGTTACCGGGGCTGTTTTTTGGATACAATTAATACTGATTTTTCGGGTACTTTACATCCGGAATGGGCTTAAACCCGTATATATACTAAAATAAATGTTACACAGCGGGCAGAAATAGTTTTACTTTTGGTACTACTCATACTACTGACCTGCTACCAGATAAATGACTATGAACAACCTGACTAAAATAATTTTTGGCGTTTTTACCGTACTTCTCGTCGCTTGTGGTACTACGGCTCCCGCGTCCGACTCCGCCCCTTCTGATGTCAGCCATGACGTGTGGGACAAGCTGCTGAAAAAGCACGTGGATAATAAAGGAATGGTAGATTACAAAGGCTTCAAAGCCGACCGGGCCGAGCTAAAAAAATACCTGAAACAGCTGAGCAATAACGCGCCCAATCCCAAAACGTGGAGCAAAGACGAGCAACTTGCGTACTGGATCAATGCCTACAACGCCTACACCATTGACCTGGTACTGGAACATTATCCCATAAAAAGTATCAAGGATATTGGCTCTTCCATTAAAATTCCGTTTGTAAATACCCCCTGGGACATTAAGTTTATTGAAATAGGCGGGAAGAAAATGGACCTCAACAACATTGAGCACGGTATTATTCGTAAGCAGTTCGACGACCCCCGTTATCACTTTGCGCTGGTGTGCGCGGCACTGTCCTGCCCGCCCCTGCGCGACGAGGCCTATACACCCAAAGAACTGGACAAGCAGCTTGACGATCAGGGAAAAAGTTTTTTGAATAATCCCCGCACAAATGTCGTGACCAAGGACAAAGCCAGCGTTTCCAAGATTTTCGACTGGTACGGAGGAGACTTCAAGAAACAAATGTCCATTGAGAAGTGGATCAACAAGTACGCTTCAACTGACCTCAAAGAAGGAGGGTCTGTTTCCTATATGGAATACAAATGGCCGTTGAATGAACAATAGTAAAAAGTAGTACCCAGCCAATCCCACTTTAAGAGAGCCTATACCGGTATGGTATAGGCTTTTTTGTATTTCCGGGGTGTTTGTCCGGTTATCCGGCGGAAGTGCCGGTTGAAGTTGGACAGGGTATCAAAGCCACTTTCGTAGGCAATCTGGGAGATACTCAGCTTATCTTCCAGCAGCAACTTACAGGCCTGTCCGATCCGGATTTCGCTGACAAAGTCGGTAAAGGTTTTGTTGGCGCGGGTCTTGAAGTACCGGCAGAAAGCCGCCTCGCTCATACCGGCCAGCGAAGCGGCTTCGGTCAGGCGTATCTCCTGCTGGTAGTTTTGCATGACGTACTCGTGTACCTTCTGCATCCGCTCCGTTTCAGAAACCTTATGCGTATTGACGTAGCCAAAGCTGGCAATAGAGCTGCCTTCGGTGCTGTGCGCCAGTTCGTCGAGCAGCGCCAGCAGCCGCAGGATGCGCGGCAGGCCGTCCAGGTGAAGCAGCTCCGTTAGCTCTGACCGGATCTTTTGCCGCGCCCCGCCCACGTACTGAAACCCCCGCTTCGACTCTTCCAACAGCTGCGCAATGGGGTTTAGCTCGGGGCGGGTAAAGAAATCTTTCCCCAGAAAATCTTCCTGAAAATAAAGTACTATACCCCGGGTGGTCAGCTGCGCTCCTTCCTCAAAGTACCAGGCGTCGCTGCGCCAGAGGTGCGGTATATTCGGTCCCAGAAAAACGGTATCGCCGGGCTCAAACGGGGTAATAGAATCGCCGATGAAGCGGGTACCCGTGCCTTCCAGCACGGTGAAAAGCTGGTAGTGCGGGTGGAAGTGCCAGTTAGGGTCAAAATGCGGCTCCTGTAACTTCTGCACGGTAAAAGAGCGAACCTGACTTTCAATGGTTTTACGTAGAGCGGACTTCATCTGGCTAAATTTTATCTTAAAATTCGGGCTATTTTTATTTATAAGTCAAAATAAAGTCAGAACTAATCAATACCAGAAAAGTTTGTGGTACTTTTTTTTCGTAAAATTGTACTCTGGTTGTGAAGCTTTAAGCTGTATGCCTTAGGCAGTAGGCTCTTTTATGAAAAAAAGCAGTCTTGCCCGTTGTCTTGATACACGCTTTTTAGCTACTCTACGCGAATGAAATCAAACTCTCAAAGCATATAGCCTACAGCTTACGGCCTAAAGCATACAAAACATGAAATACAGTATGAATCTCCTCCTGTGGGGAACCCAGGTGGACGAGAGTCTTTTTCCTACGCTTGAACTCATTAAAGAAATTGGTTTTGAGGGCGTTGAAGTACCTATCTTTAATCCAAATCCGGATGCCTGGCACAGCTGGCGCAAAAAGCTGGACGAACTGGGGCTGCACCGCGAAGCCGATACTTTCTGCGGTGCCGACGTAAACCTCATCAGTCCCGATGCGGCCGTGCGTGCCCATGCGCTCGAGTACCTGAAGCGTTGCGTAGACTGTGCCGTAGTACTGGGTGCCGGCCGGCTCATGGGCCCTTACCACTCGGCCCTCGGGGTGTTTACGGGTAGTTCGGCTACGGCCGACGAATGGAAGTGCGGTGTCGAAGGTATCCAGATTCTGGCCGACTACGCGCAGCAGCAGGAGATTGTGCTGGGCATGGAGTACCTCAACCGCTTTGAAATGTACCTGACCAGCAGCAGCGACGAGCTGGCGCGTTTCGTGGATGAGGTGGATCACCCCAACTGCCGTATCATGTTTGATACCTTCCACGCCAATATTGAGGAAAAAAACATCGGAGACGCCATCCGGAAGTTAGGCGACCGCATTGAGTTTATTCAGCTCTCCGAAAACGACCGCTCTACCCCCGGCAAAGGCAACGTGGACTGGGCGGGCGTGTTCCGGGCTATCCAGGATATCAACTACGACGGCTGGCTGAGCATCGAAGCCTTCAGTCCCAAACTACCCGCCGCCAATATCTGGCGCCAGATGTTCGACTCGGAAGAACAACTCATGCGCGACGGACTGGCGTTTATTAAGTCAATGAGAGAAAGAGTGAATGAGTGAATGAGTGTTAGTAAGGAGGCTAATAACTAAGTACCTATTGATGAATCCCGGCTATAACCATTTTTGGAAAGCTCCATAGGAGCTACAACTTAGTAGTAACCAAATTTCAACCGGTAGTCTGAGCCCCGGAGGGGCGACACCTGCTAACTGTTACGTATCCTGAAACCATTTAGCTCCTGAAAAACAAAATCAATCAGCTAATACCTTTAACTACCAATGAAAAAGATTAACATAGCTATCGTTGGACTTGGGTTTGGGGCGGAATTTATCCCCATTTACCAGCGTCACCCGGACGTGAACATGTACGCCATCTGCCAACGCACGCAGTCAAAACTGAACGCCGTAGGGGACGAATTTGGTGTGGATGTACGCTACACCGACTACGATGAGCTGCTCAAAGACCCAAACGTAGACGCGGTTCACATCAACTCACCCATCCCCAACCACGCCGAGCAAACCCTGAAAGCCCTGCGGGCCGGTAAGCACGTGGCCTGTACGGTACCCATGGCTACGTCGGTGGAAGACTGCATGGAAATTGTGAAGGTATGCAAGGAAACGGGCCTGAAGTACATGATGATGGAAACGGTGGTTTACGCCCGGGAATTCCTGTTTGTCAAAGAAATGTACGAAAAAGGCGAGTTGGGTAAGGTACAATTCCTGAAGGCGAGCCACCAGCAGGACATGGACGGCTGGCCGGACTACTGGCCGGGTCTTCCCCCCATGCACTACGCTACCCACTGCGTAGGACCGGTGGCGGGCCTGCTCAAACTGGAAGCGGAGTATGTAAGCTGCTTCGGTTCGGGTACCATTCGTGAGGAACTGGCAAAGATCCACAACTCACCTTTTGCAGTGGAGTCGGCGCACATTAAGTTCAAGGACAGCGACCTGTCGGCCTACGTGTACCGTTCTTTGTTTGATACCGCCCGCCAGTACCGCGAGAGCTTCGAGGTTTACGGTAGCGAAAAATCATTTGAGTGGCCACTCATTGAAGGCGAAGACCCGGTAATACATACCGCCAAGAAACCCGAACACGAAATACCCGAGCGGGTCAAAACGCCCGACTACGCGCACCTGCTGCCGGAAGAAATCCAGCAGTTTACCGGACACGGGGTGTATAATCTGGATGAAAACGCCCACCTGTCATTTGTGCAGGGTGGCGGACACGGCGGTTCGCATCCGCACCTGGCCCACGAGTTTGTGCGGGCGCTCATCGAAGACCGCGACCCGTTCCCGAATGCCTGGCAGTCGGCCAACTGGACCAGCGTAGGAATCCTGGCGCACGAGTCGGCCCTGCAGGGTGGTAAACTCATTCAGTTACCTGATTTCAAAAATGCCTGATAAAATGACCCGTCCGAAGGTACTTCCTGCCTTCGGACAGGTACTTGCCTGATAATCATCAAAATAGTAGTAGGAGAATAGCCCTGACCAACCCTTTTATCCGAATACTTCCTTTTCATCTATCCCAATAGTCACTGCATGTGCCGGTACCTGTATTTCACGAAAACGCTCCTTTTGCTGCTGCTCAGCATGGGTTATTCGTATGGGGTAGAGGCTCAGTCGGCCAGTAGGCAGTATCCCTTGCGGCTCTGGTACCAGCAGCCGGCCGTACAGTGGACGCAGGCCTTGCCCGTGGGCAATGGTCGGCTGGGAGGGATGATTTACGGAGGAGTACCTACGGAGCAAATCCAATTCAACGAAGAAACCCTCTGGACCGGCAAGCCGCAGGATTCCTCCCATAAAGGAGCCCACCAGTACCTGCCCCAAATCCGGCAGCTACTCGCGGCAGGTAAACAGAAGGAGGCGGACTCGCTGGCTCTGCTGCACTTCATGGGTAATCCACTCCGGCAAATGGCCTACCAGGCCTTTGGTGACCTCTACCTCGACTTCCCCGGACACAGTACCTACTCGAAGTACCAGCGCGAGCTGGATATAGAAAAGGCGCTGGCGACGGTGTCCTATGAAGTAAATGGCGTGACCTACCGCCGCGAAGTACTTTCCAGTAATCCCGACCAGACTATAGCCATTCGGCTAACGGCTAGCAAAGCCAAAGCACTCAACTTTACCGCCCGTTTCGACGCGCTGCACGATCAGAAATCGGTAGAGGCAAAGGGCAATGAGCTGCGGCTGAACGTAAAAGTGAAAGATGGTGCTCTCGAGGCCGTAGCGCGGGTGAAGGTACTTACGGATGGAAAGGTGACGCAGGAAAACGGCGTCCTGCGCATTAGGAACGCCAGCCAGGCCACCCTCTTTCTGACGGCGGCTACCAACTACCTACGCTATGATAACATTAGTGGCAATCCGGCGGCACTATCAGAAGCCAGCCTCAAAAAGGTTTCGGATTATGAGAAAGTAAAAAAGGCCCACACGCAGGATTACCAGCAACTCTACAACCGCTTTGCCATTCAGCTGCCCGGAAGTACTACCGCCGAAGTACCTACCGACCAGCGGCTGATTCAATTTAAAAGTACTAAGAACGACCCCGGACTGCTGGCGTTGTACGTGCAGTACGCCCGTTACCTGCTCATTGCCTCGAGTAGGCCGGGTACCCAGCCCGCCAACCTGCAGGGCATCTGGAATGAGAGCCTGACGCCCCCCTGGGACAGCAAGTGGACGGTGAATATCAATACCGAAATGAACTACTGGCCCGCCGAACTGACAGGGCTGCCGGAATGCCACGAGCCGCTGTTCGCCATGATAAAGGATGTGTCGGAAACCGGCCAAAAGGTAGCCCGTGAACATTACAACCTGGACGGCTGGGTACTGCACCACAACACCGACATCTGGCGGGGTGCCGCTCCCATCAATGCCGCCGACCACGGTATCTGGGTGTCGGGCGGAGCCTGGCTGAGCCTGCACCTCTGGCAGCACTACCTGTTTACGCAGGATAAAGAATTTTTACAAAAGACGGGCTACCCGCTCATGAAGGGGGCTGCTCAGTTTTTTACCAATTTCCTGACCGAAGACCCCAAAACCGGCTGGCTCATCAGCACCCCGTCCAATTCGCCCGAAAACGGCGGACTGGTAGCCGGACCTACCATGGACCACCAGATTATCCGGGAGCTGTTCCGGGCCTGCGTGGAAGCCGCCGGAGTACTGCAGACTGACGCAGCCTTTGCAACGAAATTAAAAACGTTGGTGCCCCGCATTGCTCCGAACCAGATTGGTCGGTATGGTCAACTGCAGGAGTGGCTGACCGACCTGGACGACCCCAAAAACAAGCACCGCCACGTGTCGCACCTCTGGGGATTGTACCCGGGGAACGAAATTAATCCGGTCCAAACGCCCGATTTGTTCAAAGCGGCGCAGAAGTCACTGGAATTTCGGGGCGACGACGGTACCGGCTGGAGCCTGGCGTGGAAAATCAACTTCTGGGCGCGATTTCTGGACGGCGACCACGCCTACAGAATGATTACCCTGCTGCTGAATCCGGTGTTTGATTCAGATAAGAAAAATACGGGAGGAGGTTCCTACGCAAACCTGTTTGACGCGCACCCCCCATTTCAGATTGACGGAAATTTCGGCGGAGCCGCCGGTATACTCGAACTCCTGGTGCAGAGCCATCTGGATGAGGTAAATCTGCTGCCGGCCCTACCCGCAGCCCTGCCATCAGGTACCGTGTCGGGGCTGGTGGCCCGGGGTGGATTTGTGCTGGATTTAGATTGGAAAGACAATAAATTACAGGCGGTTAGGGTTGTTTCCAAAGCCGGAAAGCCCTGTACCCTACGCTATAAAGATAAGACAGTCACCTTCCCGACTGAAACGGGGAAGACCTACCGTTTCAACGGAGAACTGGTAATACTTAATTAAGCATTTGAACAAACCTGGTATATAATGAAGAAGATCGCTCTATCATTTGGATTGATGCTGGTAGCTCTGCTCGTGGGTTGTGCGGTGCAGCAATCCGCAAAAACGAGCAGTACTGCTCAGGAAACAGCAGTAAAGCCGCGGCGTCTGGAAATACTCTTTCTGGGAGATAACGGCCACCACCGCCCCATTGACCGGGTACCCACCATCATGGCGGCGCTGGGTGCCAGGGGGATTAACTTTACCTACACCGACCGGCTGCAGGACCTGAACGCGGAGAACCTCAACAAGTACGACGCCCTGATGCTATTTGCCAACTGGGACTCCATTGCTCCTCCGCAGGCGCAGGCGTTGCTGGACTTTGTAGCTTCCGGCAAAGGCTTCTTGCCCATTCACTGCGCTTCGTACTGCTTCCGTAACAATGCCGAAGTAGTAAAGCTGATGGGCGGGCAGTTCTGGCGTCACACCTGGGACACCATTCAGCCGGTCTGGACCAAGCCTGACCACCCGGCCATAGCGGGCGTGCAGCCCTTTAAAACGGTTGATGAAACCTACCTGCACACCCTGTTGCAGCCCGATAACATTGTCCTGACTGAGCGCATTATCGGGGCTGACCAAGCCAAAGACAAGCCCGGCCAAACCAAGGAGCCTTACACCTGGGTGCGTAACCACGGCAAAGGACGCGTATTCTATACCGCCTACGGCCACGATGAGCGTACCTGGTCGCAGCCTGAGTTTCAGAACATGATTGAGAAAGGTATACTGTGGGCGGTGAACGACGAGGCCCGGCAGGCCCACGCGGCGCTGAAGCCGCAGCCTTTTGCCTACCGAGAAGCCAAACTACCTAACTACGAGCAGCGCCCCGGCCCGCAGCTGCAGCAACTGCCCCTGTCGCCCGAGGAGTCGGTGAAGCATATTCAGGTACCCGTTGATTTTACCCTGGAAGTATTCGCGCACGAGCCGGACGTGATGCACCCCATTGCGATGTCGTGGGATGAGCGCGGACGCCTTTACGTATTAATTACCAAAGACTACCCCAACGAGCGTAAGGACACCGGCGGTAGTGACTATATCCTGATTTGTGAAGATACCAACAAGGACGGCAAGGCCGACAAGTTCACCCGCTTCGCCGACGGACTGAGTATCCCGACGGGGATGGTTTTCGCCAACGACGGTTTGATTGTTTCGCAAGCCCCGCATATGCTGTACCTGCAGGATACCGACGGCGACGACAAAGCCGATGTACGTAAAGTGCTGTTTTCGGGCTTTGGTACCGGCGATACCCACGCCGGTCCTTCCAATTTGCACTACGGTTTCGACAACTGGATTTACGGCTCAGTAGGGTACTCAGGCTTTAAAGGTAAATTCGGCACTAAAGATTCGCTGAACTTCGGTCAGGCGCTGTTCCGGTTCCGTCCCGATGGTTCCGACATGGAACTGATGACCCGTACCTCCAACAATACCTGGGGACTGGGCTTCAACGAAGCCGGTGACCTCTTTGGTTCGACGGCCAATAACTCGCACGGCTGGTACATGGCCATTCCGCACCGCTACTTCGGCGAGAGCCGGGCGGACAACGGCAGCCGCAGCACCGATACCCACAAGGACATGAAGCCTATTACCCCCAAAGTACGTCAGGTGGATGTATTCGGTGGTTTTACGGCGGCGGCCGGTCATAACTTTTATACCGCCCGGGCTTACCCTAAAAAGTACTGGAACACCGTTGCCTTCGTGTCGGAGCCCACTGGTCATGTACTGCACCAGAACGTAATGGTCAAAAAAGGTACTGACTACGTGGATACCGAAGGCTTCAACCTGCTGGCCGGAGCCGACGAGTGGGTGTCGCCCGTATTTGCCGAGGTAGGTCCCGATGGGGCCGTGTGGGTAGCCGACTGGTATAGCTTCATTATCCAGCATAACCCTACGCCAAGAGGCTTTCAGAACGGTACCGGTAACGCCTACGACACCGACCTCCGCGACTATACCCACGGACGTCTGTACCGCATCGCGTACAAGAATGCCCCGGCTTATACACCCGTTACGCTGAGCAAGAACCGTCCGGAGGAACTGGTCGCTACCCTCAAAAATACCAATATGCTCTGGCGTCGCCACGCGCAGCGAATGCTGGTAGAGCGCGGCAATCCCGACGTAGTACCCCAGCTGATTGCTCTGGTAAAAGATAATTCGGTTGATGAAATCGGGCTGAATACCGCCGCCATCCACGCTCTCTGGGCCCTGCACGGTTTAGGTACTTTGAGCGGTCAGGATAATCCGGCTCTGCAGGCGGCTACCGCCGCCCTGAAGCACCCGAGCGCAGCAGTTCGCAAGACCGCCGTTCAGGTACTTCCCCGTACTGCCGCCACGGCTCAGGCCCTGATGCAAACCAACGCCCTGAATGATAAGGAGCCACTGGTGGTACTAAACTCGCTGCTGGCCTTTACCGAAACTCCGCTGACGCCCGCTATCGAAAAGGCGGTACTGGCCCGCATGGAGCAGTCGACTGAGGCGGACGACCGCTGGATGCCCGATGTATTCGCGGTAGCTATGAACGCGCACGGGGGTAAAATGCGCCAGCAGTACCTGGCCAGCCGCAAGGCGAAGGCTAACCAGGCGGGTAGCCAGTCCGCTTCTGCCAAAGCCGGCATGGACCACAGTACTATGAATCACGCGGGGCAGCAGGCGAATAAGCCGGCGGCTGAGCTGGTACAAGGTACTTCCGAACTGGCTATTACCAACATCACCATTGAGCCCGGTACTCCCTACGTACGGGAGTACGCCCGGGTAGTAGTTGAAATTACCAACCAGGGTAGTGTGGCGGTTCCCAAAGACGTAGTACCCGTGGTAAACGTAGAGGTACGCGGCGGTGGATTGAACATCAATTACGTGAGCAAAAACCTGAATAAAGGTATTGCTCCGGGTGAAACTATTCAGCTTTCTGAGGGGAACAACGGTCCTTGGCGCGCCAACTTCGGCTTCACTTCCGAGCAAGCCGGTAAGGTACAGGTAACGGCCATCATTGACCTGGATAACGTAGTACCCGAAAAAGAAGAAAACCGCAACAACCGCCTCAGCAAGAGCTTTGAGGTACGTCGGCTGGATAAACTGTCGGACTTCGCTCTCGAACGCGCCGCCCGCAGCTACGCTTCCTTCGCCCCGGGCGACTCGGTACTGACGCTGCTGAAAACCGCGCAGACTCTCGATGCCGACGGACGGCTGGCGGTTGTGAAAGGAGTAGTAGGCGGCTGGAACGTGAAGCGTAAGGAAGCAGGGAACGAGGCCGCCCGCACGCTGCTGACCAGCCTGAAGAAAGAATTACCATCCGACCTGACTCAGCGCATGGCGGGCCTGCTGGAATCTTTCGGAGTGAAAGACGATGCTCCCGCCGACCCGAACATGCAGGTGGTACATATAAAGGCCGTACCGGAGGCGATGAAGTTTGATAAGACCGAGTTTGCGGTTATAGCCGGCAAACCCGTTGAAATTGTCTTTGAGAATCCCGACGCCATGCAGCATAACTTTGTGCTGGGTAAGCCCAAGACCCTGGAAATAATAGGAGCCGCGGCCGACAAGATGATCACGGCCAAGGATGGCGCCGAAAAGAACTACGTACCGTCTATCCCGCAGGTAATCATCGCTACCCCGCTGCTGAATCCGGACCAGACCTACCGACTGAGATTCACGGCTCCCGCTGAACCGGGCAGCTATCCGTTCGTGTGTACGTTTCCCGGCCACTGGCGCTTAATGAAGGGCGTGATGACCGTCACCAAAGAACAGGCGATGAATAGCACGAAATAATAGTATAAGTACCAATGAATAGCTCCCGCCCTCACTCAGCTTTTGAGTAACGGCGGGAGTTTTTATTTAGACAAAACAGATTTCATTTAACTCTGTGTTCTCTGTGCCCAACTCCATCCACCTCTGTGCCGGGCCGGTAAAAACCGTAAGTACTCATGAGAAAATTATACATAGCAAGTTTGCTGTTGCTTATCCGTACAGCTAGTATTCAAGCCCAGTCCACCGCCATTCCGGTACATGACCCGGTCATGATTAAGCAGGACAGCCTGTACTACCTCTTTGCAACGGGCCGGGGCATTGCCGTGTGGTCTTCGCCCGATAGAAAGGAGTGGAAACGCGAAAAACCCGTGTTTGAAGAAGCGCCGGAATGGGCGGTGAAGGCCGTACCCGGTTTCCAGCGCAACCATATCTGGGCCCCCGATATTTCTTACCATAATGGTACCTACTACCTGTACTACTCTATTTCGTCTTTTGGAAAGAATGGCTCCTGCATTGGCCTGGCCACCAACAAAACTCTGCATCCCGGCAGCCCCGACTACCGTTGGGTAGACCACGGCAAAGTAGTGGAGTCGGTACCCGGCCGGGACAACTGGAATGCCATTGACCCCAACTTGATCCGCGACGAGGAAGGTACCCCCTGGCTGGCCTTCGGCTCCTTTTGGGACGGATTAAAACTAGTCAAGCTCACCGACAACGCCCGCGCTATTGCTACCGATCCGCAAAGATGGTACACGATTGCCAGTCGCAGAGCCAGGAGTCCTACCGACTCCCTGGCCGGCAACACCGCCATCGAAGCGCCTTTTATTTTCAAAAAAGGAGACTACTACTACCTCTTCGCTTCAATTGACTTCTGTTGTAAAGGCGAAAACAGTACCTATAAAATGATCGTCGGACGCTCCCCAAAACTCACCGGACCCTACCTCGACAAAGCCGGGATTGAAATGAGCAAAAGCGGAGGTACCTTACTGCTGCGGGGCGACCAGGACTGGCACGGCGTGGGGCACAATGCCGTCGTTACCTTCGATGGAGTAGATTACCTGATTTTTCACGCTTACGACGCGCACGATAAAGGGCGTTCTAAACTTCGCCTGGAAGCGCTAACCTGGAACCGGGAGGGGTGGCCAGCGGTGAAGTAACCCGGGCGTTTGAGCGTGAAAGCCTGTAAACTAGAATAGTAACAACTATACGTACACGAAGTGAAGCTGGGTATCCTAACAAAATATGGGACAGAATTTGTACATTCGTAGCTGAAATTTAGCGCAGACCTCCCGAGAGAACATGAACCAGATTATTGAATTCTTTTCGAAATTAGGAGATACCTCCGACTGGCCGCCCCGCTGGTACTGTGGCACCTGGTCAGAATTTCACGGCTGGCTTTATATTGCTTCGGATCTGTTGATCTGGCTGGCCTATATGAGCATTCCACTGATACTTTTGCGATTTGTAGTTGTAAAGCGGGGCATACCTCTCAAACGTGTTTTCTGGCTTTTTGGGGCTTTTATCCTGCTTTGCGGCCTCACCCACCTGGTTGATGCCTTCATTTTCTGGGTACCTATTTACCGCATCAGCGCCCTGGTTCGACTTTTGGCAGGTATTGTATCTATAGGTACCGTTATTGCCCTTATCAAGTACTTTGACACCGCCGTAGGCCTGCGGACCTCCGATGAGTTTGAGTTTGAACTAAAGTACCGCCAGAAGGCACTACAGGCGCTGGAGCGGTCAAACGAAGAGTTGAAGCAGTTTGCTTATGTAGCCTCTCATGATCTTCAGTCGCCACTCAAAACCATAGAAGGGTACCTGGGGCTGCTGGAAAGTAAGTATAAGGAGCAACTGGATGAACCGGGCCTGAAACTGATAAAAACAACTACCAACTCCACCCACCGGATGCGGGATCTGATCAATGATCTGCTGGAATTTTCGCAGGTAGGGCTGGGGCAGGATTTATCGGAGGTACCTATGGATGACGTACTGGCCGAGGTCCTGGAAGAAATGCAGCAGGAGATAGATGAAAGCGGCGCCAAAATAACCGCTACCCGCCTACCGGTACTTCGGGCTTCGAGGATCGATATGAAACGGGTTTTTCAAAATTTGTTATCCAATTCAATAAAATATAGTCGCAAAGGTATTCAGCCGGAAATAAAGGTTTCGGTACGCGAAAAAGCTTTTGAGTGGGTGTTTTCGATTGAAGATAACGGGATAGGAATTGATGAAATTTACTTTGAAAAAATATTTCAAGTATTCCAAAGGTTACACGGACGCAATGAATACCCCGGTACGGGCGTTGGTTTAGCAACGTGTAAGAAAATTATTGAAACTCATAGCGGCAGAATCTGGTTAAATAGTAACCTGGGAAAGGGCAGCAATTTCCGTTTTACCATCCCCAAAGATTTAAAAACAATTTATGACTACGAATCGTGATTTGAGGTGTGTCCTATTGGTGGATGACGATCCGGATGATAACTTTCTGCACCAGATTGTTATCAAAGAAAGCGGGATGGACACCAGGGTAGTAGTCGCTGAGAACGGTGAGGTGGCCTGGCAGTACCTTACTTCCACCCGCTGCCCGGACTTTCATAAACCGGATGTGATTTTTCTGGATATCAATATGCCCCGGATGAATGGTTTCGAGTTTTTGTCATTGTACAAAACACTCGCCAACGAGCAGCGCGCAGGTACCAGGGTGGTGATTTTGTCTACATCGTCCAACCCGCACGATTTTGAAAAAGCCGTGTCAATCTATCCCGACGTCCATTACCGGACCAAACCGCTGACCGAAAAGATACTCCTGAATATCCTGAACGGGGAGTCTTCTTTGTCCAATGTTTAACGTAGAACCAATTAGTCAAAAATAGTAAAAGGGAAAAGGTAGCTGTGTCGCAGCTACCTTTTCCCTTTTATAAATCCGCCAGAACTTCCACCTGGTCCCCCACGCGTATAGTACCCTCAGTAAGTACCCGGGCGGTAATGCCGCCGTGCTGGCGCATGGCATTGTAGCCGCCGCTGCCAGGACCTCTTCCATGCGGCTGCAGGGGTGGCACTCGCCCGTATATGCTAGTACGGCATCACCGATTCGGAAGGTTTTGTCCTTCAGCGCCAGCAGGTTTATCCCTTCTACCACAATGTTACGGCGTACCAGCGCCGGGTCCAGGCTGTCACGGCCCAGGTAGGAAGCTACGGCCAGTAAGTGCTCCGCCTGAATCAGCGTAACCTGCCGCTTACTGTCGGGGCGGCCCCGGTAGCGGTCGCCGTCCAGGCCGGTCCCGCTGCGGGCGTAGGTTTCCGCTACGGGTAGTACGGGCTGCCGGGAAGCCGGGCGAACTCCCAGCCATACCACCCGCCCCGGCTGGGCGTACTGCTGCATGAGTTGGTACAGGGGCGAGGACTCGGGTAGTTTGGCCATTATAGATTATTCCCGGAAGTACCTCCTTACTTTTTGTGCAGCTTTTCGTAGTGCTGGCGCAGCAGGTCATCCCCGAAGTCGTTGGTCAGGTCGCGTACCACGGTATGAATATGGTTGGCGTCGTTTTGGGTATTATCAAACTCAATCAGCAGGGTAGGGCCGTGGATACGGTAGTAGTGGCCTTTGTCTTTCCCCATAATAAGTTCAGTGTCGCCAATCCAGGCAAAATAGATCTTGTTCATACCCGCTTTCTGAAGCTGCTCCATCTGCTGGTTTTTTAGCGTAACGTGGTAGCGGTTGAGATAAATACCAATAAGCTGACGAAAAACCTCCTGCTGAGCCGGTGTCATATCGCTGAGCGGAATACCTTCAAAGGTGGACAACTGGGCGGTACGGTTGTTGGAAGTAAACATTTCGTAGGGTGACTTATTACCAAGTATCACTTTCTGGCGCTGGGCGTCCGTGAAGGAGTTCAGGAGCCGGAAGCCCAGATCTTCTTCCTCTTTCAGAACCCGGCGGCCTTTCTGGGGCATATCCACCAGCACGTGGGCCGGATTGGTACCCATAAAGCTGGGGGTATACACCAGTTTGCCCGTTACCGACGAGAAATGCAGCGACAGGTGGTGCCCTTCGATACGCCAGCTCCAGGGATCCTTTTCGCCGGGAGTACCAAACACCAGAAACGAATAATTTTCGGGATCGCGGCGGGTGTCATTGGGCGGTCGGTTTTCTACTACCCGCAGTACATTTTCCAGGTCAATGATTTCGCTGATCTTGCGGTAGCCTTCGTCGCTCATCATTACTTTCACCATACCCATAGCGGCGGCGCGCTGCTTATCGTTCATTTGTTTCAGCGCCAGGCCCTTCCGCTCCCGTGGTACAAAGTGCCAGTCAAATCGTAGCGAATCATCAAACGCCCGTTGGGTTTGCTTGAGCTGGTCGGCATCCAGGGTACCCAGAAAAGCCCTGACCGCTTTGGTCATCTGCTGGTTCAGCGTTTCTTTTTTGCCGTCTTCTGGTGCGGCAGCCCACAGGCTGGTGGTTGCCATAAGCAGCAGGAGCAGGCTACGGGTCAGGAAGGCGGATTGGGTACGGCTTTGCATAGGTTTAAAAATTAAAATAGGATACAGACTGCCCCGGACGGACCAGCCGGTTATTGAGTAATTCTTATAGGGTACGAATGCGTATGTTACGGTACCACGACTGGTCACCGTGGTCCTGCAGGGCAATGTGGCCTTTGGCGTGGGCGGTAGCGTAGGGCCAGTTGGCAAACTTGCTTTTGGCTACGGTGGCTTTCCAGTCGGCCGAGCCGTATTCGTAGTCAACTACTTTTTCGCCATTGAGCCAGTGCTCCACGTGGTTGTCCTTTACTACTATGCGCCCTTTATTCCACTCACCGGAGGGTTTGACTACTTTCTTCGCCGGCGCATACATATCATAGTTGGCTCCGGTTTTCTGTTTATCGTTGATTTTTACCATTTTGCCTCCATCGTTAAAAGGCGGGTACCCTTCGTCGTCAATAACCTGGTACTCCGGCCCTGAGTAGTAGGTCGCGTTTTTGGGGTCTTCAACGACTTTATAGATCACCCCGCTGTTGCCTTTGGGGGCTACCTTGAACTCAAACTCCAGCTCAAAATTTTCAAACTGTTCATTGGTAACCAGATCCCCGCTTTTCCCGGGCGTCATCAGCACACCGTTCTCTACGGTCCAGCCTTTTACTCCTCCGCTGTGCTGGTAGCTGTGCCAGCCGTTGGTAGATTTTCCGTCGAAGAGGTTTTGCCATTTACCGGGCTGTTGGGCCCAGGCAGTACCTGCCAACAGGCAGGCGATCATAACGAAGCTTAATTTCTTCATATCCAGTATTGAATAATTATGGAGCTAGTACCTGTACATCCGGCGGGCGGACCAAAGTAAAAAGGAAATGCGCGTCTGGTTATACTGTTCCGGGCTTCTGTGAACCAGCGGAGGTAAGGCTTTGCCAATGGTGGCAGATTTGGGTGTGAAACCCAGGCCGGATCGGCTGCCTACGGCCTGTCTGGGAAGATTCCTCATCTGAGTACTTATTTCCTCAGCAACTGACGGGTAAACGGAAGTAAACCCCGTGGTGTAGTTTTTTTGCCAATGGAAGTACTTTGAACAACCAAAGAGAATATGAGAAGATTGAAAATTACCTCCGGACTATATGCTTTTTTGACGGTAGGCTGGCTGCTGGCCGGCTGTAATTCCGGCGGAGAAGACCGGGAACAAAAAAAGCTTGCGGAGGCCCAGGAAGAAGCCCTGGAAACCACCCAGGAAGCCTACGATGAATTACAGACTGAGCACGATAGGGATGACCTGGCGGAAGTAAGAGATGATTTGAAAGCAGCCAGAAAAGACCTTTCTGAAAAGCAAAAGGAATATACCCAGAAACTGCAGGATCGTCAGGAAAGGATTGAAAAACGTCTGGCTTTGATGGATTCCAAGATTAAGTCGGCCACTGGTACAACCAAAACCCGCTGGACCGAAAGACGTACCGAGCTGATTCAGGAGAGGGACCAGATTCAGGCCAATTTGATGGAGATGAAGAAGCCTATGACGGATGAGCGCCTGGCCACCATTGAAAAACAAATGGATGAGCTTATCACGGCCATTGATAAGGAATTGACAAACACAGCTAATCAATAACAAGTAGAGTATATATCCACAGCAGAAAATAACAAAAGTTCATATATCCACACCTAATAGTTGAGTAAAAAAGAGGGAGGGCCGAAAGGCTCTCCCTCTTTTTTTGTAAAGTCTTAGCCTACGCCAGCCGTCGCGTAATTAGGTTGCGGACCAGCTCGTAGAATGGCTGTGGCTGCATGGTACGCCAGTTATCAAGCTGTAAGGTACCTCCAAAGTTGAGGTAGTAGTCGAGGCGGTAGCGCTTCCATTCCTGCTCCACGTGGTCACGGAAACCCACGGCCGCAATCCAGCCGTCTTCCACATCCTCAAACCACTCGGCGTAGTACTCGTCGTCGGAGCCGTGGAAGTTCATTACGTTTTCTCCGATCAGGATAAACTGATTGATCCCCGCCGCTACCAGTTCATCTATAACGTGCCGTTTAAAGTGCATAATATCGTTGTGAAGCGTATCATTCCACTCTCCCAGTAGCTCAATCACCGCAAACCGTTGATTATAATCCGCAAAAAGAATCTTTACGTACAGCGTCTCCGAGCCTATTTCGTCCCAAAGCGGGTGGATATAGTACCCGTATATGTCGTTCTCGTAGTAGTTGAGGTTGTACTCCCGCCCGTAGAAGGGCGAGCGTTTATCCTCATTAGCTATATAATGTTTTTCCCAGTTATAAAAGGGCTCAATTTCCTGCATAATTGTCTCTGCTAGTATTCGACTATAAATACATTGGCTCAACAAAAAACATTCCCCAAAAAGATCAGCCAGCCTATAACCACTGCATGGGTCGCCGTATTTAATCATTGCAATGCTTTCAGCTTTTCCTTTTCCGGGTGTCTTAGGCCGGGAGGCTGTATTTTCCCTCTTCCCTTTAGGGGTATTAAGTACTTGTTAGGGGTATTAAGTACTTGCGCAAAATTACTTTGCATTAGAATTATTTACAATCCGTTCTTATACAGCAACTTAGAGAACTAACCACTAAAAGCTAATTTCTAATAGCTACTTAAATAGAATGGTATTACCAAAAAAGCGCAGTACCTGTGGGTAGTCAGGTACTGCGCTCTCCTAATTTTTAAAAGGAGTTACACTTTACCCAACGCCTTCTTAACCGCCGGGGCCACTACGGTACCCAATAGTTCAATGGAGCGCATGACGCTGGCATGGGGTAAGGTACCTACGCTGATGTGCAGCAGAAAACGGGTATTGCCGAATAGCTCATGTTCCCAGAGAATTTTGTCAATGACCTCCTGCGGGCTACCTACCAGCAGGGAGCCATCGGGCTCGCGCATCAGTTCGTAATGCTCCCGGTCCATGGGTGACCAGCCCCGCTCCCGCCCGATTTTGCTCATGACGTACGCGTAAGGTTTATAAAATTCATCGGCGGCTTTCTGGGAAGTATCCGCTATGTACCCGTGCGAATTGATGCCCAGCTGCAGCCGCGAAGGATCGTGTCCAGCCCGCTGATAGGTGTCTTTATAGAGTCGGGTAAACGGGACAAACCGCTCCGGCCCGCCGCCAATAATGGCCAGCGCCATGGGTAAGCCGTAGTTAGCCGCCCGCACCACCGACTCGGGAGTACCGCCTACTGCCACCCAGATTGGTAGCTCCGGTTGGTGGGGGCGGGGGTATACCCCCCGATTATCAATAGCAGGACGGTGTTTGCCTTTCCAGCTTACCTTCTCACTTTTATTTAGTTGTATGAGCAATTCCAACTTTTCGGCAAAAAGCGTGTTGTAATCTTTCATGTCGTTGCCAAAAAGCGGAAAGGATTCAATGAAAGACCCCCGCCCGGCCATGATCTCCGCCCGGCCTCCCGACAGCAAATCAACGTGGGCAAAATCCTGAAATACCCGGACCGGGTCATCCGAACTAAGGACCGTAACCGCGCTGGAAAGCCTGATCTGTTTGGTTTTGACCGCGGCGGCGGCCAATACTACCGCCGGTGAAGAAACAATAAAGTCGGGCCGGTGGTGCTCTCCGATGGCAAATACGTCCAGCCCCAGCTGGTCCGACAGTTCAATTTCTTCCAGGAGGTTCATCATCCGCTGGTGCGGACTGAGCAATTTTCCGGTAGCGGGGTCGGGGGTATTCTCGACGAAAGTAGTGATTCCTATTTCCATAATTAATGTAGGTACATCTATATTTTCCTAACACCAAAACCCGTCTAAAACGTTGCATGGGTTCCAGTTTCCGGAGCGGTTTCTTGCTATTTCGCTCTTTAAAACCCATTTTTAAATAAAGAACTAAAGAATACTCCTATGCTAGACATCGTGATTGAAGCCCGACAGGCCTCCATAGGGCCGGGCATGGATGTGCGGCGGATCTTACCTTTCCGCAAGCGCCGAATGGTCGGCCCCTTTATCTTTATGGACCACGCCGGCCCGGTACCTATACAACCGGACCTGCAAACGTCCATGGATGTACTGCCGCACCCCCACATTGGATTGTCAACGGTCAGCTACTTGTTCGGCGGGCAGGTTATGCATCGCGACAGCCTGGGAGTGGAGCAGCTAATTCGTCCGGGCGAAGTAAACTGGATGACGGCCGGGAGTGGTATTGCGCATTCGGAGCGATTTGAAGACCCGGCTGCCCTGGCCGGCGGACAACTGGAAATGATTCAGACCTGGGTGGCTCTGCCGGAAAAAGACGAAGAGGCCGCACCTGCTTTTGACAATTATAAACCCGAACAGCTGCCCATCTTTACCGACACCGGCGTTTGGATGCGGTTGATTGCGGGCGATGCCTTTGGACTAAAAAATGGCGTTAAGACCCATTCACCCCTATTCTACCTCCACGTCGTACTGGACCAGGGGGCGCGTTTTGGCTTACCCGGCGAGCATTCGGAGCGGGGTTTTTATCTGGCCAAAGGTAGGGTGGAGATAGGAGGAAGTACCTACAATGCGGGGCAAATGCTGGTATTTACAAAGGGCGTAGATCCCATCATTCTGGCCAAAGAACCCACTACCCTTATGCTGCTGGGCGGAGAGCCGCTGGGCGAGCGCTTTATCTGGTGGAACTTTGTGTCTTCCCGGAAAGAACGCATTGAACAGGCCAAAGCCGACTGGCAGGAAGGGCGTATACTTTTACCACCTACCGACAATCATGAATTTGTCCCGCTGCCCGGTGATGCCTCCTGCCCGGCAGGAAGTTCCCAGACAGGCAGTCCACCGCCACAGGCACTTTCGTGAGGGGAATATATTTAACTTCCTTGCCTGAACAATTTTAAGGTTGGCTCCATCAGAAGCTGAATGCTATCTTGAACCGAATGGCGGAGCTATAAATAGTAAAAAGCTTGGTAGTACCAGGTTGCCTCTTTCTGTACAATTAAAATTTCGTGGCTTTACCACTGCCATCTGCTGCGGAGGGTGCGTTCGATTACGGGCCGGAGTTTTGTTTAGCATCATCCCCAGCTATACCTTCTTTGGGAGTTTCTCGAAAAAAAAATGCACGTTCAATGATCCAAGTTGAGCCTTCAAGACGTAAATCCGGTGAAAAATCACTCCAACACTCAATTTTACGTAAATGAAGATTCAACACACCTGTTCTTTCCGCGGGCTTCTGGCCAGCTGCCTACTCGGCGCGTTACTCCTACTCCAGGCCTGTGAAGATCACCGCCTGGCACCGCCCGCGCCCGACCTTCCTGACCAGATTTTTTACGCCCTCACTGACGACAATCGTCTGTACGAGCTGAATGTCAAAAGTACTCAGACGCCCCTGCGCACCCTGACCATTACTGGTCTGCAAAGTGGTGAGCTGCTACTTGGCATCGACTTCCGCCCCGCTACCGGTCAGTTGTACGGTATTGGAAACAGTAGCAGGTTGTACCATATCAACTTACAGTCGGGAGCCGCTACGGCCCTGGGAACCGGACCTTTCACACCGGCATTCAGCGGGACTGTCGCCGGGTTTGATTTTAACCCTACCGTTGACCGCATTCGGCTGGTATCAACCACGACCCAGAATCTCCGTCTGCATCCCGAAACGGGCGCTGTGGCGGCTACCGACGGTAATCTGAACGGTTTCGCCAATCCGATGGTGGGCGCGGTAGCCTATACCAACAGCTTTGCTGGTACTACGTCAACGCAACTGTTCGACATTGACCCCACTACCGATAAACTGTACCTGCAGGACCCCCCTAACGCCGGTGGCCTTAAGGAGGTAGGTCCGCTGGGGCTAAACATTACTGCCGTGGGTGGCTTTGACATTGCCCCCACTGGTACCTTCGGTATTGCTTCGGTGCAGTTTCAGGGTGGTTGGGAGCTTAACTCCGTTGATCTAAGCACAGGTAGGCTACAAAAACTTGGCAACCTGCCGTCGGGTACTATTATTGGCCTGGCCATTCCAACCAATCCCGTGGCCTACGCGGTAGATCAGTCCAACAACCTGCTCATCTTTAACCCGATGTCCAGCCCCCTTAGCCTTATTACCAAACCTATCACCGGATTGCCCATGGGAGTAAGCATAGAGGGCATCGACTTCCGGCCTGTCAACGGTCAACTGCACGCGCTGGGTAGCAACAGTGTACTTTATACCATCAACCTCGCCAACGGCGAAGCCGCCGTGCGTTCTACCCTGAGCGTCAGCCTGAACGGTACCAGCTTCGGAGTGGACTTCAACCCCGTACCTGACCGTCTGCGGGTGGTGAGCAATACGGGTCAAAACCTTCGGATTAACGTAATGGATGGGGCTACGATCGTTGACGGTTCGCTCAATATACTGGCCCCGGCCACGGGAGTACCCTTTGTGAACGGAGCGGCCTATACCAATAGTTTTGCGGGAGCCACCACCACTACGCTCTTCGATATCGATAGCCAGTCAAATAAACTGTATCGTCAGAGTCCGCCCAACGACGGTGGTTTGCAGGAGATCGGTAATCTGGGTGTAGATGTCGAAGCGGCCAATGGTTTTGATATAGGTGGTACTTCAGGAAACGCCTACGCACTCCTGACCGTTGGAGGTACCACAGGGCTCTATTCCATTAACCTCACCACCGGTTTGGCCACCAAACTCGCTGACTTCCCCGCCCAGACTAAGGGCTTTGCCCTGGGCTTCGGCTTGTAGGCGCTGCCAGTCAGGATATTCATCCATCAGCGGTACCGATACGTTCGGTACCGCTGTTTTTTTGCTAATTCAGTAAGTCGGCAGTGACTATACAACCTGCTTTACGCAAGTTTATTTCTACCAGTTCCCGGTTATCCTGACCATAGGAACGTGTTACTACGACTCCTTTGTCCATAGACCGTAGTAGCAAGCCTCTTTGACTGTTTTAAAAGCAAGAATAAGGGGCTTATGAGGAGCATCATTTGGAGCCTCTGTAATGAAAGGCGACTTTGAATGAGCGATCAGCGAGGCACCCTTATTGCAGGAAGACCATCCACTTTGCCATCCTCCATTTTATGTAAGGGAACCCAACACTCCTATACGCAATAGAAGCGTACAAAGGCATATTTTAAAAAAAGTACTACCGTTTAATAAATTTTAGTGTGCTTTTGGATATTGTTTCTTTGAATAAAAGTCTTGATTATCTACATTTATTTCAGTTTCGAAACTACATCAATAGCCGGATCTTTATCAAGTTCTAAGTACCTTTTGTAAGCGGCTACTCCTACTACACTACCTGAGTCTTCAGGAAATACAAATAATCTTGGATAAGTAGATTGCACTACTTACATTTTATTTTATCGATTAATGATTTTAAATCTAGCTGTTCTTGCTAGGGATACTTCGTTGTTGGGTAATGGAAAAGGTTGGTGGTGAAAACACCAACAACGGCAAATTGTTCATTACTGTTAACGGAAATTGCCTTATCAGATGAAAAAGTATTTACCTATTTTTTGCCTCTAAATTTAAATACTATGAAATTATATCTATTTATCCGATTTTTGATTGTGCTTAAACTTTTTCTATTTATAAGTTATATATCAAAAGCACAATTTGCAAAAGAAGCATATGATTTCAAAGAGGTGGGTGAAAAAGGGTTAACGGAAATACAATTTGTTGGTACAGGTGATCTGCAAGTTTCTGTTAATGAAAAGAAAGACCTGCCTGCTAGTACCGGATTAGGAGCTATTTTTTGGAGAATTTGGCCAAATAACCAATTTGATGATGATATTGATGATAAAATATGGAATAAGAACCCTGAATGGAAGTCTGGCAGTAAGAAGATGCTAATGTCTGGAATGGAGCTTCAGTTAGAGGTAAAAATTAATGTTGCATCTACGACTGATACTATTTCTGCAAAATTTAGGAATAATAGTATAAATAGTATAATAAATAGTAGAGCTTTTGGTAGTTATACCCTTGCCCCTGTAAGTTCTGGACCATCAACCACAGTAAACTCTATCTTTTATTTCAAACCTAAATATTACAATGATTTCACTGGAGTAACTTATAGAGGTATACCGGGTAAGAGTATACTCGTGAATAATATCATTTTTAAATACATTGATGGTATAGAACTAGGTTTCACTGCTGCAAATCAAGTATGGAGTATTAATTCTGATACTTTAACAAAAGATGTTTCAATATATAGCTGGCGAGCAGGTATCTTTCATGAGTTTTTGCCAGACTTAGTTAGAAGAACAAAAGGATATTCTGTTAGATTGGGGTTGAACTATACCGGAAGAAGTATTAAGGGTGATGCAGGCATGAAAACTGAGGACGCAAGCTCATTTCGAAGAATGCTTTTGCAACATGATAAAATTTCATTTCATGGCGCTGAAATTGTTTTGAGTTTAAGATTAAGGAATATAAGAGCAGAAGCGTCTGTGCCAATGCTTAACATGCGTTCTAAAAGCCAAATTCCAGGCCTAACTGGCTCCCAGTTCCTGACTTCTATTAGCTTTGTCGGAGGGTTTCCGCTATCAATCAATTAAATTTTACTGTTCTTTATTTCTTACATCAAGAAAAGGTAAGAATCTAGAATGTTGTTGATTCTTATAATCATCTAATTGACTTTTATTGCTGATTATTATAAAAGATTCGCATTCATTGTAAATGTTTCTATATGATCGTAGAACCACAAATCCATATTGCTAAGCCAGAAGGGCCTGAAGAAAAAGTAAAAAAAGTAATCGTTGCTGTTCATGGAGTTGGAGATCAGTATAGTTTTAGCACCCTTCAATCAGTAGTAAATCAGTTTTGTCGTTTCTTCGGTGAACCTACAGCTATACCGCTTGGTTGTTTTCATGACGACAGAATAAGTTTTTCTTTAAAACCCCCATATCCTCACGAGAAATTAAAGAGTATTTCATTTGCTGAGGTTTACTGGGCAAAGATACCTAGAGAGGTAATAAGTGACCAGCATACACTAGAAGAGGCGAAAAAATGGGCAAACACTATCGTTGAAAGATTGCGTTTACGTTGGAAGCAGGCAAAAGTTTCAGGATCTCAGAGTAGGTTCAATGATAGTTATACAGAATCAGACTTTACGCTACTTAAGTTAGTCTTAATAGAAATGATTGAGACTATTTCGGTACTTGAGAGGTTGTGTTTAATATCAGAACGTGCTGGGTTATTTACTTTTGACCTTGGAAAATTGTTAAATGATTATTTAGGAGATGTACAAATTGTGACAGAGTTTGAAAAACAGAGGCTTAAAATACTACAAGCTTTCAGATGTGTATTAGAAAACGTTTATAAAGAATATCCAGAAGCAGAAATTCATTTAGTAGCTCATAGTGAAGGGACAGTAGTTTCATTTTTAGGCTTATTAGAAGCCATTCGAGAACCATCTAAATTTCTTTGGGTCAAAAATGTCAGAAGCTTTATGACTATAGGCTCTCCACTGGATACACATTTAATTTTATGGCCTGAGTTATTTGATTCACCTTTGCCTGCTCAATGGTCTCAATTTTCTAAAAAAATTGAATGGCGTAATTATTATGATTATGCTGATCCTATTGCTTTCAAACTTGATGATATTCGTGACTGGATTGGTAAAAGTGACTTTAAGACTGTTTTTAATTTTGAACTTAAACATGATATAGGTTTTAATAGATCACCTTTTCCTGGTAAAGCACATGTAGATTATTGGAATGATAATGATATTTTTGACCACTATATTAAAGATGTTGTGGATAAGTCTGAGGAAGTGGTTGTGCCCCCTAAAACTATCAATTGGAAGAGGTGGGTAAGTCTTAGCATACCACCTGTGATTGTAGTTTCTTTACTGCTTATTGCAGTTTATATTATGTTAAATTCAATATTTAATTATATAGACCCAAGCCACGATATTTATAGATTTAGGGATGATTTGTTCTTGTTAAAAACCGTGACAGGTACAAGTTTGTTATTATTAGGCGTAACGATAGTTAGCCGTATTCCGCGCTTAACTAACAATATGAGATTACGAATAATGGCATGGTTGTTATATTTCTCATTTGCTTTTTTTTACTTTATAGTTATACCTGATAGTAATGTTGATCGAGGAGAGATTAAAGAATGGCTTGCTAGTTCTTTCAATATCTTCGTGCCATCTGGATGGATTCGATTTACTATTAGTACTATTATATTGTTCGTTATTTATTTTGTGAATAAAGAGTGGCCTTCATTGGGTGTAAAGCCTTTGATTATTATAGGTACTATAACTATATTATTTATTATTTTGTATCATATTTTAAATACAAAGAATAACATTGAAGGAGCTATAAGTACTGATGTTGCTCTTTGGCCTGTAATATTAGCTATATCTGTTTTTTTTTATCTGTGGTGGTTAGCTGCATTAATATTTGACCTTATGTTCGTTTGGTACTTGTATATTCGACATTCTAAAGCACTTGAGAATATGGATGAGATAATAGGTTCTAGTGCTAGAGATTACAATAAGAATAATTTTGTTACTTAATTTTTAATCATTATTATAATTTGCAAAATTATATTTTCCACTAGTAGCTCGGCTCCGGCGAGTGACAACAATGTGTTAGATATACGGGCGGCTTCTATCAAATTTGTTTTTTTAAATTCGAATGATACAATTAGTTTCTAAACCGAATCATACTTGCGCTTTATTAATCTCACATATTAAATTTACATCGGTATACATAGGTTAGGAAAACTATCCCTTTCCAGTTCAGGTTGCCATAGTAAGAACAAAAAACAACAGCTACCTTCCATGCAAGCCATCATCTTCTGCGGCCTTCAGGCTACGGGTAAGACTACCTTTTACCGGGACCACTTCCTGAAGACGCATATCAGGATCTCGTTGGATATGTTGAATACGAGGAACAAAGAAACCCAGTTCATGGAGGTTTGCCTGCGTACGCAATAGCGGTTTGTGGTGGATAATACCAATCTGACCAGACCCGAGCGAGCTAAGTACATAGAAGCGGCCAAAGCCAGGCGTTTCAAAATTACCGGGTATTTCTTTGAGTCGAAGGTGGAGGAGGCTATCCGAAGAAACCGAAACAGGACCGGAAAAGAACTGATTCCGGAAATAGGTATCCGGGGAGCCAATAAGCGGTTGGAAGTACCAGGTTACGAAGAAGGATTCGACGAACTTTTCTATGTACGTATAGGGACAGACGGTTTTGAAGTAACTCCCTGGCAACCTCTATCCTGACCCCCTAATGACGAGTCCTTATAACTACCGGGATGGATTAGAATCAGAACGGCTGTATACCCGTTTTTTAACTCCTGATGACGCTGAAACCTGGAAACAGTTTTTTGAAGACCGGGAAGCGGTTGAATTTTTTCCGGATTTTGGCCTGACTACCACGGAAGAAAGAGCAGCGCTTTGGATAAAAAGGCAGTTAGGGCGCTACGAGGAAAAACGATTCGGACTCCAGGCGCTTTTTACGAAGCAGACCCATGAGTTTGTGGGGCAGGGCGGACTACTGATGCAGGAGGTAGATGGGCTGAGGGAAACCGAAGTAGGGTACCATGTATTCAAAAAGTACTGGGGGCAAGGCTATGCTCCCGAAGCCGCCCGGCTTTTTATTAAGTATTTGCGCAAAATTACTTTGCATTAGAATTATTTACAATCCGTTCTTATACAGCAACTTAGAGAACTAACCACTAAAAGCTAATTTCTGATAGCTACTTAACTATGCTTTTGAAAAGGGGTTGGCCGACTCGGTCATATCCATTATTGATATCCGCAACCTGAAGTCTCAAAGAGTGGCCGACAAAAACGGACTGAAAAGCGAAAAGCAGACCCAATGGTCGGACCTTGATGTATACATATACCGGATAAGCGGATCGATAGTGGGGAGTACGTAGGTGATTGTCGCAAATGCCCCTCCTAAAGTCCCAAATGCACCGCTTTAAAGTCGGGTACCTGTACTTACTTTGTAGTAACAAAAAACAAATACTATGGCTACTACAAAAACCACTAAGATCGTCTACTGGACAAGCACCGCTATTATCTTTCTTTTTGAAGGGGTCATGCCCGCTCTCACCTCACATACTGACCTGGCCGTGGAAGGCATCCGGCACCTGGGCTACCCGGACTATTTTCGGGTTATGCTATCGGTTTTTAAAGTACTGGGGTGTCTGGCATTGGTACTTCCCTTTGTCAACGGAAGGATAAAAGAATGGGCCTACGCGGGTCTTAGCTTTACCATGCTTTCAGCCTGCATCAGCCACTGGGTAGTGGATGGGTTGGGTCAGTACGCTATTTTCCCGCTCTTTATTTTATCCATCTTGATCCTTTCCTACGTTTCGTATCATCGGCTGAATAAAGAAAGCAAGTACTTATCCAAACCATCTACCGCCAGTACGCGTGTCGTTTCAGGCTTAGCTCACTAACATTAAGAATTAGTACTACACCAGTTGTCCCAGTAATTCCGGGCGCGCGTCTTTGGCGTTGGGATTCATGGCAACCATACTATTCCTGAACCGGAGCCGGACCTTATCGCCCTCAAAATGGCAGGTTACCTGGTCGTGGTGCGTTGACTCAATGTAGCGCCACAGCATTTCAAAAGTATTTTCATCTTTCCAGGTACCACTGGCCGCTACTTTGGCACTAAGAATATTCCGGACCGGGGTCACCACGAGGTTAGGCGGGGTACCCGGCAGGGAGGTAACTCCTTCTTTCCACTGGCCCAGTCCGACGGTAATGGGGTAGGTATCTTTGTCGTCTTTGAGGGTAATGGTACAATTGTCTTTGCCAAACTGAAAAGCCACGGACTGCACCTTCAGAGCGTTGTCGGCTACTTTGAAGGTCTGGCCGGATACCTTGGCGGCCACCGGCGATGTTTTCTGCGGCGGGAGCGGCGGCAGGCTCAGGGCGGCGAGCCGGGTTTTCAGAGTACCCGCCGTTTTAGTATTGGCCGACAGGGGCTTAGCCTGCATGGCCGGTAGCAGGTGCTCATAGATCAGGTCCAGCTGGCCCTGCATATTACTGGTTTCGCTGGTTATGGCAATCACGGCATCCTGGTCAGGCATTACAATGGTGTACTGGCCAAAGGCGCCGTCGCCGCGATAGGCGTTATGGCGACACCGCCAGAACTGGTAGCAGTAGCCCTGCAGCCAATCGCTCTTCTCTTTGGCGTCGGGGTTGTTAGCCGGTATAGGTTGCTGAATTTTAAAACTGGTTGCTTCTTCGACCCAGGCTTTGGGTAGTATTTGTTTGCCGTTCCACTGGCCTTTCTGCAGGTATAGTTGTCCAAACTTGGCCAGGTCTTCCGTCCGGACGCGCAGGCCCCATCCTCCCGTATCAATCCCCTTCGGGTCGCGTTCCCAATCCATCCCCTCTATACCCAGCGGGTCAAACAGCCGTGGCTTTAGGTACTCGACTACCCGCTGTCCCGTCAGTTTTTGAACAATGGCGGACAGCATATAGGTAGCGCCGCTGTTGTAGAGGAACCGGGTGCCGGGCTGGTACTTAATAGGCAGGGACAGAAACTTCCTGACCCAGTCGTCCTCCGTACGAATCTCGGCCGTGGAATCTTTTTCGTGCCCCACCGACATACTCAGCAGGTCCCTGACCCGCAGCGCAGCCAGGTTTTCGCTCACCTGCGCAGGCAGTTTGTCCGGAAAAAAGGAAATAACTTTATCGTCTACCGTTAGCCGTCCTTCGTGTACCGCCAGGCCAATGGCCGTAGAGGTAAAGCTTTTGCTCATGGAGTACAGCGTGTGCCGCAGGTCGGGGCGGTAGGGATTCCACCAGCCTTCGGCTACTACCTGTCCATGCCGCAGGATCATAAGGCTGTGGAACTCGTGCTTGCTCTGCGCTACAGCATCAAGAAAATTTATGATACCGGCTGAGTCCATGCCCTGTGCCTCGGGGGAGGTACTCCGGCGGAGACTTTTGGTGTAAGTAGGCTGCCCGAAGAGGTACCCGGAGAAGCCCAGCAATAAACCGGCTCCGGCGGTACCGGCTCCCAGCTGTTTAATAAATTCCCGGCGATTGGATGACATAGGTGGTTGACGGCTAGGTAAATTAGTTTGAAAAGGTTTGAGAAGGGATTAACTACTGAAATAGGGTGGGGAAGCGCTATGTATAATTTATCCAATGCTCCTCCTCCTGGAATAACAAAATGCAGTAGTGCTGACTATGCCGGGTAATGCCATCGCTTGCCCTCACGGCCGGGCGGGCCCCGCTGCCCCAACACCACTAAATTTTACAGCCCTGCTTTAGCCAGCCGCACAAATGGCTGTAAAATAAGGTGGTTTATGGGGTAGCTGATAAATTTAACATTGTACATATGTAGTAGCGATAATACTAAATTTTCAAAGATGCACTTTTGCCCTAATTATGCAGGGTGCTAACTATATCAGCTCTCCCCTAAGCCACCTTGCGCTGTGGGCATTTGTGCGTAAGCTCTGCGCAGGCCCACAGAGCACAGAGGCGTGGGGAGAGCGGGGCCTGCCCGGCCGTGAGGGCAAGCGATAGCATTACCCGGAAAAGCTAAAAAGAGCCGGAGATCATACAAAGACTTCCCCCGAAAAGGTTTGGATCAGTTTAAAAGTTTGTAGTAATCACTGCTACCACTTAAAAGCAAAAGCCCCGAAGCAGTTCGAATCTGCTTCGGGGCTTGGAAAAATCTATATCGATACTCTACTGCGCCATGGGAACGCCGGAGAAGGTTTGGCCTTGAGCATCCACGATGATCTTTGTGATTTTGCCCTGAGCGTCGCGCTCAAACTTCACTACGGCCTGTCCGCTGGCATCGAAGGTGTCGGCCTGGTTTGGTACCGGAATAAATACGCCTTTGTTATCACCCGCATCGAAGTGAATCTGGCCGTCTTTGAGCGATAGCTGCACAAACTCAAAATCCATCCCGGACATCTTGTACTTACCCACGTAATCGGTTAGAGCCGCAGCGGAGGCCATTTCTTTGGTTCCTTCAAAGGTACCATCGGGTATTTGCAGTTTCAGGCTGGCTACCTTGCCTTCGGTATTCCGGACAAATGTAACGGTGGCTTCGCCGTTGTTGGCACTGTAGGTATCGGCCTTGCCGCTTACTTCTACGAAATCACCCTCGTACTCACCCGCAACGTAGTGGAGTTTTCCGGCTTGCTCGGTAACAACTATTTTGTCAATGGGCAGGTCCTTTAGTTTATAGGTACCTACATAGTCCTGTAGGTCCGCCAGGGAACGGGAAACCGTGGTAGTTGTAGCTGACACTTCACCCGCCGACACCATAACCGGGGCCGATAAAAGCGTTAGCATAGAAAGAATTAAAGTAGTCTTTTTCATGGATCAGATGCGTTTAGATTTAGATGTAAAAGTAGAAAAAGAGAAGGTACCTGGTATCTACTTTGCCGGTTAAAAATATGGGAGGTTTATTTTGTATGTAAGCGGTAAAAAAGGAGCAGGATTTGAAGAAGATGTAGTACAAATTTCTATTTGCCTGACCCTTGGTATAAACTGAAAGCCCGCTGTTTCCGGCGGGCTTTCAGTTTATAAAGATAATATCAGGTTAGAAGTACCTTATAACTCACGCACCCAGATATTGCGGAAGCCAACGGGGTTGCCGTGGTCCTGCAGCAGGATGGGGCCTTTGCCGTGGGGTTGTACTCTGGGGTAACCAATGTACTCGGTAGTACCTTTGATGGCCGTGTGGTTCTGTACCAGTACGCCGTTAAGCAGTACCGTAACGTGGGCAGGCTGCGTCATCAAACCGTTTTTGTTGAAATGAGGAGCGGTGTAAATGATATCGTAGGTCTGCCACTCACCGGGCTTGCGGCTGGGGTTAGCCAGCGGAATCGCCTGCTTGTAAATGGAGCCCACCATCCCGTTGACGTAGGTCGGGTTGTCGTAGTTATCAAGTACCTGAAGCTCGTAGCGGCCCTGCAGGAAGATACCACTGTTACCGCGGCCCTGACCCGTGCCTTCTACTTTTTCGGGGGTTTTAAATTCAATGTGCAGCTGAAAATCGTTAAATTCCTGCTTGGAGCGGGCCGAAAAGCCTTTGGTTGAGTACATAACACCGTCGGTAACCGGCCATTTTAGCGGACCTTCGTTGGTGTTTTCCCAGGCCGAGGGCGCGTAGCCTTTTATGGCTACCCACTGGTCGGTATTGCGGCCGTCAAAAAGCACAATGGCATCCGAAGGGGCGGTAGTGCCGGTGGCAGTGGGGCCAGGTACGCCGGGCGTAATAACCGGCGGTACGGGTGTCCAGATTTCAGAGGACTGAGGGTTTTGTTTAACCTGTTCGTTTTGAGCCTGGGCTACCAGGACTGACACCATTCCCATGGCTAACAGTACTATTTTTTTCATGCGTTATGTAGGGTTATTATCAGTTAATTATTTAGGGATTGTATCTTCATTCAGCAAAAGCGGCCGCTTTATACATTCTAATCATCAAAACTACCAATTTGAAAGGAGAATATTGTAATTTTAAATCTCATAATCACTAATCAACTATTTCAAACAAAGATGCTACGATGTAATAGAATCGTCCTGGGAGCGGCCCTGACGGCTTTGATAGCCTGTGCCGGTATCCAGGCAGTTGCCCAGCCTATCCCGCTTACGGACATGAGCGCCTTTCGCACGCAAAGCGATAACTGGCGAATAGTAGGCGATGCCTCCGTGGAAATTTCTCAGGTAAACGTACTGAATACCAGTCCGGGTAAAGGGGTACTGGCCTGTATTCATAAGCAGGGTACTTACGGTGCCAATTATGAATTGCTTACCAATTTCAAGCACGGGGATCTGGATATTGAAATGGATTTTCTGCTGGCAAAAGGCTCTAACTCGGGTATATACCTGCAGGGCAATTACGAGATTCAGCTCTTCGATAGCTGGGGAAAGAATTCCGCCAAGTACAATGACCTGGGCGGTATCTACGAGCGTTGGGACGATTCAAAGCCCGAAGGACAAAAAGGATACGAGGGCTACGCGCCCCGCCTGAATGTAGCCAAAGCCCCCGGCCTGTGGCAGCACATCAAAATTTCCTACCAGGCTCCGCGCTTTGACCAGGCCGGTAAGAAAATCGCCAACGCGGTATTTCTGAAAGTAGAGGTGAACGGCATTACCATTCACGAAAACGTCGAGGTGAGCGGACCTACCCGGGGCGCTATGTCGGCCGATGTACCCATGGGTCCGCTTCGGATTCAGGGAGACCACGGCTCGCTGGCCATCCGGAATATCGTGGTCAATAACTTTGATAAAAAGCCGGGTATACTCACTGGACTTAACTACAAAACCTACTACGGCAACTATTCGCAGGATCTGGACCCCGCCACCCTGAAAGTGGCCGAAACCGGTACAGGAGAGGCCCTTAGCTGGGAGGTGCTGAAAGAGCCCAACAACTACGTGCTGGTGTACAATGGTACCTACAAGGCTCCTACGGCGGGCGAGTATATTTTTAAAATGCAGGCTTCGGGCAACAGCTACCTGAAAATTGACGGGAAATCAGTATTGCCCAATGAGCGGAAGAATGCGAACGAGTTTCGGGAAGGTACCACCAAGCTAACCGCCGGTGACCATAAAGTAGAGCTGTATCTGAATAAGCGTGAAGGCTATATGAAGCCGGTGCTGGGTCTTTGGGTAACGGGTCCGGGCTTCCGGGAGGTTGCCCACCATACCCAGGGGTCAGCTCTGGCCGGTAGCCCGGCCGATCCTATACTGGTCGCTTCGCCGGTCAATACCGTACTGCGCAGCTTTATGGATGTACGCAATGCCGACGGTAAGCGTCAGCGGGTAGTGCACTCCGTATCGGTGGGAAGCCCTTCCAACCTGCATTATACCTACGATCTGGATAAGGGGGCGGTGTTTCAGGTGTGGCGCGGGGAGTTTCTGGATGCTACTCCCATGTGGAACAACCGGGGTGATGGATCTTCCCGGCCCCGGGGCAGCGTAACTTCTCTGTCAACGGCTCCCTTTCTGGCCAAAGTAGCCGGACAAGCCAACTGGCCGTCCGATACGGCGGGTATTGGGTACCGCCCCAGGGGGTATGAACTGGATGCGAACAATGTTCCCACCTTTAAATACGAGGCATTCGGCACCTCCATTTCTGACAAAACCACTGTGATTGACAACAAACACTTTGAGCGGGAAGTCAAATTGTCCCGGCCTATCAGTGGATTGATGGCACGTTTGGCCGAAGCAAAAACCATTGAAAAGGTTTCGGAAGGGCTATATGCTATTGATGGCAAGTCCTACTATATCCAGCTGGCAGATAAAGGTACTGAGCCCGTAATCAGGAAAAAGGATGGTCGCCAGGAACTCCTGCTCCCGACCGACAAAGGTGAGGTTCGTTACTCTATTCTTTTCTAGGAATCAGGAGCCAATTCAGGAAAAAATCGTATTTAACTAATCCTAAAGTATTCCGGCTTCTCCGGTAAAGAGGGGCCACTACTATACAAAAAGCATGAAAAGAATCATTCAAATAACCTGTATGCTGCTGGCGAGCCTGTCGGTACTGTACGCGCAGGAATCGCCCAAGGAAGAAGATTTTTACAAGATCCTTACCCCCTCCATACCGGAAGGTATTATCCTGGAAGTAGGTGGACTGACCACTTTGCCCAATGGTTCGATGGGGATTTCTACCCGCCGGGGCGAAGTCTGGATCATGGAAAACCCAACCAGTCGTTCGCCTTACTTCCGGAAGTTTGCGTCCGGTCTGCACGAAATCCTGGGACTGGCCTGGAAAGATGGTGCCCTTTACTGCTCTCAGCGCGGTGAGCTTACCAAACTGATTGATAAGGACGGCGATGGCCGGGCCGATATCTACGAAACCGTATACGCCTGGCCTGTATCGGGACACTACCATGAGTACTCCTTTGGACCCAAAATAGCGCCCGACGGCAGTTTCTTTGTAAGTGGCAACGTGGCTTTTGGCAACGAAGAGTGGTGGCGGGGCGAAAGCCGCGTACCCAGCCGGGGCTGGATTTTCCGGATTACTCCCGAGGGCAAGTACGAGCCCTACGCCACGGGTGTACGCTCGCCCGCGGGTATCAGCATGCTGGACGGCGAGCTGTTTTATACCGATAACCAGGGCGACTGGATGGGGTCCGGCGGCATCTGGCACGTAAAGAAAGGGAGCTTTATGGGCCACCCGGCGGGTCTTCGCTGGGCCGGTGAGCCGGGCTCACCCGTGAAGCTGACCGAAAAGCAGTTCTTTGCCGAGCTGGACAACCAGCAGGTAAAAGATGCCAACGGCCGCTACATCAAGCCGGAGAATAATCCTGACGATAAGAACCCCCGTTACCTGTACCAGCTGAAGGAAAAATATCCGGAAACCGTACAGCTACCGGCCGTTTGGCTTCCCTACGGTATTCATGGCGTATCAACCGCCGAAATTATCAAAGATGACACTAAAGGCGGCTTCGGACCATTTGCCAGGCAGTTTTTTGTGGGCGACCAGGGACAGAGTAAGATTATGCGGGTAGTACTGGAAAAAGTAAAAGGCGAGTACCAGGGTGCCGCCATTGAATTCCGGAGTGGTTTCCAGTCGGGTGTACTGCGTATGTCGTACGCCAAGGACGGTTCCCTGTTCGTAGGCGAAACCAACCGCGGTTGGGGCTCCGCCGGTGACGCCAATCAGGGCCTGCAGCGCCTGGTATGGAACGGCAAGATGCCCTTCGAAATGTACACGGTAAAAGCCATGCCCGATGGATTTGAAGTGAACTTCACCCTGCCCGTTGATCGTAAGTCGGCGGAAAACCTGAATTCGTACAACATCAGCAGCTATATCTATAAGCACCACGCGGTATACGGTAGTCCTCCGATCAATACCGAAGCGGTACCCATCAAAGGGGTGAAGGTGTCGGAAGATGGCAAGACGGTACGGATCGTACTGGACGGACTGCGTCAGTACTATGTTCACCACCTCGACCTGAGTGGTATCCGGGCGGCCAATAACTACTATTCGCTGGTGCATCCTTCGGCCTACTATACCCTCAACAATATTCCCGATGGGGAAAAGCTGAAAGTATCGGAGCTGAAAACCAGCCGGACTGGCAACGCCACGGTGGCCGCTGCCACGGGGGCCGCTACCACGGGAACTGCTACCGAGCGGGTATCACCCGATGCAAAGAACCAGCCTGCCACTGCAGTAGCAACGGCCAAGGTACCTACTTACGAAGAAGTGCAGCCTTTGTTGCAGCGGAACACCTGCCTGGCCTGCCACGCCATTGACAAAAAAGTAGTAGGACCGGCCTATACCGATGTAGCCAAACGCAAGTACTCGAACGAGAGAATCGTGGAGCTGATTTATAAGCCGGAACCATCCAACTGGCCTGAATACGCTACGCCCATGGCGGCCATGCCACAGGTACCCAAAGCGGACGCCATGAAAATAGCCGCCTGGATTAACTCGCTGAGTAAGTAATCCGGAGAGACAAAGTCTTGGTAAAGAAGCAGTGCTGGTAAAACCTGGCACTGCTTCTTTTTTGATGATATTTTGAAAAAGAGTACTTTTCAGGCTATAAATCCTTAACACACTACCATGAACCTACTCGGCAATATTATCTGGCTCATCTTCGGCGGTCTGCTGGTCTTTATTGAGTACATGATTTCCGGCCTGGTACTTTGCCTGACCATTATTGGTATTCCTTTCGGCATCCAGTGCTTCAAGATTGGTATGCTCAGCCTGTTTCCCTTCGGCCGGGAGGTGCGGGAAGTACCCGGCAGTACCGGCTGCCTCTCTACGCTGTTTAATATTATCTGGATTGTGGTAGGAGGCATCTGGATCGCGCTCACGCACCTGGTGTTCGGTATCTTACTGGCTATTACTATTATCGGAATCCCCTTTGCCAAACAGCATTTCAAGCTCATGAGCCTTTCCTTTACGCCTTTTGGGAAGGAGATAGTATAAACCTTATTTTTTAACCACAGAGGTAAGGGAGTTTTGGCACAGAGTTGAAAAGAGTGAATGTAAACGCTGTGACCTCTGTGCTACTTTGTGGTTAAAATAAAAAGATCTACTGGTACCCCAGCGCCTGCAGGTTGAACAGCTCGGCGTACTTGCCATCCAGCTCCAGTAGCTCGTGGTGGGAGCCGTACTCCAGTAGCTGACCATTTTCCAAAAAAAGAATCCGGTCGGCCATCCGGACGGTGGAGAAGCGGTGGGAGATGAGTACCGCCATTTTTCCTTTAATCAACGTACTGAAGCGCTGAAAAACCTCGTGCTCGGCGCGGGCGTCGAGGGCGGAGGTAGGCTCGTCGAGTACCACAAGCTGGGCGTCGCGCATATAGGCCCGGGCCAGCGCCACCTTCTGCCACTGTCCGCCCGATAGCTCCTGTCCTTTCTTGAAGCGCTTCCCCAGTACCTGCTGAAACCGGTCCGGCAGGCGGTCCACTACCTCCTGCGCCAGGCTCTTGCGGGCGGCATCCTCGATCAGTACCTCTTCGTTACGGCGCTCAATATCACCCACGGCGATGTTTTCGGCGACGGTCATTTCGTAGCGGATATAGTCCTGAAATATAATGCCGATGTTGGCCCGCAGGTCCGAGAGCTGGTACTCGGCCAGGTCCCGGCCGTCGAGCAGGATGCGACCTTCGGTGGGTTCGTAGAGGCGGGCCAGCAGCTTCACGAGGGTAGTTTTGCCCGCGCCGTTTTCTCCCACCAGCGCCAGCTTTTCGTCCGGCTTTAGCGTAAACGACAGGTTCCGGACCGCCCACACCTCACTGTCGGGGTATTTAAAGCTGACTCCTTCAAACGTAAAGCCTTTCTGAATGGGGCGGGGTACCTTCAATCCCGTGGCGTTGGCGCCGATAGTAGGTATTATTTCAAAAAAATCAAACAGGTCCTGCAGGTACAGCGCACTTTCGGCAATGCTCGAAAAACGGCTCATGATACCCTGCAGCATCCCGTGCATCCGCTGAAACGACCCCGCCAGGAAGGTCATGGTACCGACGGTGATGAGCCCGCCGAGCGTCTGCATGAGCACAAACACAAAGGCTGCGTAGTAGGCCAGCGTACCCAGTACCGCCAGCAGGTACCCCCACACAGCCCTTCCGATGGCAATTTTACGGTTTTCGTGGTAGTACTTGTCCGACAGCGTTTTGAAACGCTCGGTGAGGTAATTTTCCAGACCAAATACTTTGACTTCCTTGGCCGTTTCGGCGCTGGCCCCGATGTAGCGCAGGTAGTCTAGTTCACGGCGTTCGGGTGTCCAGCTGCGGGTGAGGGAGTAGGTACGTTCGTTGAAGTGGGTTTCGCCCAGGAAGGAGGGGATTACGGCCACAATCAGGATCAGGATCAGCCAGGGGTTAAAGGCAATGAGTCCCACCCCTAGCAGGAGCAGCGTGATGATGTCCTGAATCTGGGAGAGCGTCTGCGACAGCAATACCGTACGGCTGGTAGTTTGTCGGCGGGCCCGTTCCAACTTATCATAAAACACCGGGTTTTCAAACTGGTACAGATCCAGTTTGGCCGCGTGGTGTACCAGGTCCACGGAGGTTTTATTCGCCAGAAGGTCGCCCAGCAGGCTATCGCAGAGGTTAATAGCGCGATTCAGCAGGTCAGAAATCACGGCCAGTCCCAGTTCCACCGCTACCAGAGTCCAGAGGTACCTTTGCGAGCCCAAGGGGGTATCCAGCAGTCGGATTACCTCGTCAATAATCTCCTTGCCCACGTAAAGTACCGCTAGGGGTATAGCCGACTTAAGCAGCCGAAACAGGATATTCCCAACGGTGAGCGATTGACTCGTATTCCATACCAGCCGGAAAAAACGCGGAAGGTTTTGCAAGGCCGAAAAGCGCTTGCGTAACGTTTGATTATCGGCGGGCTGGGCGGGTGGCGGAGGTTTCAATACAGGAATGACTTCGGGTTTATATTGAAATCATTCTTAGGCAGAAAAAGTTCTTGGAGGTAAGTCTGCCGGAGGAAGTGTTGAATAGAGATTATTTATGGAAAAAGTATAGGAAAAGCTACTCTGGGCTATCGTTATGAAGAATGAATTTACTCTCATATATCTCAATGCATCCTTTTGTAGTCTTAAATAACTCATGCACGATGGGCCAGTTATTTTCAAATATATCCAGTAGCCGGGACGTAGGTATATTTCCTAAATTTACCTTTAAAAGGCGTAAGGGACTCGATTGTAATAAATGAGAATCAAGAAAATCAGCATCTTTTGTTAGTACAACATATCCATGCTTATCAGCAAATTCACAAATAGCCTTATCAGTTGTAAAATATGAGTCAGGAAGTTCATTTACATGAATTGCCTCGATACCTTTTTTTTGAAAAAAACGTACAATTCGAAAAGCAATGTGTACGTCACATAGTATCTTCATGCAGCCAGAGGAAACGATTTTCCGGCTACAGTTTTACTGGCAAACTGCAGGCAGGCCAGAATATCCTCCCGTTCCAGCTCCGGATGATCTTCCAGAATCTCCTCTTCAGTCATCCCTGCTCCCAGCATATCGAGCAATACCGCTACCGGCCAGCGCATCCCTCTAATACAGGGCTTACCGTGGCAGATGTTACTATCAATAGTTATTCTGGATATTAGATTCATTATAAGGATAGGATTTTACCAAAAGTAGTAAAAATTTTATTTTCAGTTCCTGATTCCTCACCTGGCTTTCACCGCTTTGATCCGGATGGTACGTACGAAGTTGGAAGCGCTGGAAGTACACTGTATGGTTTCGGTAATGTAGAGGCTGTCGCCCCGGAAGTACCCCTCGCCGGTCATGGTAGTGAGGCCGCACTGGTCTTCGCCCACGCCCCGGTCGTAGCTGAAGCGGTTCTGGCTGCCAAGTTGAGCCGTAACTATTTGTTCGGTAGGTACAATTCCCTTTATCCCAAAACTACTATTGGTCTGTTTGGTGATCGTTAAGGAAACTTTCACCGTGTCGCCCGGAGCGCTGTTTCCCTGTTGGCTATTCGAAAATATTTTGATTCCCCGGTACTTACCATCCATACTGTCTGAATAAGCCAGGGGAGAAGCGGATTCATCTTTTTTATTGCAGGAAAAAATAAAGGTACCGGCGGTTATCAAACACGTTAGAAAAATTTTCATAACAACAATGGGTTAAATATCAACTAATAAAAACCAGCGGTCAGGGGCAGCCAAGAAAAGTGGTCAAACCAGAAGACTTGTTTTTTAGTAAACGATAAGCGGAGGCTTTTGTATATTTCGGCATCATTAAGTATACCAGATTAATAAAAATAGTAACAGAAGTCAGGATTATGATCAGAAACGACTGGACTCCGGAGGAAGTAAAAGCTATTTATCACACCCCCTTACTGGATCTTATTTTTAGAGCCGCCCAGACCCACCGCTCCCACCACGACCCGGCGGAAGTGCAGGTGTGTACGCTGCTATCGGTCAAAACGGGCGGCTGCCCCGAAGACTGTGCCTACTGCCCGCAGGCGGCCCGGTACAACACGGGTGTAAACGCCCATAAGCTCATGGACGTGCAGGAAGTACTACAGCACGCGCAGCGGGCCAGGGAGGCCGGAAGTACCCGCTTCTGCATGGGAGCCGCCTGGCGCGAAGTGCGCGACAACCGCGACTTCGACAAGGTACTTGACATGGTAAAGGGGGTAAACGCGCTGGGCATGGAAGTATGCTGTACCCTGGGAATGCTTACCGATACCCAGGCCCAAAAGCTGAAAGAAGCAGGCCTTTACGCCTATAACCATAACCTCGACACCAGCGAGGAATTTTACGACGACATCATCACCACCCGTACCTACAGGGACCGGCTGGAAACGCTGGAAAACGTGCGTAGTGCTAAAATTTCAGTTTGTTCGGGGGGAATTATCGGAATGGGTGAAACCCACGATGACCGCATGGGTATGCTGTATACCCTGGCTACCCTGCCTGAGCATCCGGAGTCGGTACCGGTCAATGCCCTGGTGGCGGTAGAAGGTACCCCACTTGAAGACCAGGAACGGGTACCGGTATGGGATATGATCCGGATGATTGCGACGGCCCGTATCCTGATGCCTAAGGCCATGGTGCGCCTTTCGGCAGGTCGCGTGTACATGAACATGGAGGAGCAGGCGCTTTGCTTCCTGGCGGGAGCCAACTCTATCTTCTCGGGTGATAAGCTCCTGACCACGCCTAACAATGAGTCCGACTTCGACGCTATGATGTTCCAGACGCTGAACATCCGGCCACGCCAGGCTTTTAAGGATAAGGAAGTAGATTTAACTCTCGTGCAGGAATGGTAGCAAGGCCATGCGGCCCGGATCATGTTTGAGATTCCTGTCATTTTCGTTGAAGTACCTCCTCGATTATTGCTTTGTAGCTGCGCCCAATGGGCAGTTCGATGCCATGGATTCGGAAATAGGTGGCGCTAACCGCCTGTACATGATCCAGGGACACAATAAAGGATTTGTGAATCCGTAGGAACTGCTCAGAGGGCAGTTTTTCTTCCAGATAACTGATCCGCAGATAAGACACCAGAGTACCCGACAATGTGTGTATCTTGACGTAATCCTTCATCCCCTCAATCCAAAGAATGTCTTCGAGGAAGATTTTAACCATTTCCTTGTTGACTTTAAAGTATTGGTAGGCTTTCCCAGTTTTGAGGGAGTGGGAAGGATCTGGTTCAGATGTGGGCAGGAATCGGTAGATTTTACCTACCGAGTGCAGGAAACGCTCAAAAGAAATAGGCTTTATCAGAAAATCCACTGCATCGAACTCATAGCTGTCGAGTGCATATTCCCGAAATGCTGTCGTGAAGATCACTTTTGGCCGGTAGCCCAAAGGGCGCAGTAATTCGAAGCCCGTCAGGCGGGGCATCTGGATATCCAGGAAAAGCACATCGACCTGATTTTGCTGTAGAATCTTCAAAGCCTGGGTCGGATTATGGGATACGCCGATCAGGTCCATGTCCGGCAACCGGCCGATGTGGCTGGCCAGTAAGGCGGTGGCAAGGGGTTCATCATCCAATACAAAGCAACGAATAGCCATCAGTTAACATTGAATTTTAGAACAGCCAAAAATTGACCTTCTTCCGAAAGTGTTTTTAATTTATACATGCCAGGAAACAGGATGTCAAGCCGTTTCCTTAGGTTGGACAGCCCCAAGCCTTGGGCTGCCGGTCGCGCCGGATCATCAGGCAGGGAGTTCTCCACCGTAAAAATCAGTCGGTTCTCCATTAGTGACAGGTGTAATTGGATCCAGCAAGAGCCTTCCGACTGGGCAGCTCCGTGCTTGAAGGCGTTCTCCACGAAGGGCAAAAGGAGCATAGGTGGAATCATCAGATCTTTTAGGTTGTCCAGCTCCCCGAAGTTAGTTATCACTTCCAACCGATCAGAATAACGAATCTGTTCCAGGGCAATATAATCCGTTAGGTATGTGATTTCTTTGGCAACCGATACTGTGGGACGGTTGCTTTCGTACAGTTGGTAGCTAAACAGTTCGGCCAGCCGCAGCAGGAGGTTTGGCATTTTATCCGGCTGGTGCATTGAAACAGAAACCAAATTATTGAGTGTGTTGAATAGAAAATGGGGTTGGACTTGCGACTGAAGCAGGCGGTACTCGGCGGCGAGTTTTTCGCGGCGATAGGTCTCGCTGAGTTGCTGCTGCCGCTGGGCGTGACGAATCAGTGAGACCACGACAAAGAGGGCTACCACCAAGTGCAGCTGCATCGTATCGGCCAGGATTTTAGGCCAATACCAAAAAGGTTTGAGCAATACAATTTGATAGTAAAGGGGGTAGAGCCAAATATAATTAATGGCGCGACGCACTATCCCGAATACAAGCAGGCCACCTAGCAAACTACCCCAAAATCCAAGCAAACGGCCGGGAAAAAGAAAAAATCGAACTGTAACCAACAGATGCCAATAGCCTGCCACCATTATGAGGGGGAGGTGTAACGTAATGGAGATAAAACTGTTCTGATAACTATCCCGGTGGGCCCCAGAATTGAGCCACTCGAATAGAAAATAACCTACCCAGAAAATGCCATGCACCCATATATCCCGATGAGATTTGAGCACACCAAAACTAAATATTGTCTGAAATCTCTTTACCATGTAGACACTAATATACATTTACTTTCTCTCTTCGTCACCGAAATTAGCCCAACTACCCAACTTCACCCCTTAACGGACGAAAAACTCGTCCAATGACAGAATTAACCGACCAACTACCCTGAATGGGTGCTGAATGTTGTGTGGAAGCATAAACTGGTCGTTAGTCTAAATTGCCTGCATGGTATAGGATTCGACCCTTTATTTGCCTAGGGAATAATCCTCCATTTATTTCATCAAACCCACCAGACATGTTACGACCTACCCAATCTCGAATATTCACTCCCGGGAGTTATACAGTAATTTTTCTAGCGGGAATAACCGTTTTACTCTGGCTTCTTGCCGCCACACCACTTCGGGCCCAATCCTGGGAAGTAGCGAATAAAAATCTTACCGCAACCGAACAGGCCCGGGGCTACTGGCGACTCGAAACGAATATCGTGGACCGAAGCACCTCCATTCGATTTTTTACCCCTACGGATGAACTACTGTATGAAGAGACATGGCCCGAAAAATGGGTAAAACTGACGGCAAGAAATAGGAGATATTTAGACCGGCTCTTAGCCAAACTAATGGCGAAGAACCTGGTTGCTTCCCGAATCACGATCCAACCGCTTCCTACCGTGCTGGTCCGAAATGAGGCAGACAGCAGAATGTCGCGCCCTGACACCTCCCGCAATACTGCCGTGACACCTCCTTTGGTTTTCGCCTACATCAATCCGACCGGCAAGATCTACCTCGCGGTGAATAACCCCGAAGGGCTACGTTATAAGGTATCTTTGAGGGACGAAACGGGGCTATCGCTGTACGAGGAGTTTACCTATCTTGACCACTACCGTAAGTGGTTAGATATCTCCAATAGTACCCAAGGTACCATCCAACTCACGGTCAGAATCAACGACAGGTCGTTCATCTACCAGGTGAAAAGAAAGGATCACCGGACGTACGAAATGGAGGCTCCCTCGGGTGGGGGCGAGCTTGAGCGGTCAGCAAAAAAGCAGGAAGGCAAAAACGGTAGCTTATCCCCACTTAACACCAGTATGTGAAAATCTAAAAAGCACCAGGCGACGTTCAACCTAACTGCCCTGTTTTAGGCCGGATTTCCAGCCGGTCCCCTACTGACCCCATGAAGCTCATGATTAGTCACGGTGACCGCGCCCGATAGATGGTCTATTCCACCGGTACCTTCGGGAGCTTTTAGGATAGTGGTTTTTAGGCTGTCCGTTAGGGTACTATCGGTATCATGGGCAAACGTAATCTGCGTCAGGCTGCACAGCAGCATTACAACACCTAGCACTTTACTCACCACAGCGGAACCTCCACCTACCTGCTTTTTCATCAGCTTGTTTGATTAGAACTTTACTGATGCAAAAGTAGCGGATGGAGTACCTCAGGGAAGAACAGATTTCAAAGCATTACTTACGAAAATCAAACAATGGGTATCGGAGGTCAGTGGTTGAGGGGCCTTGGTATCTGTGAGACATTTTAAAGAACAAATACGCCAGGCAGGTACTTTTTTTGATAAAATTTGTTAAGTTTTAGACAAGCATGTGAAAAATATGATCTCGGCAAAAGATATAATCGTAGTAGACAGGGAAATTCTGGGAGGAACACCTGTGTTCAAAGGTACTCGAGTAGCAGTCAAAACCCTTTTTGACTACCTGGAATACAGCTCACTGGAAGACTTTTTGGAGGGCTACCCCACTGTAAGCAGAGAGCAAGCCGAAGCGGCTATCGAGCTGGCGGCTACTCTGCTCTATGAAGTAACCTCCAAATGAAGGTACTTCTGGACGAAAATATTGATGTTCGTTTCAAAAAGTTCTTTACAGGTACACCCTTTGAAGTCTACACGGTGCGCGACATGGAGTGGAACGGAGCAAAGAACGGACAACTACTTAAATTAGCCTCCGAACATCAGTTTGATGTCTTCGTCTGTGTAGATAAAAATCTGCCGTATCAACAAAATCTTTCGGCTCTTCCTCTTCCCGTTGTGATTATTGATGTTCATCGAAATATACTTCCACAATTACAGGAGGTCCTGCCTGGGCTATTCGAATTACTTGAGAAACAACTTGTAAATCAGGTTTATATAGTCAGATAGCAGGGCAAGTTATGCGTTACGAAATTAAACGGTCAGGCCGCCGAAGGAATCTTTACTTCAATATTAAATTCCTGTAGCAGGTCAGCCAATTGTTGCACAAAACTTGCGCGTAACTGCATGAAATTCTGAATAGCATTCTCATCAGGTTCCTTGAACTGCCGGTGGAATGCTATCATTTGATTGGCTTTCTGAATTTCTTCGAGCGTAGCCACTATCTCCTGGGAACGAACGGTTGCTTCAGCTAACTCCATGTCCAAAGATGATTTTTAAGTACCCTTTCTTCTGCCTCTTCCTGTTTTTTGTAAACAAATCATTCCAGTATAGCTGATTCGTGCGATATCGTATGAAATATTCGTGATCAGGAGGATAAACTTTTTCAAAGTAACAATCCAAATGTAGCAAATGAAAACGACTTTTGCAGGATTGTATAGTTGCGTTGTGCCTTTCAAAAGTCTGATAGTCAATGAATATTACGACGTCTATGTCATTGGGATGAGCTTTAGCGGTGGTAAAGCTACCATTAACAAACTGGACAAAGTGTGGCGTAATCTCAAGCTGGAGGTATTCTACAAGAGCAAAGTAGTTAATAAGCAGCTCTTCTCTTGTTAAAGTACCTCCCAGACTGCCTATAAGAGTATCTTTGCTTTCGGTCCAGTTTAATTCAAGTCCCGTATGAGGAGTTAAGTTGCCGTTGCCATCAAATTCTATCATGGCCTTTTCCTATAGTTCCCCCAGCGCCGCGATCAACTCCTCCACCTGCTCGGTAGAAGTGGCGGGGAAGTTGGCGATGCGTACCTGTGTAGCCTTGTGCTCGCCGTAGCCGCTGCCCACTACCAGTCCTTTGGCTTTCAGGGTAGAGATAATTTCAGAAGAAGGCTGTTTGGTACTGGCTACTACTACCGTTTGTGACCGGTGTCTGGACTCCTGTACGAATGGTTCAAATCCCTCGTGCTGCTCAATACATTTATAAAGAAGTTTAGCTTTTTGTTCTGTTTCCTTCCTAATCGTATCAACTCCTATCTTATTCATTTCTTCCGCTATCTTTCCTAAGAGGTATATTCCCATTACATTAGGGGTGGCGGGCGTCTCGTGGTTCTGGGCGTTTTTCCAGAGCGTGGGCAGGTCATGGTGGGCGCCAATGGTCAGGTTGTCGTACTTGCGCAGGCGCTCGGCTTTCTGCAAACACTTTTCATTGACGATCCAGACCCCCAGGCCGGAAGGTAGTCCGAAGGCTTTCTGCACGGAAAAGAAAGCGGTATCGATCAGGCTATAGTCCAGCTCGGGATAAGGAGCCGAGGATACCATATCAACAGCTATCAACTTAGAGGCATAGTTGCGCTTGATCTTATGAATATCCGACACGCGCATCTGTACACCGGAACTGGTTTCGTTCTGGGTTACACCTATTACCTCCGCGTACTCAGGGACCTCTACTTCGGTAGCGTCAAATCCCTGACCCATGGGCTTTTCAAGCTTGTGGGCGTGCTTGTGCAGGGCCTGGGCGTACTGAAAAAATTTCTTGGAAAAGGACCCATTGACCAGATGAAAACTCTCGTGCTCCACACAGTTAAGCAGAATACGCTCCCAGGCTTCCGAAGCCGACCCCAGAAACAGAATGGCGTGGGTGTCGGGCACCCCCAGCAGCGTGCGTAACTGCTCTACCGTGTGCTGATGGAGCGCGCGGTACTGCTGGCTCCGGTGAGAGATTGACCCTAACTGTTGTGTTACGAAGGTACTTAGATGCTGCTCAAAAGTAGGAAAGAGCTGGGCCGGTCCGGGGGTGTAAAAGGTATATTTCATAGGTAGCAGTAGTCAAAAAAGAGGCAACGCACAGAAAGAAAAAATCAGGTCTCTGCGCATTGCCTCATTGTTGGATAGTAGTAGTTAATATAACATCCGGAACCGGATAGTACCTTCAATCTCTTTGAGTTCTTTGATAAACTCTTCGGAGTAATCCCGGGCTATATCCACAATCACGTAGCCAATGGTTTCGTTGGTCTTCAGGTACTGACCCGTAATGTTAATATTGTTTTTGGCAAAAATGCTGTTCAGTTTGGCCAGCACGCCGGGTACATTGGCATGAATATGCAGCAGACGGTGGGAATCGCCCAGCTTGGGTAGCTGCACTTCGGGGAAGTTAACGCTGGCGTAGGTACTTCCGTTGTTGATGTACTCGAGCAGCTTACCCGGCACAAAGTACCCTATGTTCACCTGGGCTTCTTCGGTGCTACCCCCGATGTGCGGCGACAGAATTACATTATTCAATCCGCAGAGTTCGCTTTCAAAAGCTTCGTCGTTGGTTTTGGGTTCTTTGGGGAATACGTCCACGCCGGCTCCTGCCACCTTACCGCTCTTAACGGCTTCCGCCAGGGCCTGAATATCCACTACGTGGCCACGGGCCAGATTCATAAAGATGACCCCGTTCTTCATCAGCTCAAACTCCCGCTTTCCAATGAGGTTGGTATTTTCCTTCCGGCCGTCCACGTGCATACTCACGACGTCGGCCAACTGCAACAGGTCATCCAGGCTACGTACCTTGCGGGCGTTACCAATGGCGAGCTTATCTACCACATCATAAAAGTACACCTCCATCCCCAGCGCTTCGGCCACCACCGACAGTTGGGTACCTATGTTGCCGTAACCGACCAACCCTAACTTTTTACCCCGTACCTCAAAGCTACCAACGGCCGATTTGTCCCAGCCGCCCGTGTGCATCATATTGCTCTTGGGAACAATGTTGCGGATGAGCATGATCATCTCCCCAATAGCCAGCTCTACAACCGAGCGGGTATTACTATAAGGAGCGTTAAAAACGGCCACACCGCGCTCGGTGGCGGTTTTAAGGTCAATCTGGTTGGTACCAATACAAAAAGCTCCGATTGCCATCAGGCGGTTGGCGTTTTCGAGTACCTTCTTGGTAATCTGAGTTTTGGAACGGATACCAATAATGGATACATCCCGGATACGCTCGCAGAGTTCGTCTTCGTCGAGGGCTCCTTTTACAAATTCCACTTTAAATCCTTCCTCTTCAAAAGCCTGAACCGCTACGGGATGTACGTTTTCCAGCAGCAGTACTTTAATACGGCTCTTGGGGTACGACTGGCTGCGGTTGAGCCTGTTATGATACAGGAATTCATCCAGCGAAGCCGCCACGTGATCGGCTACTTTCACTACCCGCGGACGCTGTACGTTTTCGGTAAAGGCATAAAAACGGTTGGCCAGGCCCGACTCCCGCAGTTCGTAGTCGGTGTAGCCGTCGCCGATGACGTACACATCGCCGGGGAGGCTCAGGGTACGCAGGAGTTTTATTTTTCCACCGTCGGTCGACAGTACATTGGATTCATCAATGCCAATAATGGTACCCTCGGCGTCGAACCGGAACTCGTTGGCGTACACATGATCTTCGCGGATACCCAGCTCAGTGACAATGGGTACTATAAACTCTTTGAATCCGCTGGAAATAATATAGATATGGTCTACCTGCTCACTCAGAAACCGCTTGTTGCGCTGAAACGAATCAGAAACTTTGGTACGAAGTAATTCGACCAGTACCTCAATATGCTGACGATTGGCCGACAACAGCTCGATCCGGCGGCGCAGCCCTTCCGAAAACGACATTTCCCCGTTCATTCCCTTTTCGGTCAGGTCCCGGATTTGCTCAACGATGCGCACGCGATCAGAGTGTCCGGCCAGGGCTATGCTGGCTAGTTCGTCCAGTCCTTCCACTTTGGTGAAGGTACTGTCAAAATCAATAATAAAGTAGGTAGGAGTGATGGTCTGAGTCAACATGAAGCGGCAGGTGACAAATTTGCAATAGTGAAAATGTTACAAGCTGAGTGATAGTTATTGACCACTCTTCCTGCAAAATTACAAATCTGTTAACTACCTCACTAATAAAAAGTCAATCGTTCGAGCGGAACTTGCTATTATTCAACTAATACGCCAATTAATTCAATATACGGGTTGTTCCCGGAGGAATTTTAGCGCCCGCCGCTCCGACCAGTAGGCACCGTCGGTCATTTGGGCCGGTCTAAAGCCACAATGTCCGCCGTCCGTTGTCAGTTCGAGCCATACGTTGGGCAGGTCTGCAATGAGCTGCTGCGGCAGACTCTCCGGCGGAATAAGCGGGTCGTTCAGGGCGTTGACAATAAGAGTAGGAATGGCAATGTGCTCCACGTAGTACTTGGCGCTGGATCGGGCATAGTAGTCGTCGGCGCTGTCAAAACCGTGCAGGGCGGCGGTGAAAATATGGTCAAAATCGTAAAAGGTCTTCACGCGCTGGTACTGGCTGGCATCCAGGCGGTCGGGAAAGTGGCGGCCCTTCAGTTCAACTTTGGGTTTGAGCGTGCGCAGGAAGCGACGCAGGTACACGCGGTTTTCACGTTTTTCAATGGCGCGGCTGCAGGCGAGCAAGTCCATCGGCACACTGAAAACCACCGTTTTCTGAATGGCCGGATGAATGGAAGTACCCTGTTCCCCCACGTACTTCAGGGTCAGGTTTCCTCCCAGGCTGAAACCCATCAGGTTTATTTCGGTATAGCCTTTGGCAAGCGCGTGCTGTACCACCAGGTCCAGGTCGTCGGTAGCGCCGCTGTGGTAAAACCTGGCCTGCTGATTCATTTCGCCGCTGCAGCTGCGGTAGTTCCAGGCCAGACAGTCGTAGCCGTGGCGCGTCAGTAGCCGTACCATCCCCAGTATGTACTGGCGCGTGCTGTTGCCCTCCAGGCCGTGCGAAAGTATGACCAGCGGCATAGACTTTTCTCCGCAGCGGCGGCCGCCTTTCGCACCTTTCCTCCTTTCTGACCCTTCCTGCTTTCCTCCTTCATTCTCCTTTCCTCCTTTACTAAAAGCCCAATCCAAATCCAGAAAGTCCTGATCAGGAGTTACCATGCGCTCCCGCTGGTAGGGAACGTCACCTATTTTTCTGAAAAGAGCAGGATAAATACTTTGAAAATGACCATTGGGAAGCCAGAAGGGGGCAATGGGGGAGGTGGTATGAACTACGGGCATGCGCTATTTTCGGTAAAGCTAAGGTACTTCTTCCCTAACACATGGGAACATTGCGTGGTTCAGGCTGGTGACCGACCGGGCGCTAAGTTACAGATTAAGTACCACCAATTACTCCAGTACTAACCAGTGGGGTACCAAAAGAAAAATAGAAAGGTTTTCCAACCAATGCGGTAGCGTTAAGGTCATTAATCAAAAAAAGTAAATGAAGAAGTTAAGTTTATTACTTGGTATAGTACTATTAATTAGCTGCGAAGCGGATGAGCTAACCGCCACCGAAAAGTCGCTGGTAGGTACCTGGCGGCTGGCCGAGTTTTGTGTGAGCCCCGGAACGGGCGAGTGTACACTGCAACCGGCCTCGGCCATTCAGACCCAGACGCTGGAATTCAGAAAAGATGGCAGTTTTATTGAAAGAATACCGGAGCGACAAAAGTTCTGGACGCCGGTGGTCAGTTCGGGTCAGTATACTGTGCTGGAAGAAAACAGCCGCATACAATTTCGTTTCGACGTATCGTCCAGTACCGTTCCGGCCGATTGGGGGTACCAACTGTCGGGAAAGCGCATGACCTTGCTTCCCACCTGCTTTGAGGGTTGTAAGTACACCTACGAGAAGATAAAATAGGGGAGCGGTTAGTCCCTGCGCTTTATTTCGGCTTGCCGCATGGGCATGGAGTCAATCAGTCCAAATAGTTTTTTAGTTTCGACCGGCTCCTCGCTCTGTAGCTTTACGGAGCCATCTTTACCGATTAGCCACACGCCAAAGTTGGACGGATTGCTCTGAAACTGGCGAATAAGGTAGCTTTGGTCGGCGCGGCTCAGCTGCGCAGGCAGGCACTCAATCACGACCAGATCCCGGTCATCGAACTCGGCTTGCTGGTCTTCAAACTGACGCATCTGCTCCTGGAAGGCGTCAGACTCCACGCTGGGCGCGTACACCAGTACAATCCGGTTTTTCCAGATCAAACTACCAATGCGGTCCTGTAGGGAAGGCATTTCCTGGGCAACCCATACCAACATCATCACTGCTATCCACATAGGTAACACTATTATTTCTACTAGCTTAACCCGTTGACAGCTGGATAGGTTTTGTTACTCGAATAAATCCTCGGTACGGTCAAGCATCAGAATGGACGACTGCGGCACAATCACATATTTTTCGCCGTCGTATTCCAGGTCAATGGCGTTGCGTTGCAGATAAATGGCCACATCGCCCTCCCTGGCCTGCAGAGGCATATATTTTACTTTCTCTTCCGTTTCTTTCCAGGGTTCCTCCTCGGCGGCTACCGGTATCGGGTAGCCGGGTCCTACTTTAATGACATAGCCGCTTTGTACCTGCTCGCGCTCCGTAACTGTAGGGGGTAAGTACAAACCACTGTTGTTGCGTTCATTGGGACTTTTGGGACGTATCAGTACCCGGTCACCTACTATAATGAGGCGTCTCAGGCGGTTATCGGCAGTAACTTCGTACATGGTTGTGAGCTGTTAGCCGTTAGGTTATTAGCTTTATCTGGATTTTTGTAAATATTAGTCAGCCTTTCTTCATAGGCTTGCCGGATAGGTCTCGCCCCTATATAAAATGGCTACTGGTCAATGGCTCACTGGTCACTGCAAAAAAAGTATGCACAGTACTTTCTCGTGCCAAAATGGCAGCGTCAGAACTGGAAGTAGATAAACTGATTGGAAGTAAATACCCCCAGGAAGTACGTCAGGAAGGCAATAAGGCCAAAGAGTACAAAAAATGTAAGGGAATTGCGGGTGGGGATGAAAAGGAAAAAGTGCTCCTTCACCAGCAGAATCAGGATCAGGAATCCACAGAACCACATTTCGACGCTATTGAAAGGCGTACGCAGGGGAGCGTCCCAGGAGAGCGTAAAAATCTTGTTCAAGATCATAAAAGCCTGACCGACGGGAGCTTTGTCATTCCGGAAAAACACCCAGGTCAGCATGACCAGTACAAACGTAAAAAATAAGTTGAAGGCCGTAACAGCCGGATTTTTGGGTACATGAATGCCTGACTTCTTCATCCACTTGTCGCGCAGGCCGCCCAATACCGAGTATAAGCCGTGCAAACTACCCCAGATGACATAGTTCCAGCTGGCTCCGTGCCACAAACCACTGACTAAAAACACCGTAAACAGGTTGACCTGGCGGCGGCCTTCGCCCCGGCGGTTTCCGCCCAGCGGTATGTACAGGTAATCGCGAAACCAGGTAGAAAGCGAAATATGCCAGCGCCCCCAGAAGTCGGAAATGGAGGTAGCTTCGTAGGGCCGGTGAAAGTTCTCCATCAGCGTAAAGCCCATAACCCGGGCAGCCCCGATGGCAATGTCGGAGTAACCCGAGAAGTCACAGTAGATCTGAAAGGTAAAGAACAAAGTAGCGACCAGCAGCGTGAGCCCGTTATGGTCGGTTGGGTTGTTGTAAGCGTAGTCGACCATCAGGGCCAGCCGGTCGGCTATGACTACCTTCTTAAACATGCCAAAGGCCATTTGCATCAATCCCGCCTTTACATTTTCAAAATCATATTTGAAAAAGGAATGATACTGGTAGAGCATGTTCTGCGGACGCTCAATGGGACCGGCCACCAGCTGCGGGTAAAACATCACGTACAGGGAGTAAATCCCGAAATGTCGCTCGGCGGGCTGATTTCCCCGGTATACCTCTATGGTGTAGCTCATGGCCTGGAAGGTATGAAAAGACAGACCAATGGGCAGGAGTACATTGCCCACCCCGTTGACCATCCACTCGGCCACCCGGTGCGGCAGCAGGCCGTCGAGCGGAGGTACTATGGCCCGAAAACCTACCGTGTTGAGAAAACCATTGACCGAGTCGCCCAGGAAGTCGTAGTACTTAAAAAAAGCCAGGATACCGATATTGGAAATCAGACTCAAGATCAGGAGCGCTTTTTTCTGTTTTTGGTCGTGCGTTTTTTCCAGCCAGATTCCCGCAAAATAATCAATGACAATGGTACCAAACAAGATCAGGATATAGACTGGCTTGAATACCATGTAAAAGTAGCAACTGGCTGTCAGTAGCAGTACCCAGCGCCCCCGCCACGACAGACTGTAATAGGCCAGCGTAACGACAATAAAGAAAATCAGGAATTGGAGAGAATTAAAAAGCATTGGCTCAGACGTACTCGCGGTTGACTATTTCTTCTTTTACAATGAAAAGTGGACGATTTTTGGACTGAAAAAATATTCTGAGCACGTACTCCCCGATAATACCCAGGGCCAGCAACTGCACCCCGCTAAAAAGGATAACAACAAAAAGCAAAGCGGTAAAACCTTCAATTACCGGGTCAAAGAACAGCTTCTTTATAACCACAGCAAAAAAGTATATTAACGATATAAGAATGGCGATGGCCCCGGTAGTGGTCATGAACTTAATGGGAAATTCACTGAAATTGAAGATACCGTTGTAAGCCAGCTTAAATAGCTGCTTGAGGGTGTACTTCGACTCGCCCGCCACCCGCTCGTCCCGCTCATACTCATAGCCAACTTGCTTAAAACCAATCCAGGTACGCATCCCGCGCAGGTACCGGCTTTCTTCGGGCATCTTGATCAGTACATTGGCAACACGGCGGCTGATGAGCGAAAAATCACCGCTATCCAGCGGAATTTCAACGTAAGAAATAGACTTCAGAATTCGGTAAAACAGGTAGTAGCTCGTCCGTTTGGCCATGTTTTCTTTCCGCTTGCGGCGAACGGCATACACTACGTCGTACCCTTCCCTGAGTTTTTTGTAGAACTCGGGCAGCAGCTCGGGGGGGTCCTGCAGGTCACCGTCAATGATGAACAAAGCCTCACTGCCCCGCGCCGAAGCGATACCCGCCGACAGAGCCAACTGATGGCCGTGGTTCCGCGACAGAAACACGCAGTGGTACCGGTCGTCGGTCAGGGCCAGCTGCCGCATCATCAGTGGAGTGTTGTCACGACTACCGTCGTCCACCAGTACTACCTCAATGGTCATCGGCATGCTGTCCATCAGGGCATTGAGCCGGTCTACCAGTAGCGGCAGTGACTCCGATTCGTTATACAGGGGGGCAACAATAGATATCTGTGGCGTTTCCAAGTAGTTTTTGTTTTACGGACCGATTTCGGTAAAAATACACCTTTCAGCCTATTTTGTTTTAAAACCTTAGCGTTCGGGTATGGTAACCGGGCGAATAATCCCGCTCTCAACCTGGTCAGCTTCGACCCGAAGTACTCCCAGGTCATAGGTACCCGGCGCGAGCAGGGAGTAGGGTACTATCAGGCTGCGCCCCTGCTCAAACAGGCGAAGCAGGTTGCGCCCTGCGTACAGGTTTTGTTCTATACGAAATATATACAGCTCGTTGGCGCTACGCAGGAATGCGTAGGAGCCATTGTTCAAACCAGAACTATACGGAGTACCCGGTTCCAGCACAAAGAGCGAGTCCGGCGTAGTGCGTACCTCGACGTTGAGCGAAGCGGGCAACGGCTGCTGTATGGTTCGCATCTGGTCGTAGTAGGGTTTCAGCTCGTCCGGGTAGGTATATATGCCGCGGGAGGTAACGTCTTTCATCAGGTCTTCTACGTACTCGCCCGTTGGGGTACCGGGGAAGTGCCCCAGCCCAAACGAGTGGTGCTCCTGGTTGAATACATTAACCAGCAGGTTTTTCCGGCGTTCCCGGATGGTAGGCAGGTAGTGCAGCAGACTCATTCCCCAGATAAAAATACTAAGCCCGAGGGCAATCTGATAGCCCCTTTTGCGCCACTTATCGGTCGATATAGCTCCCAGGTAACCCAGGTACCCTACAATAAGGAACACCGCCGGGTACAGCTTGTAATTACTTACAACCATTACTTCAAAACCAAAGCGGGGCCGCAAAAAGCCAATAATAGCCGCGTTGGCCAGGATAAAAACGATTACTCCAAGCGAGAAGTAGGTTATTTCGTGCTGGCGAGAGATAGTGTCGTCCAGGCGCAGGGTGAAGCGGGGCAGCCGGGCGGGCCAGCGCAGGGTCCGGCGCATCCAGGGCAGCCCTAGCCCCAGCAACCAGGCTCCTACCCATACCATAGCCAGTATCCCCATCAGAACCGGCAGGGCCGTACGTACCTGGATGGGGCGTTCGTAAAAAAAGTCAAACAGCCCGCCCAGGAAAGCAAAGAAACCCAGAAATGACAGATGCGGGTGGTTTTTGAAGTACTCAATGCTGGCTTCATTACCCATGGTGGTCATACCCTGGAAGTACAGCCATACGGCCACTCCGCCCGCCACAAGCCAGATGGCCAGCTGCCGCCACTGCGACCACAGCAGCAGAATAGCCGCCCCGCCAACCCAGACGAAAATACCGTTGCTCATGGCAAAATTGGCGCAGAAACCAGCCAGAATGGCCCAGGCGAACTGCTTCCTAACCAGCAGGTACATGGTCAGGCAGACAAAAAATACCACCGGCTGGTGCTGTAAACTACAGATGGCCCACAGAAATATAAGGTGGTACTGAATTTGGAAAAGCAGGAAAGGTACCGGAAGGAAGTACTTGAAAGACAGGCGGCTGCTCCTGAAAACGCTCCAGAACAAAGCAAAGGTACCAAAGGTAAACAAGGCCCCGACTATGTGCAGGTAGGTAAAATGCAGCGTACCCGTAAGCCAGTAGTATACCACCGTCAGCAGCTTTCCAAATACCATCCGGTGCTCGTTGTTGGGGTGAAAGAGGAGGGCTACCTTCTGGAGGGTACTTTCACTCTGCACCCACTTGTTAAGCAGGTCCGGAAAAGGTTCGAAGTCATCAAACCAGGGTACATTGACCGAATACCGCAGCAGTACGTACACCCAGAACAGAACGGGCAACGCGGCCATAATCCCCAGTGCTATATTTTTATTCTTATTCACTTTACGTCTGTAACTTCCTTTGAGTAAATGTCTTTTTTGCCATGATAGCTGGCCAGGCACTTATTCCACAAATAGGTAGAATCAGGCCGGATGTCCTCCACAAAAAGGGTGTACGGTTGGTTTTGGAGTAAAGGCAGGTACAGTACCGAATCCGGAGAAGCCTTGATGAGGTCGTACCGTTGGTACATTTCCCGGTCAAAGGCCGCCGCTTTTCCGCTCAGCCAGTCTTTGTAGAGCAGTCGGGTATTGATATTCCCATAAAAAGTACCTAAAATAGTAATGGCCAGTGCCGTGATCAGCGCCAGGTACCCCCAGTCAGGTACTTTAACGGCGAAGGAGTACCGGCGCAGCAGGTAGTCGGTCAGAACGCCCAGGTTATAAAACCACCCGACCAGGAAGAACAGGTACACGCAGTTGATAATCCGGGGGGCCGGACTGCCTATGCCGTAGTAGGCCGGGAATAGCTGGACGACCAGCAGCCCAAGCCACAGCAGCACCGGGTACCATAATGGTACCTGAAAGTTGGTCCGGGCCTGCGGGCTCATCCGGGCCAGTAGGAGTACCCAGGCCAGCGAGAACAGCAGCAGCGGCAGGCTGAACCAATCCAGGGTCAGTTCGGCCAGTTTTTGAAACGACGATGTAATGGAGAGGGGAATGTTGCCGCTGAGGGTATCTCCGCCCATTCGTATTTTGTTGCCCGGCGCCCTTGCGTAGAGGAAACAGGAGAATAAAGCTACGACGGCGGTACTTACCATCAGGCCGTCCCACGTCCGCTGAAACAGCAGCCTATACCCCCACCAGCCCGCAATCAGCGCCGCCAGAATTACCAGGTTAGTTTCGCTGCTCCCTATAATGGCAAAGGCCAGAAAACCTACAAAAATGCCGGTGGCAATTTGCATGGACCGGGTTTCCAGCCGGTACCACCGCAGTACTACCACTATCCAGTACAGGGTGAGAATATTAGGAATGGTATAGGTTACAAAGCCCGCCGTCCAGTAAAATGCTTCGGCAATACTGGCCAGATTCAGCATGTACAGAAAGAAAAGTACCCCGGCAAAACCCGCGTGACCCAGCCGCGACAGGGTAGGGGTAAGCTGCCGGACCAGCAGGTACATAGACCCCGTCAGGCCCACCAGCAGGAGCAGGGGCAGTACCTTGAAGCCTTCGACCCACCCAAAAAGTAACGGATTGGAATGGTTGAGCAAGATACCAAAGTACCGTCCCGACCAGCCAATATAGTACCAATGCATAGCCCCTAGCCAGCCCCAATTGAACACCGTATCAATATAACAGTAGTCATCGGCCGGGGAAGGGTGGTTGTACAACGACAGTACTACCAGTGGCAACAAAACGCTTCCCAGCAAGGCCAGATTCAGCCAGTTACCGACCACGCGGTATTTCGTATATAAATTATTCATTCACTACTTTTTCAATAATATAGCGGGGACGGGCCTTTACTTCCTCGTATATTTTACCAATATATTCTCCGATGAGGCTCAGGGCCATCATATTGGAACCACTAAAAAAAGTAACCGGCAGCAGGGTGGAGGTCCAGCCGGGGATGGTCTGGCCCAGAAAGTAAGCCAGTACAATATACAGGACTATACCCATGGCCAGTAAGAAATTGAACGCGCCAAAGTACAGCACCAGCCGCATGGGATAGTTGGTAAAAGAAGTTATGCCGTTCCAGGCAAAGAGGAGCATTTTGCTCAGGGGGTACTTGGTTTCGCCGGCGGTTCGTTCAAGGCGTTTGTAGAAAACCTTCTGGCTCCTGAAACCAATTACGGGAATAATACCCCTCAGAAACAGATTTACCTCCCTAAAGTGCCCCAACTCCTGCAGAATGCGGCGGTCCATCAGGCGGAAGTCCGCGTGGTTAAACACTACCGGTACCCCCATTTTCTGCATCACCTTATAAAAACCCTCGGCCGTGGAGCGCTTGAACCAGCTATCGGTACTGCGGTCGTCCCGAACCCCGTATACGACCATAGCTCCTTCCTGGTAGCGCTGGATCATGGAAGTAATGGCGTTGATGTCGTCCTGGAGGTCAGCATCAATGGTCACAAAGCAGTCAAAATGGTCGATATGGTGTTCCAGCCCGGCCAGAATGGCGCTTTGGTGGCCGAAATTGCGCGATAATTTTACCCCGATTATGTCCGAATCCTGCTGGCTTAGCTCTTCAATAATATCCCAGGTACGGTCGCGGCTGCCATCATTTACAAAACATATCTTACTACCGGGGGTAATGAGTCCCTGGCCTTTAATGGTGGCGTAGTATGCTTTAAGGGTACTGTAGGTGTAATGCAGGATGGCTTCTTCGTTATAACACGGAATGACTAACAGCAAGTGAGCTGGTTTCATGGATTTACTGGGATTGTGCGAGGCAAAAATATAAACTTATGCGTTTTTCCTGACTTTAATTTGCCATTTCGTTAGTAGTGGGTAGGCTAGTACTGCCAGCAATATGACCAGGGTACCCAAATAAAAGCCCGTGGTCATTCGCTCTTTCTCCCCAAAGATCAGAAAAGCCAGGGCTATTCCGTAAACGGGTTCAAGATTTACCGTAAGATTAACCATATAAGCCGAAAACTGTTTCATCAGGTGGGTGCCCATTGAGTAAGCATAGACCGTACATACCCACGCCAGTACCAGTATCCACAGCCAGTCGGTAGCCCTGGGCCAGAGGGAGGTACCTTCGGTCCAGCCCATGGCCTGAAACAGTAACACAAATAGTACCGAACAGATACTCGCCCCGATCATTTCGTAAAAAGTAATAAGAAAGGCATCGTACCGCCGTACCAGGTGACTGTTGAATACCGTAAAAAGGGCCGCCAGTACCGCCGAACCCAACGCCAGGAGCAGGCCGGTAGCGTGGTCAAACTCAAACCGGAAAACGATGTAGAGGCCGGCTACGGCCACCAGTCCCAGCCCTACTTCGAGCGGACGGATGCGCTGGCGGTTTATGGCGGGTTCAACCAGGCTGGTCCAGAGGGAGGTAGTAGACATACCCGCCAGGCATACCGAAGCGGTAGCCACCCGGGCCGAAGCAAAGAACAAGATCCAGTGCATCGAGAGCAGAAACCCCACCAGCAGCATCCGAACGGCGTCGGTACGCGGTAGGGCAAATTTCTTTTTCTGCACATAAAGTACCACGGCCAGCCCTACCGCCGCCAGCACCGTGCGGTACAGCACCAGAGCCACGGGCGATACCGAAATCAAAAGGCCCAGAATAGCCGTGAACCCCCAGATAAGTACCAGAAAATGCAGCAGCAGGTACGAGCGAAGCGGCGGTGAAGCGGGCGGGCTCATCGGGGCAGGGTTTTAAATAAAATCAAACCTATAAAGGTAAATACAATATTAGGCAGCCATACCGCTAACAGCGTATTGATGTTACCGGCTTCGGCTACTCCCTTCGAAAGCAGAAAAAACAGGATATAAATAAAAGCCAGTACAAAGCCCATCGCAATTTGCCAGCCTACGCCGCGGCGGCTCTTGCGGGCCGACACTATAACCCCGATTGCCGTCAGGATCAGGATGGCGAAGGGTTGGGTAAAGCGGGTGTATTTCTCAATAAGGTATACCTCAACGCCGTCGGCTCCCCGGCTTTGCAGCAATTCAATGTAGCTGTTCAGTTCGGGTAGCGTAAAGGTTTCGAAGAGGTTATAATTACTCTCAAAGTCCTTGGGGGTGAGGTTAATCGTAGTATCTACCTGAGCGCCGTGGGTAAGGCTTTCGCGTAAGCTATCCAGCGTCCGGACGCGGTAATCGTGAATAGACCACTTTTTCTTTTCGGGCTGCCACACAATCCGGTCCGCCGACAGCTTTTGTATCAGCTTGTTTTCCTTGATGGTTTCCAGCGTAAATTTATTGCCGGTCATGGTGGCGACATTGTAGCTTTCCAGGTAAGCGTACACATCGGGAGCAATCTTTATGTGAACATTCCGGCCGTCGTAGTAAAACTCATCCTTGACGTATTTCTGTTCAAAAGCGTTACGGACTTTGTTGGCCTTGGGCAGCACCCAGCCCACCAGATAAAACGTAAGACTTCCCAGTACTATGGCGCCCATGAAGTAGGGGAGCAGCAACCGCCCGAAACTGATACCCGTACTCAGCATGGCCACGATTTCGGTGCGGGCGGCGATGCGCGAGGTAAAGAATACCGTGGCAATAAACACCATCAGCGGACTGATGTAGTTGGCCCAGTAGGGGATCAGGTTGAGGTAGTAATCAAAAAGTATGGCCCGGGCCGGGGCTTGCTTGTTAAGGAAGTTGTCGACTTTTTCGGTATAGTCAATCATACAGATAATCAGTACGATGACCAGGGCCACAAACAGGTACGTCAGCAGGAAATTTTTCAGTAAATAGCGATCCAGGATTTTCAGTTTCATAGAGGAAAACAAGCCTTAAAGGCGTTGCACTAGTACATTTTTGGACACTTCCTGGCTTACAAACAAAGTGCGCTGGTTATCTATCCGGATCAGGGCTGATTTATCAAATTCATTTATTTCCCGGATTTCAATCTGGCAGCCCAGGGTCAGGCCGGAGCGGTCGAGGTGCTGCAGAAAAGCCGGTGTGTGCTCAAGTACCCCCATCATCAGGGCCTTATGTCCGGTGTTCACCTCAGAAAGTTTGGTATAATTCGGCACGGGCATGTTGCCCCTAGCGTCGGGAATAGGGTCGCCGTGCGGGTCAAACTGGGGGTGCTCCAGAAAAGCATCCAGCCGCTCTACCAGGCGCTCAGAAGGAATGTGTTCCAGTTCCTCGGCTATGTCGTGTACCTCATCCCAGCCAAACCCCAGCTTTTCCACCAGAAAAACCTCCCACAACCGGTGTTTCCGGATTACTTTCAGGGCGAGCGTCTGCCCCTGCTCGGTCAGCCGCACCCCCTGGTACTTCTTGTAGTGGATCAGCCCTTTGTCGGCCAGTTTGCGCAGCATATCCGTCACGGATGCCGCCCTGGTGGCGGTACTTTCGGCCAGGGCGTTGGTACTCACTTCCAGATCTTCCCGTCCGGACAGGTTGTGGATGATCTTGAGATAGTTTTCTTCGGTGAACGAATTCTGCATTGGCTACTCTGCTGGTTGCGAAGGTTTTCTTTTGTCTTAACGCAAAAGTACACTTTACTTAGTATAATTAAAAAAATTTAGACTGGTCTAAAAATATGTTTAAATAAATTTTTAGATTTGTATTGAAATAGTAAAAACTTATTTTAAGACTATTGGTTAAAGGTACAGCTATGAAGTCAGAATTATCCTATGATATGCCCTCACAAAATAAAAAACAAGAAGTACCATTAGGGGCAATGGAGCGTCGGGGACTACCCTCCTTACCCGAAGTACATGCTTCTATTGCGGTACCGGAAGGAGCGGGGTTCTGGAAAAAGATGCGCGCTTTTATTGGACCGGGGTTAATGGTAGCCGTGGGCTACATGGACCCCGGCAACTGGGCTACCGATATTGAAGGGGGCTCCCGCTTTGGGTATACCCTGCTGTCGGTTATTCTTATTTCGAACCTTTTTGCCATGTTGCTGCAGCATTTGTCCCTGAAGCTGGGAATTGCCACGGGGCGTGACCTGGCGCAGGCCTGCCGCGACTACTACTCCCGTCCGGTGTCGTTTGTGCTGTGGGTACTTTGCGAAATTGCCATTGCGGCCACTGACCTGGCCGAGGTAATTGGCTCGGCCATTGCCCTGAACCTGCTGTTTGGGATGCCCCTACCGCTGGGCGTGGTACTGACCGGATTTGACGTACTGCTGATCCTGTATTTCCAAAAGAAAGGTTTCCGGCTCCTCGAGAGTATCGTGGGGGGGCTCATTGCCATTATCCTGGTAAGTTTCCTTTACGAAATGATCGTTTCCCAGCCTTCGCTGTCCGGTATCATGGGTGGACTGGTACCCCAAACCCGGATTGTTACCGATTCGTCCATGCTGTACATTGCCATTGGTATTCTGGGGGCTACCGTTATGCCGCATAACCTGTACCTGCACTCAAGTATAATCCAGACCCGGGCCTACAAGCGGGACGATGTGGGCCGAAAGTCAGCTATTACCTTTGCTACCATTGACTCGACCGTATCGCTGGGGCTGGCGTTTTTTATCAACGCTTCTATTCTGATTCTGGCGGCAGCGGCTTTTCATGACAATGGTCGCTTTGAGGTAGCCGACATAACCGACGCCTACCACCTGCTGGACCCGCTGCTGGGAGCCAAACTAGCCAGTATTTTCTTTGCGGTGGCGCTGCTGGCTTCGGGCCAGAACTCCACCCTGACGGGTACCCTGGCCGGGCAAATTGTCATGGAAGGCTTTCTGAACCTGCGCCTCAAGCCCTGGCTGCGCCGCCTCATTACGCGCCTGATTGCCATAGTACCCGCCCTGGTGGTGGCTATCATATATGGTGAGCGCGGTACTACCGAACTACTGGTACTGAGTCAGGTAATCCTGTCGCTGCAGCTCAGCTTTGCGGTGGTGCCCCTGGTACTATTTACTAGTAACAAGAGCCTCATGGGACGTTTTGCCAACAGCCGTGGCCTCACGGTCCTAAGCTGGATAATTACCTCTATTATTGTGGTGCTAAACGGGTACCTCCTATTGAATTTTTTCATGGAGTAGGTTAAAAATCAAATCTTACATTTAATCCAATAACGGTACTATCTTTGCGGGCTGTTTCCTAACTTCCGCCGTTTTCCGGCCGACAAAACATGGACACCCACAAACATACGGACAAGATTTCCCTGGCGGGCTCTTTAGTCGCATTAGGTATTATTTATGGTGATATAGGTACCTCTCCCCTCTATGTAATGCAGGCTATTATAGGGGAGAGCGGTATTACCGAACAGGTAATCTACGGGGCCTTGTCCTGTATAATCTGGACGCTTACCCTGCAAACGACCATTAAGTACGTAATCCTGATCTTACGAGCCGACAACCGGGGTGAGGGAGGGATATTCGCTCTCTTTGCGCTGGTACGCCGCCATGCCAAGTGGCTTACCATACCGGCCATAATCGGGGGAAGTACCCTGCTGGCCGACGGGGTCATTACGCCGCCCATTTCGGTGTCCTCAGCTGTTGAAGGACTCCGGATTATTTATCCTACCATTGAAACCATCCCCATTGTTTTAACTATAATCACCCTGCTCTTTCTGGTGCAGGCCTTTGGTACCAAAATGGTGGGTAGGGCCTTTGGCCCAATCATGATAGTGTGGTTCGCTATGCTGGCTGTACTCGGCCTGAACCAGATTGTACAGCATCCCGAAGTACTTAAATCATTTAATCCCTACTACGGATATTTGTTATTAGCCGAGCATCCCGAGGGTTTCTGGCTGTTAGGTTCGGTTTTTCTTTGTACGACCGGAGCGGAGGCGCTTTACTCGGATATGGGGCACTGCGGCCGGGGGAATATCCGGGCTACCTGGGGCTTTGTCAAAATAGCTCTTTTGCTTAACTACCTCGGACAGGGGGCCTGGCTGATTGTCCACGCCGGCGAGTTTTTACACGGGCGTAAGCCTTTTTATGAACTTATGCCAACCTGGTGGCTGCTGCCGGGCATTGCCATTGCCACCCTGGCGACTATTATTGCCAGTCAGGCTATGCTTACGGGGTCTTTCACCCTTATTTCGGAGGCTATCCGGCTTAACTTCTGGCCCAAAGTGCGGCTTATTTATCCGACCAATGAAAAAGGGCAACTGTACGTACCCAGTATTAACTGGCTGTTGTGGGCGGGTTGTGTAGGTATTGTACTGTACTTTAAGGAGTCAGCCAACATGGAGGCGGCCTACGGACTGGCGGTGAACATGACCATGGTCATGACTACCTTCCTGATGAGCTATTACCTGTATGTCCACCGGGTCCATATATGGTGGGTTATTGGGTTTCTGGTACTTTATTTATCCATTGAGCTTGCTTTCCTGGGCGCCAACCTGCTCAAATTTACCCATGGCGGCTGGGCATCGCTCCTGCTGGCCAGTATGGTAGGCCTGATTATGGTGGTCTGGCTGCGCGCCTTCTATATTAAGCTACGCCTGACTGAGTACGTAAAACTGGACGAGTACCTGCCCGCGCTGCGCGAACTTAGCAACGACATCAGTATTCCGAAGTACACGACGCACCTGATATTCATGTCCAATGCTTCTAGGGTATCTGAAATTGAAAGTAAAATTATTTATTCTATATTCCAGAAGCGACCCAAACGGGCGGATATCTATTGGTTTGTTCATGTGGATACGACCGATGACCCGTATACGATGGAATATAAGGTCAATGTTATCGCGGAAGATGACGTCATTAAGGTAACCTTCCGTTTGGGATTCCGGGTGGAGCAGCGTATCAACCTGTTCTTTAAAAAGGTAATTGAGGACATGGTAAAAAACCGCGAGGTAGATATTACCAGCCGCTACGAATCGCTTAGCCGGCATAACGTAACGGGCGATTTCCGGTTTGTAGTACTCGAGCGCTTCCTGTCCGTGGAGAACGACCTGCCGTTTTTTGAGCAGTTGGTTATGAAAGCCTACTTCGCCCTTAAAGGAATTACTACGGCCGAAGATAAGTGGTTCCGGCTGGAGAGTAGTTCCGTTAAAGTTGAAAAGGTACCTCTGGTGATTCGTCCCATCGAAAATGTAAAACTCAAGCGGGTATATAGCTAGTAAGCCGGGTACCTGACATAATTATTAATGAAAAACCACAGATTGGCCGCAATCTGTGGTTTTTTGTGGCGTCCTGGAATAATTCTTTGATAAAGTTTGTCAATCATTTATTCTAATTCCATGGACTCTGTTATTAAAGACGACCGCACTTCTGCCGACTCGGGTTGGGTAAGGTACCTGCCCCTGGTGTTGTCAGGCGCTATCATTGGAGGAGGAGTGGCGGCTTACTTTCTACTACCCGCGTTTGGCGAGTTTTGCCGCGAAGCCTGGCAGGTACTTACCAGTAATGATGAGTCCCGCATTGCCGACTGGATTGCTCAATTCGAATTTTGGGGACCCCTGTTATTGCTGGGTTTGTTTATAGTACAAATGGTAGCCTTTGTTATTCCTTCCTGGCTGCTGATACTGGTATGTACCCTGGCCTATGGCCCCTGGTGGGGAAGTGGCCTGGCTTTTGTCGGAATCTTTCTTGCTTCCACCATCGCCTATTTTATTGGAAAATCGCTGAGCGAGCACACCCTGCTGGCGCTCCTGGGTGAAAAGGCCGAACATAAAATGAGAACCTACCTCGAAAACTACGGACTGGGTACGGTGGTGGTATTCAGACTGGCGCCTTTTTTATCCAATGATACCATCAGTTTCGTGGCGGGTCTTACGTGTATGAAGTACTGGCGGTTTATGCTGGGTACTGCTTTGGGAATCAGTCCGCTTATTATACTTATGGCCTACCTGGGCGGCGATATTGAGCGTCTGCAGCGAGGGCTGATCTGGGCCAGTGCAATCTGTCTGGTTGGTTTTGGACTGTATGTTTGGTGGGACAAAAAATGGGGACCCGAAGCCAAAGAAAAAAAGCAGGCATAAACCCACCCGGCCAGAGTAAAGGAGCGCCAGGCAGGTAGTAGAACCCCCGCTTCACCAGCTTTATTCAATACTATATTTATCTTCTTTTTGACCTAAAAACCAATACACATGAGGTACAGACGGCTTGGAAAAACTGATTTCAGAGTATCCGAAATCAGCTTAGGTACCTGGCAGGTAGGCGGGAAGTGGGGCGAGACGTTTAGTCACGAAAGAGCAGATGGCATACTTAATGCGGCCGTAGATGCCGGCATTAACTTTATCGATACAGCCGATGTGTACGGAAACGGCGAGAGCGAAAAGGCCGTAGGCCGGCTGGTCAGGAATCGCAGCGAGCAGCTCTACGTTGCTACCAAGTGCGGTCGGCAGCTTAATCCGCACGTCAACGAAGCCTACCGGCCCGGGGTACTTAGGAAGTTTGTGGAGGACAGCCTCCAGAACATGAACCTCGAGCGTCTGGACCTGATTCAGCTGCACTGCCCGCCCACGGAGGTATACTACCGTCCCGAAATTTTTGAGCTGTTTGACCGCCTGAAACAGGAAGGAAAAATACAGCACCTGGGGGTAAGCGTCGAAAAAGTGGAAGAAGCCCTGAAAGCTATCGAGTTTCCCAACGTCACCACCGTCCAGATTATATTCAATATGTTTCGGCAGCGACCCGCCGAACTGTTCTTTTCCGAAGCCAGCCAACGCGATGTGGGTATTATTGTGCGGGTACCTCTGGCCAGTGGCCTGCTGACCGGGAAGTTTGATGAGCAGTCTACCTTCAAGGAAGGTGACCACCGCCATTTCAACCGCCACGGCGAAGCCTTCGACAAGGGGGAAACGTTCTCGGGTATAGACTACCAGACCGGCGTAGACGCGGTAAAGGAGCTGAAAGAAATTTTTTCCGCCTACGAAAATCTGGCACCGGTAGCCCTGCGCTGGATCCTGGATTTTCAGGAAGTAAGCTGTATTATTCCGGGAGCCTCGCGCCCGGAGCAGGTAGTTTCTAACCTGCACGCCCAGGAACTACCGCCGCTGGCTACCACTGAGCTGGAGGCCATCAAGGACCTTTACGAGCGGACCATCAAAGGCCAGGTACATCATCTCTGGTAAATCATGAAGCCACTCAATCGGGTTATCGTTTTACTTCAATTTCTATTAATTACCTTATCCGTTTCTGCCCAGGGGCTGTCGTGGACGGAGGTGGCGCCGGGGGTATGGAAGGCGGTGGCGGGCAAACCCGAAGCCTACAACCTGCTTACGGCCGCCGACGTAACTCCCAATAAGACGGCCCTTGCCCGCCTGGAAAAAGCACCGTTCCCGCTGCTGCGGGAGGAGATTAAAGTCCGGTTTCAGGATGGAAAAACCTACCTCCGGCTCCCCCTGGACCGAACCGAACAGCTGTATGGATTCGGACTCAACTTTCAGACGGTACACCAGCGGGGTAAAATCCTGCAGTTGCACGTTGACCATTATGGCAAATCAGATAATGGTCGCACGCACGCGCCCGTTCCGTTTTATGTATCGTCGAAAGGGTACGGTGTACTGATAAACTCAGCCCGGTACCTGGATATTTACGCCGGTTCGGCGGTACGGAAAGACAGCAAAAATCCTCCCGAACTCAAAGACCGTAACACCGACAAAACCTGGAGTGCCCGGCCCTACTCAGATGCCGTTGAGGTACTTATACCGGCCGCCGGACTGGAATTTTACGTATTTGCGGGTCCCAGTCCGCTGGATGCCGTACGCCGGTTCAATCTGTTTAATGGCGGGGGTACTTTGCCGCCGCGCTGGGGCCTGGGCTTTACGCAGCGGGTACACCGCCTTTACACGGCCGAACAGGTACTGGGGGAAGCCCGGGAGTTTGAAGAAAAGGGTTACCCACTGGATTTTATCGGACTGGAGCCCGGCTGGCAGAGCAAGTCTTACCCCTGTACCTTCGAATGGGACAAAGGCCGCTTTCCGGAACCTGAACGTTTTGTAAGGGAACTCTTGTCAAAAGGCGTACGCATTAATCTCTGGACTAACCCCTACGTGTCGCCGGAGGCTTCCATTTATCCTGAAATTGCCCCCTTCACCGCCTCCCATACCGTGTGGGTAGGGGCGGTGCCGGACTTGAGTATGCCCCGGGCGCGGGAGGTACTTTTCTCCAAGTTTGAGCAGGATCACGTGCGTATTGGCGTGAGCGGGTACAAAATCGACGAAGTGGATGGCTACGACTCTTACCTGTGGCCGGATGTAGCCACTTTTCCGTCCGGACACAGCGCCGAGCAAATGCGCCAAACCTACGGACTGCTGGTACAAAAGCATACCTTTGACTTATTCAGGAAAAACAATACCCGTACCTACGGACTGGTACGCGCCTCCAATGCGGGTGGTTCGTCCTTCCCCTACGTTATTTATAATGACAATTACAGCCACGAAGACTTCATAACAGCCCTGATCAACAGCGGCTATTCCGGGGTACTCTGGACGCCGGAAGTACGGGCATCCAAAACCGGTGAGGAGTGGCTGCGCCGGATGCAGACGGTCTGTTTCTCGCCCATGGCCATGATCAACGCCTGGTCCAGTGGTACCAGGCCCTGGTCATTTCCGGAAGTAGCCGAACAGGTAAAGCAGATGGCCCAGCTCCGGATGCAGATGATGCCCTACTGGTATACCGAGTTTGCAAAGTACCACTACCAGGGTACCCCGCCGTTCCGGTCCATGAACCTGGAAGCGGGCTTTGGTCAGGAAGCCAGAAAAGAAAAGAACTCGGCCAGCCTGGAAGAAAACCCCTACGAAGAGGCCGTTACGCGTGAGGTAAAGGATCAATACATGGCCGGAGAGTACCTGCTGGTGGCACCACTCTTTACCGGGCAAAGCACCCGTAAGGTTATCCTGCCCAAAGGCCGGTGGTACGACTTCTACACGGGTACTTTCGTGGGCAACGGTGAGGTAATCAGTGTCACGGCGGATCTGGATAAAATTCCCGTATTTGTAAAAGACGGGGGTATTATACCCCTGATGGCGCCCCGGCTGCATGCGCCCAAAGCCGGGGAACGGGTGGATATGGAAATCAGGCATTACGGCCAAAAGAATGGTAAGTACCTGCTCTACGATGACGACGGCGAAACCTTTGACTACGAAAAAGGCCGGTATAGCTGGCGGGAGATAAAGGTAGAACGCCAGCCCGACGGCCAGTGGAAAGGTACCCTTGCGGTAGCTGAGCCGGGCAAGCCCAACTCGGTAGGTACCGTTTCCTGGCGCTTCATGACCCAATAATTTGTTGGAATCTGTTCACTAAAAACCATAAAAACTACCTGAATCAGGAGACATCCGGGCAAACAATGTCCAAATCAGCGGGTTAAATAACAGACCTACTGCTGAAAAAATGAATGTACTGCTACTGATTTCAGGGATTGTGTTAGTAGTCTGGACCTATATTGAGGGGCTATGGACTACTATTTGGGTAGATGGTAATTCGGCTCCTCTCACCTCAAGGCTCACCTCCTGGTTCTGGAAGTTGATTCGCCAGGTATTTGGTACTGGCAATCATAAACTATTGAGTCTGGCTGGCCCCCTCATCCTTTTTGGAACGGTGGTCTCCTACATACTCCTGCTGTGGCTGGGCTGGACCCTTATTTTCTATTCTCAATCCATGGCCATCGTAAACAGTTCTACGGGTGCCCTTTCTGACTTTACGGATGTGCTCTGGTACGTGGCCTATTGCATGTTTACGGTCGGCAACGGAGATTTTATTCCTAATGGAAATACCTGGCAGGTACTTAGTGCTCTGGTGGCTTTCAGTGGTATGGGCATGGTTACGCTGCTGATAACGTATGTATTGCAGGTTGTAGCCGCTGTATCCCAGAAGCGGGCTCTGGCCAGCCAGATAACAGGTATTGGCAAGACCTCCGAAGAATTCGTAATACAGCAGTGGCACAAAAATGACTTTGGGGCCATTGAGTTACAGTTGAGTTCGCTGTCCCAGCAACTGGCCCTAATCAACGAACAGCATATGTCTTTTCCCATTCTGCACTATTACCATGCTGTGCAGATGGAGAAATCGCTGAATATGGCAGTCGCGATCCTGGATGATGCTCTGACCCTGATTGAATTTGGAGTAGAAGAGAAATTTCATCCCCCAAGGACTATCCTCAATTCGGCCCGGAAATCAATTGATAGTTATCTGACTACCCTTCAATCTGCCTTTATCCAGGTCGCGGACGAAGAACCACCCAGACCTGATTTAGCCAGCATCAGTAAGCAGGGAATTCCTACAATACCGGAGCGGGAGTTTCACCAAAAATTTAAAGACCTGACCGAAAGGCGAAAGCTTCTTTTGGGCAATATAAACAACGGAGCCTGGCACTGGCCGGCTCCTCACTAACCAATTGGACTATGGATGATCCTGTATTTTTCTGGAGTGGCTGGGAGCCTATTCTCCGCATTCTGGTAGTAGGGACCCTTACCTATTTGGGTATCATAGTACTGCTGCGTATGTCGGGAAAGCGCACTCTGGCCAGTATGAACGCCTTTGACTTTATTATTACCATTACCATGGGGTCTGCTTTTGGCCGGATTCTTACGGCCAAAACCGTGTCGGTAGCGGAGTCATTGACAACCTTTCTGCTGCTGGTTTCGCTTCAGTATATATTTTCATTTATTGAAGTACGTTCCAGCTTCTTTTCAAAACTCATCACCTCTCAGCCTACTTTACTTTTCCACGGGGGCAACTTGCTGGAAAAAAATATGCGCAAAGAACGGGTCCGGAAAGATGACTTACTGGGGGCCGTCCGAAAAAAAGGACTAAGTGGCCTGGACAAGGTTGAAACAATTATTCTGGAAACAGACGGCTCATTTTCAGTCATAAAGAAAACGGATGGGGATTAGATGCTTTTCTTAATTGAGCTTAATGTTTTGTAAGTCAGCAAATTAGAGAATTGCTCTTCCTGAGATAGAAGCTCCGAAATTTATATCGCAAAATTAACAATCGGCATTTTTATTGCTGGTAGGTAGGGTGTAATTAAACATCCTGTGCGTATGAGGCCGCTATTACTTTTGCTAACGTTTTTTACCTTGGGTTGGCATACCGCCTGCTGCCAATCCGGCCTGCTTAATTTTTCTGAGAACGGTATAGTCATTGGCTCCCCGGCACCTACCCCCCATTCCTCGGCTGTCCTGGAACTTAACAGTTCTAATCAGGGACTTCTGATTCCCCGGCTTTCCTATTCCCAGCTAACCTCCATCAGCTCACCCGCTGTGGGTTTATTGGCCTATGTGCCGGATTCGAGTGGGTTGTATTATTTTACCAATACTACTTCAACCCCTGCCTGGCAGAAACTGGGCGTCGAAACCTGGCGGAAAGTGGCGGGTACCGACCTGGTACAGACCATTGAAAACAGCCGCTTTGTGATGGGGCCCATGGTCAATACCCCCGAGGGATATCGTTTGTACGTGAACGGAGGAATACTGGCTACCAGTATGCGGGTGGCTATTGCTAATTCCAGTAAGTGGGCCGACTATGTTTTTCAACCGGAGTACCCTATTTTACCCCTAAAAGAGGTAGAAAAGTTTATTCAGAAAAATGGTCATCTACCCCGGGTACCATCGGCCGAAACCGTAGCGAAGGAGGGAGTAGATGTAGCCGAAATGCAGGCCAGGTTGCTGGAAAAGATTGAAGAACTTACCCTCTATATCATACAGCAGGAAAAGCGAATAGAGCTGCTGGAAGGGAAATTAACCGCCGCCGGCAATGACTAATCAACTACCTTTTACCGGCTGTAAGGGGCAACTATTCCTTCGGTTCAGACTGCCGCTTCTGGTAGTGCTGGTACTATGCCTGGGGGCCGGAAGGGCCTTTGCGCAGCCAGCAGGATTTGTAGACGAGGCCGTGGCGGGATTCAGTGGGTCCGGCATTGTGGTAGGTATTACATTTGATGAAAGCGGGCGGCTCTTTGCCTGGCAACACGATGGAGCGGTGTGGGTTATTAATAATGGTGTAAAGGCCAGTGTACCCCTGATAGATATTTCCTCGGAATGCGAAGATGAGGGTGACCTGGGACTTATTGGTTTTGCCTTAGACCCCAATTTCCTAACCAATGGCTATATCTACCTGTCTTATGCTGTAAAGCCGGAAGCCATTCCCCTGTCAAGTTATGATAGCTCACCCTATGCCCGGATACTCCGCGTTAGCCGCTATACAGTCTCCAATCCTGCTGCTACTTTTCCAACGGCAAATCTGGCTACCGGGGTAAGTCTTTTCGGAGAAACCCCCGCTATGGGTGCTCCCATTCTTTCTTTTTACCACATGGGTGGTGGCATCTGTTTCGGTGGAGATGGCTCTCTCCTGATTTCCATTGGTGACGGGGGAATGTACGATAACCAGGATTTTGGGTCTCATCCGGCTACTGCCTTTCAATCGGCGCTTGACAATGGAATTATGACCGAAGACCAGGATATTGGCATGTTTCGGAGCCCTTACGACTATTCATTTTCGGGTAAACTTTTACGACTCGACCCCGCTACGGGCGATGGCTTACCGGGTAACCCGGGCTACGATGCCGCTGATCGGCGTTCGTTTCAATCCAGGATTTGGGCAAAGGGACTACGGAATCCCTGGAAATTAGTACATGTCCCGGGTACGGGTAAGTACCCCCATGATCCGGGTAAAATACTGATTGGGGATGTTGGCCAATCTGACTTTGATGAACTCAACCTGGTAGACCAACCCGGTCTTGATTTTGGCTGGCCTTTCTACGAAGGCATGAACCACCGGTACTACCGGCCGGAAAAGGTCTATCCTACCGAATGGGAAAAACCGATTCTGGCTTACCGCAACGGGGGCGAAATCCGTAACGGCTCCGTCATTACACCCCTGGGTTCGCTACCGGACAACGATGCCTCCATGTCGGGTACATCCATTGTAATCGGGGCTTTTTATAACCACGACGATTTCCCGGAGGAGTACCAGCGTGCTTTGTATATTGCTGACTACACGGGTAACTGGATTAACTACATCCAATTTGATGAAGGCCACCATCCGGTTGGGGTAAAGCGTTTTTTTACAAATTCACATAGTATTTTCAGTATTGCCGTGAGTCCTTACGGAAACGGTATTTACTATTCTGACCGGACCTCCGTCAGGAGGATTCGTTATGCACCAGGAAACAGGCCTCCGGTTGCCCGGATCAGTGCGGATTCGCTCTTCAGCCATGATAAAGTACTTACTACCGGCCTCAATGGCCAGAATAGCTACGACCCGGATGGTGATCTTCTCACGTACAATTGGGATTTTGGCGATGGTACTTCGGAGTCCGGGTTGGCTCCTCACCACAAATTTTCTACACTATCGGACGCGCCGGTTAAATTTAAAGTAATCCTGACGGTGACTGACACGTACGGACTTTCCGCTGCTGATTCGCTCTGGATTTCGTTGAATAATGCTCCACCGCTTATTGGCAACGCCGAATTGGCTTTTAGTCAGGCCAGTCCGTCCGATGTTTTCCAGATTAATTTAAATGGATCAGCCACTGACGGACAAACCGATGCGGCATTGCTAAAATATACCTGGGAAATTTACCTGGGCCACAACGGACACGAGCATCTGGATAAAAGGCAGGAGTCACAGTCAGTAAGTTTAAACATGGATGCACTGTACTGCGGAGACGAAGGGAGTGAGTCCTACTACTACAAGTTCCGCTTTATCGCTACTGATCCCGAAGGAAACAGCAGCTTTGCGGACCGGTTTATTTATCCGAATTGTGGCAAAAACAGCCAAACGCTGTCTTTTGACCTTATCGCTGATAAACTAACAACCGATGCCCACATTACCCTACAGGCATCTGCTACTTCTGGTTTGCCGGTTAGGTACTACATTGTGCGGGGTGAAGCCACTGTTTTGGGAAATACGCTTACCCTGATCGGTAAACCGGGAACCGTAACCGTAAGGGCTTCGCAGCATGGAGATGCCAGCTATAACCAGGCCCGGTATATTGACCAGACTTTTACGGTAAAAAGGCCTTTTAGTGCCCAGGAATTAAGCTTTGCCACTATTGGTGATAAAACTGTCAGTACGCCCCCATTTGGCTTAGAGGCATCGGCAGGTACTGGGCGAGCCGTCAGGTATATCGTTATGGGAGGACCAGCCGTGGTTAATGGAGGAGTAATAACCCTGACCGGGCAGGAGGGGTATGTACAGCTGCGGGCCTACGAAGCCGGAGATGACGCTACTGCGGGGGTATTTGCCGATCAAACCTTTTTGGTAAGAGATCCATGCCCTGCGCACAGAACGCTTAGCGGTACTTTAACTGTAACACCAGCGCATCCTTACGCTGCCGCCATTGACCTGATAACCACCAATACCGTTGAGTCTGGGGTTGAGGTATACTATAAAGCCGGTGAAAGTATACAACTCAATGAAGATTTCTTTGCCAGGGAAGGTAGCTTTGCCGATATGGCCATTGAAGGTTGTGAAAATGAATAGGCAGGGCTCTCGTCCCTGCCTACTTTCTACAATAATTAATACTCTTCATCTATTCATCCCATAGCTCAGCCGTGGTAGTATAGTAGGCACCTTCCCTGGCCCAGGTACTTCCGTTAATAAACCGGAAGCCACGGTCGAGTTCAGCAATTTGGGCCATATCTTCACCATCCAGGGCCACTGAAGCGGCTTCCAGGTTTTGTTGCAGACGAACGGGACTTACCGATTTCGGAATGACCGAGGTACCCCGGTGAACCGCCCAGCTAATCAGGACCTGAGCCGGTGAGCAACTGTGTTTTTCGGCAATAGCGGCAATAGTGGCGTCTTCCAGTAACACCGGGTCATTGGTTTGAATCAGGTGTACGGGCCGGTCGCTGGACCCCAGCGGAGAGTAGGCCGTGATGTGAACATTTTCCTGCTTACAGTAGTTGAGCAAGGCGTTCTGCTGCAGGTAAGGGTGCATTTCTACCTGGTTCATCTCCGGCCGGATCCGGGCCGTCGACAGCAGGTTTTTTATCTTGGGAATGCTAAAGTTAGAAACGCCGATGTGCCTTGCCAGCCCCTGTTCGGCGCACTGCTCCATGGCTTCCCAGGTTTCGGACAGGGGTACTTCATCCAGGCTAAGAAAATCTTCGGCGCTGCCGGGGAAACCAATGCCCTCTTTCAGGGCTACGGGCCAGTGAATAATGTACAGGTCCAGGTAGTCCAGGTTCAGGTCCCGCAGGGTTTGCTGGAGCGCGGGTAGTACCTGCTCTTTCCGGTGCGCGTTGTTCCAGAGTTTGGAGGTCACCCACAGGTCCTCCCGTTGTACTACACCCGACGCCATGGCGTCTTTAAAAGCCTGGCCAATTTCAGCTTCATTTCCATAAATAGCCGCACAATCGATGTGGCGATACCCGATACGAAGGGCTTCCGTGACGGCCTTGTATACTTCGCCTTCTTTGGATTTCCAGGTACCCAAACCAATAGCTGGCATTGTATCGCCATTTCTGAATTGCAGTATTTTCATCATACAGTAGGGAAAGTGTTTGTGATAGATAGTAAATGCTTTAACTATGGAACCGGAGAAGCAAAAGAAGGTTTAGGGCCAGACGTCATTATCGGTCACCAACCCGGCCCCGGAGGCCTTGTACAATTCCCCGTTCAACATTTTTCATATTCTGGCTTCCTATAAAAAGCAGCCTGTTGTATAACAGCTTATCTCCTCAGAATGCCTTACCGGGAGAAGTACTATCGTGTACTACCCGAGCAGAGGGCGTCAGTCGCCACCAAAGCATGTTGTTTACCTGCTGGTACTGCTCAAAGTGTAGTTTTTTCAGGGTACGCTGCGAGGCCAGGTTTTCCTGTTCGGTTTCGGCCAGTATACACTTTACCGCCGGTTGCTGAAACGCCCAGAGGATTATGCCCCCGAGGGCTTCAGTCATGTAGCCCTTGTTCTGAAAATCGTCATAGATGCCGTAACCTACCTCTACCTCCCCGGCTTCATTAGGGTCGCCCTTAAAGCACAAGTCGCCCACAATAATATTTTCCTGCTTATGGATAATGGTCCAGAGGGTAAAGAAAAGCGGTACGCTGAAGAGCCCCTCCATGCTGGGCAGCAGCATCACTTCCAGCGCTTCCATCAAAGCCGGAGGTACTGTACGGGGAACGGGTTTTACGCCCAGCTCTTTTTCCAGCGAAAAATCAGTCTTTATGTATTTTTTCAGCTGTCGGTGCGTCAGCGGTACTATCCGGAATCGCCCGGTTTCTACCAAAGGAGTAGTCATATCAGATTTTAGTGGTGCGGAGTTTCAATAAAAACCAGTATACGTGATAACAACAGGTCAGGGACAAAGTTACAGGTTTCTCTGACAGCCGGGGTACGGGTTCAAGTACAATTTTACGTTCAGATTAAACTTCGGCTGCGGGGTTAGGTACCTGAGGGTAGATGATAAGTACCCGCTGAAAAATAGTCGGTCTGTTTCTCCAATTTTAGGAATATTATAACTTTGGGCGCGGGAGTTAGTTATATACCCCGGACATCCTTTCATTCAATTATCTATTCATGAAAATACTCATCACCGGAGGAGCCGGGTTCGTGGGGTCGTCGTTAGCTATTTCGCTCAAACAAAATTATCCTGATTATCAAATTTTCGCGCTGGATAACCTTAAGCGCCGGGGCTCAGAGCTCAACCTCAGCCGTCTGAAGGAGCAGGGGATAGAGTTTGTCCACGGTGATATCCGTAGTAAGGAAGACTTTGACGCGCTGCCTGCCGTGGACAAGGTTATTGAGGCTTCGGCTGAGCCATCGGTACTGGCCGGCCTGGACGGTACCCCCGACTACCTCATTAACACCAATCTGTTCGGGACGGTGAACTGCCTCAACTACGCCCTCAGGCACAAGGCCGACTTTATATTTCTTTCGACCAGCCGGGTGTATCCCATCAAAACCATCGAAACGCTGAACTTCGTAGAGGAAGAGACACGCTTTGCCCTGGCCGATGAGCAGCCGGTTTCAGGAGTATCATCCAAGGGCATTGCCGAAGAGTTTCCGCTCGACGGAGCCCGTTCGCTGTATGGTACTACCAAGCTGGCGTCTGAACTGATTATTCAGGAATACAACGAATTTTACGGTTTAAAAACCATTATTAACCGCTGCGGTGTACTTACCGGCCCCTGGCAAATGGGTAAAGTAGACCAGGGCGTCATGGTACTTTGGATTGCCAAGCATTATTTTGACCAGCAACTCGGGTACTTCGGGTACGGCGGTACCGGGAAACAGATTCGGGACATGCTACACGTAGCTGACCTTTACCGGCTTATTGACTGGCAGTTGCACAACATCGATAAAGTAAACGGGGAAATCCTGAACGTAGGCGGCGGGCTGGAAAGCAGCGCCTCGCTGCAGGAACTGACCAAGGTTTGCCAAGAGGTAACGGGCCGCACTATACCCATCAAGGCAGTGGCCGAAACCCGCACCGCCGACATCCGTTTATACGTAACCGACAACTCCAAAGTGACCGCTATGACCGGCTGGAAACCCCGGATAGGAATCCGTCAGATTGTGGAAGAAATCACTGCGTGGCTGGCCGAAAATGAAAAGGACCTGGCGCCAATTCTGAAGTAATTATTGTAACAAAACACCCGGAGTCGCAGAGGTAGATTTTTTTCTCTGCGGCTCTTTCTTCCTTTTACCTGCTCCTCCTCTTTTAAATTCCTGTGCCTTAGCCCGGCTTTTTTTGTTATACTTAAACACTGTACAAAAAGCGGAAGCTATGAAGATAATTGAATGTCCCCGGGATGCCTGGCAGGGGTACCATCCTTTTATTCCGACGGAGCAAAAGGTTAAGTACCTCAACACGTTACTCCGGGTGGGCTTTGATACCCTTGATTTCGGGAGTTTTGTGTCAGCTAAAGCTATGCCGCAGGTAAGTGACACCGAGCTGGTAGTCAGGCAGCTTGACCTGACGGGTACCACTACACGGTTGCTGGCTATAGTGGCCAACGAGCGTGGGGCGCAGGAAGCCTGCCAACACGAAGCCATCAGCTACCTGGGGTACCCCTTTTCTATTTCCGAAACCTTCCAGCTGCGCAATACCAACGCCACCATTGTGGAGTCGGTGGGGCGGGTGGAAGCCATTCAGGAGCTATGCCGACAGCACGGCAAGGAACTCGTTATTTATATTTCCATGGGATTTGGGAATCCCTACGGTGACCCCTGGAATGCCGGGGTAGCGTTGCATTGGGTGGAGCAACTGGCGACGCTGGACATCCGGATATTTTCCCTGGCTGACACGGTGGGTGTTGCCGGGGCCGACGATATTCAGACTATTTTTAGTCAGCTGGTACTCTCGCGGCCCGACCTCGAGTTTGGGGCGCATTTTCACACCACGCCGACTAACTGGCGGGAGAAGGTACTTGCTGCCTATAAAGCAGGCTGCCGACGGTTCGACGGTGCCTTGTTTGGCTATGGAGGTTGCCCCATGGCGCAGGATACCCTCGTCGGAAACATGCCAACCGAAAACCTGCTGGACTTTGTGCAGGATAAGCAGGAACTACTGCCACTTGACTACGAAGCCCTGGCCGAGGCCCAAAGGCAGTTTTCTTTGTTAGTAAACTAACAGGCCCGGGGCAGCGATCTACAAAGTACCTTTTTAATTTTCAGCTTATGCGTTTTTATTCCAAAGAAGATACCCGCTCGTTTAGCCAGGTAGACTTCATCTTTATCCGAACAACTCAGCAGGAGCACATTTTCCGGATCAGGCTGAACCGCCCGGAAAAGCGTAATGCCTTCACACCAACCATGGCCGACGAAATTGCCTACGCGCTGGCCTATGCGCATTACCGGGAGGATGTGTGGTGTGTTATTGTGGAGGCAGAAGGGCCGGTTTTCTGCGCTGGTGCTGACCTGAACGCCTTTCACGATTCGTCCGTAGATACAAAAAATACTACCATGCCTAAGCCACGGGTATCTGTAACGCTGGGAGACGCTTTTTTAGAATTGGTAAAACCCTGCATAGCCCAGGTAGAGGGAGCCGTACTGGCGGGAGGTTTCCTTCTTATTGCCGGTTGTACCTTTGTAGTAAGCGTACCCGATGCTACCTACGGCCTGCCCGAGGTGAAGCGGGGTATCTGGCCCATGCAGGTTATGGCGTCGCTCTTACGCATCCTGCCTCCGCGGAAGGTACTTGAGATATGTATTACCGGCAACTCTTTTTCAGCGGAAGAAGCTTTGACCATGGGACTGGTTACCCGGGTGGTTGAAAAGGCCGAAATCCAGGCAAAAGTGGAGGAACTGGCCCGGCAGATTTGCCAGAATGCACCGCTGGCCATACGCGTAGGAATGGAAACCATTAACCAGCTGGGTGAGGTACCCGAAAGAAGAAAACACGCCTTCCTCAAGGCACAGCTGGAAAAGATATTGGAATCGGACGACGCTAAAGAAGGAATAAGCGCCTTTAAAGAAAAGCGCTTACCCGTCTGGAAAGGAAAATAACCCTCTCTTACTAGTACCTTAGTTTATCTGGGCAATGTCAATTTCTTCCCCAAAACGATTGTGGAATTTAAACTCTACCACCCCCAGCGAGCTATCGGCCATAAGCTTGACCCAGGTCTTGTACTTGATGAACCACTGCATTTGATGGGACATCAGGCCTTTGGTGAAATAGGCGTACAGGAAAGGATGTAAAGATATGCTGATACCGCGTTCGTTTTGCTTGGTAAGAATATAGTCCACATTGTTCAGGATAATATCTGATACCAGAATACTGGCCTGAATAGTACCCGTGCCGCCGCAGGTGGGGCATGTCTCCCGCGTAACAATATTCATTTCGGGACGTACACGTTGCCGCGTAATCTGCATCAGACCAAACTTGGAAAGGGGAAGAATGGTGTACTTGGAGCGGTCGGATTTCATTTCGTCCCGCATGACATCATGAAGCTTCCTTTTGTTTTCCGCTTTCTTCATGTCAATGAAGTCCACCACAATGATACCTCCCATATCGCGTAGCCGAAGCTGACGGGCCAATTCCTTGGCGGCCTCGAGGTTTACACTCAGGGCCGTAGCTTCCTGGTCTTCTTCGGTATTGGACTTATTGCCGCTGTTCACATCAATAACGTGCAGCGCTTCGGTATGCTCTATAATCAGGTACCCTCCACCGGGCAGGCTCACCGACCGGCCAAAGAGGGACTTGATTTGCTTTTCCAGTCCGAACTGTTCAAAAATTTTACTCTTGCCGTTGTGTAGCTTAAGAATGTTCTCCTTCTCGGGAGCAATAGTCCGGATGTAGGTTTTAATATCATCGAATACCTCCTTGGAGTCTACGGTGATACTATCAAAGGACTCATTCAGCATGTCGCGCAGGATCGACGAAGCACGGTTCATCTCACCGATAACGCGGTCGCGGGGCTTGGCATCACGAAGTGCTTTGATACCATTATCCCACTTCTCAAGGCAGTTCTGAAGGTCTTTATCAAGCTCTTCCACGTCGTGGCCCTGGGCTACTGTACGAACAATAACCCCAAAATTGGCGGGTTTGATGGAAGAGATGAGTCGCTGTAGACGCGTACGTTCCTGTTTATCGGTAATTTTTTTGGAGAGATTGACCGAATTGGAAAAAGGAACAAGTACTATGTAGCGCCCGGCAATGGAGATATCACAGGAGAGTCGGGGGCCTTTGGTAGAAATAGGCTCTTTGACAACCTGTACAAGTATGGGCTGATTCTTAGAAAGTACCTTGTCTATTTTACCGAGCTTCTCAATTTCGGGTTCCATTTTGAAGTTATTGAACCTACCCGAGTTAACTCGTTTGGCAATGACATCTTTTGTGAACTTATTGAGAGAGTTGATATTAGGGCCCAAATCAAGGTAGTGCAGGAAGGCATCCTTTTCGTACCCTACATCAACAAAAGCAGCATTAAGGCCCGTGACCAGCTTTTTAACCGTACCAAGATAAATATCTCCAACGGTAAAATTCTGATCGGGTTCTTCAACGTGGTATTCTAGTAGGCGTTTACTCTGCAAAAGGGCTATTCGTTCCCCTTTTTGAGTAGAATTGATTACTAATTCGTTACTCAATGTACAACCAATTAACTGGCCTGGAATAGGTGACAACTAAACACGCCATTCCGGGCGGAATGTGTGTAAAATAGAGACTGGTCAGGATAAAAGTAAGTAAAACCGGACCGCGGCTAAGCCCGACCAATCCGGTTTTACGTATACATTACTTCTTCTTATGTCTGTTCTTTCTGAGACGCTTCTTTCTTTTGTGCGTAGCAATCTTATGTCTTTTTCTTTTTTTTCCGCAAGGCATAGCTTAAAACGGTTAATTAGTTAAAAAATAAATTAATCAATGGGGAGCGAGTACCGGGCAGGCCGGTTACGCCTTTACTTAAGTCGCTGCTCCAGTTCGCCAATGGCTTGCTGAATCACCGGATCAGTTTCCTTCTTTTTTACTTCGGCCAGTACTTTACGGGCTTCATCGTCCCGTCCTACTTCCACCAGGCTCACACCCAGGTAGAATTGTGCCTTGGTATTGGAAGGATTATTTCGGACTATCTGCTGAAAACGTTCCACCGCTTTTGCGTACTGGTTGGAGCGCATCGACAGAATTCCTAAGTTAAACAAAGCCAGTTCGTTGGTTGGGTCGGCATCAAGTACCTCGCGTAGCAACATAATCCCCTGCATGGGTGAGGCAGTATTGACATAAGTCATGGCCAAATTGGCCTTCGCTGCCAGCAATTCGGGGTTTTTGTCCAGGGCTTTTTGATAGTATTCCCGGGTTTTTTCACCCATCCTCTTTGCCTTAGACTCATCTACGGCAAATCCAAACGCCTCGTAATAACGGTCACCGGCCCGTAGCCAACTCTCAACAGTAGGGCTTAGCAAAGCGGCCTGTTCGGCATAATAAGCAGCACTGTCAAACTTCTGATACTGCGAAAAAGCATCGGAAAGCCCGGCGGCCGCAGTTATACGGTCCGCAGGCGAAGCCTGGTTATAACTGGTCCGGAGGGCTTCGATCTTTTGTTGCTGCTCCGGAGTTAATGCCTGACTGGAATGATCATCCTTGTTAGGCGTTTCGGCCAGATGTCCTTCGCTCGCCGGCTCCTGCGCCGCGCTTTGTTCGGTACTCACTTTCTGATTTTTGGTATTGACTACTACTTTGGGCAGACTATACAAAGTCCCTACCAACGCAACAGCTGACACACAAACCAGAATGATTGACCTTTTCATACTTTACCTTTCAAAAATTGCCTTAACTAAGCGAAGGCGGGTTATTTCTCAGCGACAGCTTTCAGTTGTTCGCTGTTTTTTACTTGCTCAACAAACACTTTGGCCGGTTTAAAGCTTGGTACAAAGTGTTCATCAATAATCATGGAGGTACCCTGGGAAATGTTACGGGCTACCTTGCGGGCGCGCTTCTTGTTGATGAAGCTGCCGAATCCTCTAACATAAAGATTTTCGCCATCAGCGAGTGAATCTTTAACAACGGTGAAGAATGTTTCGAGGGTTTGCTGAACATCAGCTTTGTCTACACCTGTTTTCTCAGAAATTTGAGCGATTACGTCTGCCTTAGTCACTGTGATTACTAACTTTAAAGTGATATTACTATATTAAATTAAAAATTACCTCTCCTTTTTTTGGGAGTACAAAGGTAGCGCAATTTTACTAAAACATAAAAGAGTTACTTTTCCATTTTTTTTATAATTCATTAAAAAACAGCAAGTAAAAGTTGATAAGCCCCATAAATGAGCCTGCCGGACTCCTGGATTTCAGCAGTAAACTCATCAGGTGGTACCACCGCCACCACCGCGACCTCCCCTGGAGGCACACCAACGACCCGTACCGGATCTGGCTTTCGGAGGTGATACTGCAGCAAACGCGGGTAGCGCAGGGAATGCCCTACTACCTGCGGTTTGTGGAGCAGTACCCTACCCTGCGGGACCTGGCCGCGGCGGATGAAAAAGAGGTACTTCGCCTGTGGCAGGGGTTGGGCTACTACTCAAGGGCTCGCAACATGCACCAGACCGCCCGCCTGATTGTACAGGAACTGGGAGGGAATTTTCCGGCCTCCTACGCTGAACTGATTAAACTGAAAGGGATTGGAGCCTATACCGCCGCCGCCATTGCCAGCTTTGCCTACAATGAGCCGGTGGCCGCCGTTGATGGCAACGTATACCGGGTACTGGCGCGGATTTTCGGAATCAAGACGGATATAACCAGCAGCGGCGCCCGGAAGGAATTTACGGCGCTGGCCCAGCAACTGCTTCCACCCGATGATGCTGCCACCTTCAACCAGGCCACAATTGAGTTTGGGGCCATCCAGTGCCAGCCCGTAGCGCCCGACTGCTTGCTTTGTCCGTTCAACGACGTTTGTTATGCCTTTGCCCACGGGGCGCAGGCTCAGCTGCCGGTCAAAGGCAAGAAGAACAAGGTACGCGACCGGTACCTCAACTACTTTGTGGTGGAGAAGGAGGGACGACTGGCTCTGCGCGAGCGGACGACCAAAGACGTCTGGCAGGGCATGTATGATTTCTACCTGATTGAAGCCGCCGAAGAAACAACCGACCTGAATGAGCTGGAGTCGGATCACGTACTGGCGCACTGGCTGGAGATGGGGGAAGTAGTGCGCACGGCGGGCCCCTATGTGCACCTGCTCACGCACCAGCGGCTCTACGCTCGCTTCTGGCACCTTAGAATGCCGCCGGAACGCAGCCTCCTACTCCCCGATAACATGGCCTTCTACAATCAGGAGGAAGTGGAAGAATTGCCGAAGCCGGTTTTGATAAATTCTTACCTGATACAATACTTTTTTTCGTAACTTTATGAGAAGATCGGGAGGTGCCGATGCAGCCATTCCGGATCTTATATGTACCTTTTTTGGTTTATTTATTCAATTATACCTGTACTTATCAAGGCTAACAGCTAAGTACTACCAGCTGTCAGCTCAACAACTACCTAACACTACATACTATGGCAGGAAGCGTAAATAAGGTGATTTTGATCGGTAATCTGGGCAGCGACCCGGAAGTCCGGTACCTGGAAGGAGGCTCGTCCGTAGCCCGGTTCAATATTGCTACTTCGGAATCCTACACCAACAAAAGCGGTGAGCGGGTAGAACAAACCGAATGGCACCGGATTGAATTATGGGACCGGCTGGCTCAAATCGCCGAGAAGTACCTGCGCAAAGGAAACTCTGTTTATATTGAAGGCCGGATTCGTACCGAAAACTGGACCGACAAAGAAGGCCAGCAACGCTCCGGGGTTACCATCCGGGCCAATACCATGACCCTGCTGGGAGGTGGTGGCTCAGGTGGCAGCGGAAATTCCGACGGCGGAGATAACTCCTCCGCGGCCCCCAGCCGCCCGGCCGGCGCGCCGGCTGCTCCCCGTCGTCAGGACCCGGTACCCCCTGCCATGGCTCCCGGCGATGACGATGATGATCTGCCTTTCTGATGCGTGCTATTCTCATTTCACAAGACCCCACGGTGGTGGGGTCTTTGAGTTTTAGGGCAGTAATTTAAAATTATTCGCCCGCCAGCAGTAGCAAGTAGGAAAAGATTGTTCTAATTCGCATTGAAGAAGGTGGTGTGGAATGATTTTTAAATAGTTTAGTAAGCGACCAAGCCTAAGTACTACCCAAACCCAGCAAGCACAGTCCAGCCAGTGAAAGACCTACCCGACAGTGACGACCCTTTGTCCCGAACGTGTCCGACTACCCGTTTTTTTCGTCGTACTTTTCTTCCCCTTACGAGCCTGACCACCCCTGTTTTGTTTGATACATTTGCGCCGGAGGTAGCGCTCATTGCTTTATTACTGCTATTTTCCCTGTTCTTTTCGGCCCTCAGAGCGGCCTATGCTGCCGCTACCCTGACCGAGGCTCCCTGGGAAAGGAAAAACGTGTCCGAAGCGGTGCAACTGGACCGTTCCCAGCGGCTGGCGTTATCGGTTGTTCAGCGGGCTTTTACGTTAGTCGCTTTTCTGCTGGCCGCGCGCCTGGTATGGGTACTATTCTGGGAGACGAATGATGCCGGTTTTCATTGGGTACCCCTGGTAGTACTGTGTTTCTGGCTGTGGTGCGATGCTCTGGTTCGCTACTACGCTGGCCGCCATGCCCACGGCTTTACCCAACAAATGACCCCCCTGGTACGGCCGGTGTTACGAATGATGGCACCACTGACCCGGGTACTAACCTCCCTGGGTACCAGCTGGGGCATATTGCTGCCCGAAGGAGTAGAGGCCACCGCCGAACGCCTGGAAGCCCAGTCGGACAGTGAGGAAGAGCGGGACCTGCTGCGCGGACTGGCTACTTTTGCCCAGACTACTGCCCGGCAGGCTATGCACCCCCGCCTTAACATTACCGCCTTCGACATCGAGCTTGATTTCCACGAGTTGATGGATAAAATCAATAAATCGGGATACTCGCGGGTACCCGTATACCGCGATACGCTGGATTCGGTAGAAGGTATTCTGTACGTGAAAGACCTGTTGCCCCACCTGCACCACGACGAGCACTTCGCCTGGCAGAAACTGCTGCGGCAGGCTTATTTTATTCCCGAAAGCAAGCGCCTCGACGACCTCATGCAGGAGTTCCAGAAGCGGCGGGTACACATGGCCATTGTGGTGGATGAATACGGCGGTACCAGCGGGCTCATTACCCTGGAAGACATCATCGAAGAGATATTTGGGGACATTAACGATGAGTACGACGAGGAGGAGGAAATAAACTTTACCCAGGTCGACGAAAAGACGTATATATTTGAAGGTAAAGCCGATATTGATGATTTCTGCCGTATTTTGGGGCTGGAGCAGGACTACTTTGAGGAAGTCAATGGCCATAGCGAATCGCTGGCGGGCTTGCTGCTGGAGCTGTTTTCCCGGCTACCCCGTACCGGCGACCAGGTCACCTACCGGGACGTAACTTTTAAGGTGCAGTCGGCCGATAAAAAACGGATCAAGAAAGTAAGGGTACTGTTGGCCTGAATGATTCTCAGAAAAATAATAGTTGCGGATTCCTAAAAAACTTTGCCATCTGTAATCTTCTACGTAATTTTGCCCGGCAAATAACGATAGATTATTTGCTATGAGCACAGACCCATCTAAAGTCCTTTACGAGGCACTCACTTACGACGACGTCCTTCTTCTGCCTGCCTATTCGGAGGTTCTCCCACGCGACACCCGTACCACTACCCAGCTTACCCGTAATATCAAGTTGAACATTCCGCTGATTTCGGCGGCGATGGATACCGTTACCGAGTTTGACCTGGCCATTGCCATGGCGCAGGAGGGCGGAATTGGTATCATTCACAAAAATATGTCGCTGGAGGCGCAGGCGGAGCAGGTACGTAAGGTCAAGCGCTCAGAAAGCGGAATGATCCTGGACCCGATTACGCTGACCGAAGGGGCTACTCTCAACGATGCCCTTCAGATCATGCGTGAATTCAAGATCGGAGGTATACCCGTCGTTGATAAAGACAATAAATTAATCGGTATTCTTACCAACCGTGACCTGCGTTTTCAGCGGAATCTGACCCGGCCTGTAACTGAGATCATGACCAAAGAGAATCTAATTACGGCTTCCGAAGGCATTACCCTCGAGGAAGCCGAGACAATCCTGCAGGAGTACAAGATTGAGAAACTGCCGATTGTTGACGAAAACAACCACCTCACCGGCCTCATTACCTACAAGGATATCCTGAAAAGAAAGTCGCACCCCAACGCCTGCAAAGACCAGTACGGTCGTCTGCGGGTGGGCGCGGCGGTAGGCGTTACCCCCGACCTGATTAAGCGGGTGGAAGCCCTGGTGAAGGCGGGCGTTGACGTCATCAGCCTTGACACCGCCCACGGCCATTCCCGCGGGGTACTAGACGCAGTAAAATCAATTAAAGAACATTTTCCTAAGCTTGACGTCATTGCCGGCAACGTGGCCACCGGTGAGGGCGCTAAGGCCCTGGCTGATGCCGGTGCCGATGCCGTAAAAGTCGGTGTAGGGCCGGGGAGTATCTGTACCACCCGTATTATCGCTGGCATTGGAGTACCTCAGCTTTCGGCGGTGATGGCTGCGGCCGAGGCCCTGCGGGGAACCGAAGTACCCGTCATTGCCGACGGCGGAATCCGCTTCTCCGGCGACGTTACCAAGGCACTGGCCGGTGGTGCCAGCACGGTCATGATTGGCTCCATGCTGGCCGGTACCGACGAAGCACCCGGCGAGATCGTGATATACGAAGGACGTAAGTTCAAGATTTACCGGGGTATGGGGTCCATTGAGGCCATGGGCGAAGGCTCCAAGGACCGGTACTTCCAGGACGCCGAAGATGACCTGAAAAAGCTGGTACCGGAGGGTATCGTCGGACGGGTACCTTTCAAGGGGAGCGTGTCGGAAATAGTGTACCAGATGGTAGGAGGGCTAAAAGCCGGTATGGGCTACTGCGGAGCACCCGATATTCCAACCCTGCAGAACGCCAAATTCGTCAAAATTACCTCGGCTGGTGTCAAGGAAAGCCACCCGCACGACGTCATGATTCAGAAAGAAGCCCCCAACTACTCAACCAGATAGTTAGGTAGTAGATAAAGTACCACAAAGCCCCGGAGAAGGTACCTCCGGGGCTTTTGGTATTAAAGAACTTGTTGAACGGCTTGTCATTCCACTACTTAATCATACGTATAGGTATACAGTGCAACGGGCAGCTCAAAGGTACCTTGAGTCCGTTTAATACTGATGTTTTTAACCCGGTTGGCGTTGTCCTTAGTATATTCAAAGTTGAGTATATTGATGCCATTAATAGTTGCTTTGCTGACCAGATGGGTACTGTACTTTCCTAAAACATCTCCCCGGAAAGCAAAGTGAACCGCCTCCCAACGGTTAATTTCCTGGCGAATAGTATTAGGAATATCGGTATATTCGTAGGTAGCATTGTAAAGGACACTACCGTATTTGTCAATGGTTTGCCACTGTAATAAATTTCCTTCCTTAGAAAAAGCACGCGTCGTAATAGTGCCATCGGTGCCGTAAGAGCTAACCCAGTAACCATTTTTATAGAGGTAGTGCATTTCATTACTCTTGCCCTCGTAGGTAATGGTTGCTTTCTCCCCGATACCGCTTTCGTTCAGGGTATACTTTCCAACTAACCCACTATAGGTAATAGTAGCTTGTTTGTCTTCCACAATTAAATTCCAGAAATCTTCTTCGTTTGCGGAGATACCTGTTAATTTGTTTTGAGAAGTATACCGGAAATTGTAAACTGGTAAAGTAGTCGTTCGGTCTGCAATGAGGATAAGTGTAGCAGATCTGACTGAAGCCTGAGGTACTTCAGATGCTTCAATGGGTACCTGTTGGGCGGCAATTGTTTGCGCTTTTTCCTTCAAAGCTACCAACGGGTCAACCGGTGCAGGGGTCTCGGTTTGGGGCTTACAGCCCACAAAGAAAATAGCGCCTAAAAGAAAGGGAAGAATTTTTTTCATGAGATGGAAAGTTAGGTGAGCGTGGGTGGGAAGTACTTAGGTGTAACGTAAGAAATGCTTTTATAAATATAGAAAATGTTCAAGAGTAGTCAAAATTTTAAATTGGCTTTAGTTAGGTATGAAGTACTTGATTTCTCCCCGCGTTCAACTCCTTGGCCTGTGGGTACTTTTAGTACTGGTAATCGGGGCGTGCGAGCAGAAGGAAAACGCGCAGAAAAAGACCCAAAAGAAAGAGGCTGAAACCATTGCCGTTTTGGGAGCGCTCCCCCGTCAGGTCGTCGATCCGGCCGATAACCCCACTACTACCCGCAAAGTGGAACTGGGAAGGCTGCTTTTTTATGACCCGATTTTGTCCGGAAGCAAAGACGTTTCCTGCGCTACCTGTCACCAGCCTGAATTCAACTACGCCGAATTTCTGGAAACCTCCATTGGGGTGAATGGCGTAGGTAGCGGTAGTAAAAGACACTTCCTGAGCCCTAATAATATTCCATTTGTCAGGCGAAATTCGCAGTCCATTCTGAATACGGCTTTTAATGGAATCCGAAATGGGGAAACCTACCAGCCCGAATCGGCACCAATGTTCTGGGACAACCGGGCTAAAAGTCTGGAGGAGCAGGCCCTGATACCCATTGTAACGCTGGAAGAGATGCGGGGAAGAAGCCTGGCCGAGGAATCAATTCTGGACGAAATAATAGAGAGGATAAAAAATATCCAGGAGTACCAAAGCCTATTTTCGGAGGCTTTCCCCGGCGAGAAGGACCCGATACAGGCCGGTACGGTAGCCAAGGCAATCGCGGCTTACGAGCGGACCCTCATCGCCACCAATTCCCGGTTTGACCAGTACATGCGGGGAGATAGTAGTGCCCTTTCCACCAGCGAGAAGGAAGGCCTGGCTTTGTTCCTGAAAACCGGCTGTGCCCGGTGTCATTCGGGACCTATGCTTTCTGACTTTAAGCTTCATACCCTGGGGGTACCCGATTCCCAAAACCGGAAAGAACCGGATGCCGGCCCCAATAATAGTTTCGCTTTCCGAACGCCTACTTTGCGCAACCTGCGGTATACCGCTCCCTACATGCACAGCGGCAAATTTAATACCCTGGAGCAGGTACTTGAGTTTTACGAGGATATTTCCGGCGGGAAAATCTCCAATCCAAACGTTTCCGCCCGTCAGATGGACCCTTTGGCTACCCAAATGAACGTCAACTTTCGGGATATTTCCCGCATTGTTGAGTTTTTGAATACCCTCAACGACGACAACTTTGATAAGACCGTCCCCGAGCGGGTACCTAGTGGATTGCCGGTAAAGGGTAATGTAAATTAAAAAGTGAAATGCCTATATTGCAGAATCATCCAATATCACCACCACAACTTACCCTTTATGCAAATTATGCACCTAAAACCCCAATTGAAGCTTCTTCTCATTAGCTTTGTAGTTGTATCCTTAGGTTGTCTACTGTTTGTATCTGATGTAAAACCCCTGGGGCAGGTATTATTAGCGGCAGGTAGTGTTCTAAAGGTGTATGCAGTGATCAGGATATTCTTGAAAGTATATAAAGCAGCCTAAATAAGGAGTCATAAAAACATCAAATCGGATGCAGTTTAGTAAGTACTGCATCCGATTTTTGTTTAAATTCGAAAAAGAAGCTACTTCTGCCGGACCTGCTCGGCCAGTATGGCTATACCTTCCTGAAAGCTGTGGGGTTCGTAACCCAGTACATCGCGCGATTTATCCAGAATAAATCCCGTTCTGGCCGGACGACGGGCGGGTTGGGTAAAGGTACTTGAGTCGGCTTCGGCAATGAGCGACCGGTCCAGACCGAAAAATTCGGCGGTCATAATGGCCATTTCGTAGGGGGTAAGCAGGTCTTTGCCCGAAATATTAAAGATACCTTCGGCTTCGCCGTCGGCAATGAGATAGCAGCCCATGGCCAGGTCTTCGGCCAGGGTAGGGGTACGCCACTGGTCCGTCACTACCTTGATGTTTTTGCCTTCTTCCAACGATTTTTTTACCCAAAGAATAATGTTGCTGCGGCTCATATCGTGCGCAATGCCGTAAACCAGTACCGTACGCGCAATGGCCCAGCGGACCGGACCCGAGTGGATGACGGCTTTCTCGGCGGCGTACTTGCTCCATCCGTAAAAGCTCAGCGGATTGGCCTCGGCGTCTACATCGTAGGGGCCGTCGGCTCCGTCGAAGATAAAGTCGGTTGATACGTGCAGCAGAAAAGCATTAGTCTCCTGACAAGCTTCTACCAAATACTCAACGGCCTGGACGTTCTGCGCCCAGCAGGCGTCTTTTTCGGTTTCGCACTGATCCACGTTGGTCATGGCGGCGGTATGAATTACCACTTCCGGGCGAGCCTGTTTAATGACCTGGTGTACCTGCTCAGGGTTGGTAATATCCATGGAGAGGTACTCATAACCTTCCGTAAACGGCAAACGGTTTTCACCCCGGGCGGTAGCTATGGTATGAATATTAGACTGCTTGACCAGCAGTTCGATGAGCTTCTGGCCCAACAAACCGTTGGAGCCAGTGATAAGGATTCGTTTCTTTTCCAAATTTACCAGTAATAGCTTTATATCTTAACTCAGGACTCAAACGAGTACCCGTACCTCTTCGTGATTTTTTTCTTCCGGAGCAGCTCCACGGATACTTTCATAGTCATATTAGCCTCGGGCCGGTCGCGGGCGTCGCGGGGCTGGTCAGCCAGCGTGTCTATGAGAGGCAGCCCGTCAATGACCTGACCAAATACCGTATAGGCGCCGTCGAGGTGCGGCGTACCACCCACGGTCTTGTATACCTGCTGCTGCTCCGGGGTAGGCTGCCGGGCGGCGCGGCCCATCTGCCGGGCCAGGTCAGTCTCGCTCCAGGTCCGGCCATCGACAATATAGAACTGGCAGCCGCTGGAAGCCTTCTGGGGGTTGTTGTCGCGGGCGGCGGCCAGGGCCCCCTTGCGGTGGAACAACTCCGGTCTGAACTCAGCCGGAATGGTGTAGCCCACATCACCGCTGCCCAGGGCGGCGCCTGCTTCGGCTTTGCGGGAGTTAGGGTCGCCCCCCTGAATCATGAAGTCTTCGATAATGCGGTGAAACAGCAGGCCGTCATAAAAACCTTCTTTGGCCAGCTTTATAAAGTTAGCCTTGTGCTGGGGCGTCTGGTCGTGCAGGATCAGACGCATGGTACCCAGGTCGGTGGTGATGGTGACGAGGTAGTCTTTCTTCTTTTTTTTCTGAGCAAAACAATCGGGTACGGCCAGGAGGAGTCCCAGTAGTACTACGCCAAAAATTGATTTCATCGGTTAGAGGCAAATACAGTTTTATTGGAGGGTACAAAGGTCATTTTTAAACCAAAATCTTTTCCCACGGATACGTCTTCTATCACTACCTGCGCCGGACTTTTTTCCCAGGTTATACTTTTGGCGCTTTCCTGCCGGGGCGTGCCGAAGCGTTCGGTAAAGTTCCGGCGGGCGGTGTTCCACAGTTGTTGGGTAGCCCTAGGACTGTTGAGGTACACATCAACCGTAATTCGGCTGATGCGGTTGTTGGCGTGGAAGTACTGCACATCAATGGTTTCGAGCTGTTCGGTGTCGTGGGTGAAGCCAATGTGGTCGGTGGTGTCTTCAAACATTTCAAACCTTTCCCCGGCCCTGACCTTACTGACCGGGTCGCCAAACGAAATGCCCCGGATTATGCCGCCCTCGGCGCTACCGACCACGGTATTGAATAGTTCGGACTGGTCGCTGTTCAGGTCGGTCGGAACGGGATTGGTCTGGGCTATTGAGTCAGTAACTACCTCATTTTCGTCACCGGGTTTGGTTTTGGTACGGCAGCTACCTAAAACGACACTAATCAGTATCACCCCTACCAGCCATCGTAAAGCCGTAAAAGTATTCATGTGGTTATTGCGGATATAGTTTAGGCAAAAGTAAATATAAGCGGGACAAATGGTGCACAGTTATCAGAATTGTCGCCCAAAGCTAAAAAAGAAGCGTCGTTCGCCCATTCCGTTAACGGTAACATTAAAACGGGCCGTCATGTTATAAAATGTTACCAGGTCCAGCCCCAGCCCCGCTCCGTACAAGAGGGAGTTGCCCAGCCGCGTATTGCTGCGTTCGGGGTAGTAGTTGCGCACATAGCCCGCGTCGGCGAAGGTATTGAGGTAAGCAGCCAGGGGTATGGTATTGAACTGCCGGATGGGGACCCAGGGAAAGTGCTTTTGAATATCAAAAATTTTAAATTTAAGCTCATTCTGTAAAAGGGCATAGTGCTGTCCGTCCACTACGTACAGCTCATAACCCCGTACCAGGTCGGAGCGGTAGCCCATGCCGAGGGTCTGGAGGTATGGCTGCCTACGGGGCAGCGAAATGCGCCCCCGCAGGCCATTGTTGACAAACCAGCGCTTACTGAGCGGAGTGTAGCGCCGGTACCAGCCATAAATGTAAGCCAGGTTGAGGTCGTCGGAAGGTAGTATCCCCAGCTTACTGATTTGGACCCCGGCGGTTTGTCCGCGCAGTGGGTACTGCACGTTGTCGCGGCGGTCGTGGCTCAGGATATAAGAGAGCTGAAAGTACTGTTGCTGGTCGCGGCCCTGCAGCAGGTAGTTGGGGTTAAGGGCGGCAATGGTATCCGAAAGCCCGATGTAATTCCAGCGCAGGTCCAGCGAGTGGAACGTATAGAATTTGCTACGGCGGGTCAGGCTAACGAACGTGTAGAAGCGTTCCCGGTTGAGGTTTTCGCTGTTGAAGTAGTCAAGCTTGTCGCGCCAGGTGCGGTAGGGGAGGCTTTTGTTGGTGGTGTAGGATATACCCGTGCTGATTCCGATGGTCTGGGCTTTATCAATGTACGGGACCGAATACGTCATTTCGTACTTGGGAATAAAGCCGAATTCGGCCAGAAAGCGCAGCCGGTCGGCGCGGCCCGTCAGGTTATTGTAGCTCAGGTACAACCCGTAGGTAACGCGGCGCAGGTCGCGGTCGCGGTCGTACCACCATTCGTTAAAATTGCGGTCGGCCAGTTGAAATACGGGTATGGCCAGAAAATACCATCGTTCCTTTACAACTACCCGCACGTGTACCTCCTGAAGACCGTCGTCCGGAACAGTTTCCTGGGGAATGAGCTGCATCTCGACGGTTACGAAGAGGTTGGTATTGACAATTTTACGCCGGTCAATTTCCAGTTGCTCAGCCAGGGTACCGGCCCGTAGCGTATCACCGGGCTTTAGGGCCATTTCCCGCAGTATAATGGTAGTACGGGTTCGGTAGTTTCCTTCCACATCAACGTTCCCAATCACTACCAGGGCAGTACTATCAACCTGATTTACAAGGGTAGACTGCGAATTTGCGGTACCTATTACTAAGAAAAGCAATCCAACTAAATAAATACCCCCGTATCGCAACATAAACAAAAACTCCTCTTGAAGAATACCGTTAAAACGAAAGTTGGTTAAAAATGCCAGTAAAAAGTATTTTGGACAAAAATAATCCAAAAATCTCTTAAATTATTTTTATAATTGCTTTCCCTGTCAAAGCCTGCACCTATTTCTCCTCCTCTTTATGACAAGTTTTAGCCTTTCTATCATTGATTATGTGGTTATTGGTGTATACCTGGTAGGCATTATTATTTACGGGTTACGACACGCCAAAAGAAGCAATGCCGAAGAATATTTCCTTTCGGGCCGCGACTCCGGCTGGGTTATTATTGGTATTTCGCTGGTAGCGGCCAATATTTCCAGCACTACCATTGTGGGCCTGGCCGGCGACGCTTACAGTACCGGCATCGCCGTCTATAACTACGAATGGATGGCCACCGTAGTTTTAGTTTTCTTCTCTATTTTTTTTATGCCCTTCTACCTGCGGTCGCAGGTGTACACTATGCCCGAGTTCCTGGAGCGCCGTTTTGACTCCCGCTCGCGCTACTATTTTTCATTTATCACACTGGTAGGCAATATTGTCATTGACACGGCCGGTACTCTCTACGCCGGGGCCGTTATTATGCAACTGATTTTTCCGGGTACCAGTATCACCACCATCGCGGCGCTGCTGGCGCTGGCGGCCGCGGCCTATACCATACCGGGCGGTTTGTCGGCGGTAATGTATACCGAGGTAGTACAGGCGGTGCTGCTGTTTGTTTCGTCCATTGTTATTTCGACGGTAACTTTTATGCGCATAGGCAGCTGGGAGCAGGTACTGGCCGTAACGCCGCCCCACATGCTGAGCCTGGTACAACCTGCCGACGACCCCAGTGTACCCTGGCCGGGGCTGCTTTTTGGGGTACCCCTACTGGGATTCTACTTCTGGTGTACCAACCAGTTTATGGTGCAGCGGGTACTGAGCGCCAAAAACCTCGACCACGGCCGCTGGGGTGCCCTGTTTGCCGGTCTGCTGAAGCTTCCGCTGCTATTTATCATGGTGCTGCCCGGTACCATGGCCCGGGTCCTGTATCCGGACCTGGAACGGGCCGACTTTGTATTTCCAACGCTGCTATTCGACCAACTTCCCGCGGGCCTTATCGGGCTGGTAGTAGCGGGGCTGCTGGCCGCTATGGCCTCCAGTATCAGCGCCACGCTCAACTCCGCCTCCACGCTGGTCACGATGGACTTTGTCAGGAAGCTCCGGCCCGGTATGAGCAGCCAGCAACTTGTCCGGATCGGGCAGTTTTCTACGCTGGTATTCGTCATTTTTTCGGTGCTGTGGTCGCCGGTGATTGCCAGCTTTGATACGCTCTTCAAGTACCTTCAGAATGTACTCGCGTTTTTGGCGCCGCCGGTGGTGGCGGTATTTCTGCTGGGGCTTTTCTGGAAGCGGGCCAATGCCAGCGGTGCCTTCGCAGGTCTTATTGCCGGGTTTGTGGCTATGATCCTACTGGTTTTTTATGGGCAAAACCTGGGAATACATTTTCTGATCATAGCTCCGCTGTTGTGCCTGTTCTGTGTGGTGGTTATTGTGGCCGTGAGCCTGGCTACTGCCCCGCCTCCCGTCGAAAAAACCAACGCCTACATCTGGACCAGGCGGGTATACGAAGCCGATACTGCCGAACTGAAAGGGGTACCCTGGTACCTGAACTTCCGGGTACTCTCGGTCCTGCTTCTCCTGCTGACAGCCCTGGTCGTCGGGATGTTCTGGTAGAGGGGGTAAATGAGTTTATGAGAGAATGAGTGGATGAGTGTATAAGTAGCAGGTCTGCGTACCTCGGCGCGCAACTCCTTTTACTCTGTGTTTTCATTATAAATCGACATTTAGCAATAGACATTTGCAATCATTCTCCCAGCACTAGGGTACCAAAGCTGTCCGGACGGTGAAAGCGGGGCGTAGCACCACTTAAGGTAGGACTCCAGCACAGGTAGGAGCAGGTATCGGGGGTACCTTCCCAGTCGGGCGTGGTGGGTTTTTCAAGGAGTAGGATTCGGTAAAAGTTGAGTCGGTAGGTAGTACTTTGGGGGTCGCCAATCAGCCGACGCGGAATGCTTATCCGGCCTTTCCAGCTACCGGGGCTAGTACGTACTTCGTGCGCGATACCCGCTTGCTCATAAGGTACCATGTCCAGGGTTATGGCGTCACCTTCTTTGGTCGGGTTATGGATCCAGCCCACAAAAAGCGCGTTATTGGGATTAATTTCGAGTTCCAGATAGCGGGTAGGGGTGTCGGGGCCGGTAGCTATGAAAACTTCAAATACTTCCTGCCGCCAGAGTTCGGTATTGTGCTCCGTGTAGGTGTTCTGCTGCCAGTAGGGGTTATCCGGGCATTCAAAGTCAATCAGCAGGTACTCCTCATCGTAGCTGAGTTGAACATTGGTTTCAACCGTGGATTCGCTGCCATCCGTAGCTTCACGAAAGTGCTTTTGGGGAAGGGGTAGCCACTGGTTTGGGGCCAGGGTAAGGGTATAGTCAGGAGAAGGTACTTGCATCTGGGTGGACAAATGAGAGAAAAGACCTAAGGGTTACGCTCAAAGCAAAGCATAAAACGGGCCTGACCTACTTACGGGGATTCCGTGGCTCCTTGAAAATTCGGGCTTGACAGCCTTATTCTTCCGGTACTACTTATGTAGCAGCCGAATTGACTAAAAACCCGGCTTGGTTTAACATACGGGGATATTTAAGCTATTTATTGAAAAAACTTCCTTGATCATTTTCTGCACTTTCAACAACGTTGGCTACTTGGGTTTTTCCAAAACACGACAAAAAAATGAATTTAAGTTGTTAATTCTGAGTTAGAAATTACAACTTTGTAATTCGTGACATTTAAAAAATCATAGACCATACTATGAATTTTCGTTTTGAAGCAAGTCGCCTGTTTACCCGGGAGTGGAGTTGGATCGTGATATTGACCGGAATATACCTGGCCGCGAAAATTCCCTTTCTGCTCTATGATGGTCCGATCAATCCCGACGAAAGCCAGATACTGGGCCAAGTCATAACGCTCAGTTATGATCCGGTTTTTTGGCGGTCAGTAGACGGGACAACCAGTGGACCCCTCAACAGCTACCTGCTCTGGTTCCTGGGAAAGACTTTTTTTACCTATAATTACCTGCTTCTTCATTGGCTGGCAGCAGGGCTGGTTCTGTTTACCTTGTGGCTTATTTACCGTACGCTGCTACTGTTGGTAAACTACCGGGCGGCACTTTCCAGTGTATTGATTACCTATGGGTTCTTTTTGTTCAATAATCATAAGGATTTTAACCACTACAACAGTGAGTTGGTATCCGTTGTCCTGCTTACCGTAGGGTTTTATATTCTGGTTCGAATCAAAAGATTAGCACACCCCTCCCTGTGGCTGTACGGAGCCTTAGGGGCTGTGTGTTGCCTGGTACCATTAGCCAAACTACAAGGCGGTCCGCTTGCCTTTCTATACCTGCTTTATACCTGCCTGAGCTTGCTTTACCTGCCGCTGCCTAAAAACCGGAAAATAGCGGCGTTGGGAAGTCTGGTCGGTGGGGCGGGGGCAATACTGTTGTCGTTGGTTATTTGGTTGGTTAGCCACAATTTACTGGAAGAGGCCTACATAATGTACATTTCTACGAATTTATCATATTACAATACGGGAAATGGCTTGCGACTCTTTCTTAAATTAGTCTTCGGCTCTTCCTACGATTATTTGTTTTTCCTCGTGCTAAGTGGTACTGTGTGGTTATTTGCTGGTTTAACTTTTCTTCAGAACCGAACCCGCTCCCTGTCACCCAGCCTGTTCACTTGCTTTTTAGGGCTGAACCTGATTTTCTCTTTTTGGGTAATCGGCAAGACAGGCTATGTATTCGAGCATTATTTATTTTATACCCTCATACCCATTTCCATATTGAACGGGTATGCCATCCAGCAACTGTTTGCCCAGCGAAGTACCAGGGCTTTTTATCTATCTTACAAGTCCCTGCTGCTGATGGTGTTGGTGGGGCAGGTAGGTAATAGTTGGATCAAGTCTGAACGGCCCAGTCAACAATTTGCACCAATTGAAGTGTCAAAGCAGGAGAAGATGGTAATTAGTTTAATTAAGTACTACTCCCGGCCCACCGACTGTCTGGCGGTTTGGGGGTGGAACTGTTTGTACTACACAAAAACCCGCCTTTGGCAGGCTACGAGACAAAACCATTCGATTCGGTGCATGAAAACCAGGTCATTGGGTGCGCTGCACAATGTATCCTTAATTAATTATTATCGTCGTCAGTTTTTAGACGATTTAAAACAAAACCGGCCGGCCGTGTTCGTTGATGAAGTTGGGGCCAATTCTATGTTTGACGAGCCTGGTGAATTAGCTCACGAGAGAATACCTGCTTTGAAATCATTTATTGAAAAAAACTACCAACTGGTTAGTGAGGAGGGAGGTATCTCCGTGTACGTACGACTTGATCGATTATAGCCGGTCAGTAGGGCTGCTTGGGAAAACCAATTGAGGGCCTTTGCAACTATTTTGACTTTCCATCTGAGCTATTTTAAAAAACTAATTGACCAGCTGCCCTTGTGGGTAGTACGGTCAGTTCCTCCTGCCGGGGTCTATCACTTTTCGTTTTGGAAACTTAGAGCCGTATCTTTCCACAGGATATCATCGGGTATTTATTGACCATGAAACTAAAAAGATACGGTCTGGTAGCCGCCGGGGAACTCCTGGCGGATTTAATCGGTAGCGAATTCCGGGACAGCCTGCTGGATACCGAACATTACCACCGCTTTCCGGGGGGAAGTCCGGCCAATCTGGCGGCAAATCTGGCGCGGTTGGGGCATTCGGCGGCCCTAATAGCCAGTGTGGGTGATGATAATCTGGGCCAGTACCTTACCACCGAAGTTGCCCGCACCGGGGTCGATATTTCCGGTGTAGCTACCGATGCCAGTCATCCTACCAGTCTGGTGCTGGTGTCACGTACGCAGGGTACCCCCGACTTCATTGCCTACCGAGCCGCTGATTGCCAACTTCATCCCCACCATTTTCCGGACCATTTGCTGGCCGAAACTACCCTTTTCCACACTACCTGTTTTGCCTTAAGTCGGGAGCCCGCCCGGAGCAACCTGCTCGAAGCGGCCCGGCGAGCCCGTCAACTGGGGGCCCGGGTTAGCCTGGATGCCAACTACGCTCCGGCCCTCTGGCCCGACCGGCAGCAGGCCCAGCGGGTCATTGCCGAATACATTCAGGAGGGCCTGGTGAAGCTCAGCCAGGACGATGCCCTGCGGTTATTTGGTCAGCCGGTTGAGGACGAACTGGTACTTAACTTCTTTCACGGACACGGCGCGGAACTGGTATGCTATACCCTGGGGGCGGGGGGAAGTATTCTGTCGTGGGAGGGGGGCAGGCAGCAACAGCGGATACCCGTGGAACCCGTTGAGGTAAAAGACGCCACCGGAGCCGGCGATGCCTACTGGTCGGGCTTTCTGTCGGCCCTGCTGGATGGGCATTCGCCCGAACAATGCGCCCGGGCGGGTACCCGAATGGCCGCGCTGAAGCTGGGTACGGAAGGGGTGCTGCCGGTGCGGGTCGGGCGTGAGTACTTGTACCAGGAATAAAAAATAGCGCAGCTCCGGTGAGGGCTGCGCTTAGGGAGTAACTGCCGGAAGTCTGTATTTTATTTGAGAGCCGAGAGCTTATCCATGTCTAAATTGTCCAGCGACTTTTTCATCTGGTCCATATCAACATTATTTCCCTTTACATTAACAATATAGCGGTCGGCAACAATGATGTTAAGCTCGCCGTACTTCCCGTCGTTGTCATATTTTTCAAATGCCTTGTAGTTGCCGATCCGGGTGGTGCGTTCATAGCCTGTGGTAGTTTCTTTATCCACCTCGGTCATAGTCCAGGCCGCCATACCCATCAAAGCCATACCTCCCATTCCGCCCGTATCCATAATCTCAACTTCAACGGAAGACGAACCATCGCTGTTTTCGTACCGTCCTTCGGCCTGCGAAATAACAAAGCCCATGGCACCGCTTTTTTCGCCGGTTGCTTCTTTTCTGGTAAGTCCTGCCGCCTCAGCCGGGAGCAGGTCTTTTAGCTGACGAAAATCCACGGGATCTACCGGCTCTTTATTCTGCATTTCCTGGGCCTTGTCAGCCATTTGCTGGATAGCTTCCAATGAGTTCTTGGGTGCTTCCTGCTCTTCTTCGTTAGTTCCACAGCCCCAAAGGAGCAGGAGTGCCAATCCATAAGTAATCGGTAAACAGGTTTTCATAGTAGTAAGGGTAAAGGGTTTAAAGAGAGAGCAAAATACAAAATAATTGGAAATAGTACAGCCCGGTGCGGCAGTACTTATTAAGTTCATGGCAGAAGGAAACAGCAGAATGCGGTAGCGGCTAAAAGGCATGGGCAGAGTGAACGTTTCTTTACGAATATCCCGAATCTTTTCCTTACCCAAAAACCTGAGTCCTGCTAAGTACCCGCTGTTACTAGTTGTTCAACGTACTTAAAGTACCAGCAGAGGGAGATTTATCTGATACGGTCTTATATCCCTAAACCCAGCCAACCCTGATTTAAGTAAATATCAGCTTGGCGCCCGCGATAAAAAGTACTACGGACAAGATTCGCTTGATCAGGGCTGGCTCAAACCGGTGACTGCCAAAATAGGAACCGGCCGTGCCGCCGGTAATGGCGGCCAGTGCCAGCACCAGCGCGTAGGAGGGAAAGTACCGGGTGCTGCTGAAGTTACCGAGCAGGCCCGATGCCGAATTGAACAGAATAAAAAGTGCCGATACTGCCGCCGCTTCCTTAGCCCTGGCCCACCGCTTAAAAAGTAAAAGCGGAGTCAGAAAAATGCCGCCGCCCGTGCCGGTCAGGCCCGACAGTAAGCCCAGAACTCCCCCCACCCCCAGTGCCACCGGGCGGGACGGCTCGCTAAGTACCGTGTCTTCGGGGGGATTTACCAGAAAACGGGTAGCCGTAAAAAGCAGAATAACACCCACCATTATCTTGAAAACAGAAGTAGGCAGGCTAAGGTACCCACCCAAAAAAGCCATGGGGATAGCCAGTACGGCAAACGGCCAGAACAGCCGCCAATTGAAGTAGCCCGCCCGCCAGAACTGCCAGGTACCTATACAGGCAACCAGTATATTAAGTATGAGCGCCGTGGGCTTGATGACAGCGGGGGCCAGCCCAAACAACGACATCACCGCTATATAACCCGATGCTCCCGCATGACCCACTGAGGAATACAAAAAGGCTACAATCAGAATAGCAAGGGTTAGTAAGGTCAGCAACTCGGTACTCATGGGTACGGGGCGTAAGGGCTATCAGTTAATTTAGGAATTGGGTACTTTCCTACCAGGTTTGGCTGGTAAATATAGTCAGTCCGGAAGGTTAGACAAGGATTTGACCCACTAAAATAAGCAGGAGGCCAGGTACTTAAAAAGCCCTGCGGTACAAGGTAGGGTACCGCAGGGCTTTTTAAATAGTAGCTCAAAACTACCGGCTTAGTCCGGGTTGGTGGGCGGTAGCCTGGCGGGAGCGCCACAGAAAATAAACACCCAGTAATACCGCCGGTATGCTAAGTACCTGCCCCATGTTCAGGGCCAGGTTTTCTTCAAAGGCCACCTGATTTTCTTTCAGGAATTCGTACAGGAAGCGGAGCGTAAAGACCCAGATCAGGAAAATTCCCAGCATACTACCCGGCGGGGTCTGGTCTTTGTGGCGGTTCCAGAACCAAAGCAAAATGAAGAACAGCACCAGACAGGTAATTGACTCGTACAACTGGGCCGGGTGGCGGGGTATCTGCCGGTACTCAGTATTGAGCATAAACACAAATCCCCAGGGCAGGTCGGTGGGTCTGCCTACAATTTCATGGTTCATGAGATTACCAAACCGGATAAACGCACCGGCCAGGGCTACCAGAATCGCGATACGGTCAGTTACCCAGAGGAACGATTGGCCCGTTGCCCTCCGGGAGCGGGAGTAAAGCCAAAGGGCGGTCAGGATACCAATGATTGCTCCGTGGCTGGCCAGTCCGGCGTAAGGAGGCAGTATTATTTCAAGCGGGCGGGTAAAGAATACTTCCGGTTCATAAAATAAAAAGTGCCCCAGCCGTGCCCCCAGAACGGTAGAGATTACCATAAAGAGCGTCAGCGTATCAATATCTTCCAGGGGTTTGCCTTCTTTTTTAAAGATATGAATCATGATTTGCTGGCCAATCAAAAAAGCGGCCGCAAAAAGCAGCCCGTACCAGCGGACAATGAAGGGACCAAAGCCCGCAATCTCGGGTATTGTGAATAGTTCAGGGCTGGCGTTCCAGATGATATAAGCGGTCATGGGTTTTTGTATAAGTAGCGTAAAGAGGGTCAGGTTTATAAAAGCCCGTTCTTGTATCCGGCAAAGTTAAGAGGGTGTTTTAAAATTGATTAAAAAAGCAGAGAGATATTTTATAAAAGTTAGGAAGCAGGTGGTTTAGCCCCCCAAACATTACTCCCTTTAGCCCTACATTCCCTAGTAAAATACTCCTTGCTGAATTACGGGATGGTTTTTTAGAAAAGGTACCTACACCCATTACTCTTTGATATAGCTCATCAATTCTTCCACCATGTCGGGAGCACCAATGTACAGCGGCGTTCGCTGGTGCAGACTGGTGGGCTTTATGTTCAGAATGGCTTCCGTATCATTCACCGCAAGGCAACCGCTTATGCCCGCGATAAAAGCCAGCGGGTAGCATTCGTACAGGAGCCGCAGTTTGCCATCCGGATTTTTGGCCGTGGGCGGGTAGAGGTAGATGCCGCCTTTCAACAGGTTGCGGTGAAAATCAGCGACCAGCGAACCAATGTACCGGGCCGAAAAGCCACTTTCGCGGCAGGCCGACAGGTACTTCTGTACCGGTTCGGCGTAGGCGTTCAGGTTTCCGTCGTTGTACGAATAGGTAGTACCCCTCCGGGGACTGGTGATGGAAGGATGCGACAGAATAAATTCTCCCAGCGAAGTATCGTAAGTGAAGCCGTTGACACTGTGGCCGGTGGTATAAACCAGCATCGTAGACGAACCGTAGAGGATATACCCCGCCGCTACCTGCTCGTGACCACCCTGCATGAAATCGTCCAGTGTGGGCTCTGAACCAACCGGCGTTACCCGGCGATAAATGGAAAAGATAGTACCTATGGATACGTTTACATCAATATTGGAGGAGCCGTCGAGCGGGTCAATGGCTACTACGTACTTGCCCTTGTTATTTCCGGTCAGTAACAGGCCCTCTTCTTCCTCCGAGATGAGCGCGCATACTTCTCCGCCGTTGGTCAGGGCGCGCCGGAAACGTACATCAGCGATGACATCCAGTTTTTGCTGGGCTTCTCCCTGTACATTCTGCAGGCCCATATCTCCCGTCAGGTCAATGAGTCCGGCGCGATTTACTTCCCGGTGCACAATCTTACCCGCTAAGGCAATATCCCGCAGCAACTGCGAGAGTTCCCCCGTGGCAAAGGCAAAGGCGTTTTGGCGGTGCAGTATGTAGCGGTCGAGCGTAGTGCCAACGGGTAGTACTAAGGGATGGGGTGTGGTATTGTTCATCGGGCTAATTGAAGTGGAAAGCTCCTAAGGTACTATTATTCCCGGAAAAAGGACAATGTTAGTCTGGAAATGTGGGGACTAATCAGGAGCAGGTCCTCCATCCTGAATTGAGTGTACAATTTAAAACGGAGGACCAAAGTACTACGGGTGGTATTTTTAAACGGCAAATTGATAATTTAGTTGGCCTTCTAAGATTTGAATATGAAAAGGTACCAGAGATTGCTCCAGAAGTAAGGATTATCTATAATCGTAAGGGAGACTGTCCAAATCAAAACCCAGCGAACCCTCTTAAGATCCTGTAGTATGCAGATTATAATTTTTTTAACAGCCTGATAAGCTCATCTCCAACCTTACCCGAGGAAGGAGCAGGAGCGTTTACATTTACCAACTTTCCCTCCTGGTCCACAAGTATATAGCGAGGAATGCTATACAGCTGATAGGTATTTAAAAATGGTTCACCAGTTTCTGTAGTTGGCTGGTTGATATGCAACCCCATGAATTCCTTTTCTTTTGTTAATCGCTTTCTCCAGGCACTTTCATTCTTATCCACAGATACATACATAAAAGCTACCTGATTGTTTGTCTCAAATTGTTTTTGTAGCACCTTAGCAATGGGCAGTTCCTCCAGACATGGCTGGCACCAGGTGGCCCAAACATCAATATATACTACTTTCCCTTTTAAATCACTTAAAGAAATAACTTTCCCTTCTGGGGTAGTTCCAGAGAAGTTAGGAGCCATCTGGCCGGTTGCAAGTGGTTGCCACTTTCTGTACTTCTTTTCAAGAGATGGAGCGTAGGTATCATAACCAGGCTCTTTTTTTAGCGAAACCATTAGTGAGTCGGCAACCGCATTTACACCCTGACGTGTTAATAAAGTTTCTATATTTTTTGCCCGAAGAAAAGTTTTGATCGCTGCGGGATAACTTTGATTTTGGATTAACTGATCTGACAATAAAGGTAATTTATCACGTAGTGCGACTACTTCTTCCCTGGCTTTTCCCATTACCAGAGGCCATTGCGACTCTACCTGTAGATAAAACAAGAGCGCCATAGCGTATTCTGGTAGTTGAGCTTCCAGTAGTGAAGAATCAAGAGGTACCTTACTGATGTATGATTTAAGATCAGCAAGCGACTTTCCGGTCGAATCCTTGGGATTGAACTTGGCCATGCTATAATTGATTTGGTAAGTCAATAATTGCAATCTGTTTCGTTCTTCCAATAAACGTTGTATAGGACCGGGTAAGGCTTCAAATGCCTTGAACTGATTAGTAAGATCGGTATAACTTCGTTGTAAAGAGTCCAGCCGTCCAAAAAAGGCCTCGGGATCCAAGGCAGTCAAAGGCACTCCTCCCCGTCTCTCATACTGTCGATAGATCATTCCGGATTGGGTTAGATAATTGGATGCTTCTGCACCTTTACCTGTATAGTGAAATGGAGTAGAAGCATTCTTACTATCCAAAGCTACCTGAAGTTGATCGCCAGGGCTTACTAGTAGGGTACTGCGCTGCTCACCAATTTGTAAGCTGGCAAATACTACATTTTTAAGAGGGATTTCAAATGAAGCCATTCCATTAGTATCTACATAGGTTTCGGCAATAATAATGGGCTCCCTTGTTAGCATATCAGTTGTAGTTACCTTGACAGGCTGTCCTTTCTCGGTCACCGCGTGAATTGAAATAAGTACTTTACCTGGATTTGATATAAATTGGCTAAATGTCAAAGTAAGGGAGAATCCGACTATCAGATTGTAAAGGATCTTCTGTTTCATAGAGGACTAGATGTAGGTGAATAATTCTAAAAATTTATATTCATTTCTCAAATCTTAAATTAGAGAAAAATATGAATAAGAGTTTCATGTACTGAGCATTAATAGATATCAATTCATCTTAAATTTACCGAACGGCCAGGGAGGTATACTATCTTGATAATAAAGATATAACTGTTAGGAGTGAATGCATGAAAGAAGTTCAATATCAAACCTGCCTATGTCTCGTCCTGATATTTATATACAGTTTTTCAGTACCCTTTGTAGGGCCTCTATCCGATTAATTATTCCTAATATAAAGAAAAGGTAGTTTCTGATTGGGCACCACACCGGCTGCTAACCTTTACCGGCCCGCCTGCCGCTGACTGGTAGTTTCAGCCGTGGGAAAATCGGCTGGAACCGGAATGTCCACTTTTCCGGTGGCGGCCCACTGCGCTCCCCGCTGCAAAGTAGTAATGAACCCCACGCACTCAACCGAGTAGTCAACGTGACCCATGGGAGTATGAAAAATCCGGCCCTTGCCGTAGGTAATCGTCATCATCATGGGCTCGTGCCGATCGGTACCCCGGTTGTCTTTGGGAGAAAACGCAGTAGCCAGTACCTCCATGTTTTCGGCCGGTCCGCGGAGGCGGTCGTACATTTCGTCTTTAGTGTGCATCCAGGTGAGTGGCATACCCTTGGTGATAGGGTGGTCGGGCTTCCGGATCGTCACCAGAAACTCCTTCTGGGCTCCGTGCGAGCCGGCATTGCCCGGCTGCATGTCCCGGACCAGCTTGCCTTTCTGGTCGTAGTACACGTAAGGGCCGTCCTTTTCGGTCCGGTCGCCCCAGCCGCCCAGGCCAATCATTTTGTTGTAGGCGGGCCAGTCGGGAAATGAATTATTGGCGGCATGCACCACCACCAGCCCACCGCCTTTGCTGATAAATTGTTCAAAGGCCAGCTGCGTTTCGCGGGGCCAGGGGGCGGCATTCCACCCAAAATTACACACGACCAGATCATACTTTGAAAAGTCAGGACGAAAGCTGGAATCCACGCGGGACTTCGCCAGTGCCTGCGTGTTTTGGGTGCCTGCCAGGGTATAAGCGGAAATAAATTCATCGCCTTTCCAGGTATAACGGGTCCGTTTCACATCTACCGAAAACTTCCCGGTTTCTTCCAGGTACTGTTTCATCAGGTAGGTAATTTTGGGCCACTGGTCGTGGTTATTCTGCCCGTCCACGATCAGCGTCCGGATGGGCTTTGCCCCTTTTTTCGGCTGCGCCCAGGCCGGGTTTCCGCCGAGCAGTACCAGCAGCACCAACAGTAAATAACGTTTTATCATAGCAATAAGCATTTTGTTCATCTGTATTTACCTTTAAAGGAGCCCATGACCCTGAATTACTTCACGCAGAGCAGATCAATGAGCGAACTCCGGTAAGCTACCCAAAATCAAACCAGTAAAAGCGGATTGAAGTTGTCTGGCACGCCTGGATTTCGTACCTTCTCCAATTCAATCAATCTCATTTCTCACAGTGCTTTAAATCTGGATCCTATGGATATTATTATCACAGTACTTATTGGCCTGGTTGTATTGTTCCTGCTCTCCGGAATACGTATTGTTTATGAATACAAAAGAGCCCTGAAGTTCAGGTTCGGAAGCTATGTCAAAACCCTGGGGCCGGGTCTTCGCTGGATTATCCCCATCGTGGAAACCATTCAGATGGTGGATATACGGGTCATTACTATTAATATAGTTTCTCAGGAAGTCATGACCGAAGACAATGTTCCCTGTAGCATTGACGGCGTAGTGTTTTTTAGGGTCGATAATCCCGAAAAGGCGGTTCTGGAAGTAGAAAATTTTCAGTTTGCCATTAGTCAGCTGTCCCAGGCGGCGCTGCGGGATGTGTGTGGTAAAGTGGAACTGGATACGATCCTGTCAAAGCGCGAAGAGATGGGTAAAAACATTAAAGCGATTGTGGCCGAAGAAACCCTGCATTGGGGCGTAGTGATTATTGATGTAAAAATCAAAGACATCCAGCTGCCGGAAAACATGCGGCGCATGATGGCCAATCAGGCCGAAGCGGAGCGGTCGCGCCGGGCCCGGATCATTCTTTCGCTGGCCGAGGAGCAGGCGGCCGAAAACCTGCTCGCCGCCGGTAAAATCATTGATCAGTCCCCCTCGGCGATCAAGCTCCGGCTGTACCAGACCCTGGCGAACATAGCCTCTGAAAAGAACTCCACCATTATTTTTCCATTCCCGGAGGAGATTTTACATAGGGATACAAAGAAGGAATGAGGCAGAGGTACTAAGGTACCCATGCTGATCCGGCCGCGGCAGGTACCTTTGGTAAGGGGCTGGTCTGTGGCCGGGCCAGCGTGGTCGGACCAGCGTGGCCCGACCAGCGTGGCCCGACCACAGGTCTTATAAGTTGAATACATACTCCTGTTTGGGACAGGAACTGGTCTTCCGGGGCTGATGCGCTTTCATGGCTTTGTCCAAAAGCTCCGTTACATCCATACTGTGGGTAGCTGGTTCGGAGGTGATGCTAATGCGGGTCACCTCATGCCAGCTATGATCTACCTCTTCCACGTGCCCTTCAAATTCCAGAGGTGGTATCCCGCAACTTACCGGGTCAAACCATCCTCCATCAATAAAGGCTACTTTTATCAAGGCTTCGATTTGGCTGATGGTTAATTGGTAGAGGTTGCTCAGTACCTCTGAACCGTAGAGCTTATAATTTCCGGCATCCCGGTAGAGGTACTCAAACAGGATTTGGTGGGCTTCAGAGGTAGGTTTTATAAAATATCGTATTTTGCCTTTCGAGTAATTACTATACCGTTCCTTATGTTTCTAATGGATGAACTACCTGGTTTTTTGCAAAATGATCAGCCCATGACTTGCCCAACCTGTGGGACAAGGACGGTACTTGTGGCGGACTTCTTTCATACTAATTTTAAAGCAGGTATTCATTGGTGCGGCAATGATGATTATTGGTTTATGGAGCAGGAGGAGGAAGAATAGGTACTTCGAGGTTGATAATTCCGTCTTCATGCAATAAAACGTTCCAGCCGATACTCTAAAAACTCTTTTCGTGGCTGGTAATGGCGTGGGAGGAGTATAGTTTTATGTTCAAATCGCCCAAAGAAATCATTAAAAAATGGCTGAGTAGCTTCTTCTTTTAATCTACGAGAGATCAGTATTTTGTAATCCGTATCAATGCAAATCATTCCTTTTTCATACGCCCGGTCGTAAAGGTGTGAAAGACAAATTCCATTTGCGGGGTTCAAGCGTTCGTGTTCATTAGCCGCCCAGGGTACAATATGTCCCGCCACTAAAAGATCGGGCTGATTAATCAACGAAATAGCACAACGACTCTCATACGTTTTCAGGATCATCTGGCGAAAAACGCTTTGGTTAACCCGAGTTTTTACAGCCCTAATTTTCGTTTCCCCCTTCAGGTCCTTCAAGTCAAACGCAATTTCAGGGTACTCTTCTTCAATGGTACTTTGTTGATATTCAGCTAAGATTCGCTCACTTTCAAAAACCAAGTCTTCCTGGTGATCTATGAACTCATCCCAAATCGGCTTTACCTGATTGTACCCACCGCTCAAACCAGCTATTCCTCTTTCCTGATGATAGGGATCTACTGCAGCAAAATTATTCAGCCTCATAGCCACCGAACTTGGGCTGCGGGTACCTAGTAATTGGGAAAGTTTTATTATTTCTGGATTCCCACTGTGCAATTTGCCAAAAGGTAGTTTTAAATACAGGTTAAAGGCAAGGATGAGTTCTTCTCGGGTCCAGTTTGGGCTTTTTGCCATGAAGGAGTAGTGTAAAAACAGGTGGAATTTACATATCTCTTATGAGAAATTTAAGTTTTTACACTTATATTAGTCTTTTTTCATAATCGTGATATACAAATATTTAAAATGAATCGAATGGTAGGGGTTTTGTTAATGGGTGGAGGGATAGTAGCATTTTTAATTGGTTTATACATTTATAAATCATCCAATACTGAGAAACGATTAAGTAAAATAAATGCTTCATTCTCATTACCAGCTACTGCACCGAATGTAAAAGTAGTAGAAAGTAAGAAGAAAGCAGAAGTTGTAAAAAAGCATGAAAATATTTATAAAGTGCCTGAGAATCAGCACCTTCAATCTTTGGAGAAAGTGATAGAGATGGCCATTGCTGATGGGGTATTGACTGCGAATGAGAAAAAAGTCATCAAACGAATCGCCGAGGAAAATAATTTGAATTACGAGCAAATCATTAAAGATGTTGAAGCCAGGATCTTAGCATCAGATTTTGATTCAGAAACAGCATTGATTAATATTAATAAAAAGAGTGGTGATGATTTTGAGAAGTTCGTTGTGCAGAAGTTCAGCAAGAAGTATTTCCAAATTAAAGAGTGGGCAGGTGATAAGTATGTAAATGGGAGATATGCTCAAACAACTCAAAACCCAGACTTATTGATAGAATTTAGACTGGGAGAGAGTAATTATGATTTTGCAGTAGAATGTAAATGGAGAAAAGATATAAAAGAAAAAGGAATTGAATTTGCAAATGCTGCCCAATTCAAGCGATATAAAGATTTCGAAGTAAAGCGAGAAGTCCCAGTTTTTATAGCAATTGGTGTTGGAGGTAAAGCCTCAATGCCAGAAAAGCTTTATATTGTTCCTCTTCGGATGCTAACTTCAAATTTTATATTTCCAAACACATTAGAGAAATTCGAGAAAAAGGATACAAAAGGGTTTTTCTATGACTATAAAAATAAAGCTTTGAGGTAAGCAAGAAGAGCAGGAGAGCCCTTACCACAAAATCTTATTTTGCTCAAAGTTTAATAAATGAAAACCATCCTCATCACCTTCGTACGCGTGTACCAGGTAGTACTATCGCCCTTCCTGCCGAATGCCTGCCGCTATACCCCTACCTGCTCGCAGTACATGGTGGAGGCGGTGGAGAAGCATGGCGTGTGGAAGGGCGGGCGGATGGGCCTGCGGCGGTTGTCGCGCTGCCACCCCTGGGGCGGCAGCGGCTACGACCCGGTACCCTGACGTACCTACCTGTTAGCCTCCGATGGCTACTTTTCGGAGAATAGAATCAATGATGGTCATGGTACGTACGCCGTCGGCTTCGGCTTCGTAATTGAGCAGGATGCGGTGGTTCATGATGTCGGGTGCCAGCTCCTTGATGTCTTCGGGTAGTACATAGTCGCGGCCTTCGAGGTAGGCCAGGGCTTTGGCGGCCAGGTTGAGGTAGATGGTCGCCCGCGGCGATACCCCAAACTGAATGTACCGGGCTTCGTCGCGCAGGTTGTAGTCGAGGGGGCGGCGGGTGGCAAACACCAGCTCAATGATGTAGCGTTCCAGCGTCTCCGAAATATTGACCTTATTTACCTCATTTCGAATCGCAAATATCTCCTCCTTGTTCAGGATGGGCCTGACCTGGTGGTTAAAGTTCAGGTCGGCCATGCGGCGCATTACTTCCAGTTCCTGCGGTTTGTCGAGGTAGTCTACGTACACCTTCATCATGAAGCGGTCAAGCTGGGCCTCGGGCAGCGGATAGGTACCTTCCTGCTCCACGGGGTTTTGGGTAGCGAGTACCAGAAAGGGGCGGTCGAGCAGGTAGGTACTATCGCCGATGGTCACCTGCTTTTCCTGCATGGCTTCCAGCAGAGCCGACTGCACCTTGGCGGGCGAGCGGTTGACCTCGTCGGCCAGAATTATATTGGCAAAAATAGGCCCCCGTTTTACTTCGTAGTCCCCGATATTGGGCTTATAAATCATGGTACCTACCAGGTCGGCGGGCAGCAGGTCGGGGGTAAACTGTATCCGGTGAAAGTCCAGCTGAAGTACCTTGGCCATAACATTAATGGTGAGGGTCTTGGCCAGACCGGGTACTCCTTCCAACAGCACGTGTCCTCCCGTAAAAAGGCTGATGAGCAGTCGGTTCAGGAGTTTTTCCTGACCTACTACTACCTTGCCCATTTCGTCGAGTACTTCCTTTATTCTTGGTAAATACATTAATCCAATGCGTGATTGAGTGAATGATAGACTGAGCCACCGTGGCAGCGGCGGATGACGGTACGTTGTATCAATTACCGCTGCCACGGTGGCCGCTGCCACGGTGGCTCATTCCTGCCTTTGCACACCGATGGGTACCCCCGAAACGCTACTCCCGCACAGCCCGTACAAAGCGGTCTTTTCCGTGAATGTCGCGCAGCAACTCTACCTGCGTATAGCCCCGTTCCTCAAACACTTTCCGGGTTTCCTCCCCAAAATGTTCGTTGATTTCGACGTAGCAGCGGCCCTGTGGTTTCAGGTGGTGGCTGCCAAAGTCGGCAATGGCCTTGTAGAACAGCAGCGGATCATTGTCTTCGACGAAAAGCGCCTCGTGGGGCTCAAAACGAAGTACATTGGGCTGCATGTGGTCGGCTTCGGAGTAGGTCACATAGGGCGGATTGCTCACGATACAGTCGAACTGCTCGGGGGCGTCGGGTAGGGGAAAGCTCACGTTAAGCATGTCCTGCTGCGCAAACTGTACGTCGGCCATGAGCTGACGGGCGTTTTCGCGGGCTACGGTCAGGGCTTCTTCCGATACATCCCAGGCGTGGACGGTAGCGTGGGGCAGAAAGCGCGCCAGCACAATGGCAATACAGCCACTGCCGGTACCTATGTCCAGAATGGAAGCCTTTTCGTCCGGTTCGGCGTAGTCGCGGGTCACCAGGCGCACGAGTTCTTCGGTTTCGGGACGGGGAATAAGTACCGACGACGACACCCGGAAGGTCAGGCCACAAAATTCCGTGGACCCAATAATATGCTGGACGGGCTCATTTTGATTGAGCCGTTGCACAATAGTATCCCAGTCGGGCTGTACCTGTGACTCCGGAATGGGCCGGTCTACCAGTACATCTACGTTGCGCAGGCGCAGGTAGTGCTCCAGGAGCATAAAGGCGATTGCCTGGGTCTCTTTGGGCGGATATACGGTAATCCGGCTGGTTAATTGTTGATAAAGCTGACGCGCCGAGGCCATTCGTTACTCGTTTTCGGTTCTTAGGCGGGAAAGTTAAGAAAATTATAAGAACTGCGAATAAGAAAGGTTGGCTAAAATGGTTTACCGGATGCTCAACTGCGTACGCATAACACTAATCAACTCGTCAAATTTGAAGGGTTTGGTTACGAAATCATCAAACCGGCACTCCACCAAATCGGGATTTTTGCGGGCAAAGGTATCGGCCGTAAAGGCTATAACCGGCACGTGCTGGTGTCTGGGCATATCTTTCCGGATGCTTTTCATGGCCGTAATGCCATCCATAACCGGCATTTGTATGTCCATCAGAATCAGGTCAAAACCCCGTTCTTCCAGCGTGCGAAGTACCTCCTCCCCGTTGTTGCAAATCATGTAGTCGGCTTCCCATTTTTCGAGCAGGTGCTTCAGCAGCAACTGGTTGGCAATGGTATCTTCGGCCACCAGTATGCTGTATCCTTTCAGTGAGAAAGGGTCGCCGGGAGCAGGTACTATGGTTTTTACCTTTCGCTGAGTAACCTTTCTGAAGGGGAGCCGTACCGTAAAGACCGACCCCTCACCCAGGGTACTTTGCACCCTGATGGAGCCGCCCATCAGGCTGGTTATTTTTTGGGTAATGGTCAGGCCAAGGCCGGTACCGCCAAAGTACCGGTTGGCGTCGTTGGTATGTACCTGGGCGTAGCTGTCAAATATTTCATTTATTTTTTTCTCCGATATGCCAATCCCCGTGTCCCTCACCTCAAACCGCAGCTCAACGCTGTCGTTCAGGTCTTTTTCAAGGCTGACCATTACTTCCACGTAACCCTTCTGGGTAAATTTAAGCGCGTTACCCAGCAGATTCATGATGATCTGGTTCAGGCGATAGGGGTCGCCCATCAGCATCCGGGGTACTTCCGGCCCGGAATTTATCCGTAGTTCAATGTTCTGGTCCTGCGCTTTGCCCTGGAAGGCCGTCCGGAAGTAGTTTAGTTTTTCGGACAGGTCAAATTCCAGGTTTTCCAGGCTGAGTTTTCCGGCCTCAATTTTAGAAAAGTCAAGTACATCATTCAGGATCACCATCAGGTTTTCGGCCGAGTACTGAATGGTCCGGAGGTTTTGCAGGTTATTACCGGTAAAGTTTTCTTTCAGCAGCAGTTCGGTGAAGCCGATGATGGCATTCATCGGGGTCCTGATTTCGTGACTCATGGTAGAAAGAAACTCCGCCTTGATGCGAGCCGCTTCTTCGGCGTCTTTCTTGGCCTGAATCAGTTCTTTCTCCGCTTTTTTGCGCTCCGTAATGTCAATGGCGGTGCCCAGTACCTGACTTACCTTGCCCCGGGCGTTGCGCTTAAAGGGTACTTCGCGGGTAATAATCCATACCTCCGAGCCGTCTTTATGCAGCAGACAAAGTTCTTTTTCCAGTACGGCGCCATCCTTAATCCGGTGCCGGATACGGCAGTAGTGCCGGAGCAGGAGTTTTCGTTCTTCGGGCGTAACTATTTGCAAAAACAGCGACTGCCCGGTATGTAACAGGTCTTCATTGCTGTACCCCAGTATTTCCCGGATCTGTTCGTTGTGGTACACATTAATACCTTTCTCAATATCATTTACATAAATAATATTGGGCGAAAGCTGCGTGATTTTCTGGATAAATGCCTCTTTATCGGCCAGTTCGGAGCGTATTTGTTCCTGCTGCCGTTCGGCTTCTACCATGCGTTGAATGGCATGCAGCGTTTTGGCCAGTTTTTCGCCGTTTACTTCCGATTTGGGGAAGTAGTCGAAGGCCCCGGCCTTCATCATTTCTACGGCAATACGCTCATCACCGTGTGAGGTCAGGATGGTAATCGGAAGCTGGGGCGCTCCTGACTTTATCTTTTTGAGTAGCTGGAGACCGTTGGTCCGGGGCAGCTGGTAGTCAATGAAGGCGCAGTCGGGCAGCCAGTCGTTAAGCAACTGCAGGGCTTCTTCGGCGTACTTGCACACCCTGATTTCCCCCACCCTGATACCTGATTTTTTGATAGCCCGCTGAAACGACATGGCATCAATGTCATCGTCCTCTACCAACAAAATGGACATAACAGCTTTATGTTCTTCCGGTGTGTAGGAGGGTGGTATCATTTGGGAAATTCACATAGGGTCCAGTAGCTATTTAAGGTAGAAACCGCCGCGATAAAGCTATCCAGCGACAGGGGCTTCAGGATGTACCCGGCCACGTTCAGATTGTACGCCTTTATCTTGTCGCTGTCTTCGTTGGAAGTAGTCATGACAAAAACCGAGAGAGAGCTGAGCTGGGGGTCCTTGCGGAGTTCCTGCAGAAACTCAATGCCACCCATCATGGGCATGTTGAGGTCCAGCAGTATGATACGGGGCATGGGTACTTCCTGGTTGTTGCTACGGAGAATTTTCAGGGCTTCCAGACCATTGTTGGTGGTAACCAGCGGATTCAGGATGTTATTCTTTTTGAAAGCGCGCTTAACGTTCATGACGTCTACTTCGTCGTCTTCCACCAGCAAAATAGTAATGAGGTCCTGTGGTACCCGGTTCATCTTCTGAATTTCTGTTAACATTTTTTCTTTTAAATAGTGAGTGTATAAAAATAGTTGAGCATATAAAAAACTTAGCGTTCGGCTTTGGGCCAGGTAAAATGGAAGGTAGTACCTTCTCCCATGGTAGATTCCACCCAGATGTTGCAGCCCTTTTCGTCAATGATTTTCTTGACAATCGCCAGCCCCACGCCGGTACTTTCTATTTCGTCGCGGGCCTGTAAGGTCTGGAAAATGACAAAAATCTTTTCGTGGAATTCGGGCCGGATACCGGGGCCGTTGTCGGTAACCGCAAAGTTCAGGTGAGAGCCCTTGTCTTCCCAGGAAATGGTTATTGCTATCCGTTTTTTGTCGTTGTACTTAATACCGTTGGAAATCAGGTTCTGCAGAATCTGCTGAAGTACTATTTTTTCGGTATGGATAAACAGGTCGTCGCCCAGCAGGTTAAAGCTGAGCTCATCCTGTACCCGCAGGGCATCGCAGATTTCCTCCACCAGGGGCCGCACGGGTACCTGGTCGGCAATGGCCTTGATACGGCCCGCCCGCGAGTACTGGAGTATACCATTGATGAGGTTTTCCATCCGGAATACGCGCCCGCGCAGCAGCTTGAACTGGTCCCTGGTTTCGCCTTCGAGCAGGTGACTGATGTCTTCTTCAATCCATTCCGAGAGGTTGTTGATAGCCCGGAGCGGGGCTTTCAGGTCGTGGCTCACCACGTAGGCAAACTGGTCCAGTTCCGCGTTGATGCGTTCCAGGTCCCGGGTGTGGGCTTTGAGCTTTTTTTCGGCCTCTACCCGCTCCGTCACCTCATTCTGTACGGCAATGAAACCAATATGTTGCGTGTCTTCGTCAAACAAAGGTTCAATGAACAGCTCCACCCAGTACGCCCGCCCCGACCGGCTATAGTTAATAATTTCTCCCTGAAAACTCTCTTTCTCTTTTAGCTTCGTATTGATGATGGTTCGTACGGCCGGGTCGGTTTTTTCGCCCTGCAGCAGGCGGCCAGGTACCTTGCCCAGCGATTCTTCCAGCGAGTAGCCGGTAAGTTTGGTAAAGGCGTCGTTGGCCCAGGTTATCCTTCCGTCGGCATCGGCAATCAGCATACTGTTTTTGGTAGTTTTCACGACCAGGGCCAGGCGGCTCAGCTCCATCCGGGCCTGGTACTGACTCGTTACATCAACGAGGGTACCAATGTAGCCGATGTGCTCGTGCTGGGGTGATATCTGGCGTCGCAGCGACAACTGAAGCCACTTGTCGGTACCCGAAGTCGTAAAAAACTGAATGATTTCGTTCAGCGATTCGGCTTCCTGGCTGAGTAGCATGGCCAGGCTGAGGCAGGCCGAGGAGCTAAGGTCAAAATCGGATAGCTTTTTGTGCAGGCTGGACTTGACCGGGTAGCCCGTTACTTTTTCCCAGGCGGTATTGAGATAGGTGATGCTTCCCTTCCCGTCCAGCTGAATGATAATTTCGGAAATACTGCTTACAACCTCTTCGAGCCGACGACTGGTTAAGGCGGCCTCGGCAGTTTTTTCTTCGGCAATGCGTTTTAGCTCCCGGTTTGCCTTGAAAAGCTCGTTGGAACTTTGCTCCAGGATACGTTCAACCCGGTTAATATCTTCCCCGAACTCACCGTAGGCCAGGTCTACCGCCGCCAGAAAATCGGCCATGCCCGGGTGCTCAGCCAGCTCGGGAGGTAACTGTTTTCTAATCTGACGCCTGAGCAACCGGTGTGCTATCCGGTCCAGGGCTTCTTCTTGTAGCATAAAAATCAGGCTTCGCTCAGGGTAGTAATGGTCATGGTCTGATTGTGCAGATCGCACTGGGTGTCGCGGTCAAAGGGGGCCAGCTCGCCGTAGGAGTAAAAGCCCGTAATGACCGGCCGGTTCAGGACTTCTGACACTACCTCCACCTCTTCCTCTACCATTTGCTTAAGTACCAGTTTTCGCCCTATGCAGCTGACCAGCAGTGCAAACTCAGGATGGTGGTTCAGCCCCTGGGCGGCTACTTTGGCGGCTTCTTCGGCACCGTTAATCAGGCGGTCGTTGTTGGCCTTCATGAGCTTTACAAACGAGCCTTCGGGTATATCACCGGCAAACGTAAGACTCTTGTCGGTTTCGTTAATGGCCAGTATGGTACGTACAACGGGGGTCCGGTCTTCGCGGTCACGCATGCTGAGCGGAAACAGCAGGCCCGAGGCCGGCAACCCTTTGGCTTCGTCGCCCAGGAAAGATTTGTACAGGTCCAGCGCCGGCTGACCGTCTATTTCAAACAGGATATTACCGGTTGAGCGCGTAACCTGCCGGTCCACGCCGAAGCTGTCCCAGCCACCCCGGGAGCTGTAGCCCACCGTCAGGGCGTCGCCGTACAGGCCGATGGCCACCACTACCTCGCTGGTAAGGGTACCATCCGGCTCAATCACGCTGGTCTGCTGGAAGTTGGCTCCGTCACCGGCCAGTCCGCCGGTAATAGTAACCGAAGAAGGCAGTACCTGGGTCATTCCTTTTACCAGGTCGGTGCCATTTACTTTCAGGCCGTCTGATATTACAAGTACGTGTTTGAGCGAGTCAAGAGGAAGTTGGGAAACCAGCTTTTTTCCGGCTTCGGTACTGTTGAAATCAACGGCGCTGAGATGAATTTTAGCGGCTTTGGCGGTGGTTTTGTCAAACTGAATACCGGTTATTACCGCCGTACCATCCTTGACCGACTCGTTGGCTATTTCGCCGGAAGTAGAGCATCCACAAAAAACAGCACCTGGATAACTACTCTTTAACGCGTCCAGAATTGTTTCTTCCTGCAATAATTCCCGGTTTCCAAAAACAAGGATAAGATCCGGCGAAAATCCAAAATTTTGGGAAGAGTCGCTTCGGGTAGCTACGAATTGCTTAATTTTCATAGTAATTTTGTGTATAGTGGTGATGAGAGTTTTCGATTTACAAGCAATAAAAGTGCCATTTTTAGCAACTACACCCTATTATCTTTGAATAATCAGCCCTTTAAGGCAACTACTTCTTAACCATGAACAATGAACAGCAGTACATGCAAAGAGCCTTGCAACTGGCGGAGTACGGGCGCGGCAGCGTAAGCCCGAATCCGATGGTGGGTTGCGTGATTACCTGCCATGACCGGATTATCGGGGAAGGCTGGCACCGCCGCTACGGGCAGGCCCACGCCGAGGTAGAGGCCGTGCGCGATGCCCTGGCGCGGGGCAACGAACCGCTGCTTCCGCAGGCTACCGTTTACGTCACACTCGAGCCGTGTTCACACGTTGGCAAAACCCCTCCCTGTGCCGATTTGCTGGTTGAAAAAAAGGTAAAACGGGTGGTAGTCTGTAATGATGACCCGAATCCGCTGGTGGCGGGAAAAGGCTTACAACGATTACGAGAAGCGGGAATAGACGTACAAAGCGGACTGCTGGCGGAGCAGGGAAGGGAGCTGAATCGTCGTTTTTTTACCTTCTTTGAACAGAAACGGCCGTATGTTATCCTGAAATGGGCCGAGACCGCTGATGGCTTTATAGGCGGGACTGACCGGAAGCCGGTGGCCATCAGCGGGGAGTATTCGGGCGTGCGGGTACACCGCTGGCGCTCCGAAGAAGATGCCATTCTGGTGGGAGCCGCCACGGCGCTTGCTGACAACCCCCGCCTGAATGTGCGCCACTGGGCGGGTTATAACCCGGTCCGGATTGTACTGGACCGTCAACTGCGCCTGCCCGCTACCCTGCACTTATTTGACCAGTCGCAGCCCACTATCATTTACAACCATCTGCGGTCGACGCCCCCGGAAGCTTTCCCGGTGCGGTACCCGCAGGAGGGCGTTAATAAGGTAGCTTACGCCCAGTACCCGCCCGGCGGAGAAGAAATAAGTGAAATACTGACGGACCTGTACCACCGTAAAATTCAGTCGGTACTGGTGGAGGGAGGAGCCGCGGTACTTACGGCCTTTCTGGAAAGTGGGCTGTGGGATGAGATTCGTCGCTGCCAAAGTACCCTGCGCCTGGGCAATGGCGTAAAAGCCCCCGCTCCGCAGGGGGTACTTAGTGGTTCTGAAAAAGTACAGCAAGACCTCTGGACCTACTACCGCAACGCCTGACGAACCCCGCCAACCCACACCTCCTGCACCCGAATAGCCTGGTCTAAAGCCAGCAGGTCGGCCCGGTAGCCGGGCCGGATATAGCCTAGCTGGTCAGCCATGTTCAGCTGACGGGCCGGGTAGGCCGTGGCCATCCGGAAAGCTTCGGCCGGGTCAATCCCTACCTGGTTAATACAGTTCCGGACGGCGTCCAGCAGGGTAATAGCCGACCCGGCCAGCCGCCCTTCGTCGTTGAGGAAGCGCTGGCCGTCGTAGTTAATATTAAATCCTTCGAATTCAAACCGGGTACCGGTATAGTGGGCAAAAGTGGCGTCGGAGATTAAAAACAGCCGCTCACCTAGTAGTTTTTTGGCAATGCGCACCGCCGCATAGTCGCAGTGGTAGCCGTCTACTATAATACTGGCGTGAACATCGGTCCGGTCAAAAAGGGTACCTATGGCACCCGGTTCGCGACTTTCGAGCGGACGCATGGCGTTGTAGAGGTGAGTTGCCAAACCAAAACCTTTATCAAAGAAGTGGTTCAGTTCCCGGAAGGTAGCATTGGTATGACCGGCGGCAATAGCCCAGCCGCTGCTTTTGAGCAGTTTTAACAGGCTGTCGTCAAAGCATTCGGGGGCAATGGTCATTACCTTTACCGCTTTTTCTCCTTTCCGGATCAACTCTTCCAGTTCTTCCGCGGTTGGTGGCCGTACCATGTCTTCGCTGTGCGCGCCGCGTTTGGCCGGATTAATAAACGGCCCCTCCACGTGCAGCCCCGCCACTCCCGGCAGGCCCCGGGTCCAGTACTCTTCCACTACCTCAATGGCTTTCAGGATGCGCGCGCGGGACGTGGAGAACAGGGTGGGTACCAGGGTAGTAGTACCATCCTGCAGGTGAGTCTGGTGCATATTGGTCAGGGCCTCTACCGACAGGTCCCGGGTCAGGAAGCCGGTGCTGCCACCGTACAGTTGAAAGTCAACCAGGCCCGGCAGGAGCCACGCTCCGGCCAGGTCGTGGGTGGGAAGGCTGTCCGGCAGTGCGTCAGCTGAGGTAACTGCTTTGATTAAACCATCCTTTATCCAAACCGCTGCTTTTTCCAGTACATCGTCGCCCGTAAAAACAAGGGCATTCAGTAGGGCTACTTCATTGTTCATAGGTCGTCTTCGGAGTTCCAGATTTCCCAGGCCTTTTCGGCCTGCAGGTGCAGCATTTTCAAACCACTGTGGTTCGCTGCGCCCCGCTCGGCGCCCTTTTTCAGGAAGAGCGTTTCCAGCGGATTATATACCAAATCATATAGCAGGTGGTGGCGGGTAAGCAACGCGTAGGGAATGGGCGGTGCTACCTCTGTTTTTGGGTACATCCCCAGGGGAGTTGTATTGATTATTAATCGGTTTGCTATCATTACATCGTCGGTAAGCTCTTCGTAGGACAAGGCTCCCTCCGTCGCCTGGCGCGAAACCAGGGTAAAGGGTATCCTCAGGTCTTCCAGGGCTGTCATAACGGCCCGGGCAGCACCGCCGTTTCCCAGTACCAACGCCCGCAGGTCCGGGTCGGTTTCGGCCCGGTGGTCCAGCCATTCGGCCAGCGATTCCATAAATCCGTAGTAGTCGGTATTGAATCCTTTGGTAGAACCGTCAGGGTATACTTTGATGGTGTTTACCGCGCCAATACGCCGGGCCGAGGCATCGTCCAGGTCATTAAGAAGCGGCAAAACGGCCTGCTTATGCGGAATAGTTACATTGAGGCCACACAACCCAGGCGTAGTAGCGAGCAGGGCGGGCAAGGCTTCAACGGATTCTATTTCGAACAAGTCGTACTGACAGTCTTTGATACCTTCTTTTTCAAACTTGGCCGAGAAGTAGTTTTTGGAAAATGAATGGGTCAGGGGATAACCAATCAGACCGTATTGCTTCATGTTAGTTCTGGATTTACGCAGGGGAGGGAATTACTATAAACGGTTTTGGACCCGAAATATACAAAAAATCCAAACCCCACCGGTGGCGGGGTTTGGATAGGGAATAATGCCCAGGTGATTATACTACTTTGGGGCTTACTAACCGGCTCTTTACAAACTGCCAGACGATAGGAAGCACTGAGATAAAAATAATACCTAAAACAACCTTCTCGAAGTTATCACGTATGAAAGGTATACTGCCCAGGAAGTACCCGGCCAGGGTTAATCCTACTACCCAGAGAAGGGCACCTACCACATTGTAAGTCAGAAAAATCCGGTAGTTCATTCGGCCAACTCCGCCTACAAAAGGTGCCAGCGTACGGACAATGGGTACAAAGCGGGCTATCACGATGGTTACAGCACCATATTTGTCATAAAAGCCCTGGGTTTTCTCGATGTGCTCCGGTTGCACGAAGTTCTTGCCGAATATTTTGACTCTGAGCGCTTTGATACCAAAGTATTTGCCAATCAGATAGTTACAGGTATCCCCCAGAATAGCAGCTATCAGCAAAAGGACAATGACAGCCCACACGTTCAGGGATTCGGGATATTGCGCTGCCAGCATACCGGCGGCAAAAAGCAAGGAATCTCCGGGCAGAAAGGGCATGAATACAACCCCGGTCTCCACAAAAATGATCAGAAAAAGGATAATGTACGTTATTGCTCCATAATCCTGAATAATTTGTCCCAGATGCTTGTCCAGGTGCAGGAAGAAATCTAATGCTTGGCTGATAATCTCCATTGTTTTTTTGTTTACGGCTACAATTCGCAGTCCGGATAAGTTAGAGTTTAGTTAATTGAACCATACTGGTACTTCTTAACGAATCGGGAGGGTTATGCACTAAACTACGGATCGGTATCTATTTGTTAGCGGGAATCTTCCACTTTTGCCGGGTTTTTTGATTCAGAAAGTGATTGAACGTATCACCCCGCAGTCCTAACCGGATGGTTTCCAGGGGGATAATTTCGTGAGGAGCGATGTTTCCCAGGTTGACGTCGGTGCCCAGTAATTTTACAAACCACACCTGCTGCTCTTTCTGAGGAGCTTCCCACAGGATTTTCTCAAAAGGTATCTGGGTCAGAATTTCTTCTACCAGTCCCTGACGTACCTCTCCGCTGGACCGGAACAAACCGACGGTTCCGGCTTCGCGGGCTTCCCCGATTACTTTCCAGGCCCCGGCTTCAAGTTCGGCCTTCATCAGTTGAATCCACTTGTAAGGCGGGATAATCTTCTCTTCATCCTTTGATCCTACTTCTGACAAAACGGTAACCTGCTTGGCCAGCGTACTTATATATTCACATTTTACATCCTGAGGCATTTCCAGCGAACCATCCGATACCTCCGCGTGCTGCAGACCGTACTTGTCGAGCAGGCGACGGTAGTCATCAAACTGATTCCGGACGATAAAGGCTTCAAATAGCGTACCACCAAAATAAACCGGCACATTGGCCGAACGGTATACAGCCAGTTTTTCGGACAGATTGGGCGTAACAAATGACGTAGCCCAACCCAGCTTAACTATATCAATATAGGTAGTGGCTACCGACAGCATGTCCTCTACTTCGCGTATGCTGAGGCCCTTGTCCATAACCATAGTAATACCTTTGTCGCGGGGCTGTACTGAGCGGTCAGGTACCTGTGATAGTTTAAAATTCATATAGTAGGACGACAAAAGAGAGTATCAAAAATCGCCCAAAGGTAGTGATTACCTTTAATACGTAACAATAAAATACAGGGAATACACCAACATAGCTTGCAAATTCTGTGTATTTTACTATTTTTATAAAAAAGAACCACCCAGCCCACTAGTACTTAAAAGCACACTGAAATATGAGTGATATAGCCGAAATGAACCCCCGCCTCCAGTTTTTGCGTACCCAAATCGGGAATGATATGAGCAGGAGCATTTCGCCGGTTGGGCGCTGGCTCAACGGAACCCTGCGGGAGGCCCGCTACGGAGCCCTGAGTGTCGAGTTTGAGATTAAAGAATATATGACCAATCCTATGGGAATTTTGCACGGGGGAGCCGCCGCCGCCATGATGGATGATGTAGTAGGTACCATGGTTTTTGCCCTGGGGCGGGAGTTTGCCTATACCTCCGTCAATCTTAACTGCGACTTCCTGAACCCGGCCCGCCTGGGCGAAACTATAACGGCCCATTCCAGGGTAATCCGGGCGGGCAGGAACATAGTCCACTGCGAATGTGAAATCCTGAACGGGGAGGGGCGTATAGTTGCCAAGTGTACTTCCAACCTGATTCAGACGGGACTACGACTGCCGGATTGATTTTTACTCACCAGCCTGCGGTGACCCCTGCGCCACCGGGGTAGTTACTCGTACATATCCCTGGTGTCGGCCTGGGCGAGTTCTACCAGAAAGCCCCCAATCTTTTGGGTGACATCCTCAAAGTACTTCCTGCCTTTTTCGGCGGTAGCTTTGTGGGGGAGGCCTACGCCGGTGTCGGCCGTTACCTGGGTCCATTTTCTTTCGGCCCAGGCCCAGCCTTCCCGCAGAGCGGTCACTTTGAATTTTTTTGCGCTGCCATCGCCGGCTTCTTCCAGCGGAAGTACCAGGTCGGGGCGTAGGTACAGCAGCAAACTGGTCTCCATTTCGTCGGCGTGGTCACCGGCTTCTTCAAAGTACTGTTTCTTGTCCAGTACCTGAAACCACGAGCAGGTACAGATAAACATTTGTGGGTAGCGTACCCCCAGCTCCCGAATCATGGTTTTGAAGTCGTTGCCGCCGTGGCTGTTCAGCAGGAGCAGCTTATGTATACCCTGCCGGTCCAGTACTTCTATGATATCTCTGAGTATGGCCAGCTGCGTGCTGGGGTGCAGGTTCATATCCAGCAGGATGTCGGTTTGCCCGGTATTGACCCCAAAAGGAATGGTGGGTAGTACCACTACTTTTGCCCCCTGCTCCCACGCCACCCGCGCCGACTCGGCCGCTATGTGGTCCGCTTCAATGACATCGGTCGCGTAGGGGAGGTGGTAGTTGTGGGCTTCGGTTGCGCCCCAGGGCAGCACGGCTACTTCAATCGTGGCTTCTTTCAGGGCTTTCCAGTTGGTTTCGGCAAGTAGGTAAGGACGCATACAAGTACTTTGGTTTGGTATAAAAGCTGCAACAGCCCCTATTTTAACACTTTTTAAGGAGGCTATTCTGCAAGCGGCCGCCTGCGAAAGGCCAAGGCGGTCCTGGGCACCCGGCAAGATTTAGGCGATGGAAGCGTAGAAAGGGATAATTTTCCGCTTTCTTTGACACATTAATTATCCTGAATCTCCTCCATGAAATTTTTGAGAATCTTGCTTAGAATCCTCGCCGGGTTAGGGCTCGTACTAATTATTGTTCTCCTGTTTCTGGTTACGGTGGTTGACCAGTCGCACTACCAGGACCAGAGCTTTTACCAGCAGTGGAAACAAAATATAAATCAGGTAAAAATAAGTGCAGCGGATACGGCAGGACCCCTACAGGTAGGCTGGGCCCGGATAAATATTACCCCCTCAACTCCCACCCCCATGGCGGGCTATGGCAATCGCTGGGGCAAAGCCTACGAAAGTGTGCATGATTCCGTCTACGTCCGGGCCATTGTTCTGGACAACGGTACCAGCCGGGCGGCCCTAATCACGGCTGATTTGCTGATTATTCCCCCAACCGTTACGGAGCGGCTTAAGTGGAAGCTTAAGGCTATTAACTTTTCCTTCGACCAGGTATATCTGGGAGCTACCCATAGCCACAACAGCATCGGGGGCTGGGGCAATACCATTACGGGCGAATTATTCGCGGGGGATTTTGATCCCAATGCGGTGGAGCAAATCGCGCAGGCTATGTTTCTGGCGATTACCCGGGCGCGGGACGCGCAGGCCCCGGCCACTATGACCTACCGGGAAACCGTTGATTCCGTCAATGTCCGGAACCGGCTGGTCGGGGAGGAAGGTACCGTTGACCCGGAGGTGCGTACCCTGCAGTTTACGACCCGCGAAGGTAAAAAAGCCCTGCTGACTTCCTACTCGGCTCACTCCACCCTGTTGGGTTCAAAAGTTATGGCGCTCTCCCGCGACTATCCCGGCCTGCTGGTTGACTCGCTGGAGCGCAGTGCCGCCAGTTTTGCCATGTACATGGCCGGTGCCGTAGGTAGTATGGGACCTGTGGAGCGGGGCAAGGATGATTTTGAGGAAATGGTCAATCAGGCGGCGGGCGTGCAACGATCGGTTCTGTCGTCCGGGGCTATCGAAGAGGTCCAGGCGGGTTCGTTGATCCAGTCGCTGACGCTGGCCTTGCCCCTGCGGGAACCCAAGCCCCGCCTGACCCGGATTTTTGCGCTACGGCCGTGGGTATTCCGCTGGGCCTTTGGCGATTATCCCGTTTACGTCAAGGCGCTCAGAATTGGAAACGTACTGATGGTGGGGCTACCCTGCGATTTTTCGGGAGAACTTATGGCCGACCTGGACGCCTACGCTAAAAAGCAGGGGCTGAATCTGATGGTCACCAGCTTTAATGGGGGGTACATTGGCTACATCACCCACGACAGGTACTTTGAACGGGATACGTACGAAACTATCACCATGAACTGGTACGGTCCCTACAACGGAGCTTACTTTCAGGAAGTTGTTCGGGATATTGTGGATAAAATGAAGTAGTAGTTGTTAGCGTATTGGGTACTTTATACTATAAAAATAAAACTATGGGGGCAACTCGCAGCTTTACTCTACCAGGCAGAACAGGGCTTCTGCTGGTACTTTTACTCCTACTAATCAGACCGGAAAGCATGGCACAACAACAGGCCGTTCGGGTGGCCGTAGCGGGCATCAGCCACGGGCATATCGGTTGGATATTTAACCGGAAAGATAAAAAAGACATTGAGCTGGTGGGAATCTACGAAACCGACCCGGCGTTGGTAGACAAGTTTGTAAAGCGGTACGGACTGGACCGCAAGCTGTTCTACGATAATCTGGACAAAATGCTCGAAGCGACCCGGCCCGAAGCCGTTACGGCTTTTGGCCCTATTAATGAACACATAAAGGTAGTACGGGCCTCCGCTCCCCGCAAAATACACGTCATGGTGGAAAAACCCCTGGCCACCACGATTAAGGACGCCCGTGAAATAGCTTCCCTGGCCCAAAAGCACGGTATTAAGGTATTGACTAATTATGAAACTTCGTGGTACTCGAGCAACCAGCATGTGTACCAGCTGGCAGAGGAAGGAAAGCTGGGGGAGATTCGGAAAGTAATGGTCAACGATGGTCACCAGGGCCCAAAGGAGATCGGCGTAAGTAATGAGTTTTTTGCCTGGCTGACTGATCCCGTCCAGAATGGCGGCGGCGCCCTTACCGATTTTGGCTGCTATGGTGCCAACCTCATGACCTGGCTGATGAAGGGCGAGCGCCCGCTGTCGGTGACGGCCGTAACACAACAAAACAAGCCCGATATTTACCCCAAAGTAGACGACGAGGCTACCATTATTTTGCAGTACCCCCGGGCACAGTGTGTTATTCAGGGCTCCTGGAACTGGACTTTTGCCCGCAAGGACATGGAAGTGTACGGTACCAAAGGCTACGCCGTTGCCGTAGACCGCACCACGGTCAGGCAGCGACTTCAGGAAAAAGCTCCCGAAGAGAAGTTAAACCTTGCCCCGCGTCCGGCCCCTTTTGAAGACCCTTTTTCGGTACTGGCCGATGTGGTGCGGGGACGACTGGTGCAGGATCAAAACGATCTCTATGAACTACCTATCAATGTGACGGTAGTGGAAATACTGGAAGCCGCCCGGGAGTCGGCCCGGGCGGGGAAGAGGGTGGTTTTAAAGTAAGGTTACGTATATAGGTAGATTTATAAACCGGGAGTTTTTCTTTTGCCAGAATAGAAAAGGTACTGTAAAATCGAACCCCCGAAGAGGGCTTTAGTGTAGCAGCTTTTAGACAACTCAAAACACTATTTATAGCTGGTATGACCGTTATTTTTAGAACTACGAGATTTTTTCACGCATAATGTGTATTTAATTCTACACTTTATTTTGCGCTTTGGGAGGGGGTACAGGTGGCATGCTTTTCATAGAGAATACACCAGTTGTTTACTCTAAAATTCTACCAATTTCCTTATGAAAAGATCCATTACCTTATGCCTTCTGGGAGCTACACTCATGCTCGGAGGCTGTGCCCGCCAGTACCCTGTTTTCAACCAAATGCCTGCTCCTGAAAGATTTGCCCACGCTGAAAAAGCGACACCGGCTCCAGTAGATCAAGTTACAGTTCAGGAAGCAGCTCCGGTAAATGAGTCGGCACCAGCCCGCGTTTCTCTGCAAACCGAGGAAGTAGCCAGCGTAAGTCAGAACCCACAGGTATCGGCTGTTCTGGAAAAGAATACGCCCAAGCAAATTGACGCGCAGCTCGAAAAAGCACTGGCTACTACTGCCGGACAAAAACTAATGGCTAATCCGGCTATGGCCGAGCGTATACAGAAAGTACGTGCTATGATGGCGCAGCCCGAAGTACAAAACATGCAGCCAACCCAGGCTGAAATCGGAAAAGCCCAGAAGATGGCCGACAAAGCTATTAAAAAGCACATGGCTCCCGAGGCTGCCAAGGCTCTTAGCCGCAACCTGACCATTGGTCTTATCCTGATTGCAGTAGCCATTGTACTGGCTCTGATTCCGGGCCTGGGACTGGTATCTACCATTGTCGGGGTAATTGGTCTTATCCTGATTGTGCTGGGGCTGATTAATATGGCCTGACGCACCAATAAAAGCGCTGATTTCAGCAAACGAAGGAATATGCACGCCAGTCGGGACTTTTTTGGTCCCGATTGGCGTTTTTTATGAGATCCATCCTCCCAACTCCCGACATGAACCTACTGCTGCTGGTACTGATTACTGCTTTTTCAGCCTTAACTCCCGTAAAAATGCCTACCCTGACCATTGATATTACCAACATAAAAAAATCCGGAGGCAGCCTGCGGGTAGCTGTATTTAAGCCAACGAGTACCTTTGGCGGCAGCAAACCGGACTTTCATAAAATTATCCCCATTGAAAAACCAGCCTCCCAGCGTCTGACCTTCGAACTAGAGCCGGGAAACTACGCCGTTGCGGTGTATCACGATGTAAACAACAACGATAAGCTGGATAAAAACCTGGTGGGCTACCCCCGCGAACCCTTCGGATTCAGTAATAACTACCGACCCGTGCTGTCCGGACCGGACTTCAGCGACTGTAGTTTTGAAGTAGGTAGTACCAATAAACAAATAGCCATCCGGCTCCTGGATTAAGTACCCCGGAGCCGCCTGTTCATGGCCGGGCAAAGCTTTAAGGTACCGGTTCGGAGATTAAAGTTTTCCTGTACCTTTGCGGCATGAAAACCTATTGGCGATTACTTTCCTACGCTCGTCCGCTGCGGCAGTTTATTCTTCCTTTTTTTGTTACCTCACTGCTGGCGAGTGTATTCGGAATCCTGAACTTCACCCTGCTAATTCCCCTACTTAATATACTCTTTAATCAGGTTAGTCCGGCAGAGACGGCGCAAATGACCCAACTGCCCGAACCATCGGCGACTCTGGACTACCTTATTGACGTTTTTAATTACTACTTCGGGCTGGTCATGCGGCAGTACGGCCGGGCTGGGGCGCTGCAGTTTGTGTGTGCTATTATAATCGCCTCCGTATTGATGTCCAATATTTTCAGGTACCTGTCGGCCCGGTTGCTCGAGAGCTTCAAGGTTAATATGGTAGCCCGGCTGCGGCAAACAGTATTTGATAACGCGGTGGGGCTGCACCTGGGATTCTTTTCCAATGAGCGCAAAGGCAACCTTATTTCGCGCGTGTTGACGGATGTGCAGGAAGTCGAGAATTCCATTGCCAACACCTTTTCCGCCGCTTTTAAAGAATTCTTTACCCTGGTGGTGTACCTGTTCGCCCTGTTTAAAATATCCGTCAGCCTCACCCTGTTTGCCTTTCTGATCATTCCCATTACAGGTACTTTTATTGCTTTTATTGTAAAACAAATGCGTAAGGACGCCCGGGAAGGCCAGAACCGCCTGAGTGGGCTCATCAGCCTGATGGACGAAGCCTTTGGGGGTATGCGGGTAGTAAAAGGGTTCAACGCGGAAGGGTTTATCCGGGGAAAATTTCAGACAGAGAATGGAGCTTATAAACGGGCCATCCGCTCGATGGCCTACAAGCGCGAAATGTCCGCGCCCTTTTCGGAATTTATGGGGGTGACGGTAGTAGCTATAATTCTGCTGTACGGAGGTACCCTGGTACTTTCCAACACCTCTGACCTGACCGCCTCGCAGTTTATTTTTTACATCGCTACCTTTTCGCAGGTTATGCGGCCGGCCAAAGAAATTTCCAACGCCTTCAGTAATACCCAGCGGGGAATTGCTTCGGGAGAGCGGATACTCGAACTGGTAGATACCCAAAACATGATTGCCGACAGCCCCCAGGCAAAGCCCCTGGAAGAATTCAGGGATAAAATTGAGGTGCGAAATGTATCGTTTGAATACGAATCGGGTACCCCCGTCCTGAAAAACATAAGTTTTACTATGCCGAAGGGCAGGACCATCGCGCTGGTGGGTTCGTCGGGGGGCGGGAAGTCGACCATTGCCGACCTGGTACCGCGCTTTTATGATCCCAGCCGGGGACAGATTTTGATTGACGGACACGACCTGCGCGATATTACTACCGCTTCCCTGCGGAAAAAAATGGGTATCGTTACGCAGGAGTCCATTCTTTTCAACGATACCATATTTAACAACATCGTTTTTGGGTCAGAGGCCTCCGAAGCCGAGGTCGTGGCGGCCGCAAAGATTGCCAACGCTCACCATTTTATTTCTGAACAACCCGATGGCTACCAGACCATCATTGGGGATCGGGGAGCCAAGCTATCGGGCGGGCAGCGCCAGCGGATCAGCATTGCGCGGGCTATTCTCAAAAATCCGCCCATCCTGATTCTGGACGAAGCCACCTCGGCTCTTGATACCGAGTCGGAGAAGCTGGTACAGGAAGCCCTCACCAACCTGATGCAAAATCGTACCGTACTGGTGATTGCCCACCGCCTGAGTACCATCCAGCACGCCGATGAGATTTTGGTGGTGCATCAGGGGCAGATCATCGAGCGGGGTACGCACGATGATCTGCTTGGCTATACCGACGGTTTTTATAAGAAGCTGACGCTCATGCAGGGAATGTAAAAAAGTGGCTGAATTATGAATATTAAGTCTCCATTCGTAATTATTGGCACTCCATTTGCTCGGGTTGCTTTTGATAGTATATTACAGAGCATCTTTGGTTACTTTACTCCTCTATGCGTACATTTTACCTTAGGTTTGGATTGCTTCTGGCAGTCTTTGTGTGTGGTACCTTTAAAGAGATTTCAGCAGGAGGTATAAAGCCAAAAAATTGGCCCCAGGCTACCGAAAGGGTAATTCAGAGGGAGCACAGTGGAGAAAACAGTCAGGCGGTTAATCAGGGAAATGATGCCTCCGGAGTCATACTCCTGACACCCAGCCAGCAACAGGTGGTGTCGGAGTGGGTAGCTTTGCGCTGGGTCATTCAGCGGGAGAAAGCCCACGAAAAGTACCTTCTTTTTGTCCGGGATCTTACGGTCAATGCAACCATCGTGGAAGAGTTGGAAATTCCAAAAACCAGTTCTGCCTTTGGAATAGGGAATTTGCAGCCCGGGCACCAGTACGAGTGGGGAATCAAGGCGGTTAATTTGGTTGATCCTGCTATTACCTCCAGCACTACCACGCAGTTTAGCCGGACCGAAAGCGCTGAGCACAGCATTACGTTAGGTACTATTCCCAATCCATCCGTATGTGCCGGGGGTACAATTACGCTTCCCTATACCGTAGCGGGTTATGCCAATACCGGGCTGCAATCCTTTATTTCAGCGGGTACTACGCCCAACGGTTTTCTTTCCGAAAGCTCAGCTACCCAAACTCCCGAACATATCAGTACCCAGTTTTCCCAAACCGGAGAAAATTTCCTCGTCAGGACCTGTATCGTGCAGAATGATCTGGTGGGGTGTAGCAAGGCTTCAGAGAGTTTCAGTGTCCGGAGTGCCGGTACTGTTTCTGTTTTGAACCGGTCTGGAAGCACTTCGAGTCTGGCCTGCGAAGGTACTGCGGTTACCTTACGCGCTCTGGTACAGGGAGGGGCGGCGGGGCAGCCCCGTACCTACCACTGGTTAAAAGATGGCTGTCATATTATTGAAGGAGCTACCGATTCAACGCTGACCGTAGAAGAAGCGGGAAGGTACCAGGCGGTAGTGACCTCGGAAAGCGGTTGTCAGAGTACTTCGCCGGAGCATACAGTTAAATACACCACGGCTGAGGTACCTCCGGTCCTGGAAACGAACCAGTACGACGGCTTCCGCTGTTCGTGGGACGGAGCTTATATCAAAAGCAATACAGTCGGGCAGGGAGCCACCTATACCTGGTACCGCAACGATCAGGTACTTCTCACTTCTTCTGATCCAGTATTGTCCATCTCGGAAGAGGGTACTTACAAAGTAAAAGTCGCCAGCGCTACCTGTGATGTGACCTCTTCGCCTCTGGAAATCAAAACCAGTTCCGCCCTCGCCCTGACCATCCAGACTTCCGATCCTTATATCTGTGAAACTAGTCCGGAGGATAAGTACCTCTTTGCTGATATACCGCAAACGGAAACCGGAAAGATGCGGTACCAGTGGCTGAAAGACGGGGTAGCCATTTCCGGTGCCGACCAGGAATTTTTGTATACCCGTAGCCCGGGTAGCTATACCCTCAAGGTCCTGATTGGTAATTGTGAAATTCTCAGCAATTCCGTAGGGCTCCTATACGGTAATCCGCCCCAGCCTACGATCCTGAACGGCCAGTTTCCGGTAAAGGATACCCTCTACATTTGTGCCGCCGAAACCGTAACCCTACTGGCCGACGTTCCGCCGGGCGGAGTAGTGTACTGGAAAAAGGGAGATATTTTTGATAATACCAGCAGCCTGTACTGGGCTATTACCGAATCAGGTACTTATCGGGCCGTAGTGTATACCAGCAGCCAGCCGGGGGCCTGCTACACGGAGTCCAGGCCCGTAGAGGTTGTCCTGGGCAGCGAAATGGTGGTCAATCTGGAGGGTGACAGTCTGTTGTGTGGTTCCAATAAAGCGTTTCTCAGGTACGTGGGTCGTACCGGCAGCCGGGAATTTCAGTGGTATAAAGATGGCCAGGTAATGGTAGGAAACACATTTCCTAACTTTTATATCGACGAGCCGGGTACCTATGCTTTACAGATCAATACCCATACTGGTTGTCAGGGCAGGTCAAAGCCCGTTACCGTCACCAGTACCCCTACTTTAGCCCGACCCATTACGGTACTTGGCGAAACGGACCGCTGCCAGTCCGGGGGCGTACCGTTGCGTTTCTCTCCGGGTATGGTAGGTACTGTGCAATGGAAAAAAGACGGGGTTACCATTCCCGGTGCCAGTGCTGATTATTACTACGCCCTGTCGAGCGGTTCTTATAGCGTGGAGGTAACCAACGGAAGTTGTCATTTTACTTCACCCCCTGTACCTGTAACCATCCGTAAACCGGTATCTGCCGTAATATCCGGCAACAGAACCAATGCCTTCCCCAATATGGAAACCCCCTTACTGGTTGAACTGGCAGGAGATGGCCCTTTTAACCTTACGTTTGGAGATAGTACAGTTATCAAAAACGTAACCGGAACTACCTACCAGCGAGTCGTATCGCCCAGTGTAACAACCACCTACGGGCTTACCAGTGTCAGCGGGCCCTGCGGTACTGGTACCGTAAGCGGACTGGCCGTAGTCAATGTGCTGAATAGCGAAGTATTCAGTGTGCAAAGCGGTGCCTGGGACGACCCTGCTACCTGGAATTGCAACTGTATACCTACCGATGAGCATGATGTTGAGATCCGGGAAGGTCATACAGTTTTTATTTTTGAAGTTCAGGCCCAGGCTAAAAGCCTTAAATTTAGTGGTGGCGAAATTTTCTATCCACTTAAGCAAGAATTAAAATTTGGAAAATGACCTGACTGGAGCTAGCCAAAACCAATAAAGTCTCCCAGTTAACCAAATTGTTTTTAAAGAAAAAAATACTATTTATATGAGGAGAGGTATACTTGTTTGGGGAATAATGCTGATAACCCTGATGGTCTGGCAGGAGGCCGTTGCTACCGATTTGAAACCAATAAATCTCCGTTGCGAATACCGCGAAAATCCGGTTATTGATGTACCGGCTCCCCGCCTGAACTGGGTGCTTTCTACCCAGGAACGGAATCAGAAGCAGTCGGCCTACGAAATAGTCGTGGCCAGCTCACCCGATTTGCTCAGTCCCGAGTCCGCCGACCTCTGGTCCTCCTGCCCCGTTAAATCCGAACAGACTACCCATATCGAATACCAGGGAAAGCCCCTGCGGTCGCGTCAGGTTTGTTACTGGAAGGTGCGAAGCTGGGATAAGAGCGGCAGTGTTGGCGAGTGGAGTGACGTAGCCCGCTGGGAAATGGGCCTGCTGGCCAGAACCGACTGGAACGCCGAATGGATAGGTCTTAACCTTAATCATCTGGGCCGGGATATTCCCTACAATGGTTCCAATTATCACCTGCCCCCTGCCCCTTACCTGCGAAAAGAAGTACAGGTAGAAGCGGGCTTTGTCAAGGCCCGGCTGTACGTGACGGCCCTGGGTTTGTACGAATTCTCTATCAACGGCCAGCGGGTTGGTCACGACTACTTTACCCCCGGCTGGACCGATTACAACAAGCGGGTGTACTACCAGACCTACGACGTCACGTCGCTGCTGCAGCCCGGCTCCAACGCGCTTGGTTCGGTCTTGTCGTACGGGTGGTATGCCGGGTACCTGGGCTACGCGCTGCTGGTAGGCAACCCGGTAGTAAGAGCCTTCTACGGAGAGGTACCGGTACTTAAGGCGCAGCTGGAGGTGGAGTATCCGGATGGACGGCGGGAGGTAATCAAAACCGACGGCTCGTGGAGAGCAAACCAGGGCGCCCTAAGGGAAACCGACATTCTGAACGGAGAAACCTACGACGCCCGTCTGGAACTGGGGGGCTGGCAGCAGCCCAATTACAACGACCACGACTGGACCACATCCGAAGTGTTTGCGGATAAAGCCGACCGCCTGGTGGAAGCCTATCCGGCCAATCCCGTACAGGTGACTGGTACCTTATATCCCAAAAGCATTTCCGAACGGTCCGAAAATAGGTACATTTTCGATATGGGGCAGAACTTTGCCGGTATAGTTCGTATCAAAGTAAAAGGGGAAGCGGGAGATGTGGTAAAACTACGGTTTGGCGAAATGCTTCAGGATGGATGGCTGGTAACTGAAAATCTACGTAAGGCAAGAGCCATTGATACCTATATCCTTAAGGGCGATCCGGAGGGAGAAACCTGGGAGCCTCAATTTACCTTTCACGGTTTTCAGTTTGTGGAAATATCGGGTTTAAGGAACGTACCAACCACCGAAACCATCACCGGGCTGGTGCTCGGGTCAGTTACCCCGCAAACGGGTACTTTCGAAACCGATAACGACATGGTTAATAAGCTGTACAGTAACATTGACTGGACCCAGCGCGCCAATTTTCTGGATATTCCCACCGACTGCCCCCAACGGGACGAGCGCCTGGGCTGGACGGGCGACGCCCAGGTATATATCCGTTCGGCGGCTTATAACCGCGACGTAGCGGCATTTTTTACCAAGTGGATGGTTGATCTGAACGATGCCCAGTGGGGCGAAGGGCCTTACAATGGAGCTTTTCCCCTCTACGCACCGCGCCCCAACGTTCGTAATAACGACTCCTACTCTCCGGGTTGGATGGAAGCAGGCATTATTTGTCCCTACGAAATTTTCCGGAGCTACGGTGATACCCGCCTGCTGGCCAAAGGCTGGGATAACATGGTACGTTTTATGGACTTTCTGGAGCGGCATAGTGGCGGCCGGTATATTTTCAAAGAAAATTCATTCCGGAATATTGACCCGAATGGAGGCTTCGGTGACTGGCTGTCGCTGGGTAAGAAATCTTCGCCCGACCTGCTGGCTACCATGTATTTCGGCTACAGCGCCGGCCTGATGGCCGAAATGGCCGAGGCTCTCGGTAAGGCCGGTGACGCCCAGCGTTTTCGCGAAATGCACCGAAAGGTACAGACCGCCCTCCAGACCTACTACACCAACGGAAGCGGTCAGCTTTATTCCAACGAAGCCGCCTACGGCCGGGGAGATGGCTATATTCATGACGGTACCGGCTTTACGGGCCACTCCCAAACGGCCTACGCCAACGCCCTTTACATGAATATTATTCCAAAGACCATGCGGCCCAAAGCAGGTGCCTATCTGGCCGACCTGGTACGGCAAAACGGAGGAAAAATGTCCATTGGTTTTCTGGGAGCCAAGCAACTACTGCCGGCTCTTTCGCAGGAAGGGCACTCAGATGTAGCGTACCAGCTGTTTTTAAGAAAAGAATTTCCTTCCTGGGGTTTTGAAGTTGTTAACGGTGCTACCACTATCTGGGAGCGCTGGGACAGCATGGACCCAAACGGTAACTTTACGGGCAATGGCTCCATGAATTCGTTCAGCCACTATGCCTTTGGGGCGGTGTGTGAGTGGATGTTTGAATACGCTGCCGGAATACAGCCCCTGCAGCCAGGCTTCAAGTCGTTGCGCATCCGGCCCGAAATAGCAAAGGAGGGTCTTACTACTTTAAAAGCTACCTACCAGACCCTCCACGGGGAAGTACTTTCATCCTGGAAAAAAGAAGGTCAGAGTCTGGCCATGGAGGTGAGGGTACCGGTCAACACCACCGCCGAAGTTCACATTCCGATGGCAAATCCACAATCGGTTCGGGAAGGGGGGCAGCCGGTACTTGGCAGCAGCAACTGGAAAGTAAAGGGAGTTCAGAAAGGGTATCTGGTAGTTGAGGTTGGTTCAGGATATTATCAGTTCTCCTCGCAACTACCCTAAGTGTATAATGCTAACCAGGCAGAAGTCAGGTAGTACTGTTAGAAAGGTACTACCTGACTTTTTTTATTTACCTGAAATATTTTTCCAGCGCCTTGTCTTCGCCTTTCCACTGGGCTATGTTGGCCAGGCTCTTGAATAAGGCTTTCCAACCATGGTAATTTTACCCTCCTAAGTCCGAAAGTACTTGTCAAATATTTTGTGGTAATGCCAGCCGTTGCCACCTTGTGGCACCGACCAATGCTGGAGCCATGAGCCTCCTTTTTTGCCTGCCTGTTGCTATTTAATCAAATTTTTTCCTGATTTCATACAAGTACTATAAAAATAGTTTGCAAACTATTTTTATAGTACTATCTTTGGTATATGGAACTGGAAAAACTAACTAACAAGGAAGAAGAGGTGATGCAGGTACTTTGGAACCGACAAAGTGCTTTTGTGAGAGATATGCTCCCCCACTTCACCGACCCGCCCCTGCACTACAACACGCTTTCGACCATTATCCGGAATCTGGAAGAGAAAGGGTACGTGGCGCACCGGCAGTACGGTAACACCTACGAGTACTATCCGGCGGTGAACAAGGAAGAATATCAGAATAAGTACGTACTCAACAAGGTAGTCAGCAACTATTTCAATGATTCTTACAAAGACCTGGTTGCCTACTTTGCCAAACAGGAAAAAGTAAGCCCCGACGAACTGCGGGAAATAATCCGGATGATTGAAGAAGGAAAGTAAAGAACCTGAATTTTATCCCACCTATACCTATACCCATGCTGCTTCCCTACCTGCTCAAAGTAAGCCTGCTCCTGGCCGCCCTGACGCTGGCCTACCGCTGGCTCATTCAATACGAATCCTATTCCGGACTTAACCGTGTACTGCTGTGGCTGAATGTACTGGCCGCCTGGACGCTTCCCCTGATTCCGCTGGCTACCTGGGGGCCGGTAGAGGTACAGCAGGAGTTTCATAGAGTGATACCGGAAGTAATCAATAAAGTACCTGTCTTCGTTGGAGAAGCGGCTCCCGCTGCTTTGGCTCCGGCTATTGCGGCAACCCAACCGACCACCACCTGGGGCGTGATGGACTGGCTATTCCTTGTGTATGGAATTGGCTTACTTATTTTTTCAGCCCGCTTCCTGTTCCAGCTTTTTAGAATGCTGCGCGCCCTTTGGCGGCTTCCTTCCGAGCGCCTGGAAGGTGGCGTTATTCTGGTGCGGGATGCCCACACCGCCTCTCCCTACTCCTTTTTTCGTTGGATTATCTTTAATCCCGAAAAACACGGACTACTTGAATTGCAGCATATTCTGGCCCACGAGTCAGAGCACGTACGGCAATGGCACAGCCTGGATCTGCTGCTGGCCGAAGTACAGCGGATAGCGCTGTGGTTCAATCCGTTCAGCTGGGTACACCAGCGGCTGGTGCAGGGCAACCTCGAGTACCTGGCCGACCGCGCCGTGCTGGACAGCGGCTTCAATAAAAAGCAGTACCAGGTCAATCTGCTGAAGGCCGCCCTTCAAACTAATGAACTTCCGCTGACCAATTCCTTTGCCCAATCACTACTCAAAAAACGTATCAAAATGATGAACAAGCAACCTTCCCGCCTGTGGGTGTGGGGCAAGTATACCTGCCTGCTGGCGGTGCTGTACCTGTCTTCGGCCTTTGTGGCACCGTACCGTACACAACTCGTGGCACTGGCCCCGGCTCCCATTCAGCCGGTAGTAAGCGCCCTGATTGAGGAAGCAACCCCGGTTCAGGAAACAGCCCCGGAACCAAAAGAAATACCTGCTCCTGAACCCGTTAAAGAACCGGCCGTAGCTGAAGTAGTAGAGGATAGCCTCCGGCAGGGAAATTCGAGTAAATGGACATTGGTACAGAATAAAACTCTTTATTGGGTAATCCCGCCCAGGGCTACCTGGGACGATATCAATGCTATTAAAAAGGATGTGGCGGAGTTTGGAGGCGAAATGAAAATCAACGGCCTTCAGTACGACCCTTTGAACCTGTTTCTTACCAAAATCAATTTAAAAATTAATATACCGGGTAGCAGTGGACAAGGCGACGAAGAAGGAAGTACCTATACTCCCGCAAAGGGCTATTCGGGCTATATTGGAGCGGGTGGGTTAGGAATGGGTCCTCTTCCTCCGCAGCCTCTATTGAAAGCTATGCAGGAGGACTACGAGACGGCCTTGAAGTTGAAGGAGGAACACTTTCCTGAGTACGCGGAGGATAGTTTAAATAAAATCATTCACAATAGGGAGGGCAGAGGTTTTGGTACCAGTAGGTACTCTAAAAAAGCATTCGAAGGGGAGAGCGCACAAAGAAATTTGTCTAAAAATGGTGTTGGGAAATCTCCTGTGGGTACTTTACTAATAACAGATAGGTATAAGGACGCCGAGTTTTATCTAAATGGTCAGCCTTCGGGATATGCAGAGGTGAATAAGGTACCCATTGAGAAGATTTACTCGGTAAGTGTCAAGAGCGTAGGGGAGGTAGATAAATATATTCTGGTATTCACGAAGTAAAGCTGGACTTTTATGAAAATCTCTCTATCCTTATCGGGGCTATTAATCTCCTTGTGTCTGCACAGCCTGACGCTTCACGCGCAGGATACGGTGCGGCTGGCGTTTAGTTCAAATTCTGACTTTCGCTCTAAGATTTCCCGATCTGGCCTGATGCTTGAAAAGACAGATCAATTTGCCGGGATACCCGATGCAGTGGAGTGGAGCGTATTTGTAATGAACCTGCAAAGACAGCAATCCACCTATACCAACTTCAAAAAAGGGTACTATACCGAGGAGCAGTATCAAAAGATAGTGAATCTGTATAAACACGATACGGTGAATGTATACAAAGGAAAAGATATTAAAAACGCACTACCAGTACTGTCGGCTCTGTTTCCTGATAACAGAAAGTTAATTATACCCGATCTCAACTTTAATAATGACTTTGGCGATGACAAAGTGTACGAGTACAGGGTAACTGATTTCGATGCAGCCTTCCCCATTGATTCCATTGAGACCCTAAAAGTAGACTACGACTACTACTATGGTGATAAGATTTATAAAAGGCAGCTCCTATTTAAAATTTCGCCGACTACCCAAGGTTCGGGATTTACCGACTCTAAGGAAAAGCGACTGCAGGTAAAGTTTGTAACTGACGAGTCAAGAAGTGCACGTGTGGCGCTTGGTGGAATTGAATATGAGTTTAAAATAGGTCTTGCATGGGATGTAGCCGCCGATTATGGACAAGCTCGTGCGGTATATGTCAAAGATGTACAGCAGGACAAGATAATCTCATACAACCCTCTTTTAAAACTAGGTAAGTTCTTTCCCTTGGGTGAAAAGCAGGTAAAGATTGACAATGTTTCCTACTTCGGAGATTCGGCATTACTGATTGTCGAGAATGCGGAAACAGCCACGAAAGGTACTCGTCAGGGTGAGCAATTGCCTGACTCGACGCAGCAAGTACTTCATAAGGTACTCAACCAAAAGACTGACTACACCCTCATTGACTTCTGGGGAAGCTGGTGCGGTCCTTGCATAAAGGCACTGCCGGATTTACAGAAGGTACATACTAAGTACAAGGACAACCCGAATTTCCAGTTGGTCAGCGTAGCTTATGAGCAGTCAAGGGACCTGAAAGCGCTCAACAACCTGGTAGGGAAGCACAACATCACCTGGCAAAATATAGTAGAGTACCAGCCAAAGCAGGGAGAGGTGTACGACTACAACCGTCTGGTGAGCCATTTTTCGGTTGAAATATTTCCGACAACAGTACTACTCGACAAGCAGGGGCGAATTATCTATCGCGACTCCGGGTCGGATAGTTTTGAACGGTTGAATGAGGTACTTAAACGGGAACTGGGGTATTGATTGAAAAGTGGGTCTGGTAGATACATGGGGTCTAACAGAAAAATTCCGGCAAATGATGCAAGTGGTGAAGCGCTGAATAGTAAATTAGCGGAAATACTAAGCGCTAAACCCGATGAAAAATATAGTACTGTTGTTTGTCCTCCTTTCCTTCCCGGCTTTTTCCCAAAAACAGAAAGTGTGGCTTGACGCCGACACGGGCAATGAAATGGACGATGTATACGCTATTGTCCGGCTTCTGTGGGCGGCTGACCGGCTGGATATAGTCGGGCTAAGCTCAGCCCACTTCAACAACGCCGACCTCGTAGCATTTGACAAATGGAACCAGTACAATACCGCCGGTCTATCGCCTGTGCGGGTCAGCCAGGAACTGAACGAGGAAATCCTTACGACGATGGGGCGGCAGCAAATCCCGCATCCGATGGGGGCCGACCGGCAGATGGGCCGTGCCTGGGGTGGGTTTCAGCCGCGCCCCTCAGCGGCTACCGAGGGTATGATGCAAGCCGTAAAATACTTGGGAGCCGGGGAGAAACTGGACATCCTGACCCTGGGTGCCCTTACCAATGTAGCTTCACTCATTGCGCTGGACTCGACGGTAAAGTCCCGCATCCGGGTGTATTCGCTGGGAGGCGGCTATGATTTTGCCAAAAAAGCCTGGAACAAGAACGAGTTCAACGTCCGCTGTGACCTGAATGCCTACGACTTCATGTTAAACCAGGCTAACCTGGACTGGACCGTCATGCCCATCCATTCGGTGATGCATTATAAATTTGACCGGGAGATGGTGTATGAGAATTTCGCTGATAACAATCCTGTGGAGCAACTGATGGAAAAGCGCTGGCGCGAAACCAACCCGCAGGACAAAACCCGTACGCTCTGGGATTTGGGTCTGGTACAAGCCTACCTTTTACCCAAGCTGGCTCCCGTTGCTACGGTAGCTTCCCCATCCGAAAATACGCAACCTACAGTAAAGATTTTCACCAAACTGGACGCCAAAGGCATGAATGCCGACTTTTGGGAACAGGTAAAGAAGCACCGGTAGAAATAACCTGCTAACCTCGATTTGCAATCGGGACGGTCCCCGCTTGGGTTCAATCTATTTGCGTTTAAACCGGGACGCGTAGTTGCTAAAGGATGACGCACCGATTACAAATCGGTGCGAGCCTAGTGAGCAAGTAAGTACAGTGGCACCGTTTTTTCAACAGTGCCACCGCTAATACACCCTACGAGTACTTCTCAAACTTATCAAAATCCGGCTTGCGCTTTTCCAGAAAGGCGTCACGCCCTTCTTTGGCTTCTTCTGTCATGTAGCCCAGTCGGGTCGCCTCGCCGGCAAATATCTGCTGCCCCACCAGTCCGTCATCAATGAGGTTAAAGGCGAATTTTAGCATCCGGATGGCCATCGGGCTTTTTTCCAGAATCTCCTGCGCCCACTGGTAGGCAGTGCCTTCCAATTCGTCGTGCGGTACTACGGCGTTGACCATTCCCATTTCGTAGGCTTCCTGGGCGGAGTAGCTGCGGCCGAGGAAGAAAATCTCCCGCGCCCGCTTCTGTCCGATTTGCCGGGCCAGGTAGGCCGAGCCATAGCCCGCGTCGTAACTGGCAACGTTGGCGTCAGTTTGTTTAAAAATAGCGTGCTCTTTACTGGCCAAGGTCAGGTCACACACCACGTGCAGGCTGTGTCCGCCCCCGACGGCCCAGCCGGGTACAACGGCTATCACGGGTTTGGTCATGAAGCGAATCTGTCGCTGTACTTCCAGAATATTGAGCCGCGCTACGCCGTCTTCGCCCTTGTAGCCACCGGTACTGCGGGCATTCTGGTCGCCCCCGGAGCAGAAGGCATACACGCCGTCTTTGGGCGAAGGCCCCTCCCCCGACAGCAGTACCACCCCAATAGTTGGGTCATTTTTAGCATCCTCAAAGGCATCATACAGTTCAAATACCGTTTTGGGACGGAAGGCATTGCGTACCTCCGGCCGGTTGAAGGCGATTCGGGCTACGCCGTTTAGCTTTTTATAGGTAATATCTACGTAGTCTCCGGCGGATTTCCACTCTAATGCTGACATCTGATGTATAGTTTGTTTAGTAGGAACAAACTGACCAAATTTTGGCGAGGATTCAAATAGTTTTTTCAGGAAATATAGAGATTGTTACGAGGGAAGTATGGGGCTGGAGTGCGAAGGAACAGGGCGAGCTGGCCCTTTTGATCAACTCAGGTATTTCCTTTTCCCCCTGGTATAATTTTAGTTTCTGTAACGGAAGGCCTAACTTAGGCGCTCAGTCTTTTTACTACTACAACTAAATCAGCACTATGGCTAGTAAGGCGATTAAACCCATCGTAACCCTCACGATTAATCCGGCAGTGGACAAGAGTACTACCGTCGAACGCCTCGTTCCCGACGATAAACTACGCTGTGATAAACCTAATTTTGAGGCAGGAGGAGGTGGTATAAACGTGGCGAAAGCCATCCATCGGCTGGGAGGGAAGCCGCTGGCGGTATTTACCGCCGGAGGACCTTCGGGGCAGCGGCTTCAATCGTTGGTAAAAGCAGAAGGTGTTGATATTGAAGTAGTTGAAACCAAAGAATGGACCCGGGAAAACCTTAATGTGGTTGAAAAGGCCACCGGATTACAGTACCGGTTCAGTATGCCCGGCTCCAAACTGATGCCCACGGAGATAGATGCTATCCTGGACACGCTTCGGGAGGGTGATACTCCTTCCTTTATAATAGCCAGTGGAAGCCTTTCGCCGGGTGTACCTACCGATTTCTACGGAAAAGTAGCTGAAATAGCCCGTGAGCGAGGCTCGCGCTTTGTGGCGGATACGTCAGGAGAGGCGCTCCGGCTCGCCAGTGAAGCGGGCGTATACCTGCTCAAGCCCAATATAACGGAACTTTGCCAGCTGGTAGGTACCGAAAAACTGGAAATGGATGAGGTAGATGACGCCGCCCGGGCGCTTATTATTCGCGGACATTGTGAGGTAGTAGTTGTGTCTATGGGGCCCATGGGAGCCATGCTGGTCACTGACGACCAGGTAGAGCACATACCGGCTCCTCCCGTAAAAAAGAAAAGTACCGTCGGTGCGGGCGATAGTATGGTGGCCGGCATGGTCTATACGCTTTCGCAGGGTAAGTCGGTGCGGGAAGCGGTACGAATGGGCGTAGCCTGCGGCTCGGCCGCCACCATGAATCCTGGTAGCGAATTGTTTAAAATGCAGGACGTAGGCCGTCTGCTCGACTGGCTCAACCGCTACGGCAAGCGCTATGCGGTACCGGTGAACTAGCCATTAGTTTTTAGCTATTAGCCTGGCAAGTACCTTCTACCTATACGCCGGTAGAAGCAGACGGACCTGGATGAAGCTAAGTAGCTATTAGAAATTAGCTTTTAGCTGCCACGGGGCACACCCGTTTGTTTTATATAGTGTTGTATAATAGTACCTTATGAATAACTCTAATGCAGCCTGATTCTGTTCAGGTACTTATATTCTATCTCTTAAACTAATTACTAAAAGCTACCAGCTAACAACTTCTTTCCCTATGCCTGACCCTCACGTTATTGGAATTGATTTTGGTACTGACTCGGTGCGGGCCCTGGTGGTCAATGCCCTGACCGGTGACGAAGTAGGTACTCATGTGCACGAATACAGCCGCTGGAAGGCCGCTAAGTACTGTCTGCCCCAGGCCTCACAGTTCCGGCAGCACCCCCTCGACTACCTCGAAGGACTCGAAGCCTCGGTAAGGGGGGCGCTGAATAAAGTACCTGCGGAGGTCAAAGAAAGCATCAGAGGGATAGCCATTGATACGACCGGCTCTACGCCCTGCGCCGTGGATGAGCAGGGGATGCCGCTGGCCCTGCTGCCCGACTTCGCCGAAAACCCCAACGGCATGTTCATTCTCTGGAAAGACCATACCGCCAACGCCGAGGCCGAAGAAATTAATACCCTGGCCCGCCGGTGGGACACTGACTTTACCAAATACGTAGGCGGAATTTATTCGTCCGAATGGTTCTGGGCCAAAATCCTGCACACGCTCCGGACGGACGAGCAGGTACGCCGGAAAGCCTACTCCTGGGTAGAGCACTGCGACTGGATGTCGGCCGTGCTGACGGGAGATACCGACCCGCGTACCCTGCGGCGCAGCCGCACCGCCGCGGGCCATAAAGCTATGTGGAACGCGGAATTTGACGGACTGCCTTCCGAAGAATTCCTGACGGAACTGGACCCCCTGCTGGCAGGTCTGCGCGGTCGCCTTTTTCAGGATACCTATACTTCTGATCAGCCCATGGGTAAGCTGTCCGCCGAATGGGCCCGGAAGCTGGGTCTTTCGGAAGAGGTATTGGTAGGCGTGGGAGCATTTGACGCCCACATGGGAGCAGTGGGGGCTCACATTGAGCCTTATACCTTTGTGAGGGTCATGGGCACGTCTACCTGCGATATGCTGACGGCCCCCAACGAGGACATGACCGGCAAACTGGTACCCGGTATCTGCGGACAGGTAGATGGCTCGGTACTACCGGGTATGCTGGGCATGGAAGCTGGGCAGTCGGCCTTTGGTGATGTATACGCCTGGTTCCGTAACCTGCTGGCCTATCCGCTGCGCGAAGTACTGGCGCGGGAGGTGAGTGAGGAGGTAGTTAATAAAGTCATTGATGGTATTATTCCCGCGTTGTCCAAAGCCGCCGAAGCCCTGCCCGTGACCGAAAATGATATCATAGCACTGGACTGGCTGAACGGTCGGCGTACGCCGGATGCCAATCATGAACTGAAAGGAGCTCTGTTCGGTCTAAACCTGGGAAGTGACGCGCCGCGGGTATTCAAGGCACTGGTAGAAGCCACTGCCTTTGGTTCAAAAGCCATTGTAGACCGTTTTCTGGAAGAAGGGGTACCCATCCGGCAGGTAATCGGGATTGGAGGCGTTGCCAAAAAATCACCTTTCGTGATGCAGACCTTGGCCAATGTCCTGAACATGCCCATCAAGGTAGCGGTATCGGAACAGGCCTGCGCCCTGGGTGCCGCCATGTTTGCCTCGGTAGCGGCTGAAATTCACCCCAGCGTGGAGGCCGCGCAGGAGGCTATGTCGTCCGGCTTCGACGCCGAGTACCATCCCCAGCCAGAGCGGGTAGAAGTATACCAGAAATTGTATCAGAAGTACCTGAAGGCGGGGAAGCTGGTGGAGGGGAGTTTATGAGTAGATGAGTTTATGAGCGGATGTGATTATGGTTATAAGTTTACAGGAAGCAGGTAAGCAAACTTATTCTATCCACTCAATCATTCACTTACAACTCACTCAAAACCAGAATTTACCTTCCCCACACCCACTCATAAACCGCAGCGGCGGCCGCTCATGGACTCAATACTCATAAACTTTAAAACACCTTGACTCATATACTCGAAAAATACGAAGTTTGGTTCGTCACCGGGAGTCAGCATCTCTACGGAGAAGAAACGCTGAAACAGGTAGCGGAGCACGCGCAGGCTATTGCTTCCGGCTTAAATACAAATGAGAAAGTACCGGTTCGCATTGTATTCAAGCCTGTAGTCACTACGCCGGACGAAATATACAAGGTTTGCCAAGAGGCTAACGTAGCTCCTGATTGTATCGGAATCATTGCCTGGATGCATACCTTCTCGCCCGCCAAAATGTGGATTGGTGGATTGAAAGTACTACAGAAACCCCTGCTGCACCTGCACACGCAGTACAACCGCGACATTCCCTGGGCCACCATTGATATGGATTTCATGAACCTCAACCAATCCGCGCACGGCGACCGGGAGTTTGGATTCATGCTGTCACGGATGCGCCTGAACCGCAAGGTAGTAGTAGGCCACTGGCAGCAGGAAGATGTGGTTGAACGTCTGAACATATGGACCCGCGCCGCCGCCGCCCGCCACGACCTGCAGGGTGCCCGCTTTGTCCGGTTTGGTGATAACATGCGGCAGGTAGCCGTAACTGAGGGCGACAAGGTAGCGGCCGAGATGCAGTTTGGCTACTCGGTCAATGGCTACGGGGTGGGGGATTTGGTGAAGGTACTTAATGAAGTACCTGATGCCGCCATTGACCAGCTGTGCGCCGAATACGAAGACAGTTACAACCTGGCAAGTACCCTACGCAAAGGGGGCGACCAGAACAGTTCACTGCGCGAAGCCGCACGAATTGAGCTCGGGATCAGGAATTTCCTGGAAACAGGGAATTTTAAGGGCTACACCAATACCTTCGAAGACCTGCACGGCATGGTACAGCTACCGGGCATTGCGTCGCAGCGCCTGATGGCGGCGGGCTATGGCTTCGGGGCCGAAGGCGACTGGAAAACCGCCGCTATGCTGCGGGCTATGAAAGTAATGGCTACCGGGCTACCCGGTGGCAATTCGTTTATGGAAGACTACACTTACCACTTTGCCGACCCTGCTAATCCGGCTGATAGTCAGTTGGTACTGGGGGCGCACATGCTCGAAATATGTGAGTCCATCGCCGACGGCAAGCCTCATTGTGAAGTACACCCATTGGGCATTGGCGGCAAAGCCGACCCGGTACGGCTGGTATTCAATGTAGCGGCTGGCCCGGCTCTGAATGTATCGGTCATTGATATGGGGAATCGGTTCCGGATACTGGCCAATGAAGTAGAAGCCGTAGCGCCCCCGCACGACCTGCCTAAATTGCCCGTAGCACGGGTACTCTGGAAGCCCCAGCCCGACATGCAAACCGGCTGCGCCGCCTGGATACAGGCCGGTGGTGCTCATCATACCGTTTACAGCCAGAATCTGAGTGTTGAGTACATCGAAGATTTTGCGGATATGGTAGGTGTTGAACTCGTTACCATTGATAAAGATACCCGCCTGCGCCAGTTCCAAAATGAGCTGCGCTGGAACGAAGTTTACTACCAGATGAAAGGAGGATTTTAGTAATGTCGGCCTATAAGTACTTAAAAGAAGAGGTATACGAAGCCAATAGGGAGCTGCCCCGGAAGGGTCTGGTCCTGTATACCTTCGGCAACGTCAGCGGCATTGACCGGCAGGCGGGGGTGGTGGCTATTAAACCCAGCGGAGTACCTTACGAAGAGCTTCGCGTAGAAGACATTGTGGTGGTGGACCTGGACAATCAGCTGGTGGAAGGTACTATGCGCCCTTCTTCCGATACCAAAACCCACACGCTACTCTACCGCCACTTCGCTACGGTAGGAGGCATCTGTCACACCCACTCCACCTACGCCGTCGCCTGGGCGCAGGCTATGCGGCCCATTCCCAACCTGGGTACCACCCACGCCGACCACCTGGTCCAATCGGTACCGGTCACGGATGTCATGTCGGATGAGGCTATTCAGGGAGACTATGAACACGAAACCGGTCTGCAGATTCTGGATAAGTTTAAAGAACTAGCCCTGTCGCCCGAGGAGGTAGAGATGGTACTCGTAGCCTGCCACGGTCCCTTTACCTGGGGCAAAACCCCCGCCAAAGCAGTTTACAACTCGGCCGTGCTGGAAGAGCTGGCGCGCATGGCCTACCTCACCCTTTCTATCAATCCGGGAACTCCTGCCATTAAGCAGTCACTGAAAGACAAGCACTACTTCCGCAAACACGGCAAAGACGCCTACTACGGGCAGGGGTGCTAATTAGTAATTAAATCACTGAAGTATAAGAATTTTTTGCACCAGGATTCACAGAGAATAATTCCCTCTGTGACTCCTGGTGCTTAGCTATCTTACGAGTTCTGGGGTAGAAACCTCTTTAAAGATTTTGTAACTGTATAGGTCAGGAAAGTACTTTTATAAATCTATTTTAGATATTGTCAGGATAAACTTGCACTATTTTCGTCTTTCTATAAACCACTTATTCAATCAACTATAATAGGAGTAGCCATGCCGTAGCCAAAGGAGGCGCGGGAACCATTGCGCCCGGTTCGGGGTAGTGGTAGTAGAATCCGGGTGGTAACTGACTTATTGTATCTACAAGTAATTAAGCGTTATGCGATTAAGCTATGTACTTATTCTTCTGGCCGTAGCCATTATTACACTGAGCGCCTGGCAGTGGTGGGGAGGGAATAGAGTTGATTTTAATACGCAGATCCGGCCCATCCTGAATGCCAACTGTACCGGATGCCACGGAGGAGTGAAGCAGCAGGGGAACATCAGCCTGCTGTACCGGGAGAAAGCATTAAGCAAAGGCAAATCAGGTAAAGCCTGTATCGTTCCGGGGCATCCTGAGCAGAGCGAACTCATGGCCCGCCTTAAATCCACTGACCCCGACGACCGGATGCCGCTCAAGGCCCCGCCACTCAGCGACGAGCAGATTGGACTCCTGGAGCGCTGGATTGAGGAAGGTGCCGAATGGGAAACCCACTGGTCCTACATTGCCCCCGAGCCGCAAAAGCCGCCGTTTGTTTTTTCTTTCTGGCCGGAAAATGACATTGATAAATTTGTATTAAAAAAACTCAAAGCTGAAGGTCTTTCTCCGGCCGACGAAGCCGATAAGGCCGTACTCCTCCGCCGCGTCACGCTGGACCTGACCGGTCTGGCACCCACTCCTCAGGAGTACGACGATTTCCTGAACGATAAATCAGATAACGCTTACGAAAAAGTAGTGGACCGGCTGCTGGCTTCGCCGCACTACGGGGAGCGCTGGGCGGCCATGTGGCTGGACCTGGCCCGCTACGGCGACTCGCAGGGCTACCAGAAAGACCGCCACCGCGACATCTGGCAGTACCGCGACTGGGTCATTGAGGCCTTTAATCAGGATATGCCGTTTGATAAGTTTACAGTGGAGCAACTGGCCGGCGATCTCCTGCCTAACCCTACCGTTGACCAGCGTATTGCTACCGCTTTTCATAGAAATACCAATACCAACGACGAAGGAGGTACCGACGACGAAGAGTTCCGGGTCGTAGCCGTCATTGACCGCGTCAATACTACCATGGAGGTCTGGCAGGGTACTACTATGGCCTGTGTGCAGTGCCACAGCCATCCCTACGACGCTTTTCCCCACAAAGATTACTACCAGCTGATGGCTTTTTTCAATACCTCAGCCGACGCGGACCTGACCAGTGACAAACCGATACTGAGGGAGCTTTCTTCCATTCAGAAGCGCCAACTGGACGAATTGACCCGGTTCCTGAGCAGCCAACACGATACGACCGACGCCCAGTACCAGGCTGCCCAGCAGAAGCTGGAAAAGATAAAGCCTTCGCGTACACCCGTTATGGAGGAACTTCCCGCCGATAGTACCCGTAAAACGCATATGTTTGAGCGGGGCAACTGGATGGTACACGGCGAAGAAGTCTTTCCCCAGACTCCCAAAACCCTGACGCAACTACCCAAAGGGGTACCCACCAGTCGGCTGGGACTGGCGCAGTGGCTGGTGAGTCAGCAAAATCCGCTGACGGCCCGGGTTATGGTTAACCGTTACTGGGAGCAGCTTTTTGGCCGGGGACTGGTGGAGACACTGGAAGATTTTGGTACCCAGGGCGCCAAGCCTACCCATCCCGAACTACTGGACTGGCTGGCCTTGCGCTTCATGAACGAAAACCAGTGGAGCGTTAAGAAACTCCTGCGTGAGGTAGTACTTTCGGCTACCTACCGGCAGGGTTCCGAGGTGAGCGAAGAGGCGCTGGAAAAAGACCCGTACAATACCTTACTGTCAAGAGGCCCGCGCGTGCGCCTCAACGCCGAGCAGGTCCGCGACCAGGCCTTGGCGGCTTCGGGCTTACTATCACCAAAGCTATTTGGCCCCAGCGTGATGCCGCCGCAGCCCGACGGGGTGTGGCAGGTCATCCGGAATACCGTAAAATGGCGTACCGCCGAAGACGAAGACCGCTACCGCCGCGGGGTGTATACCTACTGGCGCAAGTCCAGCCCCTATCCTTCGTTTACTACCTTCGACGCCCCCAGCCGGGAGTTGTGCATTTCCCGCCGGATACGGACCAACACTCCCCTACAGGCGCTGGTCACGCTAAACGACCCGGTGTACCTGGAAGCCGCCCAGGGGCTTGGCTGGCAAATGAAGCAGGTGACGGCTTATAATCCGGCTGAGAGTATCAGGGAAGGGTACAAACGATTGACGGGCCGCGCGCCTTCCGAAGAGCGATTGAAACTGTTGCTGAATTACTACCGGCAATCGGTCAGGTACTACCGTACTTCTCCGCAGGATGTCCTGAAATTCCTGACGATGGATTATCCCAAAACACCCCACCTGGCCGCACTGACGGCTACGGCTAACGTGATGCTGAACCTGGACGAGGTGATTACGAAGCAGTAGGTGGGTAGTTAAAAATGAATAATGTAAAATTAAGAATGAAGAACGGAGAGTAAAGAAGGAAGTGGGATGTAAAGAGCTGATAAAATAGTAGTACAATCTTCTTTGTACCTCTGCGCAAAGCTCCCCAAACTCTGCGTTTACGTTTTAATTTCGACAATAGAAATACTGATGGAAAAGATACTGAAAGAACTGGAACAGACAGATAGAGAGGTAACGACCCGCCGTTATTTTCTGCAGCAGAGCATCGGACACCTGGGAGCCATGGCCCTGGGGGGCATGATGATGGGCTGTGATATGTTCAAGGGTGATACAAGTACTTCCAAAGATAGCTTCCGCCTCAGCCACTTTGCTCCTAAGGCCAAGCGGGTTATTTTCCTCCACATGTCGGGAGCCCCTTCCCAGCTCGAGCTATTTGAGAATAAGCCCTTACTGCGTGACCTGGACGGCCAGGATTGTCCGCCGTCTTTGCTGGAAGGAAAGCGCTTTGCCTTCATAGTAGGTACTCCCAAGATGCTCGGCCCCTACGCCGAATTTAACCAGTACGGACAAACGGGTAGTTGGGTTTCCAATCATATGCCGTACTTTCAGCAGTCCGTGGATGAGGTAACATTCCTGCGGGCCATGCATACTGACGAGTTCAACCACGCTCCGGCGCAGCTATTCATGCATACGGGCGGTCCGCGTACCGGGCGCCCCAGTTTTGGCTCCTGGGTAACCTATGGTCTGGGTTCTGAAAATGAAAATCTGCCCGGATTTATTGTACTGGCCTCGGGTGACGCCATTCCCAGCGCGGGCAAGAGTATCTGGGGCAGCGGTTTTCTGCCGTCGCAGTACCAGGGCGTGCAGTGCCGCTCCGAGGGTGACCCGGTACTGTACATCTCTGACCCCGCCGGAATGCCCCGCGACCTGCGCAAGGCCGCCATCCAGACCATCAGTGATATCAATCGCGTGCAGCACCAGGAAATGGGTGACCCCGAAATACTGTCGCGTATTGAGCAGTATGAGCTGGCCTTCCGTATGCAAACCACTGTACCCGAGGCCATGGACATCAGCCGCGAGCCCGATTACATTCACCAACTGTACGGTACTACCCCCGGTCAGAACTCCTACGCCAACAACTGCTTACTGGCGCGCCGGCTGGCCGAGCGGGGCGTCCGCTTTATCCAACTTTACCACGCCGACTGGGATACCCACGGTAGTAACTCCAACGAAGCGCTGGAAATTGGCTTTGTAAATCGTTGTAAGGAAACCGACCAGGCTACAACGGCCCTGCTTACTGACCTGAAACAGCGCGGTATGCTGGACGACACGCTGGTGGTGTGGGGAGGCGAATTTGGCCGGACACCCATGGCTGAAAACCGGGGTGGTAAGAAAGCGCCTTTCAAGGGCCGCGACCATCATAAAGAAGCCTTTACCATGTGGATGGCCGGTGCGGGTGTCAAGCAGGGATTCAGCTTTGGCGAAACCGACGAGATAGGGTACTACGGTACCAAAGACCGGGTACACGTCCACGACCTACAGGCTACCATACTGCACCTGATGGGCCTCGACCACGAAAAACTGACGTACGCATTTCAGGGACGTAACTTCCGGCTGACCGACGTGCACGGAAAAGTGGTACATCAGATTCTATCGTAGGCAGCGCATTTGCCGGGGCTTTGGCTTAATATGGTAATGGGGTTTAGTTTAGATTCTACTTTGTTGCTATATTTCAGCAGCAAACCTTCTCATTATGAATCAAAGTACCTGTCCGAACTGTGGTGGCGACCTGCAACCGGAGTTCAAGTACTGTGCGGGCTGTGGTCAGTCGGCACAGGTACACCGTCTGGACCTGCACCATATCATGCACGATATGATGCATGCCGTTCTTCACGCCGATAAAGGAATCATTCATCTCACTAAAGCCATGTTGCTGGCACCGGGGATAGTAGCCAGAGAGTACGTTGGCGGCAAGCGGAAGAAGTACTTCAATCCGTTCAGCTACTTAGTCATTACCGTGGCAATTTCGGCTTTTCTGACGGCCTACTTTCACCTGATGCAGGCCGATGTACAGTCGCCGAATCCAGTATCGGCTATGGTAACCCGGCACATTAATCTTATCTTTTTTGTGGCGGTACCTATCTCATCCTTTTTTACCTGGCTGCTGTTTAAAAGGTCGGGCTACAACTTCGCCGAAAACCTTACTTTTCATGCGTTTCTGGGCGGTTTGCGCATTGTTTTCTTTGTACTCATTTTTACCCCGATGGTTGTGTTTTTTCGGGAGCATTATTACACCGGGCTGATGGTTTATATGGGTATATGGGCTGCTTTTACCGCCTGGGCCTACTACCAGTTTTACGGAGGCAGACTGACCGGCGCTATTTTAAAAAGCTTCCTGGCGCTTTTCCTGACCCAACTCACTATTTCTGTCCTTCTTTTGGCAATAGTTAAGTTTTTTGTTTTCATATAAGTACTTTACAGCATTACTTTTTTGATTAACCTCCTCCGTCTATCATGAAAATAGCTCTCTACCTGGTTCAGCTTCTCAGCCTGCTTACGCTTATTCCGTGGTACCAGGCCGCCCAGACTTCCTTCCTGGCGCTTGATACTATTGATCCCAGCAAACGGGTTAGCGCCTACCTCTTCGTAGGCATGATTCTCTCTTTTCCAATAATAATACTGGCGTGTATCTGGATGTCGTGGAAATGGTGGCGGAAGGGGAACAAAAAATCACCGTTTGTACCCTCCTCTCTGCCGTTGCTGATTGCCCTGCTGGCTTTTTTATTTGTAAACCTGGTACAGTAAATCATATAATAATCTGGTAGTAAGGTTATAAATAGTCTTCTACTGTCTTCTATAAAAAAATACAGATCCAAACATGAGCAGTAACCCCACCCGCCGCCAATTTGCCAAAGCCGCCGCCCTTACTACGGCCGCGCTAGCATTTAAGCCGTTTTATATCTTACAGGCCCGTCCCAAACTGGACGGGGAAATCCTCGGTCACGGGGGGCAACGCTACCGGCTGCAGCAGGGCTGGGGTAATCTGGATTCGTCCAAGTTTCCGGTCAAGAACTGCCACGAAATGGTGCAGGACAAGCAGGGGCGGCTGATTATGATTGGCGACGAAACCAAAAATAATATCCTGATATACGACCGCTCGGGCAAGCTGCTTGATAGCTGGGGGCACGAGTTTCCCGGCGGCCACGGCCTCACGCTCTGGAATGCCAACGGGGAAGAGTTCCTGTTCATCTGCGACCCGAATTTGAGTAAGGTTTTCAAGACCGACATGAAAGGGAACATCCTGATGACCATCGAGCACCCGTCCAAAGTAGGTGCCTACAAGGCGGACGCTCCCTTTAAGCCGACCGAAACGGCCATTGGTCCGGATGGTACCATCTACATTGCCGATGGCTACGGTTCGCAGTGGGTACTTCGTTATTCGGCCAAAGGTGAGTATATTGATAAATTCGGCGGCCCCGGCGATGGCGATGATCAGTTTGCCACCGCCCACGGTGTCGCAATTGACAACCGGGATAAGGCCAATCCGACGGTACTGGTTACGTCCCGGATTCATAACTCGTTCAAGCGATTCACGCTGGACGGCAAGTACATTTCCAGTATATTCCTGCCGGGAGCCTACGTATGTCGCCCGGTTGTGAAGGATGATAAAGTATACGCCGGTGTATGCTGGTCGCGCTTAAAGTACCTCAATCAGACCCCTAATTCGGGCTTTGTAACGATCCTGGATAAAAACAATAAAGTAATCTCCAATCCGGGGGGTACCAAGCCCGAGTACAAGAACGGACAACTGCAACTGATGGTGCAGGAGAAGCCCCTGTTTATGCACTGCCACGACGTGTGTATTGACGAGGACGAGAATATCTACATCTGCCAGTGGAACGCCAAACAGACCTATCCGGCCAAACTGGTGCGCGTATAGCAGTATTAAAAAATACCATGAAGTACCGGCCCGGATAAACATCCGGGCTTTTTTAGTAAACAATTTGTAGGTGGCAGGAGTAAAAAGAAAAAGGAATTAATGTAAATTAGCAAAGTACCAACCCATACCAGCTTGAAAACGCTCAGTCTCCGCGAACCCGGACAATTTGAATTTCTGGATATCTCTTTTGAACCTACTTTGCAGGAAGGCGAAACCCTGGTAAAAGTACTGCGGGTGGGCATCTGCGGGACCGACCTGCACGCCTTCCGGGGCAAACAACCTTTTTTCTCGTATCCGCGGGTACTTGGCCACGAGCTGGCGGTAGAAGTAGTCGAAATCAGCGGTGACTCCTACGGGCTGAAAGTGGGGGACCGCTGCTCCGTAGAACCCTACCTGGACTGCGGACAGTGCCAGGCCTGCCGCCGGGGCCTGACCAACTGCTGCGAAAAGCTTCAGGTACTGGGCGTACACATTGACGGGGGCATGGCGGAGTACCTGATAGTACCCACCGACAAGCTACACCCTTCCAACCGCCTTAAAGAAGACCAGTTGGCTATCATAGAAACGCTGGCCATCGGAGGACACGCCGTGGAGCGGGCCGAACTGGGTACGGAGGACATCGTGCTGGTCATTGGGGCCGGGCCCATTGGCCTTTCGGTGATAGAGTTTGTGAAAATGGCCGGCGCTACGCTGGTGGTAGCTGACCGGGAAGAAAGCCGGTTAAAGTTTTGTGAAGAGAGGATGGGGGTAAAGCATACCCTGCTGGCCGATGAGTGGTTCCACGAGCGGCTCCTCACACTCTTTGACGGATACCTGCCTACCGTAGTATTCGATGCCACCGGCAATCCGGCGTCTATGATGAAGGCCTTCGAATACTGTGCGCACGGCGGAAAGCTGGTTTACGTGGGGCTGTTTCAGGGAGAGGTGACGTTTCATGATCCGTCGTTCCACCGTAAGGAGCTCACCCTGCTGGCCAGCCGTAACGCTACCCACCATACGTTTCGTACCATTATCAATCATCTTGAAAATGGCCGCATGGGCCCAACCCCCTGGATTACGCATCAGCTTTCCTTCGACGAATTACCCGCGCAGTTCCCATCCCTGCTGGAACCATCCAATGGTACCATCAAAGCCGTAGTACAACTCCAGTAATTAGCGGATGAGGCGTAAGGTAAGACCGTTGAGCAGCATAGTACCTACAGTTAGCAGGAGGTAAGCCCAGCCAATGGGCATAATAGGAGCCAGAAAATAAACGCCAACCAGAAAAGCCGTAAAGCCGTAACCCGCCAGCAGGAGTCCGTACAGGATACGGGAAGTGGCATCGCTGCCTTGCTGGGCGTGGGTAAAAACCGCTAGGGTAGAGGTCATTATAGGAAAAGGAGTAAGGATACCACTCCACTCAGGGCCCAGTAGCTCGGCCGCCTGGGTAAGCCCCACCACAAACAACGTAGCCACCAGCATGCGTAGCGGAATATCGAACCGCGGCTGGCGAAGGATGGCCGGGATGTTTTTGGGCTTGGGAAAAAAGTAAAGAGTAAGCGAAAGGACTACTACATTCAGGCCGGTAGCTACGGCCAGGGACGGTGTGTTGTCCAGCGATAAAAAGGCCAGGACAAAGAAAGTGACGTAGCTTAGGAGTACCGTTGGTAGCCAGGCCAACCGGTACGACAAACCCGCATAGGTAAACGCAAACAGAATGGTACCCGCCGAGCCCATCAGAGCCGAAGGTATGGTAGCGGCCACGAAAGCAGGGCCCTGCTCCCAGGCCATAAAGAATGAGATAGGACCCGCTACCCACGGAAAACCACCAATCCAGCCACCCAGGCCCGCTCCCCACCGCCGGATGGCCAGCGTCACACAGGCAATCAGAACGGGCACAAGTACTATTTTGAGGAGAAGAATGTAGCTCACTGCAAAAATTTCGGCATCTGGTTAATCAGCCGCAAAGGTACGGGCTTTTTCCTTTGTACCGTGCGGGTCCCTGAGTTTTAAATCCTGGAAGCAGTAGTTTAATCCGGAAGAAAGAGTTGCCGGACGTTCGTATTTGTTAATGTGAATGCTTTTACTTGTTGCTATTTGAATCAGTCTGGGTGAAGGACGAATTAACAACGATTACTAAATTCCTTGCTTCTCAAAAAATACAGGTCAGGTATAATCTTTTTTGGTTAAAAGTCTGAGCATAAAAAACAAAATTGAGTAACACTTGCAACATTGTTGCATAAAACTTAGTTTTGCAACAGAGTAGCATGTACAGACAATGACAAAAGAACGGAAACGGAATAGATTAACCAAAGGCTTGTTTCAGCGGGTAGGGGTGTCCCTGTTGCTGCTGTGTCTGTATTCTATCCCGGCCGTATTTGCTCAGCAGGCCCCCTGTGATTGTTTTGTAAAAGGAATAGTGCGCGACAAACACACAGGACAGCCTGTTGCCGGGGCTACCATAGCCCTACTCGGGGAAAATAAAGGAGTATTTACGGATAAAGACGGACGGTATCAGATCGAACGTCTGTGCCCCGGCCGGTACGAGCTGGAGTGCCGTATTATTGGGTACCAGCCTTTCAGCGAAACCATTGACCTTACCGCCGGGCACGAAGAAGACTTTGCGCTGACCGAAGATGAAATTCACCTGAAAGACGTAGAAATTACCGCTCACCGCACCGACGCCCCCAGCTCTCAACCACTAAGTACCCTAACCGGGCAGGACCTGGCCCGAACCCGTGGACAATCCCTGGCGGAAAGTCTGAGGGGTATTACAGGCGTTACTACTCTACAAACGGGCTCTTCCATTTCTAAACCTGTAATTCACGGCCTGCATAGCAATCGGGTACTGATCATGAACAACGGCGTGCGGCAGGAAGGCCAGCAGTGGGGCTCAGAACATGCTCCCGAAATTGACCCGTTTATCGCCACCCGGCTATCTGTAGTAAAAGGAGCCGCCGGTGTTCGGTACGGTTCTGATGCCATTGGAGGGGTAATTCTGGTGGAACCTGAGGAGCTGCCAATTGGCAAGCCAATCAGCGGCGAGTTTAATGCAGTGGGTTTTTCCAACGGTCGCCAGGGGGTCTTTTCCAGTACGTTACAGGGGGGTATAAAAGGTCTTAAGGAAGTAGGGTGGCGGGCGCAGGGTACCTTCAAGCGCGGCGGAAATATTCATACCCCCGATTACTTTCTGGCAAATACCGGTACCCGGGAGCGAAACTTTTCCCTGGCGGCGGGCTTTCGCCGGAAGGCTTTTGGGGCCGAAGTCTTTTTCAGCCATTTTGATACGCAGCTGGGTATATTTTCGGGAGCGCATATTGGTAGCGTTACGGATCTGCTACAGGTCATAGAAAGGGGCGAACCTTTTGTAAAAGGCAATTTTAGCTACGACATCGGTCGGCCCTTTCAGGACGTGGCTCATAACATGGTGAAGGGGGAGGCGCACTACCATTTTGCCGACGGGCACCGTATTCAGTGGGTGTCGGCCTGGCAGTACAACGACCGATCCGAGTTTGACTTGCACCGTCCGCGCAATGACTCGTTGGCGGGTCTCAACCGCCCCGAGCTGAACTTTCGCCTGACCACCTTTACCAACGACATTACCTGGGACCATAAGCCCATTGCCAATAAACTGGCCGGTCAGGTGGGCATAAGTACCCTGTACCAGTACAACCTCATGAGTGGCCGCCCGCTGATTCCCAACTTCGACCAGTGGAACGTTGGCTTGTTCCTGATTGAGCGGCTCGTGCAGGACGGCTGGGAGTGGGAGGCGGGTCTTCGGTACGACTACCGTTACCTGACCACCTACCGCCTTGTGAACCGGGTACCGCAAACCGACGAGTTCCGCTTCAGTAGTGCCTCGGGTACCCTGGGCGTTACCCGCTCTGTTAGCGAAAAACTATCGGCCCGGCTTAATGTAGGTACGGCCTGGCGGGCTCCTAATGTAAGTGAGTTGTTCAGTGATGGGGTACACCACGGTGCGGCGGCCTACGAAGAGGGAGACCGCACGCTACGGCCCGAGCAGGCTATCAATACCGTGGCGAGTGTGGCGTTTGATACTGACCGCTTCAATTGGGAAATAGGGGCGTACCATAATTACATAGCTCACTACATCTATCTTAAGCCGCAGCCGGAGCCAATCCTGACTATCAGGGGCGCTTTTCCCTACTTTCGTTACACCCAAACCGACGCCACCTTCACCGGAATTGACGCTTCGCTGGGTTGGAAGCTGTCGGGACGGTGGTCCTGGAAGAGCAAAGCCTCCTACCTGCGGGTGTACGACCAGCGCAACGAGCAGTACCTGGTTATGATCCCGCCCAACCGCTGGGACAATCAGCTGGCCTTTACCATAGGGAGAGCCGGAAAGTGGCAGGGGTTGTTTGTGTCGGCGGGGAACCTGTGGGTGGGTGAGCAGCGACGCGTACCCCTGAACAGTGATTTTGCGCCGCCGCCACCGGCTTATTCGCTGTGGAATATTATGGCGGGAGGTACTTTGGCTATCACCGCTAAACAACAGGTAGAGGTAGGCCTGACGGTACATAACCTGCTGGATACAAGGTACCGCGACTACCTGAACCGCTTCCGCTACTTCTCCGACGAAATGGGACGAAACATTTCTTTACGGCTGAAATGGCGGTTCGGAGCCTAAGACTGTACTACTTTTCTATAAAGCTTTTTATTCAAGTTAAACTGGTAATTTTTTAAACTAAATTTTGGTATGAACATGAATCGTAAATTGTTTGGATGGGGACTACTAATGGGGATGATGGTACTGCTGACCGATTGCCGCCGGGCCGATGATCCCGAACCACAGGACGAAAACGAACTCATAACTACGGTGCGCCTGCACTTTACCGAGCAGGGTACTACCACGGTCAATACCTTTGAGTACAAAGATCCCGATGGAGATGGTGGTAACGCTCCCACCCGTTTTGACCAGATAAGGCTCAAACCGAATACCACCTACAATATGACCGTTGAGATTCTGGACGAAAGTAAAAGTCCGGCTGAGAATATAACTGAGGAAATAGCCGAAGAGGCCGACGAGCATTTGATGGTGTATACGGCTACCCCCGCCAGCCTCCTGACTTATACCTACGGAGACAAGGACAGCCGTAATCAGCCCCTCGGGTTAACTGGTACCGCCCGCACGGGTGCTGCCGGTACGGGTACGCTGAAAGTACAACTACGCCACCAGCCACCGGTTAATGGTACCCCGGTAAAAAATGGCACTGCCGCCCCCGGTAGTGATGATATAAACCTGGATTTTGGACTGAGGGTAGAGTAGGGAAGTTAATTTTGAATGAGTGAATTGTGAATGATTGTAAAACGCATGCTGATGCCTATTCACTCAATCTATTATTCCCTCATTCAAAATTTAATTACAGGCCGGACAACGGCCCTGAATGAGCAGGTTAAGTTCGTTGGCGCGGTAGCCGTCGGGAAGTTGCACGGCCGGTATATGTACATTGGCCAGGCAGTTGGTCTGCCCGCATTGAATGCATTTAAAATGGATGTGGTCGTGGTGGTGGTCGTGCTCGGAGCAGTGGTCTTTGCACAGGGCGTAGCGGACGCCCTCATCGTCTAGTACCTTATGAATAATTCCTTTTTCCAGGAAGGTCTTCAGAGTCCGGTAAATGGTGACCCGGTCGAAACGTTCGCCCAGGTAGTTTTCAATATCTCCGTGCGAAAGGGCCACTTCCTTACTGAGAAAAGTATCCAGGATGTCCTCCCGGCAGGAAGTACTCCGCAGGTTGTGGTCTTTGAGGGTATCTTTTACAAAACTTTCCATACTCGTTAAGCCGGTGGTTCACCAGGTAAATTTACACTCTTCGTCTTAGTAATACTAAAAATAAGTGAAAAGGAGGGAGAGAATTAAACAATTAATAATGCAACATTGTTGCAGAAGATATAGTTTCCACCTACCTTTGTAGCTGATATGAAACCACAACCGATACATACACACGGAAGAGCCGATTACGTAGGGATTGCAGGATCGTTGCTTTGTATCGTACACTGCCTGCTGACCCCGGCCCTGGCCTTAGGTACCTCCCTGTCGGCCAGCCACCATGTCGTGGCGGGTTTTCTTCACCTCGACTACCTGTTTATACTGGTCAATGGCCTGGCCGTATTCTATGCTACACGCGAACACAAATTTCCGGTAGTAAAAGGGTTGCTCTGGCTGGCTTTCGGGCTGTTTGCTGTGTCGCTTCTATTTGAAAATCAGGCCTCTGCTTTTGTGTGGTTGGGGTACGTAGGCTCCGGTTTGCTGGTGGTGGGGCATGCTATTAACCTCCTGCTGTGTCGTCCCTGGCTGATGGCCCAGAAGTAAGCTACTTGTCGTATTCAACTTCGAAGCGGCTCAGGTCCGGCCTTTCCCGGCGTTTCCGCTGTACTTCGTACTCAAATATTGTTTTGCCCAGGTCCGCCATAAACGGAAATCCTACGCTTTCATATTCGTACTTGTCGTCGTTAAAAATTCCGTTTTCATTGCAGTAGATTACCGCCGATAACATAAACTCTACGCCCCGCTCAAAATCGACGATATAGGCATTGTCGAGCAGGTAGCCGTAGGCGTCACCCACTTTATTGAAACTACGGATGTGGCGCGGCGCGCGGCGCTTACTGGCGCCAAACAGCAAAAACTTGCAATAGCTGTCGTGGTAGTCTTCGGCATAGTGCTCCGGATAGCTGGTTTCCATAGGAAGCTGCGACATGTACCTGTACATAAACTCGTAGTCTTCGTCCGACAGGTCAAAGCGGCGCTGCGGCTCCACGCTCTGCGGAAACATAAGCGCCTTAAGTACCTCGTGCTGGTCTTCCAGGGCAAAAAAGTTTTTCTCCCTGAAGTCAAACGGTTCATTCACCGGCCTTTCTCCCTGCATGTACCCTTTTCCTCGCAGAATGGGCTCACTGGCGGTATAGCTTTTCCCCGAGTGGGCCAGCGGTTGCTCGTAGAGTACCTCTCCCTCTTTAAGGAATTTTACCGGATTGGTGTAGCGGTTATTTTCGGTACTCATGGGCAGCTGGAGCCGGTGCGCAATGCGGGTGTTAGTGTACCCCTTGGCCCGCATCGTTTCATTAAAATTTTCTTGTCCGATAAACTCATACAGCCGGTTAAAGGCGTCATTGTCGCTCACCAGCAGAATTTTCCGGGCGTAGTGGGCTACGGAGGGGAGGCCGTTTTCGGCGGTAGTATCCGTCAGGGTCTCCGTCTGTTCGGGGCGGGCGGCCCCGGTGAGCATGGGAGTGTACTTGTCCAGGCCAGGAACCCGCAGCTTATTCAGTTTTTCCATCGCTACCAGCACCGCGGGCAGCTTTACCGTACTGGCCGGATAAAAGTACCGTTCCGGGTTCAGGTTGTAGCGGTAAGTAGTAAAACTGGGTTCGTTTTTCTTGTTGCGGTCTATCCGCGTATACAGGACCTGTACGTCATATCGGGCTGGGTCGGCGAGTATTTTCTCAAAGCGCTCCGGGTACTTTTTAAGTAGTTTTTCCAGAAAAGCGTCTGTTTTGGGTTGGGCAGAAACCACCTGAAAAAAAATCATGGAAAGCAGGGGGGAGTAAATCAATACCCGGAGGTACAGCGGCCCGGGCGACCGGGTTGCGGTGGGGGTCGTACAGTTAGTACGGCATCCGGTGGTCCGGCATCCGGTGGTCCGGCACCCGGTGGTCCGGCACCCGGAAAGCAGCTTCAAAAACATACTGGTAACATTATCGGGGATTCTCTCTACAAAGTACTTTTAGGTTGGACACTACTTGAAAAGGCGGCTACCTCAGGCATTATCTTTCCCTATTTTCCAAAATACTTTAATCTGAAAGTAAGATAAATGTTTGGTGATTCCCTACTTTTAAAAAATTAATAGGAATTTTGGGCGCTGAAGACAGGGTGACCATTTTTGACGCGTGCCTAGTTGAAAATGTTTAAACGCCCCGTTTTAGTTAAAATAAGGGGGGCTTTGCCTTTCCTGTACATACCAAAGTCATTATATCATTCAATATTTGTTTACCAATGGATAAAAAAGAACTTCGTAGCCGTGGCTGGTTTGGAAAAACGGGAAAAGATGGATTCATCTATCGCGCCTGGATGAAGAATCAGGGCTTCCCCGCCGATGAGTTTGAAGGCCGGCCGGTCATAGGTATTTGCAATACTTTTTCAGAATTAACCCCCTGTAATGGCCACTTTCGCGAACTGGCCGAGTCGGTAAAGCGGGGGGTATGGGAAGCCGGGGGTTTTCCGCTTGAGTTTCCGGTGATGTCGCTGGGTGAAACGCTCATGAAGCCAACGGCTATGCTGTACCGTAACCTGGCCAGTATGGACGTAGAGGAGTCGATCCGGGCTAATCCGGTGGATGGGGTAGTACTGCTTTGTGGCTGTGATAAAACCACGCCCTCGCTGGTAATGGGTGCCTGTAGCGTCGATATTCCCAGTATTGTTGTGTCGGGCGGACCCATGCTGACTGGTCGCTACCGGGGCAAGAGCATTGGTACCAGCGACGTTTGGCGCTTCAGCGAAGCTTACCGGCAGGGCTTAATGTCACAAGACGAATTTACTACCTCGGAGGCTTGTATGTGCCGGAGCCAGGGCCACTGCGCCGTAATGGGTACGGCCTCAACTATGGCCTGTATGGTAGAGTCGCTTGGTTTGACCCTACCCGAAAACGCGGCCATTCCGGCGGCTGATTCAAGGCGGAAAGTAGCCGCGCACCTGTCGGGGCGGCGTATTGTGGAAATGGTCAAAGAAGACCTGCGCCTGTCGCAAATCCTGACCCGCGAGGCATTTGAAAATGCCATTCGGGTCAATGCCGCCATCGGGGGCTCTACCAACTTTGTAATTCACCTGCTGGCCATAGCCGGCCGGATTGGCGTTGAGCTGACCCTGGATGACTTTGATAAACTATCCAGAGACATACCCCTCCTGGTCAACCTGCAACCGTCGGGCGGGTACTTCATGGAAGACTTCTACTACGCCGGAGGGCTGCCGGTTGTCATAAAAGAAATGCTCTCCAGGCTGCACGGAGATATTATCACGGCCAGTGGTAAAACCGTAGCGGAAAACTGCGCCACCGCCGAGTGTTTTGACCCGGAAGTGATCGGTACTCTCGAAAAACCGGTAAAAGACCTGACCGGGCTGGCCGTGGTTCGGGGTAACCTGGCCGAAAACGGAGCCGTGCTGAAACCTTCGGCTTCGCTGAAGCCCGAACTGATGAAGCACCGGGGACGCGCGGTGGTTTTTGAAGATATTGACCACTACAAATCCCGCCTGGACGACCCCACCCTCGACATAGATGAGAACTCGGTTCTGGTGATGAAAAATGTGGGGCCTAAAGGGTACCCCGGTATGCCCGAAGTAGGTAACATGGGTATTCCGAAGCGCCTGCTCGAGCAGGGCGTTATGGACATGGTACGTATCTCGGACGGACGCATGAGTGGTACCGGCTTTGGTACTGTGGTGCTGCATGTATCGCCGGAAGCCGCCGTGGGTGGAATACTGGCCCTGGTGAAAGACGGCGATTATATTGAATTGGACGTGGAGGCTCGTCGCCTGCACCTGGACGTATCCGACGAAGAACTTGAGCGCCGCCGGGCCGACTGGAAACCGTTGGAAATGGGCTACGACCGGGGTTACGTGAATCTGTATATTAACCACGTTACCCAGTCGCACGAGGGTGCCGACCTGGACTTCCTGCGAGGCTGCTCGGGCGATAAGGTGACCCGCGATTCTCACTAAGCTGACCGGGCTGTCAGGTACTTAAAAGTCGTTTTCAAAGGTTCTGTCCGGGATCTTTGAAAACGACTTTTGGCAAAAGATATGTCCGTGTATCTAACAAATCGGCCCGGAGGCTGTATACATAGGAACAGTAGTACTTACTAAAATGAGGTACCTCTCCGGGTCTTTGAGCCAGGGGTACCTTTACATAAAATACTCTTTTATCTATGACTGATAAAGTTTTTAAAGACCAGGTAGCCATTGTTACTGGAGCCGGACAAGGCATTGGCTTTGAAATAGCACGACAACTGGCCAACCAGGGAGCCTGTATTGTACTGAATGACCTCGACGCTGAACTGGCCGAGCAGGCCGCCGCTGATATCCGGGAAGCGGATGGAAAGTGCATCGCCGTACCTGGCGACTCTTCCGACGAGGCCATAATCAATGACATGGTACAGGTGGCGGTGGATACCTACGGTCAGCTAACCATCGCGGTAGCCAACGCGGGCATTACTTTATTTGGCGATTTTTTTGAGTACAGGGCCGAAGACCTGCGCCGCGTGCTGGAAGTTAATATTATGGGTAGTTTTCTGCTTACCCAGGCGGCCGCCCGCCAAATGCGCAGGCAAAAGGGCAGTGGACGCATTCTGTTGATGTCATCGGTGGTGGGGCATCAGGCGCATCAGTACCTGGCTGCCTACGCCATGACCAAAGCCGGCCTCGAGATGCTGGCCAAAAACCTGGTGCTGGAGCTGTCGCCCTACGGAATTACCATCAACGCCGTGGCTCCGGGCGCTACTCTTACCGAGCGTACTTTACAGGAAGACCCGGAATACCCTAAAGTCTGGTCAGCCATTACGCCCATGGGGAGGCCCGCTATCCGCGAAGATATCGCCAATGCGGCTCTGTTTCTGCTTTCGCCCCTGTCGGGGCATATTACCGGACAAAGCCTGGTCGTGGACGGTGGCTGGACGGCTGTGAGTCCCCTGCCGGACCTGAGTAATATGAAGGTGAAGAAAGGGGATTAAAAATCGGTGTCGTCTTCCCCGAAAAGGTGTGCTTCCAGGTCTTCCACACCACCTTCTTTGGCGATGTACAATTCCCGCGGTTTGGCCGAGCGAACCGGTTTGACTTTCAGGAAAGTCTGGTATTGTGCCTCCGTAATGGTGCGGAGGGCCAGCGCCCGCTTAAGTACCACCGGGAAAGGTACCTTAAAAAAATCAGCAATATCAGCCGCCAGGAAAGGGGGGAGCTTGGTAATTCCTTCCCGAAAAAAACTACTTACATCGTCGGGTGAAAGAAGGGGCTCCACCACCAGGTACTCGGCGCGTGTTGCCAGGGAAGTCGGCTCCGTATAAGAAGTGTAAAGCCCCAGGGAAGCCGTAAGCAGACAGGCGTTGTAGTAGCGTTCGTTAATATCGGCCCGGGCATTCAGAAACACCCATCCTTTTTGTTGATAAATAGCCGAAAAGCCCACAAAGTCTTCGTCTACCTGGTGTAGCTGGGCTACCTTGATAATTTCAGGATACGGTAATTTATTGCCAATCTGCCGAATCATATCCTGCGCGGAGGAGATATCGGCTACTTCACCGGCCGGTTCAACCCGCCAGCGGCCTTGTACCAGCTCTTCAAAAAGTGCATCGGCCTTCACCTGACTTTCGGGTGGCCCCAGGTGCAACACAACCCGGTCGCCGCGGACGGAGTAGTCGAGTGGTAGCTGATTTTTGGGTTGCCGCTTAGCCATTTTCTGAACGCTTAGTTCCTTAATTGTTAATCAAATATACACGCTCGGGTAGTCTATGGCAAGAGTACCCCCTGATTTTATTGCCACTGTAAGGTGTTCAGCATCCGCATTAAATCTTGCTGGATATAGTCAATGACCGGGGCCAGCGAATCGTTTTTGGTAGCCGTTGGAAAATAGATAGCGCCCCGCAGGAAGTGCCGCGAGCTGTCGGTTGTATAAAACTGAAAAGGACTGGGTACATCACCTTCCAATTGAAAAAGGGTAGCCGTACGTCCGCTGCGGGTCTGGATGGTTTGTTCTTTTATCGAGGAGGCGCGAATCTGATGCTTTCCGGCCAGTTTGTAGGCATCGTCAATAAAGTCTTTCAACCGCTTGGGATCGTTTTTGATCTCCTTGTAGGTTAGCTGCACATTGGCCTTGAGTTGGGGGTAATGCACAAATATCCAATGGGGTTCGGCGTCGGCAAAAGTATCCGGCAGGATGGTGGCGTGCCGGGAATACATAAAGTTATAGGGGTGTCTTTCGGTTAACGGCTGGTAGCTATGGGAAGGTAAAGCCAGCCTGTTGTATCCCTTTGGTTTGGGTACGTAGGTCTGGTCGGACGACTGACAGGCACTCACCAACAGCAGGAATGAGAACGCGCCAACCAATACAAGGGTACTAAACAATGAACGCATGGAGGTTGTACAAAATAGCGTGAGTCAAATCAAAAAGCACAGGTATACATCAGCAAAGCTAACGAAATAGGGTAAAGAATATTTTCAGCAATGCAAATAGGCTGTATTGCTGAACGTCAGAGGGCCGGGAATAGCTCCGTAAACCAGTTAAAATTATTGGCCCGATAAGTGAATATTCGGAATGATTGTAATGCTCAAAGCACAGCGATACAAAAAAGAAGGCCCCCTTTAGAGGACCTTCCTTATATTCTATACTTAAAAATAAATCGACTACTCAACAGTCACTGATTTGGCCAGGTTGCGGGGCTGGTCCACGTTACGGCCACGCATGACGGCCACGTAGTAGGAGAGCAGCTGCAAAGGGATCACCGACAGCAACGGGACCAGAATATCGTGCGTACGCGGAATTTCAATGACAAAATCCACCATATCCTTTATGAGTGTATCGCCTTCGGTTACGATGGCGATAACCCGGCCCTTGCGGGCTTTTACTTCCTGAATGTTGGACACGATTTTCTCGTAAGAGCTGTCTTTGGTAGCCAGGAAGACTACCGGCATGTCCTCATCAATAAGCGCGATGGGGCCGTGCTTCATTTCGGCGGCCGGGTATCCTTCGGCGTGAATGTAGGAGATTTCTTTCAGCTTGAGCGCCCCTTCCAGCGCCACGGGGAAGTTCAGCCCCCGGCCCAGGTAGATGAAGTTGCGGGAATAGGTAAAAATGGAGGCAATCTCCTTTATTTTAGCGGCGCTTTCCAGTACCTTTTTTACTTTTTCCGGAATATTTTCCAGCTCAATGAGCAGCTGCCGGTAGAGGTCCTCGGATATGGTACCCTTGCGTTTGGCGGCTTCAATGGCCATGAGAGTAAGTACCGTCACCTGCGCCGTAAAGGCCTTGGTACTGGCTACCCCTATTTCGGGGCCGGCGTGGGTATAGGCACCCGCGTGGGTAGCGCGCGGAATAGACGAGCCTACTACGTTACACACCCCAAAAATAGTAGCGCTTTTGGACTTGGCCAGTTCAATGGCAGCCAGGGTATCGGCGGTTTCACCCGACTGGGAAATAGCGATGACAATATCATTTTCCCGAATAACCGGATTGCGGTACCTGAACTCCGATGCGTATTCCACTTCGACGTTAATGCGGGCCAGTTCCTCAAAAATATACTCCGCTACCAGTCCGGCGTGCCAGGAGGTACCACAGCCAATAATGACGACCCGACCGGCGGCGGCCAGCTTGTCCATGTGGTTGCGCAGGCCACCTAGCTGAAGGTGTCCATCTTCTGCCCTGACCCGCCCGCGCATGCTGTCGCAGATCGAGCGGGGTTGCTCAAATATTTCCTTTAGCATGAAGTGCTCATAGCCTCCTTTCTCAATGGCTTCCAGTTCCAGTTCCAGCTTATGGATATAGGGCGTTTTCTGAACGTTGTCCAGGCTAAGGATATTCAGTTCGTTGTCGCGCACAACGGCGATCTCGTAGTCGTCGAGGTACACTACGTCTTTGGTATACTCAATGATTGGCGTAGCGTCAGAAGCAAAAAAGAATTCATTTATTCCAATCCCAATCACCAGCGGGCTTCCCTTGCGGGCAGCAATCAGTTGGGTCGGGTTTTCTTCGGTCATGATGACAATCGCATAGGCGCCTACCACTTCCTGTAAAGCCAGCCGAACGGCTTCTTCCAGCGACTTGCCGGTTTCCTTTCTAACGTCCTCAATAAAATGGATCAGTACCTCCGAGTCGGTCTGGCTCTTGAATACGTGCCCTTTTTGCTGGAGCTTCTGCTTAATGGTGGCGTAGTTTTCAATAATACCGTTGTGAATGATAGCCAGCTTGCCGTCATCGGAGTAGTGGGGGTGGGCATTGATATCGTTGGGTTCGCCGTGGGTGGCCCAGCGGGTATGGCCCATGCCTATTTTAGCGGTCAGTTCTTTGTCGGCCAGTTCGGCTTTCAGGTCAGAAACTTTACCTTTTTTCTTGTAAACGTTCAATCCATGACCATTGAGCAGAGCCACCCCGGAACTGTCATAGCCGCGGTATTCAAGGCGTTGTAAGCCTTTAATAACTAATGGGTAAGCTTCTCTATGTCCTACGTATGCAACAATTCCACACATATATTTATTAAATTAATTTAAGAATAAGTCTTTGGAAAGTACAAATAAAGGTAATTGACAGTTCTGCCCCAAACCGTTAAATAAAAAAACCGGCAATAGATAAATTGCCGGTTTTGGGTAAGAACTTTCAATCAGGGTTATTCCCTGGCCACGGTATAAAACACAATTAGTTTCACGTCTTCCGGTTTATTACCAACTACCATTCGGCTGATTCGGTTATTCAATTGTGATTCAAAACGAGTACCCGCCTGTCCCAGCGACTGCGTATAAACGGGTGTTAACAAAAAGCTGTTGTTCTTTTTATTACCGGTCAATATGGCCTGAAGCTGGGTGGTAAGATAAAAGGTAAAGTCTTTGCTGACGGTATTATAGGGGGCAACATATGGGGCAACCGGTGAGGTATTATAGCCGAATTCGTCCGAGTTTACAACAAGTTCAAAGCCGGCATTCCGCTTGATTTGATTAGTGAAATCGGTTTCGAGCAGTACCAGGTTTATGGGCAGCGTAATGCCGGGCTGGTTAAAGCTTAAATCTGGTTTAATTGTAAGCTGAGCCCTGTTAATGGCCGTTGGTCCGTTGCCTTTGAGGGAGTTCAGGTAGGGTATTTCAATTTTGGTCATAATTCCCAGGGCGTCCTGCACATACGTGTAGCCATTGGTTGACGCGGCAGGAATAGGCTGTAAAGGTTTAATGCCTGCCAGCGGAGTGCCGGTGCGGTCGGCCGTGACGCGGTTGAAACCGGCACGGTAAGTACCACCAGTTGCCAGGGGCAGGTTGGCTTCCAGGGAGTAGGCTTTTGCCACCGAATCGGCGGAAGTATTGTGATAATAGACCTGTAGCAAAAGCCCCTTAGTACCCGGAATACCCAGAATGGCAGTATTGTTCTGGCCAGGTACTAAGGCTAATCCTTTTAAAACGCCGTGAATTTTATCGTTTGTCTGGTTGGAAGAAGTGGAAAGCAGCGTGAACAACTCTCTTCCCAGGTCATTGGACAACCGCATACGAACAGTACCTTCGGCAAAAGGGCGGGCATTAAATGTTTTTTCGCCCAAAGGGGTACTTTCATAGGCTACCCTGCTGGTATTATAGTAGGTAGTTGTCCGGGAAAGATCTTCGGTGAGCCGGTGTACGGCAATGGTCTGGGCGGGCAGTGTATCGCCGTAAGTATAGCCATAGGCCATCAGCAGCACCAGAGAGTCATAGCGGGCGGCACCCGTAAACTCTACCGGGGTGGCAGAGGCGGTATTTACCCAGAAATGACTCGAAGCAGTAACTTCGCCAAATAAGGGGTCTTTGTACTTACCCACCAGGAATATATCGGGGTTGCCGGTACGTACCGAATCGGCCAGTACAGTGGAGGTGCGGACGGTAAGTGTGTCGGTATAGTAGGTTCCTACGGGAGAAAGGGGAGTGAGGCCAATGTCTTTGGGAGGATCACAAGACGCTAAAAGGGTGGTCAGCAAGACCACCCCCAGGGCAAAGGATTTAGCTAACCAGGTCGTTATACAGGTTGTAGTACGCTTCTGAAAAATTGTTGACTTCTTCGACAAGGTCGACACGTTTGGGTGAATCATTAAAAATTTGGTTTAAACTACCGCTAATTGTTTCGTCGGCTTTCAAAACAGCATCAGCGTAAGCGCATCCGAGCTTTACAAAACCTTCAAAATCTGCTGAGTTAAGATGGGCCAGGGCTTCGTCACTTACGTCCATAGCTTTGGCCTTGTTCAGCAAATCCGCATCAAATTTATAATTGAAAGCGTTATTATGCACAGTAAATACGCTTTTTGTATCCTTAAACATGGGGTCATTCCGGTAGGTAGTCTTCAGATACATCGGTATCAGGGAAGTCATCCAGTCGTTACAATGCACAATATCAGGGGCCCAGCCCAATTTTTTGACAGTTTCCAGTACTCCCTTGCAGAAGAAGATGGCCCGCTCGTCGTTGTCGTCAAAAAAGTTGTCGTCTTTGTCAAAGAAAACGGATTTCCGGTGGAAATAGTCTTCATTATCTATGAAATATACCTGCAGTTTGGCATTTGGAATAGAAGCAACTTTAATAATGAGCGGTTTCTCTTCGTCGCCTACCGTGATATTGATGCCAGACAGACGGACAACTTCATGAAGTCGGTTCTTACGTTCGTTGATGAGACCAAAGCGGGGGACAAGAATTCTGATTTCAGCACCTCGTTCTTGCATTGCCTGGGGGAGCCTTCTTACATAATCGGCAACGTCTGTAGTTTGGAGGAAGGGGTTAATTTCACTAGCGACATACAAAATTCGTAGTTTGTCCATAGACTTTCTAAACTGTTTGTGAAGATAAGATTTGCAAAATTATACAAAAAAAAACCGACTTTCAATAAATTATGCCAACTAATTGTAATATTGTGCAGAGTTTGGCCTATCCTGTGCCTTTCCATTTGTATTCGAAATAACCCCGGGTCGGTTGTGCCTTGCCTCCTCTTAGTATAGTACAAATTTTGTTTATTGCCTCCCGGTTACTATTCTGTTCTTTCAATCTTTTATAAATGCAAGTTTTCTCCTCTGTTACCGAGTTGCGGTCATACCTGGCGGCCCGACGTAGCGACGCCCGACGTAGCGAAAAAAAGACCATAGGCCTGGTACCTACCATGGGTGCGCTGCACGAGGGACACCTGGCTTTGATTGAGGCTTCGCGGCAGACCAACGACATCACCGGGTGCAGCATTTTTGTTAATCCTATTCAATTTAATAACCAGGAAGACCTCGCTAAGTACCCCCGCACGCTTGAGCAGGACTGCGCCCTGCTGGACCGGGCCGGCTGCGACTTTGTGTTTGCGCCCTCGGCCGACGACATGTACCCTAAGGCGCCGTCGCTGGTGCTGAACTTCGGACCCTTGGAGTCGGTGATGGAAGGGGCTTTTCGTCCCGGACATTTTAACGGCGTAGGTATAGTGGTGGCCCGGTTGTTTAATATTGTACATCCGGACCGGGCTTATTTCGGGCAGAAAGATTTACAGCAGGTGGCTGTCGTAAGGCAGTTGGTGGAGGACCTGGCGTTTCAGTTGGAAGTAGTACCCTGCCCAACGCTACGCGAAGCGGATGGGCTGGCCTTATCGTCGCGCAATCGTCGCCTGAGCCCGGAGGAGCGAGCCCTGGCCCCGCAGCTGTACCAGGTACTTACGGAAGCCAAAGAAAGGCTGCTGAGGGGGGAGCGGGTAGCGGAGGCGAAACAGTTTGTACAGGATTACCTGGCAGCTATACCGGCTTTCCGGCTCGAGTACTTTGAGGTAGTCCACAGTGTAACCATGCAGCCCCTTGAAGCGGTCAAGCCCGGACATACCGCGCTTTGTATTGCCGCCTACCTCGGGCCGGTACGGCTAATTGATAACGTAGTGTTCTGAAGCTGGCCTGAGTACCTTACATGAGCCCGGACACTGGTACTTAGCAAGAATAAAAAAGAAAGCCCCCGGCCGGTTAGGGTCGGGGGCTTTTACGGTTACGGCAGAAGTGCCTATACCAGCTTCCAGTTGCCGCGGTACTGACGCTTTACAAACTGGTTGGCTTCGTCGAAGTTAGTTACCTTCATGTTCTTACCATCCCACAGCATCTTCTTACGACCCGGATACGAGAAGCCCCGTCCGTCGGCATTAGGAGTGCGCAAGTTGTAGCTACGGATAGCCAGGTTACCCATAATCACTGTTTCGGTAAGCGGACCGGCGTAGTCAAACGACGACGTCAGTTCTTTGTGCTCCTTGCTGTTAAAACCAGCCTTACAGGCGTCGGTCCAGGCTACCTGGTGGCCAAACTCCGGCATGGAGGTATACTTGTTGGTAAAGCTGTCTTTCGGCATTTCTATTTTGGTGCCGTTTTTCAGGTAAATCTTAGGATTGATACCGTAGGTGGCGCAGGTCATTACCCCTTTATCACCAATGAGCATGGCTCCGTTGCTGCTGTCCGCTTCGCCCAGCGGCTCGTTGGCCGGAATCCACTCGGGATGGAACGGACGCAAACCTCCGTCGTGCCATATCATTGTTACCTCCGACTTGTTTTTGGCGGTAGCGGGAAATTTGAGCTGCACACGCGAGGAAGGAGGACATCCTTCGGGAATATACTCGGGAGTCCAGTCTTTGATGAACACCTGTCCTACGCTGGCTTCTACCTCAGTCGGATAACCCAGACCAAGTACCCGGAAGGGAGGGTCAATCAGGTGGCAACCCATGTCACCAAGGGCACCGGTACCGAAGTTCCACCAGCCACGCCATTTGAAGGGGTGCCAGGCCGGGCTGTAATCTACCCAGTCGGCGGTACCAATCCACAGATCCCAATCAATATCCTGGGGAACATCGGCCTTGGAAGTAGGTACGGGTATACCCTGGGGCCACACGGGGCGGTTGGTCCATACCTGTACTTCTTTTACAGTACCAATGAGGCCCTTGTTGAACCAGTCCATCATCTGGCGCTGTCCGGGGTTAGAGGCACCCTGGTTACCCATCTGGCTTACTACTTTGTATTTACGAGCCGCCTCAGTCAGCATACGGGCTTCGTAGATATCGTGGGTCAGGGGTTTCTGCACGTACACGTGTTTACCCAACTGCATGGCAGCCATGGCAATAACCGCGTGCTGATGGTCGGCCGTCGATACCGTTACGGCATCGATGCCTTTGCCCATTTCGTCAAACATAACCCGGAAGTCTTTGTACTTCTTGGCGTTAGGGTGTTTTTCAAAATTGCGCTTACCCTGAATCCAGTCTACGTCACAGAGGGCTACCATGTTTTCGGCACCGTTGTTCCAGGCATTATTGGTATCCGAAAAACCCTTTCCGCCGATACCAATACCCGCGATGTTCAATTTATCGCTGGGGGCACGGTACCCTTTTCCCAGCACGTGACGGGGAACGATAAAGAATGTTCCTACTGCGGCTGCCGCACCTTTCTGCAGGAAATCGCGGCGTGTTACACCGCTCGTTTCAACTTTCTTACTCATTATGGCTTTGATTAAAAATATGTAAAGGGTCAAGTTTCCAACTGTAAAAGTACAGAGGTTCTTTATAATACTTGATTTGCAGTCCTTTTATTATTCTATTAAAGATTGAATTGCTTACATCGTCAATTTCCTTTTCGTAGTTCTTATAAACTTTTCAAGGTCATTCTTATAGTCGGTGAAAGGACTATAGCCGGTTCTTCCCATCACCTGCTCGTTCAGGTAGGAGTTCTCCATTAATTCCCCCGTCAGGACATTAAAAGGGCGGCGCATGTACATTTTCTCAACCGGGATATCCGACCACAACGGCGAGTAGTACATACAGTCTTTAAAGAAGTAATGGGTTACCTGGCTGTGCCGGGTACGGCCCGGCTGCAGGATAGGCTCCCCCCCGTGAAACAGATTAGCCGACCAGATCAGAGCTTGCCCTTTTTTGACTTTGAAAACCTGTTTTTTCTGCCCGGTAGCTTCCATCAGGTTCTTTACAAACTTTTCGTACTCGAGGTACTGGTTGTAGTGGCCTACGTCATTGGAACCTTTTAAACCAATATCGGACATATCGTAAAACGGAAGCTTATGGCTACCCGGATAGTAGTGCAGTGGCCCGTTGTTTTCGTCAGTATCTTCCAGGGCTACCCAAACGCCACACATAAAGCGCTGCGGTACCGAGTAAAAATGGATGGCATCGCTATGGGTTTTTTGCTGCGAACCTACGTGGAAATTGAGGGTTTGAAAGGGAAAGGGCTCCCGCCGGTAGAGTAAACGCAGCATATCCATTACTTTCGCACAGCCGGCGACCTCTTTCACCAGGGGCGTTATTTTCCAGGCATCCTGAAGGCGCGGTTCATTGAAGTGGGGCTGCAGGAGTTCAATAATGCGGTCGAAGGTACTTTCGGGCAGGCCGGTGTCAATAATAAGGTACCCCTGCTCGGCATATTGCCGTACTTGTTGTTTGGTGGCTTCATCCAGAGACGAAGCTTCAAGCTCTTTTTCAAAGAAAGGAGAATCTACCCAGGGTAGATTCATCTGGTAGGTAGTGGTACTCATAGGACTCGTATGTAAATGGTGAAAGATATGATATATTTAGGACTATAAATTTATGATAATCAAATAGATTAAAAACCAAAAAGTTCAGAATATTATTCAATGGCAGGCCGGGAACCCCGGGACGCGAAGCGGTGTTTTGATGGGTGAGTACAAATGCCCTACCTTTGCGCAGGCAAGTACCACCTACCTGATAGGGAATTTTCGTACGCTCATTAACCTACTTTTTGATTGATGCAGATTACATTGATGAAGTCGAAGATCCACCGGGTCAAAGTAACGCAGGCCGAGCTGAACTACGTCGGAAGCATTACGATAGACGAGGACCTGATGGACGCGGCGGGTATTTTTGAACATGAGCAAGTCCATATTGTTAATAATAATAACGGCGAGCGCCTGGTTACCTACGTCATAAAAGGGGAGCGTGGCACGGGTACTATCTGTCTGAATGGCGCTGCTGCCCGCAAGGCGCAGGTAGGGGACATTATTATCATTATCACCTACGCCAGCATGACGCCCGAGGAAGCCAAAGACTATAAACCTAAAGTAGTGTTTCCGGACGATGCCAACCGGCTGGTACACTAAAACAGAGCAAAGCTTATACGAATTTATAAAAGCAGACCGCGACAATGTTAGGAAATTGTCCGTTGTCTGCTTTTTTTTGCTGGATATTCACTACAACTTTTTTTCATGAAGAATTTTCTCCGATATGCCATTTCCTTAGGGTTGGCTGGTGGTTTGCTCTGGTACGTGTTTAAGGATATTGACCTGGCAGCCATGCTGGAACGCCTGCAGCAGGCCGACTGGAGCTGGATAGCGGTATCGTGTCTTATTATGCTGGGCGCGCATATAACCCGGGCCTGGCGCTGGCAGATGCTTATGGAACCTCTGGGCTATAAACCTACCTTATTCGATGCTTCAATCTCGGTCTTTACCGGCTACTTTGCTAACTATATAGTACCTCGTATGGGGGAGGTAACCCGCTGTGGTACCCTGTACCGTCTTGAGCGTGTCCCGGTCAACCTTAGCTTTGGTACGGTAGTAGCCGAGCGGATTTTTGATGTGGTGACGCTGCTGGTCCTGATTGCCCTGAACTTCCTGCTGGAATTTGACCGGTTGAGCGGTTTTTTTGCCGATCTGTTTGGCAGCAAGGTAGGTGGGGGCGACGGCAGTGGTGCTACCAATTGGCTACTGATAATAGTCCTTGTTGGGGCTGTAGGCGTAGTATTGGTTGTGTATATATTCTTTAAAAATAAAACGTTGCGGGAAAAGGTACTGGCCAACGGTATTGCGCAGAAAATCGTGAACTTCTCCAAAGGGATGCTGGAGGGGCTGCTGAGTATCCGCCGCCTGAAGAGTCCGGTGTTGTTTGTGGTTAGTACACTCCTGATATGGGTATTTTACTACCTGAGTTCCTACGTTCTTTTTTTCTGTATCCCCGAAACCTCGGACCTGGGGCCGCTGGCCGGTCTAACCCTGCTGGTGATAGGTGCTATTGGGATGGCTGCTCCCACCCAGGGTGGAATTGGGGCGTATCACCTGCTGGTGGGAAATGTGATGATACTGTATGGCCTGACCCAGAAAGATGGGATTACGCTGGCTACGTTTGTACACGGTACCCAAATGCTTTTAATGCTGGCAGTAGGCGCTCTGGCATTTCTGGTAGTATTATTTATGAATAAATCGCGGGAGAAAGTGGTCGAAGAAGCCCAGGTATGAGCTAAATCCCAACTACTGTATATCTCTGCTACTACGCTAAACTTTACTTAAAATGATATCTACCGAAACCAAAATAATGCGTCTGGATGAGGCAGTGACGCAGGTGCAGGACTGGCAACGGGCCGGCCAAAAGATTGTCTTCACCAACGGCTGCTTCGACATTGTACACCTGGGGCATATTGACTACCTCGAGAAGGCCCGCGCCACCGGCGACCGGCTGGTACTTGGTCTGAATACGGATTCTTCGGTTAGCAGCCTCAAAGGCCCCCAGCGGCCGGTAGTAAACGAACACGCGCGGGCACGGCTGGTAGCGGCGCTGTCGTTTGTGGATACTGTCATTTTGTTCGATGATCCCACCCCACTACGGCTTATTGAGGCTATAAAACCTGACATTTTGGTCAAAGGTGACGATTATTCGGTCGAAACTATCGTTGGCGCAGATTTTGTACTTTCTAACGGAGGCGAGGTGAAAACAATACCGCTGGTACAGGGCTATTCCACTACCTCGCTCATTAAGAAAATCAAGGAAAGCTATTGAACCGGTAATGTGATTTTCGGAAAGAATTACGTTTATTTAAAGTATAGATTTCTCGCAGATTCAGGAAATAAAACATTAAAAAGTAAAAACATGATAGGAGCATATTTGATAGGTATTATCGTCATGGTCGTGAGCTTATACGTCCAGTGGCGTTTGAAAAGTAAGTTTAACGAATACTCCCAGGTAGGCCTTAGCATTGGCCTCAGTGGTAAAGAAATCGCGGAGAAAATGCTGCGGGACAACGGTATCCATGACGTGCGGGTGGTTTCGGTGGAAGGAATGCTGACTGACCACTACAATCCGCAGGACAAAACCGTGAACCTGAGTTCTGATGTATTTTACGGACGGAGCGTATCGGCGGCGGCAGTTTCCGCCCACGAATGCGGGCACGCGGTACAGCATGCTACGGCCTATTCCTGGCTTAAGTTCCGGTCCCAGATGGTACCTTTTCTAACCGTTTCGTCGCGGTATATGCAGTGGGTTATTCTGGCGGGTATCCTGATGATTAACACTAGCATTATACCGCTGGCGATTGGGGTGGCTTTGTTCGCTGCTACTACCTTATTCTCTTTTATTACTTTGCCGGTAGAGTACGATGCCAGTAACCGGGCTCTGGCCTGGATTCAGAATAACCGTGTAGTGAACGAGCGGGAATATGGTATGGCCTCAGATGCACTCAAATGGGCGGCCCGTACGTACCTGGTAGCAGCCCTGGGTTCACTGGCTACTTTGCTGTACTACGTAAGCCTGCTGATGGGCCGAAGAGACTAGTGTTAATTAGTGTATGGGTGAATGAGAGAAGGAGTGAATGGATAACAAAAAGAGCGATTGAAGGAAAATACCTCAATCGCTCTTTTTGTTATTACGAATTGCTACTATTGTATATTATCTCAATCACTCATCCAATCAATCTCTCATTCACCCACTATATGCCCCACAAACTGGGCGGTGTTGTCCAGAATTCGCCCGCCCCGCCGGAAGCCCAAGGCGCAGGGTTCACCGGCATAAAATACCCCCGCCTGGTAGGAGTGCCCGTCGGCGTCGGTAGGAAACTCCACGTATTCCTGATAGATGCGGGGTTGGTTGTCGTATTCTCCTTCTACTTTTTCCAGCGCTTCGCCCCCTTTTTCAAGAATAGCTACGTTAGCCCCTTCCCGGCCAAAAAGTACCTTACTGACCGAACGCTTGTGCGGCAGGGCGTACCGCTCGGTCTGGAGCAGGAGCGGATGGTAGGGGTACAGATCCCAGAGTACCTTGAGGATATACTTCGACTGAAACAGCAGCGTGTAAGCCGGGTTAAGTACCACGGCTTTGCGGTTACGTACTATCTGGGTCAACAGATTAGTCAGTTCTGATTCTTCCCAGCCGATAGCCTCCCAGGGTACCAGCTTAAACCAGAAGTCAAAACGGACAAAGTGCCCGTGTATCGATTCCTGCATGAAAATACCCTCTTCGGGCGAGAACTCCACCTCATCAATAAAGGCAAAGTCTACTTCAAAACCGGCTTCGCGGGCCGCTTCCCCCAGTAGAGCAACATTGGTGTCGTCCTCGGGGTAATCGCGCATAGCCGACAGCAGCAGGGAAGGCGTGAGGTCGCTGTTTTGTTCCCGTAGGTACCTGAACTGTCCCACCAGGGTTTCGTACAGGGTATTGAACTGCCGGGTTTCTTCCAGGCCGTTGGCTTTCAGGTGCGCCCATTGTACCACAGCGGTTTCGGGCAGGCAGGTAGCCGTATCGGCGTTGAATTCAATGAACTTGATAGGGTCACCGTTCAGGCCCCCGGCCAGGTCAAACCGGCCGTAGAGGTGTACGTGCCGGTCGTCTTCCCAGGAGTACTTTATAAGATCTATGAGGTTTTCGGGAATACCCAGGTCCTTGAAAAGTTGGTTGTCAATGACGTACTGCCCGGCTTCCACCAACATATCGTACAGGGTATTGGCAGCTTCGTAGTAGGCATTGGCTTCGGCTTCCTGCACTACTACGGCCTCCTGCACCAGGTAAGGCAAGGTGTCTTCGCCCAGCATCCAGTTCCAGCCCAGCGAGCGGAGTGCCTGCTCGGGATGCCGGGGAAAAGGTATAAGGGTAATCATGGTAATAGGAAATAGGATTTCTGACTAAGAAAAAATAGGGGAGCCATGGCTGGTACTCCCCTTATAGGTACTTTGATTCTTAATACAAATTATCCGGTAGCGCGGCCGGATGAGCGGTTAAAGAAACCGGTACGGCCTCCGGCCGGGCGGGTATTGACTACCCGCGAACGGCTAACATCCGTGTAAGCACTCTGGGACCGCTGGTAGGTAGCCGGATTGCTATAAAAGCGACCCGTGTTACCGGCGCGGTTGCGGTAGTTATTCATATAGCCCATGTTCATGGTGCGGGCCAGCAGGTACCCCATCCCCCCGTACAGCAACATACTGGACAGGCCGTTATTCATACCTACGGAGGCTTCGTCGGTCTTTATCTGTTCATCAATGAGCGCTTTGGCTGCCGTGGGGCTCAGGGTGTCGCTGTGGCCGTCCTGGTAAGAAACTATGGCCGTCGACTGGTCAAAAGGGACGGATTCCTCGTTGGTAATCTGAAATTCGCCCGGCGAAACCTCCCGGATATGGGAGCGGATACCGCGCGAGTAGGAAGTATCGGCCGCGTAACTGTAGGCCTCGTCTTCGTTGTTATTGGTAGAGCAGCCGGGCAATGCTATGCCCGTGGCCAGCAGGGCCAGCGCCAGGGTACTGCTGATGGTTATATCTTTGGCTCGCCGGATAAAGGAGCCGGAACGTGCTGGTGTCATGGTGTAAATCAGGATTAGTAGAAGTTGTAGAACAAATATAAGCCTTAGATGTTTGGCGACATCGGGAAGCGGGTCAAACGGTAAAGTACCCCGGGCAAGGGACAGGTACCCGTGACGAACGGCTACCTGCATAAAAAAATCCCCATCCGAAGCTCAACCCCCTAAAGTGTTTTCTTGATCAACTGCGGGGATGGTACTTCCGGATGGGGAGGAGATACTTTGGCTTACTTTTTGGGTAAGGTAGTCATGTGAACGATTTTCCAGTTACCTCCTATTTTTTCGAGGTACCGGCTTTCCAGATTTGTGTACCTGTCGCCGTTAGGCCGCAGGAAGGTCTGCTCAAAGGTAACCCAGGCGGCATTCCCGTTGGGACGGATGTCGTAGCGGGTATTACTGAACGACATGCCCGCTTCGTTGGGCTTCTGAGTGGAGAGGCGCAGCAGCATATCGCTCATTTCAGAGGCAGTTACTACGTAGGCTTTTCCGCTGTCGTCGGTCAGGGTGTGGGCGGCGTAGGAAAGGTCAGCCCAGCACGACTGCATTTGTTTTCCATCGTTCTGCAGCCAGGCGTTTGTCTCGTCTTCGATTACTTTTTTGATCAGATACAGCTCAGGGTCCTGATCAGAAGGAAGTACAGAATAGCCCAGCCGGTCCTGAGCGCTGGGCCGGTCGTAGTACAAATAAGCGTTTTTCAGCTTACCCTTGTCAACCAGGGCGGTTACCTGAAAAGGAACACTCATCAGCGGGCCTCCTTTTCGCTCGCGCCAGTTATAAATACCCCGGCTCATTACCCAGTCGCCCGGCTCGGGGCCTGCTTTGGCTTTCAGGGAAATAGTAGAACGGTTGCTTATGTTTTGTTCGGTCCGGTTGTGGGCAGCCCGCTCCCAGCTTTCCGTGAGCTGTTGTACATTCATGGATTCACCTGCTCCCGGACCGAATTCGGCGTAATCAGGGCTAAGGTATGATTCGGCCCGGTTAAAATTTCCGAGCATCAGGTCATCCAGATAACTATCGAGTAGTTGTACGTTTTTGTCGGCATTGGGGGAAAGACCGACAAGGTCGTTGTGACGGAGCGTTTGCTGGGCCTTTGTTTCTATACAAAGAAACAAGAGTAGTAGTCCAAAACCCCATACTCCCGGCGATGCACTTTTTGTTTGTATCATACTTGTGGAGGTTTAAAAAGTGAAACTTTACCAACCATCAAGAAAACACTGTTACAATTAGTACGAAGTTAAGGATTATTTATTATACTAAGGGCTCATTTTCAGTTACAAGAAAAGAAAATATTTTCGGCTATTTCCTTTGGTTCCAATAAATTACCACATTCCGGGTGGAGCGGCCCGCAGCTATCAGGTCCAGGTCACCATCGCCGTCCAGGTCGGCGGCCCGCAGGTCTTCGCAGGCCATGTCTACCTTTTCGTCCAAGGCGTACTCCTGCCACCGGGTACCTTCCGCATTGGTACCTACGTAAAGCCGCACTCCCATTTGCCGGTTGTCGTTGGGTTCGCGCCAGCCAACCGCTATCTGGTCACGGCCCTGCCCCAGAAAGTCGGCACAAACAATGGCGTGGGCCTGTTTCATTTTATCGTTCAGGACCGTCCGCTGGTCTTTGGTATAAACAACCAGGCTGGTACCGTGCATGGGCTCAATGGTAGCGGTCATGAGTTGTCCGTTGCCCAGGGTACCCGTTCTGATCTCACCAATCCCGTGGTTGTTCACCATCCAGTTACCGGACGAAGCCCAGCCGTCGGCTCCGTTCAGAAATACCTGTGCGCCTTCCTTACCGCCGACGGCCAGTCCCAGAAAATTTCCGGAAACCTCGAGCGGATGAAAGTTATGGGTCATGTGCATTTTGGTATCAAGCAGCTGATAGGGCCACAGTCCTCTGGTGTTTTCAGGTACATCAAAAGCGATCATCTGAACCGAAGCTCCTTCGCCGTTGGTGTTGCCTTCACCATGCAGCGGAAGTACCACCAGCTGGTAAGTGCCGTCGGCTTTCCGGACCCAGTGCATCCGGTGAATCGTTACCTCGTGGTGCAGCCGGACGGGTTCCCAGGGCTGGGTACGGTCGTTGGGGGCTGCCAGGTAAAATACCGCTCCCGACTGCTTCAGGTCACGGGTTTCGCCCGGGTTCCACTGCGCCCCCACGGCCACCTCCACTTTTCCGTCGCCGTCAATGTCGCGGGCGGCTATGCACACGTTATCCCGTTCGGTCAGGTTTTTGGCGAGTACGTAGCGCACCCACGGCGCCTTTGCTTGCTGAGGGTTTTTATACCAGACAATCTCCTTCTGGTCAGCCATCAGAATATCTTCCCGGCCGTCACCGTCCACATCTCCGGTAGCCAAACCGTAGCCAATATCTATTTTGGGATCAATGACTTCCGCTACAAAAGAGGCTTTCTGAGCCAGGGCGAGCGAGCAGGTCAGGAGTAGTGCCACAACTGGCAGGAGTTGCTTTTTCATAATTAATAACAAGAGTAGGTACTTTCAAGAACAACAGTCAGGTACTTTGTTTAGCAAAAAAGGGTACCCTTAAGTACCCTCTACTCATCAGATTTAGGATTTGATACCTGCTATACAGGTCTTTGTTCATTAGTAACGGGTACCTGTTCGTTGGTCATTACTACGTCAATCACTTCTTTTTTGCTCCACCAGCTAGCCAGCACCGAACCCGAGATGTTCATGATCGGGCCGAACAGCGCCGGCGCCAGCCCAACGGTGGCTACCTTACCCATCTGCAGGGCGATACCGGAGGCCAGTCCGCCGTTCTGTAAACCTACTTCCAGCGATATAGTCCGGCAGTCCTGCTCGGGCAGACCCAGCAACCGGGCCGAGGCATACCCCAGTACATAACCCAGCAGGTTATGAATAAGCGTACAAGCTACCAGCGCTACCCCAATGGTCAGGAGGCTATCGCGTCCGGCCGCAGTAATAATGCTGATAATCAGGGCAATACCGACCATAGATACGAGTGGCATGTAGCGGTTGAGCCAGACGGACTGCTTCCGGAATATATAGTTGACCAGCAACCCCAGCCCAATGGGCAGGATGATCAGTTTGATGATATCCACCATCATTTTTAGAAAATTAACCTCCACAAAGGTACCCGCCAGCAGCTTCATCAGCAGGGGCGTGAGCACAGGAGCCAGCAGGGTAGCTATCGCCGTGATAGTCAGGGAAAGCGCTACATTGGCCTTGGCAATGTACGACATGACATTGGAGGCCAGGCCACTCGGGGAACTACCTACCAATATTACTCCGGCGGCGATTTCGGGAGGAAAGGCAAAGCCCATAGCCAGGGTATACCCGATAACAGGCATAATTGTAAACTGACAGCCCAGCCCAATAAGTACAGTTTTGGGGGATTTAACCACGCCCTCAAAGTCTTTCAGACCCATGGTAGTACCCATTCCGAACATAATGATCTGTAGGAGCGGCACGATGAGGTTTTTTAACTCGTAGTCGCCCAGGCGGGTAAATACTTCCGGGAAAATCATGGCCAGGGTAGCCGCCACAATAATAGAAAGAGTGTAGAGGTAAGAGCGCACGGAACAACTGCGGTTTAGGGTTGAATGAAAGAAATTGTAAAAACGTCCTGCTTTCGGAAAGCAGGACGTTTTTACTACTTAATAATACAAACCAGGGTGAAATCTACTTGTCCCACCATACCCGCGTATCCAGATCATCGACGCCCATGCGGGCGGTGGCTTCTTTCAGATTGGTACTATTGACAGATACCTCGGAGTTGGGATAGGTGAGCCGACGGATAAAATTCCCTTTGATGCCTTTACCGGGGAAAGGGTTGGGGGTCAGGTTGGGAAATCCGCTCCGGCGGAAATTGGCAAAGGCTTCCGGTCCATTCATGAGCGAAGAAATCCAGTATTGTGTGTTGATCTGCTCGAGGGCCTTGCTGGCATCAAACGGATTGGCAGCCAGGTAGGCATCAATGGCTGCGGCGGGTACGGCACTGCCGGGATCATTCTCGGCCAGTTGCTCCATGTGCGCCCGCACGCCGGCGGTGTAGTGGTTGGCGATGGTGCCCTGTACCCAACCCCGCTGTACGGCTTCGGCCAGGAGTAGCTGGGTTTGGGAGTGGGTAACCAGGAACATCGCGCTCTGGAGCTTGGCCAGGCGGGTGCGGTCCAGCTGACTGTATTCGTAGAAACTGGCCAATCCTTCGGCCTTGGCCTGGGCCGTAATACCCGTGTTGTCAAAGCCCAGCGGCATGCCGATCTGAACGGCGGGGTCAGTATTGGCCCGGGCCGGTACCTGCTCAGGGCCCGAGGCCGCCCCGACGTACCGGACGGCAATGGCCCGCAGCCGTGGATCGTTGGTACTTTTGAGGTAGTTGACGAAAGGAGCCGCCAGGTAGTAGTTATTGGCCTCAGTGGCATTGAGGGTACTGCCCAGGCCATTGACGTAGTTGGCATTGTGGCGAACTACTGCATTGTCGGCATTGGACTGCATTACCCCGCCCTGTACTGCTTTCTGGACCGTCTGCTGCGCCAGGTTGGCATTTACTTTGGAAAGTCGCATACCGGCCCGCAGCAGGAGCGAGTTACCCAGGCGCTTCCATTTGGCTATGTCGCCGCCGTACAGAATATCCGCGGTTTCGCGGGTTTTAGTGGCATCCAGCGCGGCGGTGGCCTCGGTCAGTTCTTTGATTATATCCGTATAAATAGCTTCCTGCGCGTCATACTTGGGTAGTACCGCCTGATCAGTAAAGCCTTTGCCCGCCTGGAAGTAGGGTACATCGCCGTAGGTGTCAGTCAGTACCATGAATCCATAGGCCTGAAAAATGCGGGCCATGTTCAGCAGGTTGCTACGGTTAGGGTTGTTTTTGGTGGAGTTAATGGCATCGGCCGTATTCCGGATAACCGAACGGTAGTAGCGCTGCCAGATTTCCTGCGTTACGTTGCGGTTGTCCTGGTTGTAATTGGCACCGGTCAGTACCCCCGAGTTCGGGGTTACGATATGCTGCACAATGCCCATTTCGTACACCAGAGTACCTCCGGGAAAGGAGGCGTTGATCACCGCGTTGTTCAGCATAAACGCCGGATTCAGCGCCGTAACGGCCGTTTTATTGGTATTGAGTTCATCAAAGCCGTTGTCGCAGGAGGTACCGGCTACGAACAGCAGAGCCAGCAGGGGGTATATCAATAATTTTTTCATAATCGTATCAGATTTAGAATTTAACACTTAAATTGAATCCCATGCTACGGGTAGTAGGCAGACCGGTAGCTTCCAGACCTACGATGTTATCCGATCCGAAGCCAAATGATTCGGGGTCGATGTTAGGCACCCATTTTTTGAGCAGGAATACATTGTTCGCCACAAAGCTCAGGCGCAGGTTCTTGACCGGGGAGTTGGTCGGTAGGTACCTGGTAAAATCATAGCCGGCGGTAATCTGCCGTAGCTTCCAGAAGCCCGCGTTGTATACGATGGGCTCCACCAGCGCCAGAGAGCGCACCACTTCCCAGTAGGGCTGAACTTTGGCCACTACGGTATTTGGTTCACCTTTTTCATTGACACCTTCGCCTACTATACCATTCTCCCGGCCTTCCAGGGTCATTTTGTGCAGGCCGTGGCGGGTCGCATTGAAATTGGTACCCGACATCATATTATGGCCCAGCTTGAAGTCAACCAGGAAAGACAGGTTGATACCCCGGTAGTTAAGCGAATTGGTAATACCTCCCACCCAGATGGGTATGGCCGAACCGAAAGAGATCAGATCGGTTGTGCGCAGGGGAATACCATTGCCACCGAAAATTTTCCGGCCCTGGTCATCACGACGGTACCCAAAGCCGTAAAGCTGCGCCATCGGCTGACCCACTACCTGCCGGAGCTCTCCGTTGAATATGTGGGTACCTACCGTAATCCGTTCACCCGGGGTGTCCGTCAGCAGGCTGAGTACCTTGGTTTGGTTATAGGAACCATTCAGGGTGAGGTTCCACTGGAAGTTACTGGTCTCAACGGGGACCAGGTTAAGGAGCAATTCTACCCCGCGGTTCCGGCTGCGTCCGCTGTTGATGAGGGTGTTGGTAAAGCCCGAAGCGTCCGAAATCTGGGCGGATACAATCTGATCACTCGTTAGTTTTTCGTAAACGGCAAAGTCAACCCCCACGCGATTTTCGAAAAGTTTCAGTTCCAGACCAATTTCTTTCTCAGAAGTCCGCATGGGTTTCAGGTTGGCATTGGGTACGGTATTGCCGCTGATAAATCCAACGGGCTGCAGGGCTCCCGAAGGGTTGGGAAACAGGTTGGCGTTGATGCCGTAGAACATGTTATTGGAGTAGGGAGATACGTCGGTATCACTACCTACCTCGGCGTAAGCTGCCCGCAGTTTACCGAAGCTGAGCCAATTGGGCATGTTGTCAAAGGCCTGCGAAAAGACGTAACTGGCCGAAACCGAAGGGTACAGGATACTGCGGTTGGCCGGTGCCAGCGTTGAAAACCAGTCGTTGCGGGCGGTCACGTTCAGGTAGAGGTAGTCACGGAAAGAAAGCTCAGCAGCTCCGTAAACGGAGTTAACAGCCCGCTCGGACAAACCATAAATAGGATCTTTTACGCGGGAATTCATGACCGTGTACAAGTCTCTTACCACAAAGTCGGTAGCCTGTACGCTGTTCAGGTCGGAGCGGCGGTACATCTGGTTTCCACCGGCGGTAATATCCAGACCGAAATCACCAAACTGACGATTGGCCCCGATGAGTATATCGGTGTTGGTTTCGCGGAAGCGTCGCGACTCCTGGGTATACAAGCCGTTCACGAAGCCTTCGGGGGCCGGTGGCCGGGAAGCGTGACCGGTGGGGTAATTGTTATAGTCCTGGTCACGCGACCAGTAGTCCTGCCCGATGCGGCCCTGCACGTACAACCAGGGAAGTACATTGTAGCGGATGGCCACGTTTCCAAAAATACGGTCGCGCCGGATGTTCTGAAACTGCCGGGCCAGTGTAAAGTACGGATTGGTACGGTTCCGGAAACGCGAGTACACGAACTCATTGCCATTGGCGTCGAAGGCCTTTTCTTCCAGCAGGCTCAGCGGCAGGGAATTGGCCAGGTTAAAAATACTGGTCGGAATGGAGTTGTCCTGTTCGGCAATTACAGGCGGATTCTTGTTGTATTCGTTGGAGTAGTTGATATTTCCCGTGGTACTTATCTTCTTCGACAAATCATAGCTGAAACCCAGGTTTATGGTCTTCCGGTTGAAGGTGTTGTTGGGGACAATCCCTTTGTTGTCCATATTGGCCAGCGACAGGTTAAACCCACCCTTATCCGACAGGGACGACAGCGAAATAGTATTAGTAAAGTTGGTGCCATTCCGGAAAAACGTCCGGATGCGGTCATAGACCGGCTCGTAGGGTACCGTTACTCCATCAAATAGTACCTGCGTCATGCCCGGCTGAAACTTCTCGCCAAATGACCACTGCCCCGAGGTAGGGTTGGGCGTAGTAGGCCGCACCCCGCCTTCGCCCTGACCATATTCGTACTGGTAATCCGTGAAATCCAGGGGCGTATCTACGGTAAAGTTGGTATTATACGAAACCCCGATACCCCGGCTGTCGCCGCGGGTTTTGGTCGTGACCATGATAACCCCGTCTTTGGCCCGGGAGCCGTACAACGCGGCAGCGGTAGCACCTTTCAGTACGGTCATGCTCTCAATATCGTCGGGGTTTATGCTGGAAAGACCATCCCCGCCGTCGGAAGTGTTTCCACCGCCCCGTACCCCGATTGCTCCATCGGAGGCCTGGTTGCCAGGATTTGTACCGAAGTTGGTATTATCAATAGGTACCCCGTTTACCACAATAAGCGGAGAGTTTTGACCTGAAAACGACGACTGACCCCGAATCCGGATCTTAGAGGAACCACCGGGACCGGTACCCAGGCTGGTAATGTTAACCCCGGCTATCTTCCCCTGCAGGGTATTGATAAAGTTAGGGGTTCGGTTCACGGTGATTTGCTCGGAGGAAACTGTCGAGGTAGCGTAGCCTAATTTTTTAGATTCTTTTCGAATACCCAGCGCCGTTACTACTACCTCATTGAGGGCGGTGGAACTCTCCGATAAGGACAGGTTAATGGTCGAGCGGTTATTGACGGCGACCTCCTGGGTAGTGTAGCCAATAAAGCTAAATACCAGTGTAGCGCCGGACGGCGCGTTGATCTCGTAAGTACCTTCTGAATTGGAAGTAGTACCCACGTTAGTTCCTTTGACCAGAATAGATACACCGGGTAAGGGCTGATTATCTTTTTCGTTCGTAACTTTTCCCGTTACGCGGGTTTGGGCCAACAGTACAGTCGAAAATAATAGGACTGTAAGCATGGCAACTAAACTAATTCGTAAAGTTCCCTTTTTCATGCAGTTATCTGTTTAAAGTGATTCATCCAATAAGGATGGTGACTTACTAATCTAACCGGAAATTTGAAAAATTTTAAATTATTATTTGTAACTGAAAGTCAAACAGTTACGTCAGTAATTTTTAATAATATTTAATAATTGTACTTAGAAGGGTTAAAAAAATAATTTAAATAGTACCATGGAGTAGTATGGGCCCTTTTAGGCCTTATAAAAAAAAATAAAATACCCCATGAAACGACTATTTTTACTTACGCTATGCCTGTATACGTTGCTCGTGGTGAATGCCGCCGGGCAGCAGATTTCCCGGGCCGACATGCTGTTTCTGACTCCCGAGTGGAAAGGGGAACGCTACCCGGACGGACGCCCCAAGGTACCCGACGAGCTGCTCAACCGCTTGCGGCTGGTGACCCACGAGGAAGCCTGGGCCGTTATGAAAGGACAGAACTACAAATACCAGTACGCCGAAGGCTGGCAGTGCATCAATCCTGACAGTGTACTAGTGGGCCGGGCCGTTACGGCCACCTTTATGCCCGGTCGGCCCGACATACACAGGGTTATCGATAAAAGGGGCCACGAAAAAGACGGGCGGATCAAGTCCCAGAACTCCTGGCCGATTGACCTGCTCGTGAAGCGCGATGTGTACGTGGTGGATCAGTTTGGTATGCACGAAGACGGCCCCACCATTGGCGACAACCTGGGCAACTCTATTTTTGCCAAAACCGGCAATGGTATCGTGTACGACGGCGCGGTGCGGGACATAGCGGGTCTCAAGGAACTGGGCTCGTTCACCTCCTTTTATCGGACCTACCACCCGTCGCACCACCTCAACAATCCGGACGGTGCCCTTAATACTACCCTCATAGGAATTAACCAGCCCACCCGTATTGGCAAGGTCACGGTGATGCCCGGCGATGCCGTACTGGGCCGCGACGGGGCCGTAACGTTCATTCCGCCCCACCTGCTGGAACAAGTCGTGACAACTTCGGAAATAGTACGGCTGCGGGATATGTTCGGGCACGAGCGGCTGCGGGAGCAAAAGTATACGGCCGGACAGATCGACAACCGTTGGTCCGACGATATTGAGAAGGACTTTTCCCTGTGGCTCAACGCCCACCTCAACGAGCTGCCGGTACCCAAAGAAGCCATCCAGAAGTACCTGAAAACAAGAACCTGGTAATTATAGCGGTTAGCAATCAGCTTTTAGCCAATAGTTTTTTTGAGGATTTCAATACATTTCTGTTTTCGAAAGTCAAACCAATTATAAATTAGGTACTTGTAGTCATTTCCCTTACCTCAACCTGCAATTATTTATGAAATCAAATCTATCCCGCCGCTCTTTTTTTCATAAGGGGGCACTGGCGGCCGCTCTGAGTACTACCGCCCTCCATTCCTTTGGTAACGGACTAACCGAGGCCGTCGAGCGTACGCCCCAGTCTTCCAAACCATCCGACTTGAAAATAACGGACATAAAGTGCGGGTACATCCGCAACGGGCACAGTCTGTTTGTGAAGGTACATACCAACCAGGACATTTGGGGCTGCGGCGAAGCCGTGGACGCCACGCCGGGTACCTACCACCTGGCGAAGATGATGGGCCAGCGCATTAAGGGCAAAAGCCCGCTCAATGTACACCGGCTATTCGAGGATATACGCCGGAGCGGGTTTTTTGAAGGAGCGCAGTCGGGCATGTACATCGCCGTACTGACAGCCATCGAAACCGCTCTCTGGGACCTGACCGGTAAAGCGTACGGAATGCCGGTGTACCAGTTGCTGGGGGGCAAGTTCCGGGATAAAATAAGGGTGTACTGCGATACCGCCGCCTACCGCACCGAGGGCCCCAAACCCGAAGACTTCGCCAAAGCAGCGAAAGATGCCATCAAGGCGGGCTATACCGCCGTGAAGTTTGACATTGATGAACGAACTGATCCAGCCAAGTACGACGCCTACAACTGGACGGCCAGCCCCGGTGAAATGGAGCGCATGTACAACCAGGTAGCGGCCGTACGTAAAGCCGTGGGACCAAAAATTGATATTTGTATCGACATGCACGGGCGCTACGACCTCACCACCGGCAAGCGGGTAGCCAAGCTGATGGAGCCGCTGAACCTGATGTTTCTGGAAGAGCCCATTCCGGCCGAAAACGCCGAAGCGTACAAAATAATATCGGAGTCGACGAGTACACCCATCTGTGCCGGCGAGAACCACTACCTGGCGCACGGCTTCCGGCGTCTGTTTGAATTGGGGGCCGTGGATATTGTCATGCCTGACCTGCAGAAGGCCGGCGGGCTGGGCGAGGGGCAGCGGATTGCCAACCTGGCCAACCTGTATTATGTACCCTTCGCCCCGCACATGGTAGCTTCTTACCTGGGGGCCATGGCCTCTAGTCACGTGTGTGCCTCAGTACCTAATTTTTTAATTCTGGAATGGCAGGTTTATTTTGACGAAGACCCTATGTTTAAAGAAATTGTGAGCTTTGAGGGGCCCATGATTCAAAATGGGCATATACCGCTTTCCGAAAAACCGGGGATTGGCGTGGAGATCAATGAGGAGGGAATGCGCAAATATGCCACGCCCGGAATGCCTTTTTTCGAGTAAAATGTTGATTTTTCACCCTATATAAACAAAAATGCCGACCAAGCGGTCGGCATTTTTGCCATCTATTAGCCATGAAAAATTTATTTTCTTTTGCAAGTATACAAATGATTTTTCAAAATTACCAGGTTCTGTTTTTTAAGAATCCATCTAATTGTTGTTTTGTCATCGGCACTTTATCCGGATTATCACTAACCCATTTCAGGAAATCGGCCTTTATTGTTTCATTCCAGGCCTGATCAATTTCGCCCGGTGTATACTTGTTTTCGCGTAACCGCTGATGACCAAACGTATCCTTAAGGGCAATAAATTCCGAATTCACAATAACTTTTTCAGCCAGGTGAGCCGGGATAAAAATAATTCCTTCTTTTTTGGCCAGGACCAGGTCGCCGGGTAGTACCGTAGCGTTGCCAATGCGGGTAGGGCAGTTGATACAGGAGACCATCATGTTCTGGATATAGGAAGGGTCAAAGCCCCGGACCCAGCCATTGAAGCCTTCAATTTTTGAAAGCCCTTCCAGGTCACGCACGCTACCTTCAAAAATAACCCCGTTCTTAGACTTGGAATATATAGAGTTGCCCAGGTTGTCGCCAATAAGCGTACCCCAGGCAATTTTGCCAAACCCGTCGGCTACGTACACATCGCCTTCGGTTAACATATCAATCGGCCAGGAATTGCTACTACCCTTTCGTCCTTCTTTTTTACCCTGCTCCTTAATGGGGCCTTCCATATCCGGGCGCGATGGCATGTATACCACCGGCAGTACCCGCCCCGCCATGGGCTTGTCCGGATGGATAATCTGCCAGTTGCCTTCAAACTGCGTATGATAACCCTCGCTACGCAGTACGCCCCAGGCTTCTTCGAGTGAAATGTTTTTCAAACGTTTTACCAGGTCGTCTGACACCCGCGGACGGCCGTCGGCAGAGCGCTCGCCTTTCCAGCTACCGGTGTAAGCCATAATCTGCTCTTTGGTAGCCTGCACAGACTGAGCACATAAGGTGGTGGAAGCAGCATAAAAACTGCCAAGTGTTACGAGTAGGAATAGTCGTTTCATGAACTTTAAGGGTTTATATAGTCCAATTATAGCTTTTTATTTTTCTATATAAAGCAAGGCTATTCTTTTTATACCCATTCGTCCCATTTCTTTTTATTCCTGGCAATTTTTTATTCTAAAACCTGCTGACAAGTATGAAAAAACGACTGCAAGAACTAATTCAAAAAATGCCCCCTTCTGCGAAAACCCCAGCCACCCAGGTACCTGATTCAACTACGGATACCCGTCGTGACTTTTTTAAGAAGGCTACTTTGGGTGGATTGTCACTGGGAATGATGCTGGACGGCAAACCCGACGCCGAAATGGAGTTTCTTACGCAGCGGGTAAAGCGGGATTCGAAACCGGCCGACCTGAAAATAACGGATCTGCGTGTAGCGACCATCGTGGGCGCACCCATGACCTGTCCCATTCTGCGAATCGACACCAATCAGGGCCTGGTGGGCTGGGGCGAAATACGCGATGGGGCCAGCCCTAATTACGCGCTCATGCTCAAGAGCCGCCTGCTGGGCGAGAACCCCTGCAACGTAGAGCGGTTGTTCAAGAAAATCAAGCAGTTTGGTACTGCGAGCCGCGGAGCGGGGGGCGTATGTGGGGTGGAAATGGCGCTGTGGGACCTGGCCGGTAAGGCTTATAATGTACCTGCCTACCAGCTGCTGGGCGGTAAGTACCGCGACGAAGTCCGGATCTATGCGGATACCCCTGAAGTAAATACCCCGGCTGAATTTGCTAAAAAAATGAAGGAAGAGCGCCTTGATAAAGGATTTACTTTCCTAAAGATGGACTTCGGTATTCAACAGGTGGCCGATATTCCCGGTGCCCTCATTGGAGCCAAAGGCTGGGACGTGAAGAGACAGTGGAGTACTAACGCGACCAAGCTGGGTAGCTACGGCCAAACCCGCCACCCCTTTACCGGTATACAGATTACGGACAAAGGACTGGAGGCGCTGGCCGAGTACGCCCATCAGGTGCGGGAGGCTATTGGCTACGAAGTACCCCTGGCCGCCGACCACTTCGGACATTTTGATGTGAATGCTGCCATACGCTTCGGCAACGCCATCGAGAAGTACCAGCTGGCTTTCATGGAAGACCTCATACCTTGGTTCTATACCGACAAATGGAGGCAGATCACGGACGCTATCAATACACCGACCCTAACCGGGGAAGATATTTACCTCAAAGAGGATTTCATAAAGCTGATTGATGCGCATGCAGTAGACATGATCCACCCGGATCTGGCTTCGTCGGGCGGACTGCTGGAAACCAAAAAAATCGGTGACTACGCCGAGGAACGCGGCATACCTATGGCCATGCACTTTGCCGGGACGCCCATTGCCTACCTGGCGAGTGTACACTGCGCCGCAGCCACCGAAAACTTCATTGCCCTGGAACACCACTCGGTAGATGTGCCCTGGTGGGAAAGTCTGGCAAAAACCTCCAAACCGTTGGTGGTAAATGGTTTCGCGCCCGTACCCGACGCGCCGGGCCTCGGCCTTGAAATGGTGGAAGAGGTTATAAAGGCCCACCTGAAGCCGGGTACCAAGCTATTTGCTCCCACCCCCGAGTGGAATACCAAGGATTCCGCCGATCGCGAATGGAGCTAGGTACCTCACCGCGCGGCGGCCGCCCCTAGCCTCTCTCCTGCCAGGAGAGGGGAACTTACACCCCTTCTCCTATCAGGAGAAGGGGCCGGGGGAAGAGGTCTACACATCCCGCTCGCTGATTTTACCGGTAGCCTTATTCTTCAGGATCAATTTGTTGCGGCCGTCGTGCGTCATTTCCTGTTTGATAAGATAGTGCTCCTCGTCGTACTCAACCAGGGTAGAAGGCTTGGTAAGGCCTTCCTGTCCGCGCCAGACGGGTAGCTGCACCGGCTCCCACTGCTTGGTTTTGGCTGAACGGTAGGCGGCATCAATCACGGCGTTGACTATATAACCGTCATAAAAGGTTTCGGCGGGTTCCCGTCCTTCTTCCGCGGCCTTGAACATGTCCGTAAACATGTGGTTGTAGCCCAGGTCATTGATTTCATCCCCCACCGGAAACAACCAGCCGGTGTTGCTTTCGGCTTTTTCGGCCACGTAGTCGGCTCCTTTGCCGGAGGTGTACATCTCAAAGCCCGTCCGGAGGAAGTTGTTGATCCAGATGGTACCCTCGGTACCCATTACCTCGTCGCGCAGGTCCATGCCACCCCGGAACGTCCAGCTTACTTCCAACTGCCCGATGGAGCCGTTTTCGTACTTAACCAGCGCTATGGCGTGATCTTCGGCTTCAATGGGTTTAACCTGGGTGTCGGCCCAGCACATAACTTCAATGGGTTTTACGTCTTTTCCGATGAAGTTGCGGGAAATCTCAATGCAGTGGCAGCCCAGATCCAGAATACAACCACCGCCGGCCTGCTCAATATCCCAGAACCAGTCACTGTGCGGACCGGGGTGCGCTTCGCGCGACTTGGCCCACAGAATACGGCCCAGAGCCCCATTTTTTACGCTCTCCATCGCTTTCAGGAACTTGGGAGTATAGCAGAGGTCTTCCAGGTACCCGGCAAAAATACCCGCCTCCTCCACGGCCTGCATCATCCGTAGTGCTTCGTCGGCGTTGCGCCCCAGGGGCTTGGTACATACCACCGCTTTTTTGTGTTTAGCGCACAGCAAGACAGCTTCCTCGTGAACATTGTTCGGTAGGGCTATACACACCATTGTTACGTCCGGATGCGCGATAACCTCCTCCATTTGGGTCGACCAGAAGTCACAGCCGTAGTCGGTCGCAAATTTTTTGGCGCTTTCTTCGCGACGGGCGTAGATGGCCGTAACGCGGTCACGGCTGCGCTGGCCGTGTAGTGAATCAGCGTAAAATCGTCCGATGAAGCCGGACCCAAGCATGGCAATTTTTTGCATAGTACGGGCAGTTTTTGTAAACGGGGTTTAGTTGATGACTGGAATAAATGAAAGCTCTGACTGTAATAAGTAGCTATCAGAAATTAGCTATTAGTGGTTAGTTCTCTAAGTTGCTGTATAAGACCGGATTGTAAATAATTCTAATGCAAAGTAATTTTGGTTAAGTACTTATTAGGATGAAATGCTATTTAACTTCTTCATTTTAAGCCGATAAAGACGGCTGTTCCACCGTTGGCCGGAATTTTTATGATAAAAGGGCCCTGAGGATTTTATCTAACAGGCCCTAATCCCGGATAATGGAAAATAACTACCGTCCGAATAGTACTTTATCCAACGAAAAACGTCCCGGCCCGGTCAGAAACAGGGTTAGGTAGGGAATGAGAAATACAATGGGATGCTCCTGTTTGTCCCAGGGGTCGTTAGCATGAATAATGAGTGCCGCTACCAGCATGGTACCGATCAGCGGTAAAAGAGCTAAACGGGTAGTGAGCCCCAGAATAAGCAGGACAGAACAAACGAATTCAGCAAAAATAGCCAGCAGGAACGTGGCTTCCTCCCCAATTCCAATGGGATCAGCAAAGCCCCGATCGCCGCTCAGGTACCTACCCAGTTTGGCATAGCCGTAGTGCAGCATCAGCAAAGACATCCCCACCCGAAGGATAAGTACGCCCCAGTTGGCCGGAGAGGGCAGGGGCAGAGGATTGAATATTTTTTTGAACATCATTTGATTTTATAAAAAAGAGTGGGTTCATGAAATTGGTACTTTCAAAGGTACATACCAATTACTTTCCTCAATAATTTGGATTAGTAAAATAAATATTTAGATTTGTCTAAAAATATATTTAAACCATTTATCAAATCTGCATCAAATGAGAAAATGTCTTCTATGGTTGGTGGCTTTAGGGCTGATAGTGAGCGAAGTACAGGCGCAGTATGTTCTGTCGGGGCGGGTGATTCACGTTGAAAACAATGAGCCTGTCATTGGGGCGGCCCTATTCATACCAGAACTGCGGGTAGGGGCTACTACCGACGTAGAGGGAAACTACCGGATTGGCTCTATTCCCAAAGGCAACTACACGGTGCAGGTAAGCTACATGTCGCACCGGACCCTGATCGAAAAGCTTACCATGGAACGCGATACGGTGTATAATTTTACCATGCAGAATGCCCCCAATGCGCTGGAAGAAGTAATTGTGACCGGGGCGGCTACCCGTACGTTGGTCAAGGAAAGCCCGGTACCCATAGCTACGCTGTCGCGGGTACAGTGGCTGCGGGGGTCGTCTATGAACCTCACTGATGCCATTAGTAAATTACCGGGGGTATCGCAGGTTACTACGGGCGCGGGTTTGTCGAAACCGGTTATCCGTGGGCTGGCTTTTAACCGGGTTATTACCATGCACGATGGCGTACGGCAGGAAGATAACCAGTGGGGGGCCGAGCACGGTATCAACCTCGATGAATTCAGTATTGACCGTTACGAGATAATCCGCGGGGCCGGGAGCCTCATGTACGGCTCCGATGGGTTGGGCGGGGTCATAGCCGTGTACTCACCGCGCCCGGTGGAGGAAGGTAAGTTGGAAGGCCGGGTACTTTCCAACTACCAGACCAATAATGGTATGTATGCGCTGTCGGCGCTGGTAGGAGGTACCCGCAATGGCTTTACCTGGCTGGCGCAGACCAGCCACCGCAACGCCGGTAACTACCGCAACCCGGCCGATGGGCGGGTGTACGGCAGTAATTACCGCGAAAACCTGAATTTGAACGGCTTTGTGGGCGTTAACCGGGCGTGGGGCTACTCCCGCTTTTATGCCTTGCGTAGTACCCAGGAATATAACGTCACCAACGGTACCCGCGACCAGCGGGGGCGATTTACCAAGGAAATAGTACGAAATAATGTAGTAACCGAGGTACCGGTTACCGAAGCCGATTTGCACAGCCGGAGTATGAATCCGTCCAACTCGCAGTACCTGCTCAACTACAAGCTTACGTCCAGTAGTTTTGTGCAGCTGAATCCTAAGAACAGCCTGACCATTACCGCTTCCTACGCCCAGAACCAGCGTCTGGAGTATGCCAACCCCGAAGCGCCCTGGGTACCTGATCTTTCGCTTTTTTTACAAACCGGCTACTACGACGTGCGCTACAACCTAGCGGCTACCGAGCAGTGGGAACTTAACGCCGGTACCAACGGCATGTACCAGACCATGGAAAACCGGGGTACCGAAAGCCTCTATCCGAACTACGATCTTTTTGATAATGGTTTGTTTGTGTTTAGCCGGTACAACCTGCCCCGGCTCAAGTTCAGCGGCGGACTTCGTTACGACCTGCGCCACCTGGACATAGCCCGGCTGTACGTAGATGCCGAAGGGCGTTTTCAGACTTCGCCCGAGGGAGCGGTCAGTATTCGTTTTCCGGGATTTGAACAGCAGTATCAGAACCTGTCGGGTAGTATGGGGGCTGTATATACCCTGAGCAAAAAGCTGCTGGTGCGTATGAATGCTTCCCGGGGCTTCCGGGCTCCGACCGTCCCCGAACTTTCTTCCAATGGCGAACACGCGGGTACCTTCCGTTACGAAATCGGCAACCTGAACGCGGTACCGGAAGTAGCCTGGCAGGGCGATCTGGGATTTACCTACGAAAGCAGCAGCTGGTACGCTGATGTAAGCCTTTTCCAAAATAGCATTCAGAATTTTACGTACAGTGAGCGGGTACAAACCAGGACCGGTGCCGACTCCCTCGTTGACGGGGTACCGGTATTTCGCTACGCACAGGGCGATGCCCGTTTGCGGGGAATAGAAGGTACCCTTACCTACAATCCGGAGCAGGCCCGCTGGGTAAGTCTCACGTTGAGTCACTCGACCGTTATCGGGCGAAACCGCTCCGCGCAGGAAGCTGATGCCCAGTACCTGCCGCTCATGCCGGCGCCGCGCTGGTTTGTGCAAATGCGCCTGACCCGTGACCGGCTAGGTAACCGGTTCCGTAATTTGTATGTCAGTATGGACTGGGAGCGGTACCTGACCCAAAACCGGGCGCTGTTGGCCTACAACACCGAAACCATCACGCCCGGCTACGGGCTGGTACACGCGGGATTGGGAGGAGATATTGTAGGGAAAAGCCAGAGAACGATTTTTTCGGTATACCTGGCTGCTACTAACATTTTTAACCGGATTTATCAGAGTCACCAGAGTCGCTTCAAGTACTTGGATCCTAATCCGGTGACGGGCCGTACCGGTATTTTTGATATGGGGAGAAATGTCAGCCTGAAGCTGGTTGTGCCGTTCAGTACGGAATGGAAATAAAACAATTTTAAGTGTGTGGTGGTTCTTTTGGTACTATATGGTAAACAAAAATTGAACCTTAATCTGCTTATTTAGTTAATGTTTATAACTATATCAAGATTATCGTAATTTAGAGAGTTGATTATCATTGAATTGTGAAAAACTTGATTGTATATTTGTTGCGTCAACTAAAAAAACACCACTAGACTATGGCATTGACAAAACAGTACCTCAAAAGCAAGCCTCTTTGCAAAGTAACATTTTCTGTGCCGGCCGACGACGCTGCTGAAGCTAAAAATGTAGCACTTCTGGGCGACTTCAATAACTGGAATTCAGAGGAAGCCACTTCGTTGAAAAAACAAAAAGATGGTTCATACAAAGCAACCCTTGAATTGGAACCCGGTAAGGAGTATCAGTTCCGGTATTGCCTTGACGGTGAGAAGTGGATCAATGATTCGCAAGCCGATAAGTATGTAGCCGCCGGTGTAGCCGACGAAGAAAATTCCGTGGTTACTTTGTAACAGCTTACTTCAAAGAATTTAGTAAAAAAGCGGCCTGGATAGATCCGGGCCGCTTTCCCTGTTTAGTAAAACTTGAGTAATTTAAGTACTTCGAAGGCTGGAAGTATTCTGTTAGGAATGCCTGGAGGTACTTATACTACAAAGCTGTCGCTCTCAATATAAGCTTTGATGAGAGCATCTTCACCCTCTTTGCCGGGCCGGAAGTTGCCGTGCTCCATCCCCATAATAAAGCTTTTGTTTTCGGCTTTGCTGCGATTATAGATGTGCTTGAAGATATTCTTGTAGTTGATTTCACCCGTTGTCGGCTCTTTGCGCCCGGGGTTGTCCCCAATCTGGAAGTACGCAATTTCGTCCCAGGTATAGTCAATATTGGGAATGATATGGCCTTCGTTCTTCTGCATGTGGTAAATATCAAACAGCAGTTTGCAGGAGGGGCTATTCACTCCCTTGCAAATCATGTAGGTCTGGTCAGAGTTGCGCAGGAAAAGGTTAGGGGTATCGCTGAGTGGCTCCAGTACCATTACCAGTCCGTGTGGTTCCAGAATTTCGGCTCCTCGACGCAGCGCTTCAATCACGTGGCCCGTTTGCACACCAATGGGGAGGCGGCGCTCAAAGTCGCCGGGTACTACGGTCATCCATTTGGCATTCACGCGTTTGGCTACATCCACGGCCCGGCGGCAGCCATCCAGAAAAATATCTATAAATTCTTTTTTACCCGCCGCAAGTGAGTTCTGGGAGTTACCACCCTTGTCGACCACAAATACCCCCATTTCCATTCCCAATCGGGCCAGTTCCTTGCCGATTTTCTCCTGCATCTCCACGGGTCGCCCCATCATGCCGTTATCTTCCAGTGCCATAAAGCCCAGGTCGGCCATAAATTTCAATTGGTCAATGGGGTCTTTGCCGGCACTATTTTGAAACATACCGAAGTGCGGGGCGTACTTGAGCTTAAAATTATTTTTTGCAAGGGGCGCATTGGCCGCAGCAAAGGCATCTCCGGCTGCCACGGCTGCTCCCGCCAGTCCGAGGGTTGACTTAACAAAATTTCTACGAAGCATGGTATCTGATTATAGTTTTAGTTAAAAGAAGAGTTAACGATTGATTTACCTTATAACTGCATTACATGATGGTAATAATCCACAATTTCCGGTATTAGGGTGCAATCTAGAGACAACTAGTTAATTTGGACGATTCGCCAGAATGGTGGGCCCTCCCGCAGTACCTTTTGATTCGCATCAATCTCTTCGATCACAGCATAGTACTGGCCGGGCGGAACATCGCTAGGTGTAGCGGCTCGTTGCATGCCCATAGAGCTGAGTTGGGAGCTAATTTCGGCTTTTCCGTAGTACTTCCTGTTGGGATCACTAATGGAGGTGAGTTTGAGACGAGCCTTCGCATCATAAGCATTAACAGCTATTGATATAGTGGTATTTATGGAAAGATTCACGGGACCTTTGATGGAGCAGGCGCCGAGCCAGTCGTTCAGTGTAAATATTTCAAATGGGACGGGGTCCTGTCGCCTCAGGCGAAGACGCCGACAAAACGTTTCATTACGGGAAATGTCCCGCATCTGAAATACATACTGGCCGAAGGTAACGGAAGCAGGTAGCTTGGTAATAACCTGATCGCCATACCTGGAGTAACGAAGGTCGGAAAGTGGTATCACTTCGTCGTTTGGGGTAACCAGTACCGCCGAAAAATCACCCGGAAATAAATTGTTGCCAGACATGATCAATTCACCGTTCGGAAGTACTTTCCCTTCCACTCCGCCCAGACCATTTACCTGTACCGGACCTTTAACGGTTTTTATGGGCTGTGGTAATGTCAGGATTTCTCCCTCTTCCGTATGAATTTCGCAGTCATAAAGTCCGGGCATGAGGGAGGAATAGTATAAAGTGACCCTCAGGTGATTGGCCAGAGTATCCCAGCCAAAGGCTAAACTGGGAGTAATTTTATTCAGATTATCAACTACTACAACCTCGCCGCTTTCGCGGTGGGTGAGCTTTACCTGGACGGGTAGCTTGTTTCCGTACAGGTTGCGACAGGGGATTGATATATTACCTGAACTACCATTGAATAATTCATACTCAATAGGAGCGGCTATGTCTGCCAACTCAATGGGTCCTGAAGCGAGAATAACAAGCTTGTAGGTTGTAACTACCTTTGGATAGTCGCGGGGCTCATCTGTATAGGTCAGTTCAATTGTACTGGGACCGAAGGCAAAGCATTCAGTCCCTTTGTTGTTTTGGCTGTTACACCCTCCCCGGTGTATCCGGGCATTCTCTGTCACCTTTATTACCGGAATCACGTTGGTTAGTAAGGTTGGTGGGGCCTTAATGATGATCAAAAAGTTTTTTTGGTCAATGATAATATCCTCTTTGGGAATACCGGGAAAATCAACGGAGATAATACGGGGCTTACCATCGGCCAGAAGATCCGGCTCAACAACTTTCGGCCTGCAGGTGATGACCAAAGCGACCAGCAGGAGCCAGGAAAAAAAACGGCAAAAGGTGTGGAAGGATAGTTTCATGAGGAGGGGGATATAGCCATGTACAGATTGGTGCCAGGCTACTCACTACTGGCCGCCGGGTCTCTTCCCACTCAAGATAAGACTTTGTGATTCTGTTAACAAAAAAAGTTATTTAACGGTCATGGGCGGTACTAAAACGCACTTTTATCAATAGAAGCCTCCGAAAACTCAATGTACCGATCGGCGGCGTCTCTGATTTCCTTCCGGAAAGCATTACTGATACCATCCACGGCGGCAGCTTTGATTTCACCGTGGAGCCGTCCGCTTTTTAGCAGGTTAATAACAGTATCTTCACCCTCCCAACTGCCACCCAGGAAGCGGGCGGCGGCCCGACGGACTTTCATGTTGTGAGCCGGGTCAAGGGCGGCATTGCCCAGTATGGTCAGTGACTCCCGGTTGCCTACTCCTTTGATAGAAGCCAGCAGGGCAATTTTAGTGTCATCGTTGCTGTTATGAAACTTATCCCAGAAATAGCTTTCCTCGGCCTGCTTCAGGAACTGCCGTCCGGCATCGCGTCCCAGGTCGGTGTTGGGGCGGCTGGTGGCCAGCCGGAACAGGCGGTCGTTTTCGTACTCCGGCTCGTACCGGGACACCAGCTCAATGTAGTTCTGCGTTCCGTAGGTTTTGTTCAGGAACCTCTGCAAAGCCTGTCGGCCCTGGTAAGAGTCGCGGACAAATTCCCGTCCCATGTGCCAGAGGGCCAGCTTGTCTATTTCTGTCTGGTCCGATGCGTTGCCTCTGGTCATTTTTAGCAACGCGAGTGATTTCTCGTATCCACGGGGTAAAAAGTCAAAGGCGCGGAAGTACCGTAACCGTTCCTTAAGGGGGACCGAGTTATCGGTGGCTAGGGTAGCCAGGTAAGGAATTGCCAGGTTGGTACGCGCCCGCCAGACAATATCGCGCCCCGCCGGGGTAGCCAGCGGATCGGTTTTACCGGTTTGCAGCCAGGCCTCAAACAGGCGGTCCCACTGTCCTTCGGCCCCGATGCCCAGGGCTTCGAGGTACCAGCGGTCGTTGCCCTTATACTGGCGGGCCAGCTGCACCCACACCCGTTCGGCTTCGTAGGTATGGTTATGGCTAATGGCCAGGGCACACTCCCGGCGTACCTGCGGGTCAGGGTGGCTGGTCAGGAGCTTAATGTACTCGGTAGGGTCACTGTTGCGCTGGCGTACCGCGCGCAAAGCCGTAATACTGAGATTGGGATTGATGGCCCTGAAAGCTACTTCCAGATGGCGACGGTGCACGCCCTCGATTCTGTTAAGTACCCACAGAGCCCTGGACCGCAGGCGCGGATTGGCAGCCGGTGCCCGGAACAGTTCTTCCAGGGCGGGTTCGGCGGCGCGCCGGTGGTTGAGCAACGCGTGCCAGGCCTTATACCGGATCGACATGGTAGGGCTTTGCAACGCTGCCACGGCTCCTTCGGGTGTATTGTAATCGTATACTGGTACCCGGTAGGGAGTTTTAGGCGGAGCAATCCGGTAAATGCGGCCGCGGTTCAGGTCGCTGGCGCTGGCTTCCTGGCCTACCCCCGGATCGTACAGATCGGCCACAATGAGGGAGCCGTCGGGGGCAACGCTTACATCCGAGGGCCGAAACCAGGTATCACGTTTTCCTTCTACAATGGGCAGCATGGCAGCCTTATAGCCCGCTCCGTCGTTCTGGACCGGGTAGGCCCGCACGACATTGGCACCCGCGTCGCTGTGAATAATCTGGTCCCAGAAGGGTCGGGGCAGAAGCTGGCTTTCGTAAATGGCCATACCGGTCGGAATACCTGAGCCGGTATGTAGTACGTTGGGTACCACACCGGGGTCGTTCTGGTGCCAGTGCCTGCGGGGTATTTCGTCTTCCAGGTTGGTTCTGACTACCCGCCAGGTAGTACCTTTCATTTCGTCGACGTAGCCGAAGTTACCGTCTTCCATGACGTAGTTGATCCGCACACTTTCGTTTCCGTCCTCATCATGATCCGACTGCCACACAGTACCGTAGCTGTCCACGGCCAGCTCTACGCTATTCCGGAAGTTTTCGCCCAGTACCTCAATGGTTTTAAATTCTTCGTCACACCGGAATACCAGCCCTTGTTTGTAGTTCCGGAAATTGATGGGACGTTCCCACTCATCCAGCAGGTTGCCCCCGCGCCCGTTCAGCAACTGTCGGCCTTCGTTCCCAAAGTTGAAGTAGAACTTGCCATCCGGCCCGAATACAAAAGCGTGCACTCCGTGGTCGTGTTGCACCCCGCGGATTCCCCGGAAAATAATTTCTTTTTTGTCGGCCTTGTCGTCGCCGTTGGTATCGGTAAACAGCCATACGTAAGGGCTCTGTGATACGATGGCTTTGTTGCCTATGACCAATATGCCCAGCGGCGAGTTCAGTTCCGGGCCCTGGTAAAATACAGTAGTCTTATCGGCCTTGCCGTCGCCATCGGTATCTTCCAGGATCAGGATCCGGTCGCCAGCCAGCTTTTCTTTGCTGGCTTTGCGGGTACTTGACTGGCCGGGCCTGTACCCATAGGCATCGCACACCCAGACACGCCCGCGGTCGTCAATATCAATACTGGTGGGGTTGGAAATGGTAGGTTCGGAGGCAAACAGGGTAGCTTCCAGTCCGTTGGCTACGGTTAAGCCCGCCACCGCATGGGCCGGGAACCGCTTTTCCTGCTCAGAGAGTGAATCGTAAGGCAATACGGTATCCGTAGCCATAACTGCGCCTGCAGAATGGTTGGTGCCCTGGTAGGTACCCGGCAAAAAACTTAATGATAAGATACTGCCTGCAACTAAAAACAACGAAGATGGAATGCGCCTCATGGATCTCAACACGTACTTTATTACATCACTGTTGGTGATATTTCATTTAACGTTGAAAATTACGAGTTCTTTAGGACTAACCCGAAATAAATGTGAGATTCTAAGCTAATTCTAAAAAGTAGACCTACCCAGATTCACCTAGGGGTATAGCAGGCGCAGGCCTGGAACTATCCGGGCTGCAGCCTGAAAATATCCTAACGTAACTCGGGGTTGGGGCCGCTTCTTTTGGCAATGATCCAGATGGCATGAATAATACCGGGAAGGAAGCCCAGCAGTGTCAGAACGATATTGATCCAAAAGTGCTTGCCCAAACCTACGGTCAGGAATACACCAAGTGGGGGAAGAATAATGGCGAAAAGAATTCTCAGAATGGTCATGGCGCTTGTTTTTGGTTTTTTATTAAGGTACTGTAGTTTTTTTATCAAAAATAATGTACCACAAGTACCTGATGTTCTGATAAAAACGAATAACCCCCGCCAATCAGGTGACTGGCGGGGGTTATAGTAAAAAATTATTTTGACTATCGCGGTCTTTTATTTTCTTTTTAAATTGGCCAGGTACTCTACCAGGCCGGTTAGCTCTTCGGTACTCATGGCTTCGTGCAGGCCGGCAGGCATCATGGATTCATCAAGCTGCTTGATTGACTTCACGTTCGACATCTTGTATTCCTGGGTAGTACCGCCGGGGAACTTCATGATGAGGTCGGTTTCGGTCTTGCTGGCAATAATACCCGCTACCGTTGAGCCATCCTTGAGGTTGACTTCGTAGCCTTCGTAGCCAAAGCTGATACCGGCGCTGGGGTAGTAAACCGCCAGGTACTGCCCTTCTTTGGGAAGCTTGCTGCCAATCTCCGACAGTTTGGGACCAAAGTCAGCTCCTTCGCCATTGACCTGGTGGCAGGTAGAGCAGTACATCTGGAACACCTGCTTACCTTTGGCAGCGTCACCTTTGGCGGCAATAAGCTCTTTAACGGGCGGGTGTTTCTTACCGCTGGCGGTAGCGCCGCCGTCGAGGTAGCTGGCGGCTTCGGTACGTACCGATTTACGCCATGCTCCGCTGACACCCTGTACAGCCGCGGCTTTTAATTCGCCGTCAAACTTGCCCTCCTTCAGGTAAACCAGTACCTGGTCTTCGCCACTGTTGCTACCTCCCAGTGAGCGGGCCGCTTCCCGACGCAGGCTCAGGGGTTGCTTGCTGTCGAGGGCTACGGTACTCAGAATGTCGAGAGACTCCTTGCTACCTACCCCCCGGATAGAGGCCAGCATAGCCACTGCTTTATCTGATTCTTTCCCTTTTACCGTACTCCATACCAGCGGAGTACCGCCTTGTTTCAGGAGCAGGCGGCCCGCATCGCGGCCCATGTTATCGTAGGGCTTGGAAACGGCCAGGTCGAGCAGGCGGTTGTTCTCCGATGGCAGCTCGTAGCGCGCTACCATTTCCATGTATTGTGGAGTACCGTAGGTAGCATCAAGCAGTTTTTTGAGAGCCGCCATGGCTTCCGGCGACTGCTTCACAAAAGCCGGGTCGAGGTGGCGCAGCACCAGCTGGTTTATTTCATTTTGGTTAGGGGCATTTCCCTTCATAATGGTCAACAAAGCCATGGATTTCTCCTTGCCGCCGGGATTGAAATCAAAGGCGCGGAAGTACTTAAGGCGCTCTTTCAGATCTACTTTGGGATCGCCGGCCAGCGCAGCCAACAGCGGTACCGATTGGGCGGTACGGGCCCGCCAGACGATATCCTTACCGGCTTCGGTACCAATAGGACTGGCTCCGGCCTGAGTCAGCCAGGTTTTAAAGAAGCGGTCCCACTGCCCTTCGGCTCCGATACCCAGGGCTTCCAGGTACCAGCGGTCCTTGCCGTCGTACTGCTGGGCCAGGGTAGCCCACAGTTCGGGGGCCTGGGCGGACGTATTTCCTCGAAGCGCCAGCGCGGCCTCCCGGCGTACCTGCGGATCAGGATCTTTGGCGAGCATGACAATAGTACCCGTTGGGTCTACATTTTGCTGGCGAATGGCCCGCAGGGCGGTGATACGAATATCCGGATTAGGGTCTTTTAGGGCGCTGGGAAAGTACTTCTGACCTACGCCTTCCAGTTTGCTGAGCGCCCACAGGGCCCGGGCCCGCATACGCGGGTTGGCAGAAGTATTATTGAATAGCTTGGCCAGTTCGGCCTCGGCCTGTGCTCCCTGTTTCATGAGGGCATTCCAGGCCTGGTACCGTACCGAAAGATTTGGATTTTGTAAGGCTTCTACGGCTCCGGCCGCGGTGGTCAGGTCGGCCTTGGGGAGGCGATACGGCGTATTGGGAGGAGCTACCCGGAAAACCCGGCCCCGGTTGAGGTCACCGGCCTGGTGTCCGCCCACGCCCGGGTCATACCAGTCGGAAACGAAAAGAGAGCCATCGGGCGCTACTACTACGTCTGACGGACGGAACCACTGGTCGCGGGTACCCTCCAGCAGGTTAACTATGGTGGCCGAATAACCGGCTCCGGCTTTTTTGACCGGATAAGCACGTACTACGTTAGGACCTGCGTCGGTATGGATCATCTGGTTGTGGTAAACTTCGGGCAGCAAACGACCTTCGTACACGACCATTCCCGTTGGTGAGCCCGCGCCTGTCTGTAGCAGGTTGGGTACTACGCCGGGGTCGTTGAGGTGCCAGTGGCGGAGGGGTATCTCGGCTTCCATGTTGGTTCGGTTGGCGCGCCAGCCGGCACCGGTCAGCTCGTCGGTATAGCCGTAGTTGCCTCCTTCCATCACGTAGTTGATCCGGACGCCTTTATTACCATCATCGTCGTTGTCGGACTGCCACATGGTACCGTAGCTGTCCACGGCTACTTCGTAGTTGTTCCGGAAATTATGGCCCAGCAGTTCAATGTTGTGGAAGTCAGAGTCACAGCGGAACACCATACCCTGCTTGTACTTCTTGAAATCAATGGCCTTACCGGTTTTGTCCAGTACCGTTTTGCCCTGGCCGTCGAGAAGCTGACCGCCTTCGTTTCCGAAGTTGAAGTAGAACTTGCCGTCCGGACCGAACACAAAGGCGTGCATACCGTGGTCGTGCTGCTCCCCTTTAATACCCTGGAAAATAATTTCTTTCTTGTCGGCTTTGTCGTCGCCGTCGGTATCGGTAAACAGCCACACGTAGGGGCTCTGCGAAACAATCGCTTTGTTACCCATGACCCAGATTCCCAGCGGGGCGTTCAGCTCGGGCCCCTGGTAAAATACTTTGGTTTTGTCGGACTTGCCGTCGCCGTTGGTATCTTCCAGAATCAGGATGCGGTCTCCTTCCTGGTGGGTAGGGTTGCCGGTTATAGCCGGCCGGTAGTTGTAAGCTTCACACACCCACACCCGTCCCCGGTGGTCTACGTCAATGTTGGTCGGGTTGGTAACGGTAGGTTCCGAGGCAAAAAGGTTTGCCTCCAGACCTTTTGCTACGGTAAGACCCGCCACAGCGTATTTGGGTGAACGCTTCTGCTCTTCGGTCAGGTTGGCGTACAGCGTATCTAGTTGGGTACCCGATACAGTACTTGGGTTAGTATGTTGCCAGGCCGCCATAAAAAGGCCCGCTGACAGAATACCTCCGGCGGTAAAAAGGGTGGATTTTTTGAGATTCATGGGTTTGATATAGATACTTTTATGAAAGTACAGGCGATAATATCCTATTAAAAGCAGGAGAACCGGGGTTTATTTACCCTTTATTAAAAAATTAATTTCAACTTTATCCCCTGAATATACTACTTATCGGTGGTACCTGAACCTTTATTTTTTATTCAAGACAAATGTTAAACTGGAATCTGAAAGGAAAAAAAGCCCTCGTAACCGGAGGCACCAAAGGAATTGGCGAAGCCTGCGCCCGTCTTTTGGCCGAAGCTGGCGCCGAAGTTATGGTCATAGCCCGCAATACCGAAGATATTGAAAAACTAAGCCGGGAGGCCGCCGGGCAAGGTCAGTCTATTGTCGGAAAAGCCTTTGATATGCTCCGGCCCGAAAGTATTCCGGCCATTATAGCGCACGTACAGGAAACCTGGGGCACGCTGGATATACTCATCAATAACGCCGGGATGAATATCCGCAAACCTACGATTGACTACTCCCAGGAAGAGTACGAAATGATTATGCAGGTCAATATGACTTCGGTTTTCAAGCTGAGTCAGGCCGCGTATCCGTTGCTGAAGGCGAGCCGGGGGAATATCGTGAATATCTCATCCGTATCGGGCCTGACCCACATCAGCAGCGGTTCCGTCTACGGCATGACCAAAGGAGCCGTAACGCAGCTAACACGTAACCTGGCGGTGGAGTGGGCAACCGACGGCATCCGGGTCAATGCGGTAGCGCCCTGGTACATTGCCACGCCGCTGGCCGCTCCGGTACTTAATGACGCCGAAAAAATGGAGAAAATTCTGGCCCGTACCCCCATGAAACGCATTGGACAACCCGAAGAGGTAGCAGCGGCGGTGGTGTTTTTCTGCCTGCCCGCAGCTAGCTACATCACGGGCCAGTGTATGACCATTGACGGAGGGTTCTTTGTGTATGGGTTTTAAGCAATTAGAGATTGAGAGAATTAGAGAAGGAGAGAATAGGGAGCCTGGACTGGTGTGGTGAAGAGCGCAGAATATCATGGCGGAGCGCGCCCGAAGCGGCTGGTACTGAGGTGTCCCTATTGCTTCTCAACCTGATTTGTAGTAGTTTTAATCAAAGTACTTAATTTCCTAAACCATGTACAGAATGAAAACAAAACTTGCCCTTAGTTGTATGCTGCTGGCGGGCTACTGCGCCCAGGCCCAGACAGCTTCGTCCGTTTCGGCGGATGTACAGATTAAAATGGCCATACTGGCGGCACCCAGTGAAAAACGTGACGGTGCCATGGTATACGGCTACGGCGCCGACGGAAAATTTACGGTGCTGCGCAAAGGTACCAACGATATGGTGTGCCTGGCCGATGACCCTAAGCAGAAAGGTATTAACGTGTCGTGCTACCACAAGGACTTAGAGCCCTTCATGGCTCGGGGACGTGAGCTGAAGGATGCCGGTAAATCATCCAAAGAGTCATTTGATACGCGGGAGACGGAGGCCAAGTCCGGTAAGCTAAAAATGCCCCAGCAGCCTACATCATTATATGTATATTCCGGAACGGATGAAAACTTCGATGCTACAACGGGCGATGTAAAGGATGGCTTCCTGCGCTACGTGGTATACATACCTTACGCTACGGCCGAAAGTACCGGACTGCCTCTCAAACCCGATGCTCCCGGTATGCCCTGGATCATGGATCCGGGCACACACAGGGCTCATATCATGATTACCCCGCCTAAGAAGCAGTAGAAAGAACCTCATCCCCCTGCCCCCTTCTCCTCCAAGGAGAAGGGGGAGGTTAGTTCTTTAACAAATTTAAACCTTTTCCACTGAAGCTACCGAAAACGCCAGGGGTTTTTCGGCAAAGAGTACTTTGGTACGACTCCAGGTTTCTCTGAACAGTTCCGAGTCGCGGTAGCTGTTCAGGGCTTCTTCTGATTCCCAGTGGCTGTGCGTAACAAATACCTGGGGCTGGTGCAGGTCCTGCCAGAGTTCCAGGTACTGGCAACCCGGCCGTGCGCGTATTTTTTTCTTTGAGCTTTCAAAAATCTCCCGGAATTCTTCCACCTTGTCAGGCAGAAAGCTCATACGTACTATTCTAATCAGCATATTGTACCTACTTTACGGGTTGACTGCGGGTAAAACTAAGCAGCTGCCGTCTTATTTTTATAAAATAATATCTGTCAATGAAAACAAACTTACGTACGCTGCTGACGGCTGGACTGTCGGTACTGGCACTTACTGCTATGGCACAACAAGAAATAGTCTCCCTCTGGCCCGAGGGGAAAGTCCCCAATGCAATTCCAAATTCAGTAGAGGAGAAAACCGCCACCAGCGGGGGGATTATGCGGATCAGCGGCGTGACGGTACCTGCGCTTACGGCCTATATTCCGGCCAAAGAAAAAGCGACCGGCGCGGCCGTTATGATTTGTCCGGGCGGCGGGTACTCTATTCTGGCGGCGGAGCACGAGGGCAGCGACCTGGCCGAGTGGTTCAAGGAGCGGGGTGTCGCGGCTTTTGTTCTAAAGTACCGTTTGCCCACGCCCAAAGCCATGACCAACCAGCACGAAGTACCCCTCATGGATGCCATGCAGGGCATGAAGCTGATCCGGCAAAACGCCACCAAATGGAATGTAGACCCCAGTAAAGTAGGTGTCATGGGTTTCTCGGCGGGCGGCCACCTGGCGGCTACACTTTCTACGCATTTTAATAAAGGAGCTGGCGCTTCGGAAGCCGCCAAGCCTAATTTTTCTATACTCCTGTACCCGGTTATTTCGTTTCTGCCCTCTATTTCGCACGGCGGCTCGCGCGACAACCTGCTGGGGGCAGCCAAGTCCGATGAACTGATCCGGTACTATTCCAATGAGTTGCAGGTAGATGCCAGTACTCCTCCGGCCTTTCTGGTACACGCCGAAGACGATAAGGGAGTACCCGTGGAGAATAGTATTGAGTACTACCTGGCCCTGAAAAAAAACAATATCCCCGTAGAAATGCACCTGTACCCAACCGGAGGCCACGGGTTCTCGATGCGCACTGACGGCAAAGGCTCGGTTGCCAACTGGCCTAAGGCTATGGAAGGCTGGATGCAGTCAATGGGGTGGATGAAGTAAAGGTTAGAAAGGAGGAAGGGTAGGAAAGGAGAATTTTGAATAGAAAATTATTCTTGTCTCAGAAATGAAAATCGGCGGATACCTGACTCTCAGGTACCCGCCGATTTGGGTTAGGAATAGTACTTAATTTACGGCTACCAGAGAACGGGAAGGCATTTCGTAGAGGCTGAAAGTCGACAGGCGAACATCTTTCACAATCTGGCCTTCGCTGTTTGAAATAACCACCGAGTAATTTCCGTCCTTGATTTCGGAAAAATTCAGCTTGCGGGCGTACTTCTGTTGTTTTCTCCCCAAAACATCCTCGAACAACACCGTTCCTTTCTGGTCAATCAGTTTCACAATAACCCGGTCTCCCAGCATTTTCTCTACCAGTACATTCATCGTCAGGGAATTATTGACCCGGTACATTCCTACCTGGAAAGGTAATTTCTTAGCAGAAGCTTCGGTTGTACCACCCGTTTCGGTTTGGTTGGTAGGTACTGTGCCGTTAGCTGATACCGCTCCGCACATCATTACGCCACATAAGGCGATCATCAGGGTTTTTGTTACTGTTTTCATGGCACTTGAAGGTTTTGGGATGGAATAGTTTTAATTTTTTTACATACCAAAGAAGCCTTCGGGTGCCCGCTTGTGACAAAAGTTAAGGCGAACGGCAAAAAAAAAGGATGAACGGATTTTGGCCTCCTGTCCATCCTTTTTTACCCCAATTTTACTATTGTGACCACTCGGTAGGGGTGCGGTCCCAGCGGTGGTTTTTCAGCTCGTTGGCCAGAGATTCCGACAGGCGCTTGCCATCGCTGGTGGCAATATTTGCTTCTACGTGGGGCAGCTTACGCATACCCGGAATCGTAGTATGAACATCCGGATTTTCCAGAATAAAACGCAGAGCCATTTCGGGCATGGTCATACCTTCGGGTATCAGCGGTTTCAGGGAGTTGGCGTGATCGACGCTGCTGTTAAGGTTTTCGGGTACGAAGTAGGTCGAACGCCAGTCGTTGGCCGGGAAGGTAGTTTCTTTGGTGAGCGTACCGGTAAGGGTACCTTCGTCGAAGGGTACCCGCGCAATAACCCCAATATCCATCTGGCGGCAGAGCGGGAAGAGGTTGTCGACTGGTGCCTGGTCAAAAATATTATAGATTACCTGTACCGCGTCAATCAGGCCGGTCCGGATGGTTTCGAGCGAATTGTCGGGCTCCCACCGGTTCACACTAATGCCCCAGCGCTGTACCTTGCCTTCCTGCGTCAGTTTTTGTACCATATCTTTCCACTCGTCACGCCCGGCCCAGTGGTCTTCCCACACGTGAAACTGCAGGAGGTCAATGGTGTCCGTACCCAGGTTTTTCAGGCTTATTTCCGTGTATTCGCGAATATAGTCCGCCGGGAATACGTCATCCAGTGTGAACTCAGACCGCGAAGGCCAGGTGCGGTTTTTTGGGGGGATCTTGGTGGCGGCGTACAGGCGCTTATCGGGGTAGCGACGGATCAGGTCGCCCAGTATCCGCTCCGAGAGTCCTTCGCCGTAGCCCCAGGCGGTATCAAAAAAGTTACAGCCCAGCTCCACGGCCCTGTTCAGGGAATCTTCTACTTCCTTGAGGTCCGAGCCGGTCCAGCCGGCCAGTCCCCACATACCGTAGCCTATTTCGCTGACCTGCCAGCCGCTACGTCCAAATCGACGGTATTCCATAGTTAGTACGTTTACTTAATAAAAGGTTAAAGCGTGCGAAATTGACTTTTTTTAGAATCAATATAAAACAACCGGGCTATAAAAGAGCGTTAGAAATTTAAAATTCATTCTTTAGAGCTGCTATCTATAAAGTAAATAAATTAGCGGGGAAAGTTGTTTTGATTAATCAGAATGTATACGAGAATGTTTGGGAGCAGGATGGAGAGAAGCAGGACAGACAGCGGGAAACGGGGGATGCGGGTAGTGGTATGGATGGTAAGTATACTGGCCTGGCAGGCTGCACCGGCCCAAAACCAGGTACCTCAGGAGCAAATACTGCAATTGAGCCAGCAGTTTCAGCAGGTATACGATGGCATAAGTCAGCAGATACTAACGCCCGATTCCGCAACCCGGGCGTTTCAGCAGGTTATGTTGGGTTTGCGGGCCGCGGTCAGCCGGGATTCGTGCCGGGTCGGCGAGGCAGATCGATTTGTGTATCCGCTCCGGGGGCAGCTGCAGCGGTATACGATTGGCTCCCGGGGCCGGGGGTACCGGGCCAACGGCTTTGACCTGTTCGATACCGAGGTTCGGGGTAGCCACCCGGCGCATGATTTGTTCATCAGGGATGGTGATCAGGATAATCTGGAAGACCGGCTGGGCGAACCCGTAGATGTACTGGCCTTTACCAGTGGTGTAGTACTGGCGGTAGAAACCGAATGGGGGCCCGCCAGCCAGATGCGGGGTGGTAACTATATCTGGATTTATGATCCCTGCCGGGAGGGGCTCTTTTACTACGCGCACAATAAATGTGTAACCGTAGCGCCCGGACAGTGGGTGAAGGCCGGAGAAAAAATAGCCGAAGTAGGACGCACGGGCTATAACGCCTTCAAGGAACGCTCTCCGACGCACCTGCACCTGATGTTTTTGCGCATTACCCCCGAAGGCTTACCCAAACCCGAGAATACCTATATCTGGCTGACCGGGGCTGAGGTAAAACAATGACAGAGTAAATAGCTCATCATGAAAAAATGGGTAGTACTGTGTTTTTTTCTGATTGGTCTTCCTTCTGCCTCCTTACTTGGGCAGGTGGATACAACTTCCCCTGCGCCCCTTGAAAAAGTAACTACCCTGAGCGCCTGGGGGCACTATGGTTCTATTTTCGCCCATTCCATAGAGGTACATAATACCGTGGGTGCCCATCCGGTGGGGGTGCATCTGGACTGGGGACAGCAGTGGTATGGCCCCGGTACCTGGATGCGCTACGGCTGCCTGCCGCGCACGGGCGTTACCCTGGCTTTTTACGATTATGACAATGCCGTTCTGGGCCGAAGCCTTACCGCTGCCTACTACCTGGAACCTACATTTCCTCTTTCATCCAAAGTACTACTGGGGGTGCGCGGAGCGGCGGGGCTTTCCCTGCTCTCCAACCCCTACCATCCCGAGCGCAATCCTACCAATATGTCGTATAGTGCCGTGCTCAGTGCTTATCTGTCTCTGGGAGTAAGTACCTATTTTCGAATTAATCAGCAGTGGGCGGTGGCACTAACGGGCGATTACCAGCACGTATCCAACGGGGGCTTCAGGCAGCCGAATAAAGGTATTAACTGGCCTACGGTTGGGCTGGGAGTAGACTACGCCATAAGACCTGTTTTGTTGAATCGGCCCACTCATTTAAAGAGGCAGCAGGAATGGCGGGGAAAGGCCTCCCTTAATGACTTGTATGTATTTGGAGGTATTCAAAATGTAGCAGCAGGTGAATCACAGCAATATCCCCTGATAGGCGGGGGCATTACCATCAGAAAGCAGATCGGAAGAACCAACACCATTACGGCGGGAGCAGAAGCCTACATGGACTACGCTCTCAAAGAAAAACTGGTGCGGGATACCCTGGCGCATCTGAGTCCTCTACGGGCAGGAGGGCTAGTGGGCCATGAGTTTCTGTTGGGAAAGGTAACATTCAGCCAGCAACTGGGAATATATCTATTCAGACAAGCGCCTTACTATCCATTGCTGTACCATCGCTGGGGATTGCTTTACCAGCTCAATCGTTCGTACTCGGCAGGTGTCAATCTGAAAGTACATGGCCATGTGGCTAACTTCTGGGACCTGCGGCTGGTAAGGCATTGGTGAAGCCAGTCTTTGTAGAAACCGGCTTCACCAACATTTTCCTTTTATACTACCTCTACTTTTACTTTCAGCAGGAACTCGTCCATTTCTATCTCAACCGCCTCGCCATTCAAGTCGGTCGTCAGGTCCAGACCGGTGGCCTGTACTTCCTGACATATATACGATTTGTTGGTCGAAATAGCGTCGGCCAGTAGGTCGTCGTTGTTCAGCAGCCTGATCTGTATTTTATCCGTTACTTCGAATCCTTTATCCTTACGCAGGTTCTGGATCCGGTTCACGAAGTCGCGGGCGATACCCTCGCGGCGTAGCTCGTCGGTGATGGTCACGTCCAGCGCTACGGTCAGGCCGCCTTCGCTGGCTACCAGCCAGCCGGGTACGTCTTCCGCGATGATCTCCACGTCCGAAAGTTGAATCGATACTATTTCTTCCCGTACGGAAAGATCCATAGTACCTTCTTTTTCAATCTGCTTGATGTCAGCTTCGGTCATGGCCTGGATTGCCGCCGCTACATCCTTCATCTTAGGTCCAAAGTGGGGTCCCAGTGCCTTGAAGTTAGGCTTGATCTTCTTTTTAAGTATACCGCTGTCATCGTCTATGAATTCAACGGCTTTTACATTTACTTCCGACAAAATGATAGGTACTACGGCTTCGATCTGGCGCCGTGTCTTTTCGTTCAGTACCGGTACCAACACCCTCGAAAGCGGCTGACGTACCTTAATGGGCCGGCCACCGGCGGCATTGTTGCCCTTGCGCAGCGAATGCACCAGCGAGCTGATTTCCTGCGCCAGCTGCATGGATTCTTCCAGATCCGGATCAACCAGGTTTTCCTGCACCTCAAACCAGCGGGTCAGGTGTACCGAAGTTTGGTCGTAGGCACCGGCATTGGCTCCACCTTCGCGGAGCGAATCGGTTAGGTTCTTGTACAGCCATTCCCCAAAGAACGGAGCAATGGGTGACATCAGCTGCGCTACCGTCACCAGACATTGCTGCAGGGTTTCGTAGGCGGCCCGTTTATCTTCTGATAGTTCTCCTTTCCAGAAACGGCGGCGATTCAGCCGGACGTACCAGTTAGAAAGCTGGTCGGTTACGAAATCCTGTACCAATCGGCCGGCTTTGGTCGGGTTATAATCGTCCAATTGGCCGGCTACTTCCCCGATCAGGGTATTCAACTTGGAAAGGATCCAGCGGTCCAGCTCCGGCAGCTTCTCGTGAGGTACCCGGTTGGCGGGGTCAAACTGGTAGCCATCCAGGTTGGCGTACAACGCAAAGAAGTTATAAGTATTAAATAGGGTACCAAAGAACTTACGCTGGGCTTCTACGACTCCGTCGAGGTTGAAGCGCAGGTTGTCCCAGGGCTCGGCGTTGGTGATCATGTACCAGCGCGTAGCGTCCGGACCGTACTTAGCCAGCGTCTCAAAGGGATCTACCGCATTACCAAGGCGCTTGGACATCTTATTGCCGTTTTTATCCAGTACCAGACCGGTAGACACAACGTTCTTAAACGCTACGGAGTCAAACAGCATACCCGCAATGGCGTGCAGCGTAAAAAACCAGCCGCGGGTCTGATCGACTCCTTCCGAGATAAAGTCGGCCGGGTAGCTCTCGTTGAATATATCCCCATTCTCAAAGGGGTAGTGCCACTGCGCGTAGGGCATGGCGCCCGAGTCAAACCACACGTCGATCAGGTCCGGCTCGCGGAACATGGGTTTGCCGGTGGAGGATACCAGTACGATGCGATCCACGTAGGGGCGGTGCAGGTCGAAAGAGGCCTCATCCCCCAACCCCTTCTCCCGCGGAGAAGGGGCTTCCTGGTTTTCCTGGGCGGAAATCATCTTGTCCTGTTGATAGAGTCGTTCCTTGATGGTTTCCTGAATCTGAGCTACTACCCGGTTCAGATGCTGTACTACATCTTCATTAGAAAAACGAAGTACCTGATACCCCAGCGCTTCCAAATATTCCGTTCGGGTCTGATCATATGTTTTATAATCAGGCAAATCATGAATCGCACCATCTACCTCCACCACAAGTCGGGCGGGAATGCACACAAAATCAGCAATGAACTCATCGATGGCGTGCTGTCGGCGGAACTTACTGCCCAGCTTGTTATTGCGAATTGTTTCCCACAGGACGGTTTCAGCTTCGGTCTGATTTTTACGGTTGGATCGGGCAAATTCTTTTAAAGAAGAGAACCATTTCTTCTTATCGGCCGTGAAAACATACTTCTCCACATTTCCAATACTCCCTTCTCCCCCGATGTTTCCGGCATTGCTCCCCTCTCCCCCGGAGAGGGGCTGGGGGTGAGGCTTTTTCTTAACCGGATTCGTTTCCATATAGCCGGCCGCAATGGATTTTTCAATCTCCTGCGAAAGCTCGTCCACTGACCCAATACATATCTCCTCTCCGTCCTCGCTGCGCCATATTGGCAGCGGCGTACCCCAGTAGCGGCTGCGGCTGAGGTTCCAGTCAACCAGGTTTTCGAGCCAGTTACCGAAGCGGCCGGTACCGGTACTTTCGGGTTTCCAGTTAATGGTCTTGTTCAACTCCACCAGCCGGTCTTTCATAGCCGTGGTACGGATAAACCAGCTGTCGAGCGGGTAGTACAGTACGGGCTTGTCGGTACGCCAGCAGTGCGGGTACGTATGCTCGTACTTCTCTACCTTAAAGGCTTTTCCTTCTTCTTTTAGTTTTATGGCAATCAGTACATCGGTAGCTTTAAACTCAGGATCGGCCTGCTCTTCGGCGGAGTAGTACTCCGGCTTGACAAAGCGGCCACCAAACTCACCAATTTCTTTGACGAATCGTCCGGTGCGGTCCACGATAGGTACCTCCTTGCCGGTTTCATCCTGCACCATGATGGCCGGTATACCGTTGGCCTGCGCCACCCGGAAGTCATCGGCCCCAAAAGTAGGGGAGGTATGTACCACCCCGGTACCGTCTTCGGTCGTTACGAAGTCACCCAGGATAACCCGGAAAGCGGGCCGGTCGGGCTGTACATAGGGCAGGAGTTGCTCGTATTCAACCCCTTCCAGATCTTTTCCTTTGAATTCTGGTAGTATCTTATAAGGTATTCTATTTTTTTTGAGTAGAACTTCTAATTCATTCTTGACACTTGAATTAGGTTTTTGAAGTTCTTGATTTATGATAGAATTCCCCTCTAAAAGCCAAAATTTTAAATAGTCATTTAGATGTTGAGTGACGCCTGACAGATAGTCACTAAACTCAGCTTCTGAGAAATATTTACTAATAAGATCTTTGGCTAAAATAACATTTATAGGCTTAAGTGTATAGGGATTGAAAGTCCTAACTAATGCATAGGTGATATTTTTACCAACAGTTAAAGCAGAATTGGCGGGCAAAGTCCAGGGTGTAGTTGTCCAAGCTAAGATATATATATCATTTTTATTTGGATTTAAAGAGTTAAAACCAAGATTGCTACCATAACCGAATAAAAACTCTGACTTATATGTTCGCTTCACCTCAAACATCGCTACGATGGTGGTATCCTTTACATCCTTATAGGTGCCGGGCATATTTAGTTCGTGCGACGAAAGGCCCGTTCCGGCGCCCGGAGAGTACGGCTGGATGGTGTAGCCCTTGTAAAGCAACCCCTTATCATACAGCTTCTTCAGTAGATTCCAGAGACTCTCGATGTACCTGTTTTCGTAGGTAACATACGGTTCGTCCAGGTCTACCCAGTAGCCCATTTTCTCGGTAAGGGAGTTCCATTGGTCCGTAAACTTCATGACCGTTTCACGGCAGCGGGCGTTATACTCTTCTACCGAAATCGTTTTTCCAATGTCTTCCTTGGTAATACCCAACTCTTTTTCTACCTGTAGCTCCACCGGCAAACCGTGGGTATCCCAGCCACCCTTGCGCTTTACCTGAAATCCCTTTAGGGTTTTGTACCGACAGAAAATATCCTTGATCGAGCGGGCCATCACGTGGTGAATACCCGGCGTACCGTTGGCGGACGGAGGTCCTTCGTAAAATGTAAAGGAAGGCGCCCCCTCCCGTACCTCCACGGAAGCCTCAAATATTTTATTCTCTTTCCAGAATTTCAGTACCTCATCGGCGACCTGCGCGTAGTTGAGGTTTTTATACTCTTTGTATTTCACGGTAGTAGTAGTAAACAGCTTACGATAGCAGCAAAAGTTACGGTTCACCTGCCTTACAAGCAGGTTGTTTTCCTATAACATAAGCAGGCTGAAATAAATTTTTAGACCGCAAATTTAGGGATTTTTTAAGGAATAGGAGCGCCGGCCCGCATGATTATGGGGCTGCTTAGTCAAGATGGACAGAAAAAGTCGTCGCTATTTTTTCTGGTACACCCGCACGTAATCCACCACATAGCGCGAAGGAAAATCGGTAGCCGAAGGATCGCCGCCGTTGGCACCCCCCACAGCCAGGTTCAGAATCAGGTAGTGCGGCTGCCGGAAAGGATTCTTCTTCTCGGCGTCCTGGTTGTAGGTTTCTTCCAGATCTACCTCGTTCAGCAGCTGGTCGTCGACATACAGCTTGATGCTTTTATCGTCCCAGTCCATCCGCCACACGTGGAATTTTTCCGACCAGTTTGGATCATTGAACTCAGAAATTGGCTTTTTTAGATCGTCCCATTTGGCCTTGTAGCGCTGGCCGGTACCCCAGGCGGCGTTGGCCAGCAGCATACCCCGGTAGTACTCCATAATATCAATCTCGCCGTTGTTGGGCCACTCGCCTTGTACTCCCAGTGTCCAGAAGGCCGGCCACAGGCCGGGGCGGGTATCAATTCGGCCTCGCATCTCGAAGCGACCGTACTGCCAGTCGTGCAGGCCACGGGTGACCAGGCTGGCCGATGTATAGTCGATCATTGAGCGTTTCTCTTTCCAGTTGTCACTGTGGGGTTGGTACTCCGGATTCGGTTTTTGCTCCCGTTTGCCCTCAATGATCAGCATGCCGTCGCGGCAGTAGGCGTTGTCGGGCTGGTACCATTGCAGCTCCTGATTCCGGACAAAGCCACGCTCAAACTTCCAGTTTTTAGGATCAGGACGACCATCTTTATTAAATTCATCGGACCACACCAGCGTCCACTGGGCGTGGGCAGAGAGTGAGACAAGCAACAGCAGGAACAGGTTGAGCGTATTTTTCTTCATGGGTATCTTGCTTATTTCTTCGTAGCGGGTACTAACACTAACGATTTAAACTCGGCGACTTGCTGTGACGCTAGGCGGGGAGCCATCAGGGATATCCGGCTTTTTCCCGCCGGCAAAGACAGAGGCCCTAGTCTGAGAAGTCCCCACTCTTTTTCATATACTTCCTTACGCATGACCCGGTCCGGACTAGGGATTATTGGTGGATCAATGGCTTGGGTGATTTTTTGCTGAATAACTTGCTCGCCAGTAAGTACCTGTACTATTGATCCGGTTTGCCCACCGGGAACTGTATAGCGCAGGTACACATCGTAGGTAATGGGAGCCCTGCTTTCCAACGTCCACCAGATGGTGTCAGCGGGGGAGGTCCAGTTGACGAGCCAGTCGTGGGCCCAGCCGTGCCCTTCCTTGTATTTCAAATTTCCTTTAAAATCAGCCTCGTGGGCCGCGAGCTCAACTTTTTTCTGCGCATAGCCGGCAGGTACCGGTCGGGCTGCCAGCCTAAGGGTTTGGGTTGCCGCTTCAAACCAACGCTGGTAGGCTTCTGATAGTTGGGTAGTCACGGCAGGGTTCCCGGCGGCTATATTGTTCTTTTGAGCCGGGTCGGCCATCATATCGTATAATTCCGGCGCTGTACTTTTCCAGACCCAGCGGTACTGGCTTGTGCGTACGGCGCCGGGTTGCGGGCGCAGTGCTTTATCCAAATGCGCCACGTGGGTGAACAGGGGGCGGTCAGGCAGGGGAGTTTCCTGAGTAGCCAGTACCTGTTTGGCCAGGCTTACGCCATCAAGGAGTAGTTTCTCAGTAGTTTGCAGCGAACACAATTCAACCAGCGTAGGCAGCAAATCGATATGCGCCGCCAGGGACCGGATGGTTTTTGGAACAATTTTTCCCGGCCACTTTACAAAGAAAGGTACCCGTACGCCACCTTCGTCCACGTGGCCTTTTATACCCTTCATGTCCCCATTATATCGGACGCCATTCGGACCATTGTCCGTCGCGAAAATAACAATCGTATTCTCTTCCAGCCCTTCCTGTTTCAGCTTATCCAACAGCCTGCGTACATTATCGTCCACGTTTTCAACCATGCCGTAGATAGAAGCCACTTCGTCATCCAGGCCCCGCTTTTTGTATTTATTAAAATACGCATCGGGTACCTGGTGCGGACTATGCGGTGCATTATAAGGCACGTAGCAGAAGAAGGGGCGGTCTTTATTTTTGTCAATAAATTGCAGGGCCGCGTCGGTCAGTACATCGGTAATGTACCCTTTGGTCCTGATCATCCTGCCATTATGTTCCAGCTCGGTATCAAAGTAGTTGGTCCAGTGGCCGGCGCAGAAGCCAAAGAAATCGTCAAACCCCTGGCCATTCGGATGGTTAGGATAATGCTCGCCGTTGTGCCACTTGCCGTAGCAGCCAGTGGTGTACCCATTCTCCTTGAAAAGTTCGGCCAGGGTAGTCTCTTCGGCATTCATCACTTCCAGCCCCCTTGATACGGATACAGTACCCGTGCGGAGGTGATAGCGGCCGGTCAGGAGGCTGGCCCGCGTGGGCGCGCAGAGCGGACTGACGTAAAACCGGTCAAACTGCGCACCCTGACGGGCCAGGTTGTCGAGGGTAGGGGTTTCGAGGTAAGGGTTTCCGTGCAGGCTCAGATCGCCCCAACCCTGGTCGTCGGTCAGAATAAAGAGTACATTGGGACGACGGGCCGCTTTCTGAACCTGGGATTGGTAGGTCCAGTTGAGGGACAGAAAGCCGCAAAATATAAGCAGCACCAGGGCAGTCCATTTCATTATGATAGCTAAATAGCCTTTTTTTGTACCAATTAAAAAATAAAGGAAGTAAAGCAGAGCCAGACTCTGATTAACCAAAGGGTGAAAGAGAACAATTCTAATAGCTGGCAACGAATAAGTACTTTAGCCAAACGAGCCGGACTGGATGATTTCCTGCTGGCGCTGATCGGAGTAGTGATCCTGGCGTACCTCTGGCCGTATCCGGGTACGGACGAAAGTCCGGTGCCGCTGGGTGAAATCGCTAACTACGGGGTATCCCTGATTTTTTTCTTCTACGGTCTTCGCCTCAGTCCGCAAAAGCTACGGGCGGGCCTCAGTAACTGGCGTCTTCATTTAGTAGTGCACCTGGCTACTTTTTTGCTTTTTCCCCTACTGGCGCTGGGGACACGGCCTTTTTTTGTGGGGGAAGAGTACCAGACACTCTGGCTGGCTATTTTCTTTCTGGCGGCCTTGCCTTCTACGGTGTCATCGTCCGTCGTGATGGTGTCCATGGCCGGGGGTAATATACCGGCGGCTATTTTCAATGCCAGTATTTCGAGTCTGCTGGGGGTATTTATTACGCCACTCTGGATGGGACTGGTGCTGGAGACCGGCTCGGGCGAATTTGATCTGACGGAAGTAGTGATCAAGCTGGTAATTCAGGTACTGCTGCCGGTGGTACTAGGAGTACTGCTGTATGGCCGCTGGGGCGCATTTGCCGAAAGGAATAAGGCAACTCTGCGGTACATTGACCAGTTCATCATTCTGCTCATTGTGTACACCTCCTTCTGCGAGTCATTCGAAAATCGCTTGTTCAGCCAGTATAGTGCCGGGGCTATGCTGTGGCTGGTAGTAGGGATGGTAGTGCTGTTCTTCCTGATCTATTACCTCCTGATGGTCCTAAGCCGGCTGATGGGCTTCAACCGCGAGGATCAGATTACGACGGTATTTTGTGGTTCGAAAAAGTCACTTGTACAGGGGGCGGTTATGTCCAAGGTCCTGTTTGCGGGGGCGGCCAGTGCGGGGGTTATCCTGCTACCTATTATGATCTACCACGCGTTTCAGTTGCTGGCGGTGAGCGTGATTGCCCAGCGACTGGCCCGCACTACCTGAATACAGACAGGAGTATTAATTAGCTTACCTCCCAATTAACCAACCTGCTGACTTTCAATAAACTCGGATGGTGACTACCCCGTGTACTTTCAAAAAACCAGGCGAAGTAGTTGAGGTACCCGAAGTGGGGCAGGTAGGCGATCTTTGAAACGAAGTACCTGGTATAAATATAGGTAGTCGAAGGCATCACCCTTATAACCAGGGTACCCGGTAGAGCACCCCGCGGGTGAATTAACCGTCCGGCGCAGTTGCGGGGTGGAGCCGAAATACTGCTACCTGATTAGGTAGAGGCCGGCACCCAAGGACTCGAGCTGCGGCCCCCATTTGTCGAATAGTATTCCGGATTGGTCGATTTTTCGGGTCAAACGGCTGAGTGGTAAGAGTAAGTTAGCAGGTGTTTCAGATTTTGTATAGTAGTACGTATCCGGAGGCGAAGCGGTTGGCCTTTACCAGGCTATGCCACCGCCCTCCTTTGCGAAGGGGCCTTCCTTGTACACTATTTAAACCTACAAACCGATCAACATGAGCCAAATCAAAAAAGAAGACATCAAACAGGAAGTCTATGACCTCTATGATGACTATGCCCATAACCGCATCGACCGCCGGGATTTTACCCAAAAGTTATCTGCCTACGCCGTGGGAGGCATTACGGTAGCGTCCCTGATGAGTTTTCTGATGCCCGATTACAAAGGCGCTGTTCAGATCAAAGCCGATGACCCCCGCTTACAGTCCGACTACGTTACCTATCAGTCTCCCAAAGGAGGAGGAGCCATTAAGGCCTTACTTTCGAAGCCCGCCGGAGCCACCAAGCCACTCGGCGCCGTCGTAGTAGTACACGAAAACCGGGGGCTGAATCCGCACATCGAGGACGTAGCCCGAAGAGCCGCCCTGGCCGGATTCGTTTCGATTGCTCCGGATGCGCTAACGCCCCTGGGGGGGTATCCGGGTACCGACGACGAAGGCCGTACCATGCAGAGCAAACGCAACCGGGACGAAATGCTGGAAGATTTTATCGCGGCACATGACTTTATAAAAAGCCACAAAGATGCCAACGGTAAAGTAGGCGTAGTAGGCTTTTGCTTTGGTGGATGGATTGCCAACATGATGGCCGTTCGCATTCCTACGCTTTCGGCCTCCGTTCCTTTTTATGGCGGTCAGCCCGCCCGGGAGGATGTTTCCAGGATCAAGGCCCCTTTACTGCTGCACTACGCCGAACTAGATACTCGGGTCAATGAAGGCTGGCCGGCCTACGAAGCAGCGCTCAAAGAGCACAACAAGGAATATAAGGCCTATATGTATCCGAATGTCAACCATGGTTTCCATAATGACACGACGCCCCGCTACGACAAAGCCGCGGCCGAGCTTGCCTGGAAACGTACGGTTGACTTCTTCAACGCGAAGCTTTCGTAAAGAACGCGCGGGTGTACAGGTACCCTGGGCCTTTAGGCTAATAGGTTCGGAGCAGGTACGTAGCCCACACTGGTTTTATTTTTCCCGTATCCCTTATCCAAACAACCTATGAAACCATCAAGACGTAATTTTTTACAATCGCTGGGCGTAGGCGTGGCCGGTTTGAGCGTAGCCCAACCGTCTGCCGCGGCCAGTTTCCAACCGTCACCCTCTGCCCGACCAGCCGCCGCTGACGACCAGATCCTGTTTGTGGGCGACAACATTGCCATCGCTACTACCGAATACGGAAAAGTCCGGGGTTTTATCCTGCGGGGCATTCACCAGTTTCTGGGTATCCCTTACGGAGCCGATACCTCCGGTAAGAACCGGTTCATGCCTCCCCAGAAGCCTACGCCCTGGACTGACGTACGCCCGGTACTGTGGTGGGGTAACTCAGCACCGCAAATTATGGAAAAACGGTACGCTAATCCCTACGCCTCCTTCGTGGACCACTGGAACTACGACGATGTATCGGAAGACTGCCTGAAAATAAACGTGTGGACGCCCGCTCCGGATACTCAGAAAAGGCCGGTAGTGGTCTGGCTGCACGGCGGAGGATTTACCAACGGCAACGGTATTGAGCAGGACGGGTACCACGGCGAAAACCTGTCCCGGCTGGGCAATGTTGTTTTCTGTTCGCTCAACCACCGGCTCGGTTCCCTGGGATATACGCATCTCAAAGCCGCCGGTGGTCACGCGGCCTCGGGTAACGTAGGAAACCTGGATATGGTGGCGGCGCTGGAATGGGTAAAAAACAACATAGCCAACTTTGGCGGCGACCCCGGCAACGTGACCATCATTGGTCAGTCGGGAGGAGGAGCCAAAGTAACAACCCTGATGAACATGCCATCCGCAAAAGGTTTGTTCCATAAGGCCGTAGCGCTGAGTGGTAGCTCGCTGGCCGGTACCAACAAGGAGTACGCCGAAAAGCTGGGGCTAAAAGTCATGGAAGAAGCAGGCCTGAGGCCCGGAGAAGTAGACAAGCTCCAGCAGATACCCTGGCGCGAGTACCTTGACATCGCCAACCGGGCCGTGGAAAAAATGGCCGGCGAAGCCAAACGCCTCAACATCCAGCGGGGTGGGTTCTCTCCCGTAGCCGACGGAGCCTCTCTCAATGAAGGTACCTTTTTCAGTAACTCCAACCATTTCTCCGCCGATATTCCCCTGCTTATCTGCTCGACGTTCCATGAGCAGAGCCCCAGCCGCACCGACGCTGCCCTGGAAAACGTTACGCTGGCGGAAGTAAAGGAAAAAATTAAACCCCGCTTTGGTGATAAATCAGGAGAAATTGTGGATGCTTACGCAAAAAACTTCCCGAAGGCGCGTCCCATTGAACTCTGGGCGTTGATTGTATCTAACCGGAAGAATGCCGTAGCCGCAGCCGACGCGAAGGCCTCGCAGCAAAAAGCACCGGTGTACCTGGCCTGGTTTGGCTGGCAGCCGCCCCTGTTCGATGGCCGGATGCGCGCCTTCCACTGCGATGATATCTGTTTCTGGTTCTACAATACGGACTTGATGCTCACGCATACGGGAGGTGGCAAACGCCCGCGAGCGCTTTCGGAGAAAATGGCAAAGTCCTTTATCAATTTTGCAAAAACCGGCAACCCGAACGGCGGAGGCTTACCGGCCTGGAAACCGTATACGACCCCAAATGGAGAAACCATGGTACTGGATGACGCCCCCCTGTTGGTGAATGATCCGGACCGTGAGGCACGCAAATCATTGGCCTGATCGTTAAAACCTGGCAGGGGTCGGCTAGTATAATGAGCAACTATATAAGAGGTTCTATTTTTCAGACCAATTATATAGTTGCTTTACGTTTTATCGGCAGGTACTTGTATCAATATTTGCAAAAACCTTACCTTTCAGGAGCAATTGTGACCCATAGGTACCTTTTTCAGCCCAGTTTATGCGATTCGTCCGGAGCCTCATTCGTTTAGCCGTATTTGTCCTCATTCTAATAGGCTCCATAGCCCTGTGGAGTAAATTTGAGAACACAGATCTGTGGCCTAACTGGCTGGGTGGGGAGGACCGCACCGAAACCATGCATACAGTGGTACTGCAGGAGATGACGTCGATGGGAAAGCTGGAGCTGGTGAAATATAATTTCAAGGACATTGTAGAGCAGGAAAAGGTGAATACATTCCTGCCCAATGCCAAGGCGGTACTGATCGTACAGGGCGAGGCTATCGGTTGTGTAGACCTGACCAAACTGAGGCTGGCCGATATGACCAACGAGCAAGACACGTTAGTGGTGACACTACCCGATCCGGAGCTGTGTGTGTTTAAAATTGACCATGAACGCTCAAAGGTTTATAATACCGAATTTGCGTTTATGGAAGAAGCCCAGCTGGTGCAGGAAGGCTACAAACAGGCCGAACAGCAAATCAGACGGTCGGCGCTGGAAATGGGCATCCTGGAGCAAACGGAGGAGAACGCCCGTAAAATGCTGACCCCTATTCTCGAGAAGATATCCGGACGGAAGGTACTGGTAAAATTTCCGATGAGAGCCCGGCTGGAGCGCCTGCGGTAAGGGCTATTCAGGCAGCAAATCCCCATTTATCATTCGGCCGCTAGTACGTCGCCCGGGCGCTGGCCTTAGACTTTACCTTGCCCAAAGTGGGGCCTCTTTGCTAAATTAGATAATGATTCGCTACAAAAGCTATAAATTTGTCTAAAAGTCGCCGTAGTTTACTCTGAACGTTTTATCCTATGCCTATTTCTACTTCCTCCTCCCGTCAGCAGATCCTTACTTCGCACCAGACCCGGCAAAAAATCCGGCGCATTGCCTACGAAGTTTACGAGCAGAATTTTGAAGAAAAAGAGATTATTGTAGCCGGGATTACGGGAGAAGGTTTTGAGTTTGGCCGTCGTTTGGCGGAAGAACTGCGGGCTATTTCTCCACTGATTGTCAAACTGGTCGAGCTGCGGTTTGATAAGGAAGTGCCGCACCAGAGTTCGGTGGAGTTTTTGGGTGAAATCGGGAGTCTGAACGAACAGGTAATCATCGTTGCCGACGATGTTTTGAATACCGGCCGAACGCTGGCCTATGCGCTTCAGCCCTTCCTGAAAGTTCGTATCAAAAAGCTACAGGTTGCCGTAGTGGTAGACCGCAGCCACCACCGATTCCCGGTGTCGGCCGACTACGTAGGGTATTCGCTCAGTACCACTATGAACGAGCACGTGGAGGTACTGCTAAGCGATCCGGAAAACGAAGGGGTGTATCTTAAATAATTGTAAGTACTTCGGGTTTAATCCAGCAGCGCCAGGACATCTTCCCGGGTCAGGGACTTTATAAAGCCGTCCTCGTTGGAAATAAGGTCGTCGGCGAGTTGCCGTTTGCTTCGCTGGAGGGCCAGTATCTTTTCTTCCACCGAATTCTTCGTAATGAATTTATAGGTAAATACCGTCCGGTCCTGACCAATGCGGTGGGCGCGGTCAACGGCCTGCGCTTCAATCGCCGGATTCCACCACGGGTCCAGAATAAATACGTAGTCGGCGGCGGTAAGGTTTAGTCCCAGCCCACCGGCTTTGAGAGAAATCAGAAATACCTTGATAGACTTATCGTTCTGGAATTCTTCCACCTGCGTTTGCCGGAATTTGGTAGAACCATCCAGGTAGGCGTAGGGTATGTGCTTCTGGTCGAGGTACTTTCTAAACAGGTCGAGGTGTTTTACAAACTGGCTGAATACCAATATCTTATGATTTTCGCTGATGGCCGTTTCCAGTTTATGAAGTACATCTTCAAATTTGCCCGAATTACTCTCGTAGGTTTCATCCACCATTTGGGGGTGGTTGGCCAGCTGGCGTAGTTTGGTCAGGCCCTGAAGTACCATCATCTGGGAGCGGGCCATGCCGTCTTTATCAATACTCTGCAGGATCAGGTTCCGATAGTACGACTTGGCTTCTTCGTACTTTTTCTCCTGATCGCCGCTCATTTCGCAGTACTGAATACTTTCCACCTTTTCGGGCAGGTCGGTGGCTACCTGCGACTTATGCCGGCGCAGTATGAACGGTTTAATGAGATTGTAGAGCCGCTGGGTTTTTTCTTCGTCGTTGCGTTTTTCTATGGGTACCTGGTACTCGTTGCGGAAGAACGTCTGACTACCCAGCAGGCCGGGATTAACAAAAGTCATTTGGGTCCAGAGATCCATTGTGCTGTTTTCCAGCGGAGTGCCGGTCAGGATCAGACGGTGGGCCGAATTGAGCTGCATAACGGCCTTGGTAATATGGGACGAAGGATTCTTGATGGCCTGCGATTCGTCCAGGATCACGTAGTGGAACCGGAAGGCTTTCAGCAGGTCCACATCCAGCCGCACAATACCGTAGGAGGTTAGTATTAAGTCGTACTCCTTAAACTGCTCCGTATTTTTGTCGCGGTAAGTACCTGTGTACATAAAAGTTCTTAACGCGGGCGTGAAGCGCTGGGCTTCCAGCGCCCAGTTATAAAGCAGCGAGGTAGGCATAACCAGCAGGGTAGGTTCCTGTACACCGGCTTCCTTTTGTGACTGCAGCATCGCCAGGGTCTGGATGGTTTTTCCCAGGCCCATATCGTCGGCGAGGCAGCCCCCAAAGCGGTACTGGTTCAGAAAACGCAGCCAGTCATAGCCCGCTTTCTGGTAGGGGCGCAGGAGCCCTTTGAAACCAATGGGGGCTCTATATTCTTCTATTTCTTCAAAATTGCGCAGACTTTCGAGGCGCCGACTGATAATGGCTTCCGCCAGGCTTTCTTTCTGTAGTTCCTGCACCAGTACCAGGTGATGCTTCCGCAAAAGCAGGCCATCCGATTCGGTATTATGCTCTACGTACGAAAACAACTCGGAGTACCTGGTAAACCACCACTCAGGAATTACGGCTATTTCACCGTTGGGCAGGGCAAACTCCCGCTTGCGGTGGAGGATATACTGGCGCAGCTTGATAAACGGAATTTCAAATTCACCGAAACAGACCCGGGCGTAGATATCAAACCAGTCGCGGCCCTCGGTAATGGAAACATCCAGCGAAGAGTACCCCAGGAAGTACCGCTTGGTATCGGTAGTACTTTGCCGGATGGTAATTCCCTGTTCGGCCAGCTCAAGCGCCCGGCTCTGCAACCAGCCAAATGCTTTTGATTTGGGCATGACGTACCGGCCATTCCGCAGGTCCAGTCCCCAATCTTTCAGCTGGTTAATTCGCTGCCTTTCGGTAGTCAGGTCACGACGAACTTTATGAAAAATATACTCTTCGCCTTTCTTTTCCAGTTCCACGTTGGAGTTGTTGGCAAAGCTGTCGAACCGGAACGAAAACTGGCCGTATTGAAATGAAAGATCAAAAACTACGTCACCTTCTTCGTCGCTATCTTCGTCGGGGCCCAGGTCATCGTCGCCAAAAAGTACCGGAACGGGAGCACTGGGTTTGTTTGAATAGGTTTCGGAGAGCGTCAGCAGCGGCAGGGGCGACAGGGCCTCATTCCTGATTTCAAATTTCTGCTCGCCCTCGGCCACTACATCATACGAAGCGATCAGCGCCGTCACAAACCGCCGGAAGTACTGGTCTTCGACTTTGCGCGGAATAAAAATGGATTTCTTGGTAAGAAACGGCCTGAGCTTTTTGCCGTCCACGTTTCCGGCAAAGTGGTACAGTCCGTCGTCCACCACCAGCCAGGCGGGCTCGTCGCAAATAATCATAGCCCCCTTATTCTGAAAATCAACCCGTTGTCCCCCGTATTTGATGGTAGGGTAGTAGAGTGTATTGAAATCAGTGCGTTCAAAATGAAAACGGACCGTCGCTTTTTCCGGCCTCCACGCTATGTGTTTCCAGGCCGGGTTTCCGTCGCTGCCCATGATATAAATTTCCTTCCCGGCCAGTTTGGCCAGAATCCGGGCTTTCATGTTTTCCAGGTACCCGGCTATAGCCTCCTGAATAAGTTTATCGCCTTTTTGGGAATCGTATACTTTCAGAAAAAAATCGACGGGAGACAGCTTGCGGCTGTTGAATTTCTTAAGAATGACATCCTGCTGAATATCATCAATCAGCCGGACCAGCTCCACATCAATGGCGTCGAGGCTATCGGCAAACTCATTGACGTTTTTGGAAGATATATTCTGAATGAGTAGGGTTAGGTTGCCCCGCCCGTCAAGCTGAACCACAAAGGACTCGAAGATATAACCCAGAAACTCGTGTTCCAGGAGTGAATATATAATCTGAAAGGGTTCTGCGGTAGATACCTTCATAGGGCAATATATAGTAGAATCAGATACGGGCATTCGGAAAAACGCCGTATACGCAAAAACAACTAGGAGTAATAGAGGGTCAAAAGAGTACGAAAAGGAGTTTTACTTGTCTTTACAAAGTAAACCGATACCAAATATACGAGGATGAAGAGCATAAACAAATAAAAAAGACCTCGCCAGCGAGGTCTTTTTAGTATGCGGTCGTAGTTGTTTTCTCCTAAGGTAGGTCTGGTCTTATAGTTGCGGTGGAAACTGCTTTACCGGCGGCTCCCGCAGTACCAGCGGAATTTCAGCTTTGGCCTCGTCGGTAGCTTCCAGATGAAACTTCTTTTTCGGGCCCAATAACCCCTAGGCCAGGTGCCGTAACCGGTACACCGGACTGTTGGCCTGACCGTGCGAATTGAGGTGAAACAGCACGGGATAGATGCAAAACGTACTACCAGGCAATCAGGCTGTTTTTGATGTAGAGCAGGCTTGACCGGTGACCATTGTCGGTCATGGATACAACGCTGTTGGTTTCGCCCCGGCTGACCACTTTTACCAGGTTGCCGGCTTTAACCTTAACCAAACCCAGTTCATCGGCTTCGTCGGCAGTGATTGTTCTACCGCTTTGGTTTTGAATTGAATTCCACCGTACCTGCTGGTAGCGGTCTTTCGCCGCATAGCCGTTTGTTAGTACTACCGCCATCGCTGCGCCTATCGGTTTCAGGCCTGACTGGCTGGTACTATCCTCAAATGGGTCACTGGTGGGTTTGGACATGCAGGCACTAAGTACTAAAAATACCAGGTAATACTTTTTCATTAAGAAATGATGATAGAGAGAATTTACTAAAAGGGTTTAGCAAATTAAGGAACTATCTTCATCTTTGTCAACAGTATACGACGGTTTTTCTATACCCGAAAGACTTATGAGACAGGCAAAGCAACTGACCGTTACCAGACAAGTACTGTACCGGATAGGTACCCTGCTGGGTGCCTGTGGCTTTACCGGCTGTCAGTACATGGCTTATACATCCAGTAAACTGGGTGTTTGGGGTGGTACTGTTATGCTGGTTGTAGCCCTTTCCATTACCGTTTACATCGTTTCGCGGGTCCTTAAGCATAAGCAGTAAATCTGTTACGGCCCTGGCTTGCCATTTCTTTGCCGTTGGATCGTATTTCCAGAAGTCGGTTTGCTTACCTGGGTAGCTGATACAGCAAAGCTGAACGTAGGTACTACTTCCAGTCATAAAAAAACAAGTTTAGGCTCCGGTGCCTATTTTAGATTCATAGCCTTTAGGTACTGGCAGGTCGGATATTAGGTTATACACCTTCAATGGGACCAATGATTAGTTCACTTTTAGAAATATAAAATCACTGCCAAAGGTCCTGACCCTACTGGTAGCTGTCTTTAACTACATAGCCGTTCGTCAGGAAATCTGCCACCGCAGATCCCATCGGTTTCAGGCCGGGTTGGCTGGTACTTTCATTAAATGGGTCACTGAGCGATTTACTTTGGCGACATCTCCCAGAAGTCAAAGTTATAGGTAAACAGGAAGCATTTTTTCTGGTAGGGGAATGCAAAGGATGCTCCGCCGGAATGATTTACAGGTAACCTGTTACGGGCTAAAATAGTGACTTTTTTAGCATTAGGATCAAATACAAAAGCTTCCCGCAAATTGACAAGATAAGCTAAACCACCATAGCTGTAAGCGGTAAATTTGCTGGAAGTGGCAGAATTCATTACATCAAAGCTGAAATTGGTTTCTAATTGCCAGTCATTAGTACCCGGGTCATAGCTATAGATACTCCCAATGTTGCTGTACGTCAAAGTGACTACATATACTTTGTTATTAAAGGAGAAGGCATCGGAAAAAAAGTTAGCTGAATTGGCGAATAGATTGGTGCGTCGGCGTGCCCAGCTTTCCCTGGCGGAATCAAATTCCCAAATGCTACCTGCCTGGTCACGGGTGAACAAGTACCCTTTGTTGCCCATTGCGCACATGACAAGTCCATCACTGCTTTCTCCCAGGTCCGGCGCCTTATTGATTTGCACGGTATGATTAACCGGATCATACCTCCAGAAGTCTGTTGAATAAGGATAGTAGGGCTGTCTGGTCAGGATATACGCTTTTTCATTTATAACAAATGAACCGCCGGGATTACTGTTCCTTGAGGTAACAGGCAAGTCGGGAAGGCGTTGCCACTCGTAGTCAGCAGGATTGAACCGGTAGATTTGCAAAGATCGTTCGTCATTAGCATTGAGAATGTACCCCTGATCCTTGATCGAAAAAGCAGTCAGTAGCCTCAGGTTAGCGGAGGAGGGGATCGGGCCAGAAGTGCGGGAGGCCCTTTTTACCCAGGGAGCCTGGTAACTAAAAGAAATCTGTCGGCTATCTTTCTGTTCAGCCGAAACTACTTCTACATTAATAAGGCTGGTGGGTTTTGGATAGATACCATTAATGGGATCCAGAAGTAGCTCACTGTTTGTAAAGGTTTCAATGGGGGCGGTTTCCCCGGCAAAAAGTACTTCTGGTTTGTTAAAGTTGTTTCCTGTTATCTTAACCCGGTCATAGGAGCCATTTGATACTACGTCTACTGTCTTGATTACCGGAGCCATCTGGCTGAATATCTGCGGTGCAGCGGCTGACGTATAAGCTTGATTCTGATTGGTACGGGTTAATTTAATGGTATAAAACCGGCGGCTGAGCTCGGGTACAAGTACTTTAATTTCCGTTGGAGTAATACTTGCAATGGGAGCCGTGGTTTGCTGATAGTTGGCATATTCGAAAACAGCCTGCCAGTAGCGGCGATCACCTGTGAAGTTTTTTCCGGTTATTGTTATGGTTTCTCCGAACGTAGCTACTACGGGACTAAAGCCCGTAATGACGGGGGTGCTGGTATCAAGCTGGAAAGTCAGGGAGGAAGTACCCCGGCCAATACTGTTCTGAACGTTTATTTTAGACGCAGCAGACTGCAGATAGCTTGGTACAACAAAGCGAATGGTTGTGGCTGTAGACGACACGACTTTGGCTTCCGGCCCATTTTCAAAATCTACCTTAATTGTTTTTGGTACGTAGCTGAAGTTCTTTCCGGTCAGCGTAATTGTATCCCCCCATACTCCGCTTGCAGGCTGAATGCCGGTGATAGTTGGTGGTAAAGATCCCTGACTAAGCAGGAATACAGGTTGTCCGTACACAGTAAAACCATCTTTTGTTTTCAGGTACGCCCGTACCCAGTAGCTCTTGGCTAGTACTAACCCATAAGTAGCGGTGGCTTCAAAGATGGCAGAGCCAGTGAGTGGGCCCAGTGAAAGTTGCTCCAGTTTCTCTGAATTGAGAGTTAAGTCGGTCATATCCGGAGTATTTCCTGAACCTTCTCTCCATACAAAGCCGTGATCAGGGATTTCGGACTTTCCGGAAGAAGCTACCGTTCCTCTGAATGTAGCCCCCGATTTATCCACCGAAAGAAGAACAGTTTCAAGCAAACGGGGGTAATCGCGTTGTTCAACAACTTCTTCCCGGCGGCAGGTGAACAACAAGCATGATAAAAGACAAATCAGAAACCAGGCAGAATGGGTTATTTTTACAGACATAAAAAGAGGAGGATTAACGTATCAAAAAGCCAAAAGAAAACTGCATAGCCTGGTAGGGGAGTTTTGACAGCGACTTCAGGCCTACTGCGTGTGGATATTTTTCCGAATCAAAGGTGCTGGCTTCGGCTATACCATCTGTGGCGTACTCATAGCGCCCTTCACAAAATCCTGACAGTTTTCCGGTAATAGGTATTTTCAGCCCTAACGCGCCGACAATGCTAAGAGATACCGGCGTGGGGTTAAAGAATGGATACCGATAGGTATTGATGATCTGGTTATACTGTCTTTCAATGGTAAAGGTATTTTCCGTATCCAGCGCAACCAGTAGGGAAGGGCCGGCGGCAATGTAAGGCATGATCCGTTGGCCGGGCAGATTGTACCGTACCAGAATGGGAATACGCAGCGACTGTAACCGCAGAGACAGGTATTTATGCACTGTTTCCCGGTACCCAGAAGCATTATCCGAAACAACTGCCGACGAATACTTAAAATGCTCCTTGATAAAACTAAAACCTGTCTGAAGGGCGAATCTTTCCGAAATGCGGGGTGTATTCAGAATCAGCCACAGGGCCGGTTGCGGTGTTATAGGTTGGGTAGAGCGAAGGGTAGCATCAATTTCGACCAGCCGGGTACTTGCCAGGCTAAGGGTTGAGAGGGTCCAGGTGGCACCAAACCCCGCTGAAATATATACTTTAGACCTAACCGCCAGCGGGGCTACCCTGGCTGGTTTCGCGTCGGCCCGGCAAAGGTTATACACCTCAAAAACCGGTATTAGATCAACATCCCGCAGAGTTGCCTTGGCCAGAAGGGGCTGCACCGCCGGACAATCGCCCATGAGCTGGTCGCCTAACAAACTTACAAACAAGCGGTTTTGGGACAGATACGGCCTCCCCGAACGGTACACAAGCGTATCACGGGACTCTAACCGCAGCGGTGCACTAAGGCCTTTCTGCACGTAGTACTGCTGTTGGTGTTTCAGGAGAGTGGCACTTCCGCCCGCCAGTACCTGCATAAAAACAGGTTCTCCTTCAAACATGATTGACTCGTAAGCGCGTCCGGTAGCAAAGCCATAGCCTTTCAGCTCAATGGGCTGATAGCACGTTACGGGGGCTTTGCTATCGGCACGGTAGCAGCACGACAAGGCTTGCTGGAAGTTTTCGGTGTAGCGGACCAACCCGCGCAGGGTATCACCCGAAGGTTTCAGAATATAACCGGGGCGGTACTCCCGCTGCGCCAGGGCTATGTGTCCGCATACTAATAAAGTAATAAGCAGGTAAAAACGAATCATGAAGGATGAGGAGGGTAGTGTTACGGGGCAATAAGTTAGGATATTTTTCCGCAAAAAATTCTTTTGGAGTAGTTAAACGGGCAAAATAGGATAAATTTTTTTTTCTGGAGTAGAATACCTATGCCCTGTTTTTAGAAAAAGAAAGGGAAATTGACAAAAGGCATAAACCTTGGGCAGGCCCAAATAAAAAACCCTTCTAATTAACCGGTTTACAGCTTATTAGAAGGGGACTCAGGTACCGGGGACGGGGGTCGAACCCGTACGAGCGTTTCGGCTCACAGGATTTTAAGTCCTGCGTGTCTACCAATTCCACCACCCCGGCCTCACATGACGGACAAAAGTCCGATGCTATCGCAAAAGAAAAGCACCGTTTCCGGTGCTTGCCTTTGTTGAGCAGAAGACGAGGTTCGAACTCGCGACCTCAACCTTGGCAAGGTTGCGCTCTACCAGCTGAGCTACTTCTGCGTGACCTTTTTGATTAAGGTGATGCAAAGGTATAGGCTCTGGATATTTTACGCAAGTAGTAAGCCTATATTTTTTTACTGTATTTTTCTAATTAAAAATAAGGGGCTGTAAATCAGAACGGGTACAGGCACAGTAATCCAAAAAAAAGATTCAGTCCGATTCCCGCAAAAATATTCATACGCATGGTATGCCGGAAGTTGGCCTCTTTCTGGTTCTTAAGTACTACCCTCCACCAGTACCCAAAGTAGGCCAGCACCGGCCCCATGCACAGTACCAGTATAATCAGGCTATTGGCGGAGCCGTAGGTGAGGAAGTAGTACAGAAATCCGGCAAATGACAGCGAAAAAAACAGAGCCGCGTTCCGGAAGGTACCTGGTATACCTACCATCCGGCTGAAGGTGAGGTCGCCCCGGCGGGCGTCTTCCTCGTGCTGGTACACCTGGGTAAGCGGGTACACCGCCCACAGGTTAGAGGTACAGATCAGAGCGGGTACCAGATGCCTTCCCTGTAGCAAATCCGCCACCGGTACCTGACCAATAACCTGAACCGTAGCGAGGTAGGTTAGCGCGCCCTGAAACAAACCCACAATAAACCAGCTCAGCAGCGGGTACTTCTTCAGGCGTACCGACGGATGGCTGTAGGCCTTGGATATAGTACCATAAATAAGCAGGTACATAACAAACGGTAACCCCATGCCCGCCCACAGGGCCAGAAAGATAGCCAGGATGTCCAGCAGCCAGGCGGTGTATAACAGTTCAGCGCTAACCGGCGGGGGTACTTCCAGAAGCCCGATACTTCCTTCGTCCTTGTCGTAGTAGCTGTTGTAAGCGTTGCTGGCCGGGTACAGGAGCAGATGGATAATAACCAGCGACCACCAGGTCAGCAGCAGGTTGGGGGTGGGCGTCTGGCTTAGTGCAAATAAGTACACGGGAAGCAAAAACACCGAAAACGGAATACGCAGGTGTAGAAAGACGTTCCGGATCATAGGCAGGCGATTCTTTTAAAGAGTGATTAAGAAAAGCAAGAACACATTCTGAACCAGTTAAAAACATCCTGATTCAACCAAAGGTTATGATGGCACGTATTTTTTATCAAGTTACTAATTTTTTGCATAAAATAATATAGAAAGTGACCAATAGGACTCAGCAAGTTGCTTATATAACCTCCGTGGGTACAGCTACCCCCCCCAATAAATTTGATCAGTTGCGTATTGCTGAGTTTATGGCTAACGCCCTTCACCTCGACGAAGCCGGCCAGCGCCGACTGCGGGCGCTCTACCGTAGTACCCGCATTCAGCAGCGTTATTCGGTACTGGCTGACTACGGACAGCAGAGGGGCGGCTTTACGTTTTTCCCCAACTCACCCGATCTCGAACCTTTCCCAACGGTAAGCCACCGCATGCAGCTCTATCGGGAACACGCCGTACCTCTGGCCGAAAAAGCCATTCGGGATTGCCTGCGTCAGCGCCAGGTACCTCCCCAATCCATAACCCACCTTATTACGGTAAGCTGTACGGGTATGTACGCCCCCGGACCGGATATTGAGCTGATTGAGCGGCTGGGGCTACGTACCTCTACCAACCGCATAGCCATTAACTTCATGGGGTGCTACGGGGCCTTTAACGGCATGAAAGCCGCCGCAGCCATAGTCCGGGCCGACCCGGACGCGAAGGTACTGGTGGTGTGTACGGAGTTGTGTACCATTCATTTTCAGAAAAAAAACGAAGAAGATCACCTGCTGGCCAATGCCCTTTTTGCCGATGGCTCGGCGGCTATTCTGGTGGAAGGGGAGCGGGAGCCGGGAGTACCTGCGCTGGAATTAGCCCAATTTGCCTGCGAAGTACTCCCCGACGGGCAGGACGACATGGCCTGGCACATCAGCGACTTTGGATTTGAAATGCGGCTGACCTCACGGGTACCTGATGTGCTGAAAACGGGTATTCATACGGTGCTGGAAAGGTTGGTGGAAGCGCAGGGAATCAGTCGGGATGAGGTAAAGCTGTATGCGATTCATCCCGGAGGCCGCCGGATTCTGGAAGTAATCGAACAGGTACTGGGTATCTGTGCCTGCGACAATGCTCCGGCCTACGAGGTACTGCGGGAGTACGGTAACATGTCATCAGTCACAATTCTTTTCGTGCTGAAAAAGCTTTGGGAGTCCAACCGGAAAGCCGACGGCTCCTGGATTTTCTCCAGTGCTTTCGGACCCGGCCTGACGGCCGAAACCGCTCTGCTGCGGGTAGTTGGCGCGTAGCGTCGGGGGTGGGTGGCTATCCACCATTATTTCTCTCCTTATCAGTCATGCTTCCGGTGGTTTCAAGGGCCTTTCGGGCTATGCCCTTTTGCTCTGGCACGCCATTTATCAAAATTTATTTTTTAGCTACTACTAAAATGAGAACTTTGTCATCGCCTTCGTCTTTATGAAGGTTAGAAAACACAATTTAATCAACTTTTTCTACTGCAATACTCTTTAAAATGATATCAAACGAAGTCTTGTTTTTTGGCGGCTTTATTGTTGTGATTGGCTTCATGCTGCTGCTGGACCTGGGTGTTTTCAATAAGAAAGACCATGTTGTAAAGTTTGGGGAAGCGGCTGCCTGGACCATCGCCTGGATTGCCCTCGCGCTGGGTTTTTACGTCATCATCAATACGCACGGTGACCTTATTCACGGGATTGAAAACTACGCCCAGCTGGAGACAGTAAAGAATATGTACGCCCCGCAGCTGAAGCTTATCCCGGGCAACTTTGAGGAAAGTCTGGAGATATACCGGCGCAACATGTCGCTCGAGTTCATTACCGGCTACCTACTCGAGTACGCCCTTTCGGTCGACAATATTTTTGTAATAATTTTGATATTCGCCTCCTTCAGCGTCCGCGAGAAGTACTTCAAGAAGGTACTTTTCTGGGGAGTATTAGGAGCGATTGTCATGCGCTTTATATTCATTTTTGCTGGTTCGGCGCTCATGCAGCGCTTCGAGTGGATTATCTACATCTTTGGGGCCGTACTGGTGTACCAGGGCGGAAAGATATTTTTTCAGGGAGGAGAAGACGAAAAAATGGAGCCTAACAAGCATCCGGTAGTACGCTTTACGGCTAAGTACTTACCCGTTTATCCACGTTACGTTAAGGAGCATTTCTTTATACTAAAGCAGGGCAAGTGGATGGTTACGCCCCTGTTTGTAGTAGTACTTATCATTGAATTTACGGACCTGATCTTTGCCGTTGACTCGGTACCGGCGGTGTTTTCCGTTACTAAAGATCCTTACGTGGTTTTCTTCTCCAATATTTTCGCCATTATGGGACTGCGGTCCATGTTTTTCTTCCTGAGCAACATTATGGGGCTTTTCCGCTTCCTTAAGTACGGGCTGGGAATCCTGCTCATGTTTATCGGTGGAAAAATGCTGGCCCACCATTATCTGGACGAAATGGGCTTTAAAACAGTATATTCCCTGTATATTATACTTGGCATATTAGCCACCAGTATACTGGCCTCCCTGGTTTTCCCGCAAAAAAATAAAGAAACCGAAAGCCTGATTACGAACGAAGAGCCGCAATAACAGAATAGACCGGAGCAATGAATAAAATCCTCAAAGCGTACCTCAAACGACTGACCAACCTTAGTAGTAGAAACAAATCACTAGTGTTGACGCGGTTGCCGGGGGAACAGTTTGTGGATATACACGATGGTGATTTCCTATTGGGAAAGTCATCTTTTGAGCTGGTTCGGCAGCTTATTCAGCGCAAAGCCCGAATTCCACTTTGCGACGTCCAGGACCCCCGCTACGACCGGGTCAATGAGTGGAGCCGGAAGTTGCGGAAAATAAGCCGAACCGAACGATTTATTGAAGAAGAACGAGGAGCCCGCGACCTGTACGTGGGCTATCCTTTTGTACGGGGCAAGCTGTCCGATGGTACGGTTATCCACGGGCCGCTGCTTTTCTTTCCGGTTACACTGCGCATGGACAAGGAGCAGTGGTGCCTGTTTGGGCGGCCTGACGCCGAAATTACCCTCAACCGTAGTTTTGCGCTGGCTTACGCTTACTTCAACGAAACCTCCCTGCCCGATGAGGTGGTGGAGAAAACGTTCGACGAGTTTCCGACTGATGCGCTGGAGTTCCGGACACAGTTGTACGAGTGGTTAAAGGAAACGCCTTTCCGGATCAATTTTAATCAGCAGCTTTTCGAAGATAAAATTCAGCCGTTTGAGGTCCTCAAGAGCAGCGATCTGCAGACCTTGGAAAAAACCGGAGAGCTTAAGCTTTACCCGGAGGCGGTGCTGGGGATATTTCCGCAGGCGGGTTCTTACCTGGTACCTGACTATGAAGTCTTGCTGGAAGCCTCGGAGGAGGACGAACTGGATTTTTCCTTATTATCTTCCTACGCCGACGGACCTAAGCCGCCAGGTACTTCCGAAACACCACTGCGGGAAGAGCAGGTACTGACGCCTTTTCAGGCCGATGTGTCACAGGAGAAGGTAATTCGGGCGGTGAAGAAGGGGGAGTCGGTAGTGGTGCAGGGGCCTCCAGGCACGGGTAAGTCACAGCTTATCTGTAACCTCATGGCTGACTTTGCGGCGCAGGGCAAGCGGGTACTGCTGGTTTGTCAGAAACGGGCAGCGCTGGACGTCGTGTTCCAGCGGCTGCAGTCGGTCGGGTTGGGGCCTTTTGCCGCACTTATTCATGATTTTCGTAACGACCGCACCGAACTATACCGCCAGCTGGCCACTCAGATTGAACAGGTAGATGCCTACCGCACCCAGAATTACAGCCTTGATGCGGTAGTACTGGAAAGACAGTTTACAAAGGAAAGCCGCCAGATTGATAAGGTGGTGGAGGAATTGGAAAAATTTAAGGAAGCCCTGTTTGATGAGTCGGAATGTGGGGTAGCGATAAAAGAACTGTACCTTTCCAGCCACCCGGAAGCACCTCATATTGAACTTAAAAATGCCGAAGGTACCCGTTGCTACCGCTCTTTTCGGCTGGACCAGGCAGATGATTTTCGTCGTCGGCTGAGGCTCTACGCGGCTTACGCGCTGAAGGTACCCTCCACGCACGGCTGGTACCAGCGGAAGACCTTTGCCGGGTACAGCCTGAGTGACCTGCGGAACCTGGAGCAGCTCCTGACGGATTGGCCGCTCTTTTTTGAACAAAAGGCTCAACAATTCACCACCCTGACCCAGACCACTTTTTCAACGGAGTTTACGCAGAGGCGGGACGAAGTACTCGAGCGCCTCGAAGATGTCCGGGACTTGCTACCCGACGATAGTACCTTTACCTTATTTCAAATCTACCTCCAGGGTACTGAGCAGCCCGTAAAACGGTTGGCGCTGGTCCGGCAGATTATGACTACTCTGGAAGGTTGGGAAGGCCTGGAAGGTACCCTGTCGGCGGCTGAGCTTCCGGCCTTCCGGGGGCACCTCATGAAAGCGGTCACAGCCCGGCAGTCGTGGGGCAGTAGCCAGTGGTGGGAGTGGTTTGGAGAAGAAAAAGCGGCCATAAAGCGGGTAGCGGCCCAAAACGGTCTAAGTACTCGTCTGGAGGACCTGGAAAAATTAAGTCTGCTGGTCCGGAACCGCCTTCAGCTGGAAGAGTGGCTGCAGAATCCGTTAATCAGCTTTGATAAACAGTACCTGGATGGTCAGCTTTCGTTTGAAAAACAATATGCTACTTTTTTCCGGAGGAGTGAAAAAGCGGCGGACGCGGCGGTGCGCCTACGCCTGAAGGACTGGGGCGAGGTACTTACGCCCCAGGCAATTCAAGGGCAAAAGAAAGAGGAGTTTATTCAGTTGATAAGTACCCTGATTGATTGGGTACAGGCCTGGGAAAAGGCTACCAGCGCTCTGGAAGTGTACCTGTTGCCGCACCAGTTGAGTGCGCTCTATACTTCCCCGAATCCAACTGCCGCAAAGCTCCGCGAGGAACTCCGGGTAGATTTTGATACGCTGGTAGAAATGGACCGGTTGTGGGAGCAGATGCTACCCGATGAGCAGTCGGTAACTACCCAACTTTTGCAAAGTATGGCTACCGAAAAATTCCAGCCGGAGGAAGTCATTAGCCTGTTTGACAATAGTCTGCGACTGGCCTGGATTGAGCATCTGGAAACCAGGTACCCCGACCTGCGGGCGGTATCGTCGCTTCGGATGCAGCAGTGGGAAGAGCAGCTTCAGGCCAGTATTCAGCAGAAGCAAAGCCTGAGCCGGGACATCGTCCATATTCAGCTGCGGGAGGCTACCTACGAGGAGGTTGAAAAAAACCGGCTGGGCAACCGGGTTACCTACCGGGAACTACACCACCAGGTTACAAAAAAGCGGAAGGTGTGGCCCATCCGTAAACTACTCGAAGAGCATGCGGAAGAGGTATTTCGGCTGGTGCCCTGCTGGATGGCTTCGCCCGAGGCCGTTTCGGCCATGTTCCCGATGCAAAAAGACCTGTTTGACCTGGTTATATTCGACGAAGCCTCGCAGTGCTACGCCGAGTATGGCTTACCCGCGGCTTACCGGGGGCGACAGATAGTGGTAACTGGCGACAGCAAGCAGCTCCCACCCAGCGACCTGTACCGGGTTCGATTTGAAGAAGCCGCCGAGGACGAAGAAGTACCCGTAGCCCTGGAAGTAGAGTCCCTGCTCGATTTGGCGGCGCAGTCGTTGTCCAAGTACCAGTTGACCGGCCATTACCGAAGCCGCTCTCTGGACCTGATTGATTTTTCGAATCAGCATTTTTATAAAAATACCCTGCGCCTGCTGCCTGACTTCCGGCACGTCAACGACGCCCAGCCGGGCATTGAGTACCTGAAGGTAGAAGGTACCTGGGAAAAGAACACCAATGTGGCGGAGGCCGAGCGGGTACTTCAATTGGTAAAAACCCTGCTCCCAAGCGGGCTGAGTATAGGCGTAGTGACGTTTAACTTCCACCAGCAGCAGCTGATTCAGGAGCTGTTTGAGCTGGAAAAAGTAGCGGCTCCCGGTCTTTTTGTCAAAAACATTGAAAATGTACAGGGCGACGAGCGGGACGTGATTATTTTCTCGGTAGGCTACGCCCCCGACCTTCGGGGCCGCCTGGTTATGCAGTTTGGTACCCTCAATACCCAGGGCGGCGAAAACCGGCTGAACGTCGCGGTTACCCGGGCCCGTGAACGGGTCTACATTGTTACCAGCCTGTGGCCCTCCCAGCTTCAGGTAGACCAAACGGCCAACGCCGGGCCAAAACTTTTGAAGGCTTATTTACAGTACGCGCTTGACGTGTCGGAAGGTAACTACCGCCCCCAGCCCTTACCAATGGACACCTACCGCAACGACTGGCTGCTGAAAGATAAACTGGCGCAGAAGAAGGCAAATCTGGTTAAAGAACTACCTTTCGCGGACCTGACCATCCGGTCCGGAAATACGTACGAAGGGCTTATCCTGACGGATGACGATTTGTATTACCAAAGTACCTCCCCCAAAGAACCCCACGCTTACCTGCCCATGCTTCTCCGACAAAAAAACTGGCCCTTTATCCGTCTATACAGTCGTGAGTACTGGAGGGGGGAAAGAGTAAGGGAGTTATAGATTACAATTGTTAAAATTGAAAAAGCGGATGGAGCAGCAAACAGCTCCATCCGCTTTTTTACCTAAAGCCTACTGCTTAAAGCATACAGCGGTTTATACATCACAAATCTGCACGCCTTGTTTTAGAGAAGTAAGGGGGTCACGCTTGGGGATAAACTCCTGACCCACATACCCCTTATAGCCCAGGTCTACGAGCGCCTGCATAATGGCAGGGTAGTACAATTCCTGCGTTTCGTCAATCTCGTTGCGGCCCGGTACGCCTCCGGTATGGATGTGATTAATGTACGGCATGTTGTTTTTCAACGTACGAATTACATCACCCTCCATGATCTGCATGTGGTAAATATCGTAGAGCAGCTTAAAATTCTCCGAACCGAGGCGCTTGGCGAGTTCAACGCCCCAGGCGGTGTGGTCGCACATGTAGTCTTTGTGGTCTACCTTGCTGTTGAGCAGCTCCATGACCAGCGTTACCTTATGCTTTTCGGCGGTTTTCATCAGGCGCTGCAGTCCTTTTACACTGTTTTCCAAACCTTGCTCATCGCTCATACCCCGCCGGTTGCCTGAGAAGCAAATCAGGTTTTTATAACCCGCGGCGGCCACTTTGGGTATGTGCGCCTCGTAGCTCGCTACCAGTTCGTCGTGGTACTTGGGGTCATTGAAGCCATCGGACAGGTTTTTATTGGCACCCCAGGGCATTGCGCAGTCCAGTCCGTATTTTTTCTGAATGGGCCACTCTTCCGGCCCCGTCAGCTCAATAGACTGAAGGCCAATTTCCTTAGCCGCTTTGCAAAGGTCTTCAAAGGGAATTTTTCCGTAGCACCAGCGACAAACCGAATGATTGATTTGGCCTTTCAAATTGGCACCAAGCAGTTGATTAGTAGCTTCCATACGTTCCCGTAGCGATTCGGCCGCAGGCATACCTACGGCAAGTCCGGCCATTTTTTTAACAGCCTCCCGGCGATTCGATTTCATGAGCAGGTAATTAAGTCTACTATTTACTACGTAGTAATCCTGAAAAGCAGTAGTCGCGAGTAAGCCACTACTGCTTTTTAAGACTAATTATAGTGTGAAGTTTTTACAATTCACGGATTCGGATATTGCGGTACCACACTTTGTCGCCGTGGTCCTGCAGCGCTATGGAGCCTTTGCCCTGGTTACCAAAGCCCTGCCAGGTCTTAAACTTGCTTTTGGCTACCATGGCATCCCATTCGGCTCCTTTGGTCGGAAAGTCAACTACTTTTTTTCCATTCAACCAGCTTTCGCCCTTGCCGTTATTTATTACGAGGCGCATTTTGTTCCACTCACCGGCAGGTTTTACTGCCTTGAGGTCGTTGGGAGGGAGCATATCATAAAGTGACCCAGATTTGTGGTTACCTTCCTTACCCGCGAACGAATCAGGGTGCTTGGCATCGTCGAGTACCTGAATTTCCGGTCCGGTCGAGTAGGGGCAGCAGTACTTTTCGCCTTCCTGCACGTGGTACATCACTCCGCTGTTACCTCCTTCGCTGATTTTCCATTCCATTTCCAGTTCAAAGTTGTCGTATTGATTTACCGTCAGCAGGTCACCACCTCCTTTTTCGGTCAGCACCATGGCACCATCTTCCACTTTCCATTTGGAAATATCGCCACCTTTCCACTTTTTCCAGCCATCAAACGATTTTCCGTCGAAGAGGGATACCCATTTGCCTTTTTTCTGAGCAACAGATTCAGCCGGTTGAAAGGCGATAAGAGCTACCAGCATAGCTCCCAGCACATACATTTTTTTCATAATTGTAGGTATAAACTGTTTTTATAGTAAAACGTCGAAACCTATTTCATTTACCGCTAAAAAGCTAATTTTTGTTTTACTTTGTCAGGAAGAGGTATAAAATTACGGCGAAAACAAGCGGACGAGCCAGAGAAATGTACCTCATAAACTCATCAACTCCCTAACTCATTAACTCCCTATGGCTTCCATTTTTTCTAAAATAATAGCGGGCGAGATCCCCTGCCACAAAATCGCCGAAACCGATGATTTCCTGGCTTTTCTGGATGTGTTTCCGGTAGCGCCCGGTCATACCCTGGTTATTCCTAAAAAGGAAGTTGACTATATTTTTGACCTGGACGAGGAACTGTACGTGGGCCTGATGCGCTTCGCCCGACAACTGGCACCCGCCCTGGAACAGGCAGTACCCTGCCGACGAATAGGAGTAAGTGTTATTGGTCTGGAAGTACCCCACACCCACGTCCACCTGATACCCCTCAACAGCATGGATGACATGAACTTCAATAAAAAGTTGAAAATGTCGCCAGAGGAGTTGGCGCAGACCGCGGAGCGGATAAGGAAGTTTGTAAGTTTGGAGTTATGAGTGGGCAGTTCATGAGTTTAAAGTTTATGAGTTGATGAGGGGTTAGAGGTGCCAGGAGGGAAACGAGTCACCAGTCATTAGCTCTATTAGTGGAACAGTTCCTTTTTAAACGAGCAGCTGAAATTCCAAATAGCCAACTCATATACTCATATACTCATATACTCATCAACTCCAGAACTCATGAACTTAAAAAAGCCCTTCTTTCCGGATACTGAGCATCAGGCCGGTTGAGTTGCGGTAAAGTTCTCCCACATCCGTTGCCACGGAGCCTTTCAGGATTGTGTTTGGCCCTAACCAATTTACCTTCCGTTGTACCGACAGGATACCCGAAAACTGTGTGGGAGCGGGCTCAAAAGGCAAGTCATAAGTACCTGCATTGCTGGAGTAGGAGAGTTTGGTACTCCACTCGTACCTATGCATGAAAGTACCTCTAAGCCCCAGGTGCAGCACCGCTACCCGGTTATTGCTGGTGTATCCGTAGGCGGGCCAAAGGGGCGAAGTATCAGTGGTTGGCGGAATAAAGGGAGTGCCAATAGTACGGTCATAGTAGGACCAGCCGTCCGCCACCTGGGCATTGTTGAAGTAGTTGTCTTTTCCCCGTTTTGTGCCCACACCTATAATAAAGTCTTCTCCCCCCTGACTCTTGGTGTATAACAACTCTACCACCGCCTCTTTTAAGGTAATCATCCGGAAGGAAGGTTGATTCCACCGAATGCGTATTCCATTGAGCCCGTCTTTTACATTAGTCAGGTAGTAGAGCGAGCCATCCTCATACAAGTTTTGCCGGTACAAAAATACATTGGTATACGTACCATTCCACTCGAGTCCTGCATCAATTGTTCCCAGGTGGTTTCCAACCCGGTTGGTATTATCAAAGTTTGTCGCCGTACTATCCAGTCTTCCCAATGATCTTCTACCCGTAACGGCGCGCAGGTAATTCTGGAAGCCCTTTGGCATTTGTCCGTCAACCGTTTGGGCGGATGATTTTCCGCCCCACTGTACCTGATGATTAAACCCACCGTACAACTTCCAGGCACCACCAGGTTTACCAAACCGACCGTACAGTTGCTTCTGATGAAGTTTTAATTCACTCGTTACCGGACGATTGTTTTCAAACCACCCATCCGCGTAAAAACCCAGTATTGCTAACCAGCCTTTGGTAAAGGGTACATCCGAAAATTTCCTCAAGCCCAGCTGAACCCGTGGTATTGGTACCGTATTCCCCGACATAATATAAGAACCCGTACCTAAGGTACTATCTGCCAAGCCCACCAATTGCTTCCTCCTGCCCACCCACAATTCCAGGTTCCCAAAGCCAAGCGTCCCGTACCTCTGCGGGAGTAATCCCTGTGATTTCTGAGACGGGGACAGATTCCCCACCGCTTCCACCCCAACCCCAGCCTTCCAGGCAGGAGCGGTACCTTTATTCTTTGATAGTTTCCAGAGCTTTTCAATGCCTGCCCGTACACTGAGGACCGGACCGGTTCGCGGTACAATACCAAACTGATTACTGTGGAGCCAGAAGGGGAGCCTCGGCTCGGTAGCGGAGTACCCGCTCACTTCCATCCAGCCCTGTTTTCCACCGAGGGCAGTAGTATCCAGAGATTGGCCCGACAGGTTAAAGCAAAACAAAATTCCCGGCAGGAACACCAACAGAAAACGTCTACACATGCATTAGTCAATTAGGGGAGGGGAGAGCTTTATCTAAAAATACCTGTTTTTCTGATTCCCAAATATACTCCAAAAGTTGTGGGATAAAGCTGTCCCAGGTCTGCCGCTACGGCTATTTTACCCCTAAGCGACCCTAGACGGCGATGCTGCAACGGGAAAAGTACCTCTGTAAGAGCGGAGAATTGATTAATATCGGGTGGGAAGGGAATACCGTAAGTACCCAGGTTTTGGGAGTATGATAGTTTCATAATATACTGCCAGGTGCTCCAGCCTCCCATTAGCCCCAGGTGCAGCATCCGAACCCGGTTGTTATTTGTGGCAGACAGGGCAGATGTTCTAGGTAATTCGTCTTTTGTTTCCGTCTCATGAGTTATAAAGGGAGTACCCATAATTTTCCCTTCGTATTCCCAGCCCTTGTACTGGGCATGATTGAAGTAGTTGTCTCTCCCCCTGGGGCCTCCATCCAGTGAGAATATATCACCTCCCTGATTTGCCGTTCCCAGGTACTCAATCAGAATCTTCTTTACGTAAAAATCGCTAGTAGACACGTTGGAGTTGGTCCAGGTTATCCCATTTAGGCCATCCTTTACGTTGGCCAGGTAAAAGAGCGAGCCATCATCATAAATATTCTGCCGGTATACCAACAGATTCCAGCTTCGATTTTTTATTTCAACCCCTACATCAAAAGTACCCAGGTGATTCCCAATCCTATTTCCGCGGTCAATGGCATCATACTTAGCCGGGTCTACATAACCAAAGGTGGGTATTCGCTTGCCCGAAGCTACATACCAGTAATCAATCCAATCCGATGGTAATTGATCTCGAACAGTATACTGGTTTGTTATAAGTACTTTTCCTCCCCATTGGGCATTGTGGTTAAGTCCCCCGTATAGCCGTACCGGCCAGCCTGGTTTTCCCAGGCGTAGGTAAAGCGTTTTTTGGTGGAGGTAGTGGTTTTTTACGACCGGATTTGCATCAAACCAACCATGAGCCACGAACCCTTTAAAAGCCACAATTCCCTTGAGTAAAGGAAAATAATCCATAAATCCTATCTGTACCCGGGGTAGAGGCAGGGCGTTTCCAGATTCAATGTAGGACCCGCTCGTCAGGAGGGAATCTCCCACCAGCCCTAACACTTGGCGTCTGCGCCCGGCCCACAGTTCCAATTTGCCGTACCTTAGTTTTAGGAAAGCTTCCGGTAGTAGCAATTGACTCTTTTGACCGGCGGTCGCTACCAGCCAGCTGCCATAGCCCCACTCGAACCGACGCTTCTTTCGCGTAGAATCCCCTGCATAATTGGCATATATTTTGCTCTGGGCAGTAAGAAACGGGGCGACTTCGGGGACACTCCCCCATTGGTTAGCCCGAAGCCAGAAAGGGGTACGCTCAGCGGTCGTAGCTACACCGCCTCCCTCTACCTCATAATGGTGTTTTAACTGGCCATACGAGAGAAAATGAAGTAGTAAAAATGAGACAGTTAACGTTCGCCTAAGATGAATAGTATGACCGTTTGGTAAATTCATACAATTTAGGAGATAGAGGATGAACCAAATATAAGTTTATATTACTAATATTGACCAAGTAATACCCCTTCAACTGTTAGATCCTATGCCAGGTCGTTACCGCTACTCTCAGCTCCTACCCATCCTGAACATTGTTGTTGATTCAGTATTATTAAATATCGCATTTCTTTTAGTTTATTATACTAAGTTTGGTCTTCGTGAGGACCTCATCATGGACGAAGCCTATATGGGGTTATTGGTAGCATTCAATGCACTTTGGCTGGCTTTCTCTATTACCAAGTACCCCTACGAAAAGTCTAGGATTTCCTTTAATTTACCTACCCTGCTGGTGCAATATTTTCAGGTCGTCATTCTCCACGCCGGCTTCATTGCTATACTTTGGGTACTAATTAAGGGATTTCATTATTCACGTTACCATATAGCCGGCACCTATTTCGTTTTCGCCTTCCTGGGCACTACCTGGCGTTTTTCTTCCCTTATTTTTCTCAAGTGGTACCGGGCCGCTGGCTATAATACCCGCAAATATAGTATTGTAGGCTATGGTAAGCTGGCACCTACCATTGTACATTATTTCAATTCTTACCCCGAAATGGGCTACCAGTTTTCTGGTTATTATGATACTACTCCATCCCGCCATATCAACGGTGATCTGGATGATCTTAAAATTATGATTGCCCGCTATGAAATTGATACCCTCTACTGTTGTTTGCCTTACCTACATCACCATCACCTAAAGGATATCATTGAGTTTGCTCAGAACTATTCATGTGAAGTGAAGATTTTCTTTGATTACCGTTCATTCGTTAACAAAGAAGTAAATGTGGAGTACCATGGCTTTGTACCTGTTATCAGTCTTTCCGACAAGCCTTTTAGGGATCTTAAGGCATCACTTATAAAACGAACCTTTGATATTATATTCTCTCTGACCTCTTTATTGTTGCTAGCACCATTGCTCTTCCTAATTGCACTCATTACCAAATTTACCTCACCGGGGCCAATCTTCTTTAATCAGGAGCGAATCGGTCAGTTTGGTAAATCTTTTACCATTTACAAGTTCCGGAGTATGTATTCCCGCTCCGAAGCCACTCCCATTCCTTCTCAGGGTGCACTAGACCCCCGCATAACGCATTGGGGCCATTTTATGAGGAAAACCCGTCTGGATGAGCTTCCTCAGTTCTTTAATGTACTCAAAGGAGATATGTCAATTGTTGGTCCGCGGCCTCTGACCGTTTTTGACGTGGAAGGAATTATGGAAGTAGCACCAGAGTATCGTTTTTTGCTTACCATGCGGCCCGGCATTACCTCCTTTGGCCAGGTAAGCTACGGACATGCCCGCAATGTAGAAGAATCAGTAGCCCGGCTTCTGTATGATCTGGAGTATCTGAAGAAAAACTCTTTTACGGAAGATATACGAATAATGGTAAAGACACTACAGGTTATGGTGAAGGCAAACGGCAGGTAGTTCTTTAGATTTAAGATTTTTTATTTGATATACCCGGTCTTCAAATTTTCCTAAAATGAGATCTTTGTTCAAATACAACTGAGCGTATTGAAAAGCATTGTTTTTCTGAATTGAAAAATCTCCAGTTAAAGCCGTCACAATTGCGTCTGCTAAAGTTTGGCAATCTTCTGGTTCTACTACGATACCAATATTATTTTGCTGGATAGTATTAAATAAAGAAGTACCTTTTTCGGCTGATACCATAGCTAATCCCCCCACAGCTAAGATGCCAGTAAGTTTGGAAGGTAGTACCAGGTCGGCTGCAGCTCTCTTCTGTGGAACAAGATGTAGATCACCAAGAGAAAGAAGTTCAGGTAAACGTTCATAAGGAAATAAAGGACAAAAGTGCACATTGGTTAATTCCAAATCAGCAGCCATTTTTACCAGTTTTGCTTTGGCAACGCCATCTCCACAAAAAATAAATCTCCATTCTTTACGTTCAGCCAGAAGTGCAGCTGCTTGAAGGACAATTTCAAGTCCTTGCTTTTCTCCCAGGTTACCAGAGTACAAAATTACTTTATCAAATTCTTTAATTCCCAGTTCATTTCGCAATCGAAAAGTTTTAATGAAGGGTTGCGGCTTGATAAAATCTAAATCTACCCAATTTTCTAGCATACAATAGTTCTCAGGAGGCACACCCTTCTCAACAAGCTTGCCCTTCATTCCCTCACTTATACTACATACCAAATCAGCCTTCCTTAGAAGAAAACGCTCAAACCTTTTTAAAATATTTAGCAGGAAAGAGCTTTTTATTATCCCCAATTGGGCTGCAGCATCAACTTGTAAGTCCTGAACGTGAAAAACAAAGGTGCTCTTAAAAATACGGCTATATAGGTAAGGAAAAAGGCCACTTGAAATGGGAGGATAAATAGCTATAACCAAATCATACCTGGGTTTTGAAAGAGAAAGACGAAGCCAGACCAGAAATGAACTACAGGTAAACGAAAGTTCACTTAGCAGACGTGTTTTACCTGTTACATGTTTTGGTACGTACATCGGGCAACGATAAACAGTCAGATTGGCAGAATGTTCTACTCGCCACTTATCATTTGAGTAATTAGCATGTACCTGCCACTCAGGATAGTAAGGAGGCGCAGTAATTACATCTACTTGGTGCCCTTGTTGAGCAAGCCATATAGCCAATTCACCATTGTATTTGCCAATTCCCGCCTTTTCAGGAGAAAAATTATAGCTATAAAGTAGAATATGCACAAAAATTAATCTTAAACACGTTTATATAGCATATCCATTTGCATAATTTGAGAGGAGCTAGATTGAAGTGAACCAACAGGACCAATAAGCTGGAATCCCAAATTTTTTACATATTCATGCATTTCGTCAAATAAAGGCTCACCTTCATACATTTTTACAAAAGAGGTTTCAAACAGTAAATAATCGACTCTTTTTATAAAATCCCTGGCACCAAGTAGAACTTCCTTTTCATAACCTTGAACATCTAATTTCAGCAGAATGGGCGAAGGTAAGTGACCAAGGTTATCAATAACTGCATCAAGAGTATTAATGTGAACATTAATAGGAGTAGATTGCGCAGTTTTGGGAATTTCTTTCTTTTGAAATTCAGAAACAGGCAATGCCGAGCTTGCATGTGAATGGGCATTTTTATAAAAATTTATTTCACCCGACTTACTACCAAGTCCATAATTATAAAATCTAGTTAAGGAAGACTTGCTTAAATTTTGTTGCAATACTAAAAAACTATCAGGAACAGGCTCAAACGAGTGAATAACTGCATTTGAGAAGAGTCGAGAGGCAGCCAAAGCAAATTGTCCTTGATTAGCTCCAACATCGATAATTGAAGAAATATCAGGGACGATTTTCTTTAACTTAATCAAAATATTGAACGATGAAATTGATGCAGCACGATTAATTAAATAATTTAACCTGCCATTAGGATGTAAAGCAATTTGAACAATCTCAATAAACCGTACTAATGATTCAGCTAACATAATTTTTATTTTTCACAAATAGAATTGTAAATTTTTACGTAATGAGGAATAATTACATCCCAACGATAAAGCGTTTCAACAAGCCGCCTAGCATTTTTTCCTTTATTTTCTAAGTCCATATCTTGATTGATAGCTAATAGTCCGGATTGAATAGATTCTTTATTACAATTAACTATGAAACCTGCATTCCAATTTAAAATTTCATCTGCTATACCAACCTCTTTTGTTATTAAAACAGGGAGACCTTCATTCATGCCCTCCAAAACAGCCATAGGCATCCCCTCTGCTCTTGAAGTATGAATAAACAATTTGGCTTGCTGATAAAGTTGTTGTTTTAGTGTATGGTCCGCAAAGCTGATAAATTTAACACTAGAACAGTTGAAATTATTAATAATTGTTTGAAGTTTATATTTATATTGGCTACTGGAAGGTCCAGCAATTATTAGATCAGGAAATGTTGGCAAATAAGTCTTGATTTCACAATAAGCATGTAAAAGAATATCTAACCCTTTTTGATATGAAATTCTACCAATAAACAACAACTTGTCTCTGCTTACATCTGGACAATAAAATTCCGAATTATCAAAATTAACACCATTAGGAATAACTACATAATTAGCCATTCCTATTTTTTTTATACATGATTCCATTTCAGTTTTAGTTAAAACCTGAACAGCGGCACATTTTTTCAGAGCTCTTGATTGAAATAATTTTAAATACAAAAATTTATAAAAATTTTTAATTTTGTTTCTAGAAATATTCCAAACATTTATTTCACCATGTGTACTAATAATTATTTTTTTTGGTTTAGAAAAAACATATGATATAAAATGCGGAAAGTGCCAAAGCTCATGAATATGAATGATTTTAAAATTCCTCAAATTACCCTTTAAAATATAAATAAGAAGTGAAAGAGAGAAGCCTTTCCATAACGCAGAAATAAATGGTGTCGATTGAAAAAAGACAACTTTAATATCTTTTGGTAATTCTATACGTTCTTCACTAATATCGTTATAAATTGTCCAGACATAAATTTCATAGTCTTTCCCCAAAAGCCCTTCAACAAGGCTTTGTAATACCTTTGGGGGACCGCCATGGGATTTATTAAGAGTCAATATAATGAAAAGTACCTTCATGAGAATTCATTTCAAGATTTTAAAAGATACTTAAATTTTTATTGCTAGATTCAGAATAAATAGTACATAAGTCTGGCTTATGATTCATGAGAAAGCATTTTTTAAAAAATTCTTTATGATAAAATGAAACCGAATTAAATTATTCTTTTTACTTAAGAAAGTATAAATTTCATTAGAAAAAAGGCTATTGTTACTTTTGATAATTTTAAAACCTTCGGATTTTAATAGAAATACAAAGAGCTGGAGAGTAAAAATATTTATATGGCCATATGACAAGAAGTGTGGTACGCGTTTAGCTATGTCCAAGTAAAAATCAATTGGTACTTCAGAAACTTGCCTTCTAGAAACTCTAAAAATTTCTCTTAGAAGAAGTCGAGGGTGTTCAACATGTTCAATAACATGGGAGCATGTAACTAAATCAAAGAAGTTGTCAAGATAAGGAATAGAATACCCATCATATTTAGTAATTTCCTTAACTGATTTAATATTCCTTGATTTTATAATATCAATTGCAGACTCAGAAATTTCTAGTGCATAAAAATTCGGATTAAATCCATATTCACTCAACCAATATAGAACGCTACCATCGCCAGAGCCTACATCGAGGACTTTATTAAAGTTGGTTTCAATAATTAGAATATCAAGAATTATTTTAGCTTTACCTTTTCCTCCTATTTCTTTCCACTTTTTGGAAAAAAGACTTGAAGCATATTGATTAATATATCCTTCTTTGATATCGATTTTGACATCCATAAACCTATAAAATATTTTAAAGTTAAAGTTGTATAGTATATTTTTTTTAAAAATGATAGTTTAAAGTGTGCCATTAAAGAGTAATTTAAACCATCATTAGGCATTACATTATACTTAAGGACAACTTGTTTATTAGATAAGTAGGAATTATGGACAGAATATTTGGAATCATTTGTTCCGCTACCATCGTTCCCTACAGTAATTACTTTTGGTTCCACAGGGTATAGAGTATAAGATTTGCTCAAAAATCTATTGTAATCCCATCTTATAGCCCATGAGTCATGTAAATTTAAATTTTGTTTTAATAGCATTAAAGTCAAATCCTCGCCTCCTTTTTCAAAAGATTTCCTTTGAGTAATATCTATAAAGAAACCGTAAAAATAATTCAAGTCCCACCTAGCCTCAAACCATCTATTACTCCATGTTCCCCAGCCATAAGAGCAAGATCTGGAAAGAAGATAAACATTATCAATGTAAGAACCAGGAAGTTGAATGGGAAAGCGAAAGCCTGATATAGAATGTATCATATGGTTATTTTCATACAAATCCAATGAATCATTCATAAATTTTAAAAAATCATTAGATACAATTAAATCGTCTTCAAGGACGATTACTTTTTTATAAATATCTAAAACTGTACTAACACCATCGATTATTGAATTTGCTAAACCTTTGTTAAATTTTTGTTCTATGATGTTAACCTCTTTAAATCCTTTTATTGTCCCAATATAATGCCTCACTTCATGAACTTTTTGAATATCAAGTTTACTTTTTGCTGCATCGGAAAATATGTATAAAATTGATTTAGAACACAAATTGTTAGATTGTAAAGAAAGTATTAACTTCTCCAGGTGATTAGGTCTATTATAACAGAAAACAATAATAGGTGACAGGATCATTTTGCTATTTCTTAAATATAAAAGCTTTGGCTGTAATTTTCGAAGTCAAGTTTGTAATTAATATTGGAATAAGAACTATTGTAAAAAGACTGCCACAAATATATGCAAAAGCGGGCATCAATGAACCTCGCAAAATAAAAATCAAGGAGATTGAGGTATATATGGCTGCGTTTCTAATTATTAAATTATTTTTTTGTATAATGTATGTTCCTAGTTTAAAAACAACATATGATAGTATGATCGAATAAAGAATTATACCTGGAATACCAAAATCTATATATGCTTCAGCAACTATAGGGTTTGATAAATTATTGAACCACATTCCGTGATTATTAATAAGGTAATTCCCAATTTCTACTCCTGAAGGTATCGGCTTATTTGGCCACATTGATCTAGGAAAAAAGAAAAGAAACGTGCCCAGTAATTGATTTCCAAAGGTGAAGTTATATTGATGAACGTATTCAAGTGTTGCTGTTAAATTTGACCAAGCATCAAAGTGTAGTTGGCTGAAATGGCTTATAATAATATCAATGGTCCTATAACTGAGAATATTTCCCCAACCATAAATGCTGGAATGTGTAAAAATAGAAGAAATTGGAAAAAAAATAATAAATAATAACAAAAATACAGATAACAAGATTTGATTGCTTATTAAATATTTATGAAATAGTAAATATAACAATAGTAAATACGTAGGTCCAAGTCCATTTCTTTTCTCTAAAAGAGGATTTTTAGTAATTAAGATCATTAAAATTAATAGGAGCGTAACAATAAATATATTTGGTGCAAAGTTTCTTCTCATAGCAACTAAATATAATAAAGTAGCAAATGGAAAATTATATAACACCTTCTTTTTTAGGAGAAGTATAGAGGTTTCCTCACTTTCTTGTGATATTATTATATTTAAGAATGAAATTTTTTCTATGATTTCGCTTGTTGCTATAAAAGTAGAGAATAAAGAAACCGTAAATAAAATAGATAATGTACTCAAATTTGGTGACTTATAAAATTGTAAAATAGTTAATTCTTTATTATGCTGATTCTTTCCCTTGTTTTTTAAAAAATATGTATAAAATAATATATAAAATAATAAAAATATCGAGGTTACTATGTTTGTATAAAAAGCACTTACCTCATTAAAAGGCATTGTGTTTATAAGAGTGTATTTATTTATTAAGAACTGAATAATAGGAGATACAATAAAGAAGAGGTAAAAAAAAATAAAAACGCAAATATTTGCAATGTTTTCTATATCAATATATAAAATTATGTATGCAAATACTATTATTAGTAATATTTGGATTAAAAAAGAGATTATTAGTGGTATAGAAAAAGTGGCATTAAACAATAAAATTAATGGCGCAATCCCTATAAAGGCTATTAAAATATCTTTGTAGATGCTATTTGAGAGCCTCAACCGCTTCATGCAAAAAGTGTTAGATTAAATTTTAATTATTAGATATAAATATTTAAAAATTATTTTTTTCCTTCTAAGTAAAGTGAATAACTATGACCCTTTATGCCGCCCTCAACATCTTTTATATCCTTAATATATTCACTTTCACCATAGTCTGATTGTAAAATCTCTTTAAAATCATATTTTTCTAAAAGAAATGTTAAGCTTAATCTATCGAACATTGTTTTATGTTGATGTGGCCAACCTTGGATATAGCCTAATATATTGCTTAATAATTCTTCCTTTGGATATTGATATTCTTTAAGTAAATTCAATTTATATAAAAAAGTTTCCGATGCTTCTGTGCTATAGTTTTGATACTGGATCAAGTATTGTTCGACGTGTTGATATAAATCTGGTACTACTATTCTAATCACTCCTCCCTTTTTTAAGCACCTTTGAGCTTCAAGAAAGAAGATGTCTGTGCTTTTACTTGATAGGTGCTCTAACAAATGTGATGCATATATAATATCCACAGATTCATTTTTAAATGGTTTCCATCTTTTATTAAGATTCATGTATTTTGCATTTACTGAAGTATATTTTATTGGTGTTAAAAAATTTGCTATGAATTTTCCAGCTGTTGTTTGTTGTAATAAGCTGTTAATAGAAGAATCCGTATTTATCCATCCTTCAGGTCTTACTGGACCGCATCCATGGTTAATTCTTATCATATCTTAAGAAATGTAAAGCGATAAAATATTATTTATGAATAAGGGTTAAATTAAATTGACAAACAATTATTGTTTCTATAGAATATTGTTGTACAACTTAATATTGATGCTCCTGGACACATTCCCCAAAAGTTTATATAGCGGAAATCGGTTTCTTTTAAAAAGGTAAAAGCCTCTGTGTAGTTTTCTCTGTTAGAATTGTCAAGAATGATTATTCCTGTAATGCTCAAAGATTCAATGGAACTTTTTATACATTCTACTCTATGTCTACCATCAATAATGATAATATCATATTTTAAATTTGTTTGGTTACAAGAATTTATATACTTAGTTACATCTGATAATGGAACATAAATTACCTTTACATTGCTTCTTTTAAGGCTTTTGGTTACTGTCTTATACCAATGATTATCATGTTCGATAGAATTAATAAAGTTTACGCGGTCAGAAAACCATAATGTTGAGTTACCACTACCATACTCAAATACTTTTAAATTATTATTTAGACGTTCGTCTAAAAAGAATATTGAAGAATAGGTAAACCATGGTATAGGAAGGCTATTCCCATCAATTGATTGTTTTTTATCATAGCTATTGAACCATCCTAGTTCCCTTAATGCATTTTTCTTCGATATAATCTTTATTGTCGCTGCTAAATTCATCTTTGATAATAAGCTTCTCATACTATTATGCATTTCCATTAAATTTTATTTATGTACTTATTGTATGCCATTTGTAATGTCTCCTTATAGAATATACTTAGTATTCCGATAAATAATATTATCGTTAATAATGAACTCATGAATACCTGCCAATTTATTATATAGAGTGTAGATACTTTGAATATATATAAATAGCTTGCTACTGAAAATATAAATGCAATAGAGATTGTTTTTATATTTATATCTAATATAATTTTCCGATTATATTTTTTTGAAAAACTGTGAATCATATATAAGCTCCCAATTATATAGGAAAAAGACCATGGGAATAATGCAGTTCCTTCCACTTTTAAAAAGTATATTATAAAACCTAATAATAATAATAATGTAACCATTATTATGTGCATATTTAGAATACTTTTCAGGTAGCCTAATCCAAAATTAAAATAGTATGCAGGTAGGCTTAAACCATTTATTATCGTGCATATTCCAACTATAAAAGCATAATTGTAAAAGGTTATACTATGATTTCCTAAGAGGATGTAAGAGATTGCTGGTAATGAGTTTAATAAGACAATCTGAGTAATTAGCATTATAAAGTTTATTGCATTACTTGTTTTTGCATATAAATCTGCAAAGTGATAATCTGTATTTTTATTTTTTGTGAGCTCTGATACATACGGTATTATATTGTATAACGTTACATTTGATGCTGTCCTAAAATAAGTTGCTATTTTACTAGCTATTTCAAAATAGCCTACCACGCTCAATCCTGCAAAATTGGTTAATAATAACTTTGCTAATGGTTCATATGCCATTCTGAACAACATCGCTATTTGTATCTGAAAGTTTATTGTTATTATCTTCAAAAAATATATTTTATGAATTTTTTGAAACATATGATACTTTATTAATTTATAAGTTGACAATATTGCGCCTATTAATATTAAGATACTTTGTACTAATTGAGCCAAACAAAGGCCTATCAATCCGTAATTGATGGTAGCCCATAGTATTAATGGAAGGAATAGTATATTAAATGTTATATATGTGTAACTCTTTATATATGTTTTCTTTAATCCTTCTGCGACTGCAAAATATAATTGGGAAAGTATACTTATTAATAGATTTAGAAAGCTGTATAGTAATAATTTATTAGCAAGATGTATGTACTTTGTCTGTATATTTATATAATTGTTGCCTATGTAAATAATTATATAAACTACACTTGCAATAATAATCCAAGTTACTATGGTAAAAACTATTGAAGCATTTAATAAAATAATTATTCTTTTTAAATTTTTGGATTTAGAGTATTCAGAAGTAAATTTGACAATTCCTCCAGACAAGCCCCCATTACTTAAATTCAATATTGATGAAATTGATAATATTATTGACCATAAACCTAACTGTTCTACACCTAGATAATCAATAACAAATTTATACTGAATTCCTATTGACGTGGCTGAAACGGCTAATTGTAAAATTGATGTAGATGCATTTTTTAAAAACAAGTTTCTCATCCTTTTCCTCTCAATATTTTCTGCTACTTACTGGTATTTGAAATTTCATTAAATATACATAATCAATAAAAAAGACCGCAATCCCTAGCGGTCTTTTTTATTGATTATGTATATTTTTAATCTATTTTAATTTTAAATTATTTACTTCTCTTTGTAATATTTCATTATCTTTCTTTAGCTCTAATAAGTATAATGTTAATTCTTCAATCTTTTCGAGTAAAAGTGCATCTGTCTTATGCAAATCATTTCCGACCTTTACCATTTCTTCTGCGCTAGGTATCCCAGGTAAATGTTTGTATTTTTTAATAAATAATTCAGTGTCTTCTAAACTTCTAAGTTTATATGTAGAATCAAATACGTGGTCAGACCAATCTGAGCTATTTTTTACTGCTACTTTTACTTTTTCAGTTAATACGCCTTCTGATACATAAAGTTTATATCCACTTGGCGTTTCCTTTATACCATTCCCGATTATAACACCTCCTGAATTTAAATTAACCAAATTCTCTTTGTCAGTTATAGTCCAATTTGAACTACCACCAACCATTTCTCGTGCGTTAGATGTATTTGAACGCATTATATTGCCATCTGCATCTACATATAATTGGAAAAGAGTCCCTGTTGATGGAGGCAGATTCTCAAAACGTACACCAGTGACAGTCGTTCCTCCAGCCTTAACATGTAGAAATGCCGTTGGACTTGTATTACCAATACCTACCTTTACCTGATTTGCACCTGTACCCCCCAATACAAAACAATTTGAACAAGCTACTGATGAATTATAACCTATGGCTGTTGCATTTGATAATGTTGGAGTAATAACATTAGAAAGCGTGCCTATCAATGTATTTTGAAATCCAGTTGTATTAGCTGTTCCTGATCCTGAACCTATAAAAACATTTCTATATCCACTACTATTGTTTGAGCCTGAATTTGTAGATATAAAAGTATTACTATTTCCTGTTGTATTTTTTTCACCACTTAAGTATCCTAAAAATGTGTTACCTGCTCCACTATTAGGAGTTTCAAGTGATACACCTTTTCCAGCATCAAAACCAATATACATATTAGTGGAACCTGTTGCGAACTGGCCTGCTCGATAACCAATTGCAAAATTGTAGTTACCATTAGATTGCTGGCCCGCACTAGTTCCAATATAGGTATTTACAATGCCTGTTGTATTGGTTACCCCTGCAAATGGTCCAATAAAAATATTTGCTCTACCTGTTGTATTAGCTTGGCCGGCTTGTGTACCTGCAAAAAAGTTATCATTACCTGTTGTATTACTTTTTCCCGACTCATTTCCTATAAATATATTTGCTTGCCCTGTCAAGGTATTGTTACCTGCATTTGATCCTAGCATTACATTATTTGTACCAATAGCCCGTAAAAAGGGTATATCATTGAATCTTATTCCTCCTGTATTTGGAATATTTATATCACCATTAACATGGAGCCGCTGAAGTGGATTTGTTGTACCTATCCCTACATTTCCTGTATAATGTACATTTGATCCGGATGTTGTCCAAGGCCCTCCAGCATCTGGGGCCAAAAAGAGTAAACCTTCAGCATTTACAGTAAGCACTTTACCATTAGTTGGACTGGTGGTGGTGGCAGAGTTCATATTGGAAAGTTTGACTCCATTGTTTCCAATGACAAGTGGTTGGCCAGATGGTGTTGTGATCTGATTCTGAGCCATCAGGCTACCGGCTATAAACAAGCCCAGAAGGGTAAGGGTAGAGGTTGCTTTCATTTGTTGTAGATTTTTGACTTGGGATAAGTTGTATGAATGATGGATGAGTAATTTAATGACTTCGTCATAAATATATAGTAAAAGAATAACATACTCCAATTAATATTATCAAATGGCTAGTAAAGTACAATAAGTTGATAATGAAGCTTAACTAGGTCAGCTTTTTGTGTAGCATCTCTTTGTAGAAAAGTACATATAGTAAATAGCCGAACATACTAAGTAGAGCAAAACTAATGCCAAAAAGTAACCGGTTAGGCGTACTTTTTCTTAAGGGTATACGAGATGGTTCAAGCACCTTAAAAACGGGCTGCTCTTCCTTTACTTTTATCTTGGCCTGTTCCCACTGACGTACCAGATCACTATAAAGCGACTGGGAGAAGGTATATTCGGACTGGAGTCGTTGTTCTTCAATGCGGGCTACGTTGAGGTAGGCATTACGGTTTTGATCCCGGTAACTTTGAAGGGCATACTCTGCCCGTTGCTGACGCTGTTTAGCGGTAGCGGCCTGTTCTGCCAGGAATTCAGCTTGCTGCCGACTTTTTTGGGTACGATAGTCTATGACATAATTGGTAAGGTAATCGGAGGCTTTCTGTACCGTAAGGGCTGCCACTACCGGATCAGGCATTTCGGATTGAATTGAGATAATACCCGTTTTCATATCGATTGAGGCACTCAAACGCTCCTGGATTTTTTTGATCATCGCATCGTCTTCTAATGAAATGGATACTACCTCGCCAGGTAGTTGGGGCTTGAATTTTGGTGAAGCAGTTTTTGAAGGCAAGAAATTGCCTAAAAATCCGGTTGAGGTATCTGGCTCTAAAAATAGTTTTAAGGTTTTATATTTTCTATTGTTTTCATCTACCACCGGCTGGTTTAGCAGAAAGAGCGCAAAGGGCGCACTTTTGAGGACATCGGGATATAAATCAGGCCGGACTGCATCCCCTCCTTCCACTCCTCCCAAATTAATGCCAGCCAATCCGGCCAGAGATCCTAATTTTCCCATTTTGGATCCCGCTCCTGCTTCTGGCAACAGGAGTGTGCGTGCGCTATACTCTTTGGACATTAAAAAACTGATGCTGAGTCCCAGAATACCTGCTATAACTGTAACCAGAAATAATGCTCTATAATGGCGCTTGATAAAAGCAAATATATCACTCAGGCTGATTTCGATGACATCGTTAGCATGATCTACTGGTTGTTGATTTTGCATAGCAGTTTGGGAATGATTCCACCGGAATTATAAAAATCTGGTGATAGTAAGAATTAGAGTACCTAATACCGAGATAATGGCGGCTTTCTCGGCGGGACTGGTTTCACGGCCTTCCTTTTCTTCTTTGGCTGGAATGGTGATTACGCTACCGGGGACGATTCGGGGCCGTGACGTAATGAAAAAGAAGGAGCGGCTGCGGTCCACCCGGCCGTTAGGGTAGGAGACAAAGATCTTACTTTTCCGGGCCTTATCGGTATAGCCCCCCGCCTGGGCAATGTAGTCTTTGAAGGAAAATTTAGTATCGTAATTGATTACCGAAGGATTAAGTACCTGCCCCACGATCCGGACGGTTTCGGTGATTTTGGGGATGGAAAGCGAATCGCCCGCCTCCAAAAGGAGATTGGCGGTTTGGTTGGGATTCTCAAATATGGATTTAAGATCTACCCCCACGAGCTGTTTGTTTCGGATAAATTGAGCGCCGGAGAGGTAGGCCTCGGGTTTTAAACCACCCGCCCGTTTGATAAGGTCGGAAATGCGTTCGTTTTTATCCACAATCGCGTAAGTACCAGGATACATCACTTCACCGTTCATGTAGACGGTTTTCTGGGCTTCGTAACGAGGCGAACGCCTCACAAAAACTACATCGTAGGGTTGCATGGTTACAACCTGGTGGCCGGGGAGCTTCTGAAGGCTGGGGTCTACATCAAAGGTAAGTATTCGTACACTTTGTAAACCCGCCAAGCCAAGGGTATCATTCTTTACCCTGCGGGCTAGTTCAATTCGATAGGGAATGGCCCCCTCGGAAAAGCCGCCTGCCAGAAAGATAAGGTCCGAAACGGACATGCTATCGGCGTAAGCGAAAGTACCCCCTTTATTGACCGCTCCCGAAATGGTTACTTTATAGTCTTCCCGGAGATCGGTAATAGATTTAATAAAAACACTATCTTCTTTTTTGAGCAGGATGTCGGGAATTTTGCCTTGTACCAGGTCGCCCAGGGCGAAGGAAAGAAGTTGGGGTTCGTAGTTATCCTGCTTGCGTTGAATCAGAGCCCGGTGCAGGAAGGCATCTTCGCGCAGTCCCTCCGCTTTTTGGATCAATTGCTTCACGGTAGTAGTACCTTCTTCCAGCGCATACTCGCCGGGCCGCAAAACAGCACCCCCAATTTGCACCCGGTTTTCGTAGCGATTCAGTATTTTTCCGATGGTGTACCTATCGCTGTTCTTTGGCTCGAATGTGGAAAACTCCTGCTCACCCAGGGCGTTGACCCGGAACTCTTTTCCGGTACTGCGACGGAGCCGAACGGAGGTAGAATAGGCATCAGTGGTGAAGCCTCCCATGTAGCGCATGAGGTCCTGAAAAGTTTCTCCGGGGCGGGTTTCAAACAGGCCCGGACGCTTCACTTCGCCGGTAACTTCCACCCGTACCTGGTAAGGATGGACCAGGATTATATCCTGGTCGCGCAGACTAATATTATCCCCCAAATCGGCTTTGGTCAGGAAGTTGTAAAGATCTATTTTCCGGATGGCATTATTGTTCCGAATGACCTCTATTTGCCTGAAAGAGCCATTTTCGGTGGGTCCGCCGGACAAGTACAGCGCGTTAAAGGCGGTGGCCAGGGAGGAGATCGTGTAGGTGCCGGGGCGTTCGACTTCACCCGTCACCATGACCTTGATGCTTCGCACATTGCCCAGGGTAATGGTTGCAAAAGTACCCGAACGGTTTAGCCCGGCGTAGGCTGAACGAAGGCGGCCCACAATGCGCTCCGTGGCCTGCTCAATGGTGAGGCCATTGACATAGACCGGAGGAAGGTTAAGCATCTTGACGGAGCCTTCCGGGCTTACCTTCAGGCGAAAGTTATCCACAGCGTTACCATAGATATCCACAATTAGTTCGTCGTCCGGACCAAGGATATAATTGCTGGGGGTGGCCAGCCGGAGGTTGGGTTCAAACGTCAGCGAGGAGTTGGAAAAAAAGGAAGCACCGAATATGCGGGACTTGGCGGCGGAGGGAGAAGAAGGGGCAATCTCTATTCGATCGGAAGAACTGCTGGTTTGTTCCCGGACTACCCCGACGGTATCGCGCCGGAGGCCGGACCCCTGCGAAGAAGAAGATTGCGCCTGCTGGAGGGCCTGTCGCATTTTGGTAATATCGTCAAGGGTATAGCCGCGGGCTAAAGCGGCCTGCTCAATTTCCATGTCGGTGAGTCCGCTGGCTTTGGCTTGCTGGTAGTACTGGAGCAACTGCGGCCCCGATACCTGAGTAGGGTTAATTTTCTGGGCAAAGGAAATGGTAGTGCCAGCTAAAAAAAAGGAGAGGAAGAGGACCCTGCAAAACAGGCTCCGAAGGGAAAACACGACCATGCAACTCACAATAAATAGAATAATGGATAGAGGAAGTACAGAGATGGACAGAACCCGTATGGATTCTGTCCATCAATTACCAAAAGTACTAAAACTTACATTATGTCAATACTGATTTCTGAAGGGAATTACTGAATGGTATTTATACTCAGCTCCCTGAGTTGCTGGTCGGCAATGGGGGAGGGAGAATCGATCATGACATCGCGTCCGGAATTGTTTTTGGGGAAGGCGATAAAGTCGCGGATGGAGTCGGCTCCGCCGAACAGCGAGCAGAGGCGGTCGAAGCCGAAGGCGATACCGGCGTGCGGAGGCGCCCCAAACTCGAAAGCATTCATCAGGAAGCCAAACTGTGCCTGGGCCTCTTCGGGCGTAAAGCCTAGGATGCCGAACATTTGCTGCTGCAGGTCGCGCTGGAATATACGTACCGAACCGCCGCCCACTTCTACACCATTGATGACCATGTCGTAGGCGTTGGCGCGTACCTTTCCCAGATCAGTAGCCAGCAGGGGTACATCTTCGGGTTTGGGACTGGTGAAGGGATGGTGCATGGCAAACCAGCGTTGTTCTTCTTCGCCAAACTCCAGCAACGGGAAATCTACCACCCACAGGACACGGTAATCGTCGGGATTCCTCAGGCCGAGGCGGGTACCCATCTCCAGACGCAGCTCATTGAGCTGCTTGCGGGCCTTGTCGGCCACACCGGGCAGGATCAGCATCAGGTCGCCGGGTTTAGCTCCGAAGGCTTCCGCCCATTTCCTGAGATCTTCTTCCCCGTAAAACTTATCTACGGATGATTTCAGGGTACCGTCGCTGTTGTAGCGCAGATAGATCAATCCTTTGGCACCAATCTGGGGGCGCTTTACCCAATCGGTCAATTCATCAATTTGCTTGCGGGTGTAGTCGGCGCAGCCGGTGGCCTTGATACCTACTACCAGTTCAGCGCCGTCAAATACTCCGAAGTCTTTGCCACTGGTCAGGTCGCGGTCTTCTCCTTTCAGTTCAACGAATTCCATGCCGAAGCGGACATCGGGCTTGTCGGAACCGTAGCGTCTCATGGCTTCGGCGTAGGTCATGCGAGGTACTTCGGGGATGTCGATCCCCTTGACCTTTTTGAACAGATGCCGAATTAAACCTTCGAATGTATTCAGTATATCTTCCTGCGTTACAAACGCCATTTCACAGTCTATCTGGGTGAACTCCGGCTGGCGGTCGGCCCGAAGGTCTTCGTCGCGGAAGCACTTTACAATCTGATAATAGCGGTCAAAGCCCGATACCATCAAGAGTTGCTTAAAGGTTTGGGGGGACTGGGGCAGGGCGTAAAACTCACCCGGGTTCATCCGGCTGGGTACCACAAAGTCACGGGCTCCTTCGGGGGTAGATTTAATGAGTACGGGCGTTTCAACTTCAATAAAATTCAGCTCATCGAGGTAGTGGCGGGTATGGCGCGCTACCTGATGACGCAATTCCAGATTGCGCCGCACCACCGAACGGCGCAGGTCCAGGTAGCGGTACTTCATGCGTATATCGTCGCCGCCGTCGGTTTCGTCTTCGATCAGGAAGGGAGGAAGCTTTGCCGGATTAAGTACCAGTATTTCTTTGACCCGGATTTCAATGGCGCCGGTCGGTATTTTGTCGTTCTTGGACAGCCGTTCGATAACTTGTCCTTTGGCAGCTACCACAAACTCACGTCCTAAACCACGGACTGTTTCCAGGGTTTCGGGCGAAGATTTTCCTTCTTCAAACAAGAGCTGGGTTATACCGTAGCGATCCCGCAGGTCAATCCAGATCATACCTCCTTTATCGCGCACGCGCTGAACCCAGCCGCATAAGGTAACCTCTTGGTTCACATGGTCTAGACGTAGTTCGCCGCAGGTGTGAGTTCGTAACATAAAATCAAATTATACAGTAAAATAGTTAGGGTCTGATGAATGACGGCCCAAAAGTACGTAATTTTACCAAATCTATTCGTTAGCAACTGCCATGAAATCCATTCCCTATCTATACAGGACGCTGTACGCGTTGTCGCTGTTCTTACTCGTCACTGCCTGCTGGGAAAAGGTACCTGACCCCGATCCGGTAACGGGGCGGTCGGATGAATTTGAGACCGTACCCCAGCGCTTTCCCCTGGAAGCCCAGGTAGTAGACGAAGCCTCGGGACTAGTCGATAGCCGGACGCTAGACGGGTACCTATGGACCCACGAAGACGCGGGCAACTGGACGGCCCTTTATCTTATCAGTAAAGATGGAAAACAAATCCGGCAGTATTTACCTGAGGGTATTGTGAATCGGGACTGGGAGGATATTGCCGTCGGGACCGGTCCGCGCGAGGGAGTAAGCTACCTGTACGTTGGGGATATTGGCAACAACGACGCTAATCCGGCGACGGATATTAACTTTATTTACCGGATGCCCGAGCTGACGAGCCTGGACGGTACCTTCCGACGGGGCGACATCGAACAGCTTATCTATAGGTACCCCGACAGTCCGCGTGATGCCGAAACTCTCCTTTTTGATCCTATTTCCAAAGATTTATTCATTATTTCCAAAGAATTCGACCGGGCTAATATTTACCGGTTACCGTATCCGCTCTCACCCGGTGGCGTGGTAACCGCCGAACTGGTAGGCAATATACCATCAGTATACTTTGCTACCGGAGGCGATATTTCTCCTGACGGCACCGAAATCCTGATTCGCACTTACACTAATATTTACTATTGGAAACGCAAGCCCAATGAATCTGTTGGCCAAACCCTGACCCGGCCCTCGGTAAAGTCACTGCCTTACGAGCTGGAACCCCAGGGCGAGGCGGTTTGCTTCGATAAGGAGGCCAATGGGTACTATACCCTGAGCGAACGCCGGGCGGCACCAAGTGTTACCCTGAACTACTTCAAGCGAAAATAGAAAGGTAGGATTATGAATGCTGAATTGAGTCAGGGTGAACTATTGTTGGTTTTGGTCCGGGATTGTTGAAAAATTCTCCGTTCCTGTAACATAATAGAGCAATCAGCACCCAATTGTTTATATTAGTGGCGGTTAAATAAAAACTACCTTTCCACTATGAAAAACAAATTACTTAGTAAGCTTTTGGTACTGGTGCTGGTCACCCTGAGTACCGCCTCCTTTGCGCAGTCGATCAGTCAGATGTCCGCCGACTGGAAGCGCGCCAAAGAATACACCCAGGAGTACCTGGATGCCATGCCGGCCGATGGCCTCAGTTACAAGCCTATGCCGGAAGTACGTTCCTTTGCTGAGCAAATGCTGCACCTGGCCAACGGAAACTTCAACTTTGCCGCAGCGGCATCGGGCAAAGCGAATCCTTATCAGGGCAAAAATCTGGAAAAAATGCCGGAGTATACTACCAAAGAAGCCCTGTCCAGGATTGTGGGCGAAAGCTATGATTTTATGATCAGCAGCCTGGATGGAGCGAAAGACGGAGATATGGGTGCTTCTATTAAGCTGTTTGGCCGGGATATGGGCCGTGGCGTAGCCTACGGCAAAGCCTTTGAGCACCAGACCCACCACCGCGGACAGACTACCACCTACATCCGGATGAAGGGCATTAAGCCTCCCAACGAAAAACTTTTCTAAAACAATCTCCGGGTCCGGTCCCTCCTGGCAGCTGTCAGAGGGGACTTTTATTACTTCATCAATTCCTGTTTTTATTATATGGTAAAAAAGCTACTTACCCTCGGCTGGGTACTGGCGTCGGTACTAGTGTACGCTCAGCCAGCCTCCGATGAAGCCTATATCCGCGAAAACTACACCAAGGCGGAGTACGATATTGCCATGCGAGATGGGACCAAACTGCACACTATTGTTTATTCCCCCAAAGACGCCTCGGCCAGTAGAAAGTACCCCTTCCTGATGCAGCGTACCTGCTACAGCGTAGCTCCCTACGGGCCCGACAAGTACCCCGTCCGGCTGGGCCCCAGTCCGTACCTGATGCGGGAGAAGTACCTGTTTGTGTACCAGGATGTGCGGGGCCGCTACCTGAGCGAAGGAGAGTGGACGAACATGACGCCCCACATCCCGAATAAAAAAAATAAAGATCAGGTAGACGAGGCCTCGGATACCTACGATACTATAGAATGGCTGTTAGCGAATATCCCCAACAACAACAGCCGGGTAGGGCAGTGGGGGATCTCCTATCCCGGCTTCTACACCACAGCTGGTTCGCTAAGCGGGCACCCGGCTCTGAAAGCTTCTTCGCCGCAGGCGCCCATTGCCGATTTCTTCTTTGATGATTTCCACCACAACGGCGCCTTCACGCAGGGCTACTACCTTACTTTTCCGGTGTTTGGCATCCAGCATCCGCAGCCAACCACGGAGTCCTGGTTCAACGACGAATTTATTCACCCCAAACCCGACGGCTATACGTTCAACCTGAACATCGGGCCACTGAAAAATTTCAACAAGTACTACCAGGATAACTTCTTCTGGCAGGAAACCGTCAACCACCCCAACTACGATGAATTCTGGCAGAAGCGGAACATACTGCCGCACCTGAAAGGGGTCAAACCCGCCTACATGACGGTGGGGGGCTGGTTCGACTCCGAAGACCTGTACGGTCCGCTCAATACCTATAAGACCATCGAAAAGAATAATCCTACTGCCTACAATACCCTGGTAATGGGCCCCTTCGGCCACGGGCGCTGGAGCCGCGAAACCGGGCATACCCTGCACAATGACATCTACTTTGGCGACAGCATCGCTACCTTCTACCAAAAGAATATTGAACAGGTATTTTTTAACCACTTCCTGAAAGGCGCCGGTGACGGCAAGACCGGCCTGCCCGAAGCCTACCTCTTCGATACCGGAACCATGCAATGGAAAACTTTTGAGAAGTGGCCGGTGGCGCAGGCCCGGAAGCAGACGCTCTACTTTCAGCCGGGCGGTAAACTGGCATTCAGTACCCCAGCCTCCCGCAACTCGTTTAGTTCCTACATCAGTGATCCGCTGAAACCGGTACCCTATACCGAAGACCTGGCGCAGATGTCGGGCTTCACGCCTTTTAACTACATGTCCGAAGACCAGCGCTTTGCCGCTACCCGCCCCGACGTACTGGTGTTTCAGACCGATGTGCTGACCGAAGACATTACGCTGGGAGGCGAGATCATGACGAGGTTAAAGATAAGTACTTCGGGTTCCGATGCCGATTTCTTTGTAAAATTGATTGATGTATACCCGGACGATACCGAAAACCACCCCCACGTGACTGATCCGGAGGTAGTATTGGCGGGCTACCAGCAGATGGTGCGCAGTGAGATTATGCGGGCGCGCTTCCGGAATAGCTTTGTAAAGCCCGAACCGCTCAAGCCCGGGGAAATTACCGAACTAAACTTCCGCCTGCAGGATGTCCTGCATACGTTCAAAAAAGGGCACCGCATCATGGTACAGGTACAAAGTACAGCTTTCCCGCTCTTTGACCGTAACCCGCAAAAGTACGTAGACAACATCTACAAAGCCGATGCCTCTGATTTTACCATGGCCACCCACCGGGTGTACCACCAGTCCGACGCCGCCAGTAGCCTGGTAGTGGAGGTACTTAAATAAAGGAGGAAGGCAGGAAAGGAATGCAGGAATAATTTGTAGAGACGTAACATCATGCGTTTCTGCTTTTTTAAAGATTATTTAACTTACAGATTGCCAGGCGGCAGGTAAAAAATCGGTACCTTCATTGTTACAAAAATCCTGTACCGAAACCTTTCCTGATCCTTGAAAAAGTACTCTTCCACTTTTGTAACAGTCCTGGGCGCGGTAGCGGCCTTTTGTACCTACACGAGTATGTTTGGTTTTCGTAAAGGTATTACCGCGTTGCGGTTTGAGGGAGTGGAATTTCTGGACATAGACTACAAGATCTGGCTGATTACGGCCCAGGTACTTGGGTATGCGGTATCAAAGGGAATCGGCGTGAAGGTAGTTTCGGAAATGAAACCTCACCAGCGGCCGCTATTTGTACTGGGGCTGATCCTTTTTGCCGAACTGGCGCTGCTGGGCTTTGCCCTGGTACCCGCACCCTACAATATCCTTTTTCTTTTTCTGAACGGGCTGCCGCTGGGCATGGTGTACGGTACCGTACTGGGGTTTCTGGAAGGTCGTCGGCAAACCGAAGTACTGGTCGCGGCCCTGACGGCCTCGTTTATTTTTGCGTCGGGACTGGTGAAAACCGTAGCGCTGCTGCTCATGCAGCAGGGGGTAACCGAGTTGTGGGCACCCTTTGTGACGGGGCTGCTGTTTGTACTCCCGCTCTTGCTTTCGGTATGGGGGCTGGCTAAACTACCCCCGCCTACGGTGGCGGATGAAGTAGCCCGCACCGAGCGCCGACCGATGAACCGGGTGGAGAGGCAAGCTTTTATAGGTACCTTTCCGGTAGCTCTTACGCTCCTGATTGCCTCCTACGTACTGTTATCGGCTTTCCGTGATTTCAGAGACAATTTCGCGCCCGAGATCCTGAGTGCCTCGGCGGTGGGGAATCCGGCTATTTTTGCCCAGACCGAAACGCTCATCGCCCTGATCATACTGGTACTGATGGCGGGGCTGCGCTGGGTCGAAAACAATTTTCGGGCCTTTACCCTCATCAATGGCATCATGCTGGCGGGCGGGGTACTGGTAGGCGCAAGTACCTGGCTTTACCAACTGGGGGTACTAACGCCGGGCGTATGGTTTATGCTAACGGGCCTGGGTATGTACATGGCCTATGTACCCTGCAACGGTCTGTACTTTGAGCGGCTGGTGGCGTCGTTTCAATACGTGAGTACGGTCGGCTTTCTGGTTACCCTGGCCGACTGGTACGGGTACCTGGGGAGTGTAGGGGTACTTTTGTACAAAAATTTCGGCCAGCCGGATATCAGCTTTCAACAGTTTTTTGTGTACGGCTGCTACGGAATGTCCGCCGCCTACCTGGTACTTACGTGCTTGTCGTACCTGGCGTTCCGGCGGAAGTACCAAACCACTCCTGTACCCGCTCTTCGGCATATCCCAGACTCGACGTCATCCCTTTCCCCCCAATCCCCGTAATGATATGCAGGCCCGGCGCGGGTTCCAATTCCAGGATGTCGTCGGGGTGTTGGGCGTAGTACCCGGCCCAGCTGCGGGCCATACCACGTACCGGAAAAGTGACGATCCGCTCGGCTTCCCGTAGGATCAATTCATTGATATATTCCTTCACATCGAAGCCCAGTTCGTCCACCCGGTCGGCGGGGGCGTACTCATGGGAGTCGCCAATGATCACGGAGCCGTCGGTAGCCTGCTTGAACAAGAGGTGGATGCCCCATTTTTTCAATTCTTGGTAGTGAGAAGGAGTAGTCAGTCGGGCAAACGAAGGACATTCTTCAAACGATTCGTAGCGGCGGAGGGTGAGGCCGGTTAGGATGTTACAGGCTAATTTTATTTGGGGCAAAGCAGAAGTCTGTAGCATCTGTAGCTTGCTTACGACCAGCCCGCTGGAAGCAAAGATTTCGGGAAAAAGCAACCTGAATTCGCCGCCACTGCAGACCAGCAGGCGGCTACCGAAGTACTTCTCACGGCGGGCCGTAACTACCTCCACGCCAGCCGCCGCGGGTACACAGTCCAACACGGCCGTATTGGGCAGGTAGATAACTTCGTACTTCTGCTGTAGGTACTGAATCAGCCGGTGAACCAGCCGGTCCGGCTCTACGCTCACATCCTCCGGGAAGTACACACTACCTTTTACGTAGGAAGGCTGCAGATAGGGGTGCTGGAGTAAGGTGTCTTCTTGGTTGAGTAGCTGAATCGGATAGTCTTTTTGCCGAAAAAGTACCTCTGCCTCCTGGGCCAGCTGCCATTCCTCCTCATCCGACGCCACATATACCGACCCATTGGCCCGTACCGTAATATCAAATTCGGCCTGTATTTCTTTGTATAGCTCCACCGACCGCTGTCCGTACCGTTGCCAGCGTCCCGATAAGCCGGAAGGTACTACCTGTCCGAAGTTACGGACGGTGGCGCCGGTGGGGTAGTTGTCTTTTTCCAGCAGCAGTACTTTCTTACCCAGGCGGGCCGCCTGCAGGGCATGAGAGGTACCCAGAATACCGGCTCCTACTACAATTAAGTCGTATTTTATCATAAGGAAAAAAATGTAGCGGTCAGGTACTTTATTGATTCAATTCTTCTACGATCCCGATCATCTCCCGCAGGGAGCCTAGCAGGCGGTCGGGCTGGTGCGGCTCTAGTTGCTCCCGGCTGTGGGTACCATTGGTAACGGCTACGCTCATCCGGCAGCGCGCGGCAAAGCCCGACTGAATGTCCGACGGCGTATCGCCCACGTTAAGTACCTTCGCCGGGTCCTCCACGCCCAGCAGTCGCATGGCTTTCTGGATCATGTGCGGGTGAGGGCGGCCTTTTTCTACTTCGTCGCTGGTGATGGAGGCCTGGATCAGGGTGTTTGAAGTACCTACCCGTTGTTCGTTGAGCCCTTCCAGCCAGCCCAGCTTTTTTAAAATTATATCAGTGACCCGGCGGTAGAAGCCCGTGGTCAGGGCAATTTGAATCTGCTGCTGGTGCAGGTAGTCAAATAATTCGAGGCAGCCTTCGGTTGGAGTAACTTCGTGGGTGAGGTAGTGGTGCTCAAGTACTTCGGTAAATACCTTGTAGGATTTATCCACCCGCATCTGCAACTCCGGATGGCTCCGGCTTTTGAAGTGCTCCTCCCAGAGCGTTTGAAAAACAAAGTACTTGTGCAGGCCCTGCATAGCCAGTATCCGGTCGTTGCTTACTGTGAGACCAGTCTTAAGCGCCGCCCGGGCAAAGCAGGCCTCTACTTCGTGCTGGTCGGTGAGGGTAGTGCCGGCCATGTCAAGGGTAACCAGTTGGATCATAAGGTCAGGTAGGAATAGCGAACGGTGAAAGTTGGGGAGGCAGGATAAATGGTTTATATCAGGGCCAAAGATAGAAAAGCCCGGCCACTGGCAAGGTTATCTGTTTATGAAATAAATGTTAACTCTACTCCGGCTCAGCCAGGGTATAGGTACCTACCAGCGGATAATGGTCCGAATAAGGAATCTTTCTCATGGTTTGAAAATCCTGAAGTCTGAGGTTTTCCCGGCTGTAAAACTGGTGGTCGATCCGGATAAAGTACGGGAGCCTGTTGTAGCTGAACCCAAAGCCCCGCCCCTGTACTTCAAAAGCATTGGCCAACTGCCCGCGCAGGCGGCCATAGACATAGCTGTAGGGGGTTTCATTGAAGTCCCCGCAAACTACTACCGGGTACTCCGACTCCGTTATCCAGGAATCCAGCTGATTTACCTCATCGTTTCGTTCCACAAAGCCTTTCTTCATTTGCCGCAGGGTACCCCGGGTCTCCCGCTTTACACCCACGTACCCCTTTTGGCTGGCCAGCTTGTTCAGCTTCAGGGTCATGGAGTAAAGGTGTACGTTAATAATCCGGATTATTTTTCCCCGCCACCTGATGTCCGTTTGTACCATGCCGTTCTGACTGGCAAAGTGAGCATCTTTACTGGCAACAATCGGATACTTTGAAAAAGTAATGACGCCGCTCACGTAGGAAGGGTCTTCGTCATTAACCCGGGTCAGAGCAACGTGGTGGGGGTAGCCGGCCTTTTTCATCAGCTCAAGCGTAGTCACTCCAGCCTTGTTTTTACGGTTAGAGAACTCCTGGAGGCAGATAACATCGGGGTTCGTCTGTTTCAGCCACGACAGTACCTGCTCCGTAAAAGGTTCGCTGTCATCGTAGAGTTGAAATCCTGCAATATTGTAGTTGACGATTTTGAGTGCAGGTGCACCGGCGGTAGCAAGAGCCCCCTCGGGGGCGCTCAACTTATAAGTACGTTCCAGGAACGGAAAGCTTGCCAGCAGCAGCACGACCGGTACTACGGCCCGGGCGGGTTGAAGTACCAGCCAAAACCCCAGAAAGATTATCTGCCCGACAAGTACCACCGGAAAAGAGATCATCATGAAACCCGCCAGCCAGTGGGAGGACGGCATCCAGTAGCAAAGGGCATACACGACCAGGGTGTACACCACAAATAATTTATATAAAAACCAGATGCCTCCAGTTATCAATCGCATAGTACTTTCATTCTTTTGACCCCAAAAATAGAGGAACCTCCTGAATAATGCAGAGATACCGGTACTGTTTGTGCAAATTGTAAATAAGTGTTATCTTTGCGGCATATTTCGGTTCAATTTTAAGATCGAGGGGATAGGAAATCCCCTTTTTTGTTGCAGTATAACGTTCATGGCGCTGAAGGAACAAATCGAACAATTACTGGAACCTTACTTACAGGAAGGAGATTGTTTTGTAGTAGATATTCTGGTAAAGTCTTCCAGAGTAAGCCAGAAGGTGACAGTCCTGCTGGATAGTGACGAAGGAATTACCATTCAGGAGTGCGCACGAATTAGCAGAAAACTGGGTGCGGAGCTGGAAGAGAAGAATGTTTTTGAAGAGGCCTACACCCTGGAAGTATCTTCGCCCGGCCTGGATTACCCCCTGAAAATGGTACGCCAATACCGCAAGAACATCGGACGGGATTTGAAAGTAACCTTGCAATCAGGAGAAATCCTTACGGGGAACCTGGCCGAAGTAACGGAGGAAAGTATTGTGCTGCAGCTACCTGCCCCCAAAAAGAAATCAAAAGTACCGGTAGACGAAGCCACGCTCCGGCCGACCATTCAACTGGCTGACATTGCCAGGGCAGTCGTGCAGGTTTCGTTTAAATAAGTAGAAATTCAACCCATATTTGGGGCTGTTTTTTTCAGACAGCGATATAATTATTAACTTAGTATCAGTAATTATCCTTACATAACCAATGGATAGCGTAGTATTGATCGAGTCATTTGCAGAATTTGCTCGCTCGAAAAGCATAGATCGTCCAACGATGATCAGCGTCTTGGAAGAAGTTTTTCGTACGATGATTCGTAAGAAGTTCGGTACCGACGATAATTTTGATGTGATCATCAACCCCGAAAGTGGTGACCTCGAAATGTGGCGCACCCGCGAAATCGTGGATGATGACTCCGAGGATATTTGGGATCATGACAAGATACCTCTGGCGGAAGCCCGCAAGATACAGTCTGACTTTGAAGTGGGAGAAGAAGTAGCCGAAGAAGTAAAGCTGATTGATTTTGGCCGTCGTCTGGTACAAACTGCCCGTCAGACCCTGATTCAGAAGATCAAGGACCTGGAAAAGGAAATGATGTACGAAAAGTACAAGGATCAGGTAGGGGAGCTGGTTACCGGTGAGGTGTACCAAACCCTGCGCAATGAACTTATTGTACTGGACAGCGAGAGCAATGAACTGAGCCTGCCCCGCACCGAGCAGATTTCCAAGGATCGTTTCCGGAAGGGCGATGCCGTGAAGGCCGTTATCCATAAGGTTGAAATGATTAACGGTACGCCCAAGATTTCTTTGTCGCGTACTTCTCCGGTTTTCCTCGAGCGCTTGTTCGAAACCGAAATTCCGGAAATTTACGATGGCTTGATTTCCATCCGTCGGATTGTACGCGAGCCGGGTGACCGGGCCAAGGTAGCCGTAGAATCCTACGACGACCGTATTGACCCGGTAGGAGCCTGTGTGGGTATGAAAGGATCGCGTATCCATACCATAGTACGTGAACTGGGCAATGAGAATATTGACGTTATAAACTACACCGATAACCTGGAGCTGCTGATTAGCCGCGCCCTGAGCCCGGCCAAAGTAAGCTCCATGCAGATAGACCGCGAAGCCAAGCGGGTATCGGTTTTCCTGCGCCCGGATCAGGTATCACTGGCCATTGGTAAGGGAGGACAGAATATCAAGCTGGCCGGCCGGCTCGTGAACATGGAAATTGATGTATTCCGCGACATCGAAGAGCAGAATGAGGAAGATGTGGATCTGTCGGAATTCAACGATGAAATTGACGAGTGGATGATCCAGGAGCTACGCAAGATAGGTTTGGATACGGCCAAAAGTGTACTGGCTTTGAATAAAGAGGAGCTCGTACGTCGTACGGATCTGGAAGAAAATACAGTAGAAGAAATTCTGGATATACTCCGGAAGGAATTTGAATAAAGGGTTTCACGGTTTTGGACCGTAAAACAGCGGGCGGTAAAGCGGAACTAATTTGTTGATAATTGATTACCCATAAAAGAAAACACTTTTTTACTTGCTAGTATGGCAGAAGATAAAATGATGCGCCTAAGCCAAGTGGCACGAATCCTGAACGTAGGTATATCTACGATCGTGGATCATCTGTCTGCCAAAGGGTTTAAGGTGGAAACCAATCCTAATACCAAAATCAACTCCGAACAGATTGAGTTCCTGGCCAAGGATTTCAAATCAAGCGAGCTGCAGTCGGCGGGGGGACCCCGCAAACCGGCGCCAGCGGAACCTGTTGTGGAGCAGAAGGAGGAAAAAGTAAGGAGCGATTTTGAGGATATACTTTATTTCCGCACACCGCCCCCCGCTAAAGAAGAAGATAAGACCGTTGAAAAAACTGTTGAACCCTCACTGGCTTCAACCGAAAACAGGCTACCGGGTATAAAGGTAGTAGGTAAGATAGATCTGAATACCAGAAAGCCGATCGCTCCGCCCAGGCCGGAAACCGTAGAAGAGCCGGAGCCGGTGAAGAAAGAAATACCTACCCCGCCTGCGCCTCCCAAAATTGAGGAGCCCGCGCGGAAGGAACCCGATATAGAAGCACCTCGTCCGGAGACCGCGGCACCAGCTGCCAGGGAAAATACTAATTCCAAAAATGAGGACTCCCAGAGTGGAGACTCCCGGAGTGGAGACTCCCGGAGTGGAGACTCCCAGGGTGCTAAGTCGCCTGTCATTGACGTTCCGACAGAAACTCCCAAGGAGGAGGCTTTGAAGGTAAAGGCTCCCCGAGTGGAGGCTCCCGGAGTGGAAGCTCCCCGAGCTGATGCTTCCCAAGTGGATACTTCCCGAGTGGATACTCCCCGAGTGGATACTCCCCGAGTGGATACTCCCCGTGCCGAAACAGCCCCGGCGGAACCTAAGGCTGAAGCCCGTGTAGTACCTGCTGAGGGGACGGGTCAATCAAGCCAGAAAGAAGAAGCACCAGCAGTTGCTCAAAACGAGAGGCCACCCGCTGCCAGTCCCAAAGAAGAACCTAAGACCGAACAACCAGCTGGTGACACTCCGGAGGAGTCGAAACTGATTGAGGCCAAGGGCGAACAACTCCGCGGCCTTAGGGTAGTGGGGAAAATAGAACTGCCTTCGGAACGGGGCCGCAAGAAAGATGCGGTAGCCTCCACCAGCGATGCCAATGCTGACAAAAAGCGGCGTCGCAAACGGAAGCGCATTCGTGAAGGGGGTGCCGCTGCTCCCAAGCCCGCCGAAGCTACCGCCAACGCGGGTACCGCTTCGCCGGCCGGAAAGCCCAAGGAAACCACCGGAACTGGTCGACCTGCACCAGCTGCGGGTACTGCAGGTGCCAATGCAAAAGGCAAGACAGGTGCAGGAACCGGAACAGGTGCAGGAGGACGTCGCCGCGACCGTCGCGAAGAAGTATCTCAGAAAGAAGTATCTGACAATATTAAAGCCACGATGGCCCGCATGGGTGGTGGTAATACGCGTGGAGGTAGTACCAGGGGGCGGGGCCGCCGTCGTGATCGCTCGGAGCAGGATGACTTCAATGAGGATCAGAACGAAACCAAGGTACTGCGCGTAACGGAATTTATCTCCGCCAACGACCTGGCTTCCTTCATGGACGTAACCGTGCAGGAAGTAATATCGGTATGTATGAGCATGGGTATGTTCGTTTCAATAAACCAGCGTCTGGATGCCGAAGCCATCACGTTTATTGCCGATGAATTTGGTTACGGGGTAGAGTTTATCTCAGCCGAAGAAGAAGTACAGAACGATGTTTCCATAGAAGTAGATAGTCCGGATGATCTGGTAGAGCGTGCACCAATTGTTACCATTATGGGACACGTTGACCACGGTAAAACCTCTTTGCTTGACTACATCCGCGAAGCTAACGTTGCGGGCGGTGAAGCCGGAGGTATCACGCAGCACATTGGTGCTTATAGCGTTAAAACAAAAACGGGTAAGCAGGTAACCTTCCTGGATACACCTGGTCACGAAGCCTTTACGGCGATGCGTGCCCGTGGAGCCCAGGTAACGGACGTAGTTATTATTGTTATCGCGGCTGACGACAGTGTCATGCCTCAGACGCGCGAAGCGATCAACCACGCTCAGGTAGCTGGAGTACCTATTGTATTTGCTTTCAGTAAAGTAGATAAGAATGGGGCTAATACGGAAAAGATCCGGGAAGAACTGGCAAATATGAACCTCCTCGTTGAAGACTGGGGTGGTAAGTACCAGGCTCAGGAAATATCATCTAAGTCAGGAATGGGTATAGATGACCTGCTGGAAAAAGTATTGCTGGAATCCGAACTTCTTGAGCTAAAAGCTAATCCTAACCGTCGGGCTGTAGGTACAGTTATCGAAGCCTCTCTGGATAAAGGCCGTGGGTATGTGACAACTGTATTGGTAGAGACAGGTACTTTACGGGTAGGAGACATACTATTGGCAGGGGCTAACTTTGGCCGTGTAAAGGCCATGACCGACTACCGTGGTAAGAAACTGAAAGAAGCCGGACCTTCCACTCCGGTTCAGGTACTAGGTCTGGGTGGAGCGCCACAGGCCGGGGATAAGTTCAACGTGATGGAGAACGAGCGTGACGCCCGTGATATCGCGAACAAGCGCGAGCAGATCCTGCGCGAGCAGAACATGCGTACCCGTAAACACATTACCCTCGAGGAAATCGGACGCCGGAAAGCCATTGGTACTTTCAAAGAGCTTAACCTGATTGTGAAAGGTGACGTGGATGGTTCGGTGGAAGCCTTGTCAGACTCATTGCTACAACTTTCTACCCAGGAGATCCAGGTAAGTATCATTCACAAGGCAGTAGGACAAATATCCGAGTCGGATGTTAACCTGGCCATTGCTTCCGATGCCATCATTGTGGGCTTCCAGGTACGTCCTTCGCCCAATGCCAAGAAAATGGCCGAGCAGGAGCAAATAGAGATCCGTCACTACTCCGTAATTTATCGGGCCATTGAGGAGATTAAGGATGCGATGACCGGTATGCTGGCACCGACGGTAGAAGAGTTTGTTACCGGTAATATCGAAATTCGGGAAACCTTTAAGATTAGCCGCATTGGAACCATTGCCGGTTGCTATGTAACGGATGGATTTGTGAAGCGTAATAACAAAATTCGGATTATTCGGGAAGGTATTGTTATCCACACCGGCGAGATCGACTCTCTCAAACGCTTTAAAGATGATGTCAATGAGGTACGGACGGGCTACGAGTGTGGTCTGAACATCAAGAACTTCAACGATATCGAAGAAGGTGATATTATCGAGAGCTTTGAACTACGCGAAGTAAAACGTACTTTGTAATATAACTAAGGTACCTTTAGGTACTGCGGCCCTCTGCATCCAGAGGGCCGCTTTTTTATACCTGAATGGGCCCGTATTTTTAGCCCTTTCCTGGGGAAATCCTTCCTCCTTCATTTACACATCTGCCTGTGCTTTTAAGATGCTTCAGGGGCTTCCTGCAAACGGAACAGTTATTTTATAAAAGCTGAGTATAAACTGTTCTAAACAGCATTGGATATGAAAGACTCAAAAAATAGAGATACTGAGGATAACTCAATGGCTCATTATAGAAGCGATAGCGATGCCGACAAGCCAGCTACCTATGATCCAGACGACCAAAAGCCTGAGACTACCATAGGCGTTGGACAAGGCTACCGCGATGTACCCCTGGAAGAGTCCGATCCTGATAAAGGTTATAGCGCTAATGGGGGGCAGGGAAAGTGGGAGTCTACATTGCCGCTGGCCGATGAGGACATGGACCGGAGGCAGTCGGATCAGCAAAAGAATGAGGACCTTCAGGATAGCTATGAAAAGATGCAGCGTAACAATAATAAAGAGGAAGGGGAGTCAGAGTAGAAGTGGAAAAAAATGTGAAACTGATTAAACAGATAGAAATCATGAAAAACCGCAATATATTGCCCGAAGACAATGAGGACCTGGACCAGGACCGTATCAGGCAGTCAAAGACGAATCTGACCATGGTGGACCGCAGGCCGGGAGAGAGTACCTTTCCGAACGGAACCAAGAATCATTCTACTAAATATGACCACGCGCAGAGTGATATTCCATTGGAGCTAATTAATGATATTACGCTTGAAGACAATCTTCATGTGGTGGATGATTTGTACGAAGCTGAACAGCGGGCTTTACAGGAAGATGAACTCAGTGACGAAGAACTGGAAAACCTTACCATGGAAGACCTGGAAGAAGATGAGCTCGATGAGGATGATGAAGAAGAGTTCAAGTAAGCTGATTTAACCTACGATTTTCTGGAAGGCCGCCCCAAAGGGCGGCCTTTTTTGTATAATATAACTAAGGCTTCTTTGTGTAAAAAAAATGTAAGATATGGGTGAAAAATAATTGAATATATGATATGTATATTATATATTATGTTTTATATTTGTACTACCATGAAGAGGGGCAACAGCGGTTTGCTGAGCTATTGGCTTTCTTTTTTATTTACTATATTACTTATTATATTTTATACTCGCAGACATGAAATCGAACAACGAGTTAACGAGTCAAAACGAAGAGGAGCAGAACCTGCGCTCCTACCAGCTGGTACGTACCGACGAGGAGTCAGGCGAAACGCTGGTGATGGACAAGTACCTGTATTTTGAAGGTCGTCCGCGTGAATACCGTTTCAACGGACAGAGCGGACAGTTCAACCTGTACGGCGATCGTATTCTGACCGACGAGAAGGGACGTATGCTGACTACTTTCTCTTTTCAACCCATTGCCTACCGAATTTTTGAAGATACCCTTTTTGGCCGTACCGTACGTGAACTGTGGGCGGAGATATTCTTTGTGGACGACGAAGACTGTGTGTCTTCCCTTATGTTCAATAATACGTCAGTCAACGAACTGTACCGCATGATGGAGCCTATTCTGTACGAACGGCAGACCCTATGTGACGTAACTGTAACGGTACGCCCCGAGAAAGTATTCAGTAAGTCTGATCCTACCAAGTCCTGGTTTATTGCCCGGTTCTCGTACGAGACAGCTCCGGCCAGCCGTGTTCGCGAACTGCGTGAGTATGCCCGTGACCACCGAATTTATCGCAGCGAAACCCTTACCAGCGGTGCGCAGCACAAGTTAATATCACGGTCATACTACAATGCCATCGAGTCGCTGGACGACTACTCGCTGACCAATGGTTCTTCGGCCAAGGCCGCTTAATAAAAAGTAATCCGGTAACGTCAATGATAGCACTAAAAGGAGATAAGGTACTGTATCTGGTTCACCCTGATACAGTTGAGTTGGTGGAGGTTGAAGCAGGCCGGACCCGCCTTGTGACGACGCACCAGACAATAGTGGTAGACACGGATGACAACCTGGAAGCGCTTAAGTACCTGTGTGGGCCGGAGGACCTGCACGAGCTGATGACACTACCACCGTTGACCCGGGCCAGCGACCTTCCGTTTTAAAAAACGGAAAGGTTGCCCGGCTCGCGGTGAATAACCTCCCGCAAAATCAGGATCTGCTGTTTGAGTAGCTGAATAGTATCATCACGATCTGTCAACTGTCTTTCCAGCAGCCGGTTATGTTCGCGCAGGATGAGGGTTTCGTTCGAAGGTCCGCTTTGCTCCGTATGGGGTTGGGAAGAACTATCGGCTTGTTTGCCTCCGGGAGTAGCCTGGTTGGTTTTGAAGGGCTCTCCGGCGCCTCTTAGCAGCCAGTCTCCGTTGATGTCGTCAAATCGGTTCACGATGCTGATAAGCGTTTCGTAGCTCGGCTTTGTTTTGCGCCTTAGTATGGTATAAAGTTTGGCGGGTTTATCAAAGCCAAGCTCTTTGCTTAGGCCATAAGCGGTTAATCCTTTGGTTTGCATGATGTATTCCAGGCAGCCGTAGATATCGCTGGGAGTGTCAGAATCTGATGCAGTGTAGGACATTGTCTATTATGTTTTAATTGTATTTGGTTCAAAAATAGACAAATATTATTTATTTAAGCAAGTTAAGTTATAAAAATAATTTAACCATGACTGGATCAGAGCCTATAATTAATAATTCAGATAGTATGAGTTCCAAATCGTTGCGGTGGCGACCCGAGGATTTGTTGCTCACCTGGCTGGTTCCTATGAGCTGGGAAGAACTGGCCGCAGACAGTGATGACCGGGCCCTGGAAGCCTACCGGGCCCTGGAGCTTAGCGTCCGGTTGCAGGATGCTTTTGAAGCCCCCAAGCTTCGTGACTTGACTCCCCGCTTAGGTCAGGAAACTATTCTGAAGCTGTTGGCTTACGCCTGGGTGCGTTATACAAAACGGGAGGGTAAGGAGGCTGTATTGCCTGCGCAGTTACGGCAATGGGCTCAATTTCTTCTGGATAGCTATCCGCTGGAAAGTATAAAAGATATTATATATGCCTTTCGAAGAATAGGTGCCCAGTATGATACGCCCCGGGAAGTAATGACGGAGTATCTGGAATGGAAAAGTCAGAAGCTGGAAGAGTGGCACCGGAGTTATAAAGATTCCCCCGACACTTTACCCGATTGGATTTTAGCACATTGTCCCCCTCACTGGTTTGAAAACAATAAAAGAAATGAAGCAACCCAAAACCGCCGTACTACCAACGACACCGACCAGGCTGCCTGATAAAGAAGCCGCCAAAGCAGAAGCCCGAAAAGAAGTAGCCTGGCAGAAGTGGATTAAGCTGAATGTGGTATACGTGAGTCCGGACGTATGGGGAACCGACTTTTCGGAAAGGTACCACGCCGAAAAAACCATCGCTGATTTGCGTAAACTTCCCACGCGGGTACTGGTTGACACCCCTACGCTTGATTACCTCGTGCGGGACCCGTCGCGACTTTCCCATAATGCCCTGCTCATCCTGAATGACGCCGATACGGAGTGTATCGTTAGTGCGGCGACCTGGTGGGAGTGGGCCGAGAAGGTACGGGAGGGGCAGTATATACTTCGGGCCGACTTTGGTGCGTTCATGTCCCGCATGACCAAGAGCTTTGGGCTGTCGCAGGGAGAGCTGAACTCACAGGTTATGAACGAATTTACCCGCCTACAGCCAGTAAACCAGCTGGTTGAAGTAGCAGCCGGTACCAAGTCCGGAGCTGCTACCCATTTATTGAGCAGTGAAAACACCTACAACCGTTGGCTGGTAGCCCATGCTGTATCCCTGGAGGTTCCACTGCTAACGCCGGATCTGCAGTTTGGGGCTTACAAAAAATCCGGACTTAAAGTACTATGGTAATAATTTACCTGGCTGGTGAGGTACTGCTCAACCAGCCCGTCGCTCCGTCTTCGGTCCTTACCAATTCATAATCTTCAAAGTACCCGAGTACTTCCACCGTTTCATTACCCGTTAGTGAGCGAACTGTTTCTGCTCCGCCCACTGGCAGGTTAATAAGCGGTAAGGGAGTACTTACTTTTCTTTTGGTCAGTTGTCCTTCAATGGGCTGTAGTGAAGTAGTAGCAATATAACCCTTGGTACCGTCGGGCAGGAGTACCCGGTAGCTCCGGGCCGACTGGCCCGTGATCCAAACTACAGCATGCTTATTTAAGGGAGCGATTTTCTCCTTCAGATCATAAGAGCGAAAAAGGTTTCCTTTCTGCGCAAGACGGGCGGTGTCGCCCAACCAGCGCGTGGCTGCCAAATTGGGTAGTCGTTCTTCCCGGTCATTTACAAAAGGCAAAGGATCACGAGCCCCTGACCAGCCTCCGTAAATACCAAAGTGCAGATGTGGTGCCGTGGTAATAGCGTTTCCTGTATTCCCTACGGTACCCAGCGTATCTCCGCGTTTTACCCGTTGCCCTACCGTTACCAGCTGCGTGTCCAGGTGCGCGTAGTACAGCGAAATACCCAGGCCCGTTGCTGACACCGATACTACATTTCCGCCCAGGTTATTGGTACCCACCCGGGAAACAAATCCATTGGCGGCAGCGACTACAGGAGTACCTCGGGGAGCTCTTATGTCAATCCCTTCGTGCGAGCGCCGGCCCGCATCCCGGACGGCACCCCAGTAGCTGATAATATCGGCCCGACTTCGGCTGGCAACCGGAAAGCCCAGCACCGGCTCCGTTTTCAGGTTCAGGGTAATGGAAGCTACATTATTTAAACCAGTCTGCAGGCGTAGCAAAAGCGTTTCCTCCTGACCGCCTCCGTACACTATCACCGAATCATCCTTAGCCATATAGGCTACGCGCTCAGGCTTCCCCGTTTGCGAAACCCGGAAAAGGTCAGCGAAAAGCCGCAAGGTACTGTCATTGCCGGTTGGGTCGGTTGATATCACCAGCCGACGACCAGCAGGAACTACAAATCGATAGGAATGTGCAGAAACCGAGTCTCCAAAGAAATCTTTTTCCCGATAAGGCAACCCCACCAGGAGGGAGTCAGAAAGTACCTGTTCGGCCTGTCGTTGCCACGCGCGACCTGCCGGAGTCCGGTCTAATTTCTTGCGTCTCAGGTCGCGCTCATAAAACTCCCGTGGGGTAGTAGGAAACCATTGGGTTATAGGCGGAATCTTTAAGTTACAGGAGGCAAGGGTACCTAGTAAGAAAAGTATTAAAAATCTATTTGTATGTTTTTTCATAGTGTATCAAAGTCTGCTAATGTTAGTTCGGGGAGGAACAAATCTGTGCCAGCCTAAACATAAAATCTTCATAAAAGAGCCTAAATGCAAGATTTTCAGGCGGCTCTTCGGCGATTCTGCTGTTGATAGTGCTCCTCGTACAGAGCAAGCCCCGCTCTGACAGCAGCCTCAAAGTCTGGGAGGCTAAGCTTACATTCTTCTTTGGTTCTGAGGCAGGTAACGGTAATATATCCCTGCCGGGCTACTTCCTGCTTTATCACTAGTTGGGCAGCTTGTTTTACTCTCATGGTAGTAAATTTTTATAATGTAAATATATTATAAATTGTCTATATAACTGCTATTTTATGATAAAAGTTAAATACAAATTTAGTATATTTGATTATTGAATAACAAACAAAACCAGGCTGATGAGTAGCAGTATTGTGAGACAGAAAAAGCCGCTTTCGAGCGGAGAAGTTGAGCTGGAAAGGGCGCTAAGACCACTTTCTTTCAGCGATTTTACGGGTCAGGACAAAGTAGTGGAGAACATGAAAGTATTCGTGAAGGCGGCACGGCAGCGCGAGGAGCCTTTGGACCATGTGCTGCTGTACGGCCCTCCCGGATTGGGTAAAACCACGCTCTCCCATATCCTGGCCAATGAGATGGGCGCCGGAATAAAGACTACCACCGGTCCGGTACTGGATAAGCCCAGCGAGCTGGCCGGAATCCTGACGAATCTACAACCCGGCGATGTCTTGTTTATTGATGAGATTCACCGCCTCAATCCGGTAGTCGAGGAATATCTTTACTCGGCCATGGAAGATTATAAGATTGATATAGTATTGGATACCGGCCCCAACGCCCGTACGGTTCAGATAGGCCTTAGCCCTTTCACCCTGATTGGGGCCACTACCCGTTCGGGGTTGCTCACGGCGCCACTACGGGCGCGGTTTGGTATTAACGCCCGGCTGGAATACTACTCTGCTGAGCTGCTTTCCACGATTATTAGTCGTTCGGCGATCTTGTTGGGCAGCCCTATTGACGCCGCTGGTGCCTACGAGCTGGCCAGCCGCAGCCGGGGTACTCCGCGTATTGCCAACAACCTGCTGCGCCGTACCCGCGACTTCGCCCAGGTACTTGGCGACGGTACTATTACGCTGGATATCGTCAAGCGTACCCTGGTTGCCCTGGAAGTTGATGAGGGAGGACTGGACGATATGGATAACCGTATTCTCATGGCTATTATTGACAAGTTTAAAGGAGGACCGGTTGGGCTAAGTACCATTGCTACGGCCATTGGGGATGAGTCGGAAACCATTGAGGAAGTGTATGAGCCTTACCTGATTCAGGAGGGATTTATAAAGCGTACCCCGCGTGGGCGCGAAGCAACCGAAAAAGCTTACCAGCACCTGGGGCTCAACCTACCCGACCGCTTTTTGCTGGACCAGGCAGCGTAGGGAGCAGTGCGCAGTGCCGGGGTACCTGGTCCGGTGGTCTAAGGTACTTCGGTATTTATTAAAAATAAATTCTGTAACCGAAACATGCATAAAGTTAACTAATTGTGCGGCAGCAGGTTGGATAAAACTTATTATCTATAATATGGAATTTTTAGAGTATGGCTACTGTTATAATAATACTTAATTATACTGTCAATGGAAGCATCAGATGAAAAAATGAAGTGGGAAGAGCAGGAGCAGTGGCGGAAATCTATTCCGGCTCAGGTTTTTCTCAATCACTTCTTTGGAATTCAGAGGCATATCCTGCACCTGCAGGACAATTACTCGCTGGCAGATTTGTCCCGGTTTCAGTCATTCGCTCCTTCACTGACAAACGAGCGGATTGAGCATGCTGAAAAGATGCTTATCCAATGCTGGAACACCGAGTATGGCTTGCGCGCTACGGCGGCTAATGGCGACGAGTCCTATCTTAAAAATGCCCTGCACTGGACTTTTCCGCAGGCGTACTACTGCCTGCTCTTTGGAGCTAAAGCATTTCTAGCGGTGGAGGGAGGAATAGCCACGAGTGAAAACATAGTAAGGCTACGATTGGGTAGACTGGTAGCAGAAGGCTGGTTTCCCTATCCGGTTAGTTTTGCAGCCTTTGGTTCGCCGGGTCATTTTTCGCTCCGGGCCCTGCCAGAGGGGTATCGTACCCCAAACCTGCAGTTGGTCGACTCTCCCAAGGAGTCACAGGCACAGGTAGGGCAGTTTCTGCGTACTACCCGTACCATGCAGGCCCAGGCGTTGAGGAGAAGGCTACAGGCTAATCCGGATACGGCCCAGCGCAATGCAAGTACCGGTAAGGTGTTGACCAAGTTTAGTAAAAAACACTGGGACGCCGTAGCCTATAAATTAGGAGCGACAACTTTCTTTGATTTGTTTTCACGATTAAAGATATCGGCTAATCACCGGGAAATAGAGCGCTTTGTAGAAGCGGCAATTGATTTCAGGCTTTTCCACCACTGTTTGCTGGAAACCGTTCAGTACATCAATACTATTCATGAGGCTTACGTGGCAAAAGCCTTGGGTAAGCAACATTATGAAAGTTTCGTTGAGCAACTGCCTGGCTATTTACGTAAAGGATTTGTACAGAATCGATACGAAGATGTCATAAAGCCTTTGCTGACCAAAGTAAAACCGATGTCTGTACCGTACAGATTGGCCAGCTAATGGCTTGGTGTTACGGTGCAAAGGCTAAGTTGAATCTGAGGTGTATATTAAATAACAATATAATATCGTTTAACAAGTAAATAATAAAGTTGAAATACACAATGATGAAAGAGACCAAGGACTTTTTTCGCAGCCAGGGAGGAGGGCAATATTTCAAACGGGAAGGTGATCAGGTAAAGATTATTTGTCTGTATGAATTCAATCCTTCCATAGAGCGGACCAAATTCAACGTAGCTTTAATAGAGGCATTACACTGTGAGCCTTGTGAAGCTACCGATTTCGAAAAAGCCGAACAGGAAGTAGCACGATTACTTGACTTGCCCATTATTCCCGTGCATCAGCGCGCTTAACAAGATTCCCTCCTCTTTATTATATAGGCCCGGTTTTAATGACCGGGCTTTTTTTATTGTGCTGGCACAAAAATTTATTCCTGTTACATAAGCTCTCCTAAAGAAGACATTAATTATTAGTGATGGTTACAGTTTATTGAATAGTTTTTGTTTATTTCCCCACCTTTCCTACTTTATGTGGGGAAATGTGCTGGGAGTAGAGAAGGTTTATCCACAGTTTCCCCAATTGTGGTAAACCTCTATGTTTATCTTCAAAAAATAATTTACGTATACACAGCAGGTTAGAAGTAGAAAATGAATTCAAATGGCAGTTACATGGACGGACAAAGCAGGCTGCTGGTATAATTATTTAAATAATGAAGCTAAAACTATATATCTACTTCCGTTTTTTAACCTTCAACAATCATAAGGAGTGAGCAACGTGGATAAAGTGCACCTAAAAGAGTTCGTTCAGTGTGCAGCTATGCTTTGGAACGAGCATAAGAAGAGAGAGACCTTATATATTGAGGCTATGAAGAAAGACGACCTAGGTACACTACGTCGTACGTGTAATCAAGGCCATATTAGCGCCTTACTTTTTCAAAAAGAGATCCAGTGGATTTACGATTATTTCAAATGTATGTTGAATGATAGTGACCTGCGGGATAGCTCGGTAAAAAAGTCCAATCCAATTTCATTGGACAAGTTTAACGATCGTATCTTAATTGCCAGATTACTCAAAGACACTGAGTACTCAACCTTACACTGCTACCAAAAACTACTGAAGTACCTGGATAAAGACAGTGAAGAATCTTATATTTTGCAGGAACACATAGCCCGCATTTCAGATTTGTACGAAGTACTGGCTAAAGAAGTAGGTACTGTGCAAACCTGGAGCAGTACCAGCCAAATGCCTGCCTATAGAATAGCAGCTAGTGCCTAACAAAGATCCGATATATTATTCCAAACCACCCTTAACTGTTCGAGTGAAGCGAGAGGAAACTTACCAAAGTTTCCTCTCGCTTTTTTTATGCCCTTAGCTAACAACAGCCGAATGACTACCCAAAAGAGCCTTTAGACGCTGCTCGGTTTCCGATAAAAGAGAGTCGTCTTCCGTACTTTTGGACAGAAACCGTTTTAGTTTGTTGTTTTCATAAGCCAGTAGTACGGCCGGATGTACGTAGTAGCGGCGACAAACCGCCCGGGTATTACCCAGGTGAGCGGCCACAGCATCCAGACAAGCGTTTACCTTCCGGTTAAAATCCCGTTTGCTGGTACTGGCTAGCTGGGCGCTGAGGAACTCAAAAGCGGTAACGGTACCCATCCAGGTCCGGAAGTCTTTGGCGGTAAAGTTTCCTTCGGTATGAGCCCTGATGTACTCGTTCACGTGCTCTGCCTTGAGGGTACACCGTTTGCCGTGCTCGTTGCTATACTGAAAAAGCCGTCGCCCGGGCATTGCCTTGTAGTGCTTTACCAGGCGGGCCAGTTGTCGGTCACGCAGGGTTATATCGTGTTTTATCCCTTTTTTTCCTTTGAAAGTAAACCGCACCAGTGAACCCGTTACAGTAGTTTGCCGGGCATCCAGGGTGGTAATACCCGACGAACCGTTTTTTATTTTATACCGTAGGTTCCCCACCCGGATACACGTTTTTTCCATGAGCTTTATGACCAGTGCCGTTACCTTTGAGAGGTCGTCGTTGCGTCGCCTCAGGTCTTTTTCAACCTGCTCGCGCAGTTGAGGTAAGGCGATTGAAAAATTTAGCAGCCGATAGTACTTGGCGTGGTTCCTGATCTGGTTCCAGAAAGGGTGATAGCGGTACTGCTTGCGCCCGGCTTCGTCAATACCCGTAGCCTGCAGGTGGCTGTTGGAATCCTGGCTGATCCACACATCGCGCCAGGCCGGCGGAATGACCAGCGACTTGATACGGCTAAGGGTTAGTCCATCTTTACAACGCTCGCCCTGCTCATTGACATAGTAAAAGCCCCGACCCGCCCCGATACGGCGGTAGCCGGGAGCATAGCCACTTCGAACGTAGGTAAGGCCCACCGCCTCGGCTGTCCGGACGGGGTCATGTTTTAGTTTTTTTATTTGTTTGGGAGAGATGGAGGGAAAATCCACATTAGGTCCCGTGGGTGTTGCTACTGCCGACATACTTCATTTATATTAGACAAGGGAGTCTACAAAATCAGTACCCGTACAGTGCGGTGTTTTCTATATTGTCAGTTGCGGAATAGACTACTCATTGTTTTAGGATTGGTAGCTGCGGTGAGGATATTTAACCTCTTTACCTTACCACCGGAAAAGCCACAATTCTTACTTTGGTACAGCCGTAGGGGATGAGGGTAATAGCTTCTACGGCTTCACCTACTTTGCCTTTGTACAGGCCGTTCCGGTCGGTTACCGGCTGTCGGGCTACTCCCTCTACTACTTGCCAGGCGGGTATTTTCCGGGCCGACGTCCGAAGCTCAATGGGGGCATTCGCAATATTCCACACAAACGAATCAGCCAGGGGTTTTATAGTAACCTGAACATTTTTCAGGGGGTCTTTGATTACCTGCTCTACCAGCCCGTAATTCCAGTCGCCTTTGGGAAATATGCTGAAGTACTTACCTTCTACTTCATTGTGACCTTCTTCCCACTGTTCTTCCAGCCGGAGAGCATATACCAGCGGACCACGTTCAACTGCTCTCGAATTTTTGGCCCAGTTGGAGGTAGTTACCTCCATCGGCAGGTGCAGCGTAAGCTTATCACCGTTCTTCCAGGTTTGGTTGTGGGTATAGAGCTGACCGGCTTTTGCCTTACTGATTGGTTTTCCGTTCAATGAAACGGTAGCTTCCTTGCACCAGCCGGGTATCCGGAGGGTAAACGGGAAAGCTACCGGCTTGGGAGTCTTTATTTCAAAGTGAATAACATCACCAAAAGGGTAGTCCGTTATTTCGTTGATGGTTACCTCGGTATTGTCACTACCTACCTTTGCTTTGAGTTGGTTGGGGCTATAAGCCAGCGCCGCGAGACCGTTGTCGCGGGTTCGGTACCAGAGATGCTGGGCAAACTTGGTCCAGCCCTGGTGCATATTGGCCAGGCAGCAGGTATAGCCGCTTCGCATACCGAATACATTGTTCATTTCCCGGTCAAAGGGGAGCGAAAAATCAAATACCCCCCGCGATACCTGTACCTGATTGGCGATCTGGAAGTACTGTTTGGCGTTATAGTCGTCGGTCGTTTGGGTAGGTAAGGCATTAAAGGTCATTCGTTCGAGCGCGTCCATATAGTGTACATCGCCCGTTACCGCAATAATATTCTCCAGCGAGAACATCGACTCAACAATGGCGCACAACTCTACTCCCTGCGAAGGATCATTGCCGTGGAGGTCTTCGTCACCCGAGAATATACCCATGGGCAGACCGTGGAGCGTCATCAGGTCGTTAAAGCCGGTTTTCAGCGCTTTCAGGTACTGCTCGTCGCGGGTTCGCTGGTAGTTCACAGCCGGGGCTTTCAGCGCCATGCCCACGTTTACCGCGTGCCGGTGCATCCAGTTCTGGCCGTTTTGGTTGGTAGCCGCTTCAATTGCCCAGTCACGGTTGCCCAGCCAGGTACTCCAGGGGAACGATTGTGACTCCACCAGCGAAGCGAGCTCCAGTAATGATTTATCCCGCGTAATACCGTACAGCCACTGAGCCATCATTACATTGTCGGTGCCCCGGGAGGTGGCCCACTCGGTCCATTTGCCAACGGGACATTTTTTGAGGGACTGTAACTGGTAATGGAAGTACTTAGTCATAAAAGGAATCACGCGCGGGTCCTGGCTGGCGGTGTAGTACTGCTGAAGTACCTTAAGCATGATCATCTTGGGCCACCAGTCTTCGCCCTGTTCGCAGTTGTCGGCGGTAATCTGTACGCCCTGTTCCCGCTCCGCTTTCGTAATGGGACCAAAGTAGCCGGAAGGCCGCTGGTGGTCGAGGGTCCAGTTGATATACCGGAGTACTTTTTCCTGGAGGGGCTTGCTGTCCAGCAGGTAAGCCAGTGGCACGGCGCCATCCAGCCAGTAGGGTGTTTCTTCCCAGCCGTCGCCCTTGCCACCCAGCCAGCCGTTGTCTTTTTTTATTTTGTTATGTACCTCATCCAGATGCCCCGTGGTACCTTTTTCCATAATCAGGAGCTGATTGCGCAGCCAGCCCGTGGGTTTTATGGTACCCAGTGGCAGTTCGGTAAAGACGGGCGGCGTATAGGTTTCCAGGGGCCTGGGTTGTGCAGTCGGGGTCGGTTGGTGATACGAACCGGTCGTGAAAGAAGTGAACAGAAGCAGGCAAACAGCTGAAAGTAGGCTCTTCATAGGGAATCTCCGGGTTTCGGATTTTGAGAGTGATTTACCTTCTCAAGATAAAAAAGCTTTGCTTCTAATGATAGCCGGGTATAAAATAAAGAATCCTAAGCCTTTAGACTTAGGATTCCGGGTTAGAGGTTGAATCAGACGCTATGTATTTAGCTGGCCGGTTTGTTCTGAAAAACGGCAATAATGTTTCGGGTTACTTTTTCGGGCGTAATGAAATGCGGCTCGCCCGGGTAAAGTATGTAAGTATGCTGTACCTTTAAAGCCTTCAGTTTTTTCTGAAGTAGCAGGCCGTGCTGCCAGGGTACCAGTTCGTCTTTTTCTCCGTACAAAAGTATAGTACGCGGAGAGCGGAAACTAGCCAGGTAGTAGGGGCTGGCGTTAATGAAATTATCATACGGTTTTTCGTACTCCGCCCCAACCAGGTATTGAACATTGGGCTGCAGGCTTTTGTCAATAAGTTCTTTTATACAGAGCTCCGTGGGGGCCGATGCCGCCACTACGGCTTGTACAACCTGCTCCTGGTTGTCGCGGTAGGCGTGGGTAAGGGCCAGGTGGCCGCCCGCACTTACCCCGGCAATCACGTAATCCTTCTTTTTGATATTATACTTTTCTGAATTTTTCACCAGAAATTGTACGGCCGACTGGATATCCGCTAATTGAGCAGGCAGCAGTTTTCCGACATCGCTAGCAATACGGTAGTTGAGATTAACAATAGCCAGGTTTTTCTTGGTCTTTTTTAACAAATCAACGGTAGGAATTAGATGGGATTTATCACCGCTTACCCACCCGCCTCCGTGCAGCAGGACAACTACTTCCGCCGGATTTTTTTCCAGGGAAAGAGGAAGATACAAATCAAATTTTTGCAACGGTTCTTTACCATAAGACACGTTTTTGAGTTCAACGTGGTCAATGATAGGATCGTTGATAGAACTGGTATCGGGAGCCATCAGACCTAAATCCTGACAACCGGTTGAGCCAAGTGAAAGCAGCCCCAAGGCAAGGCACGCAGTTCTGTGAATAAATTTCTGAGAAAAATAGAGAGTACCCATAGTAGCTTTTTTTAGTCATTTCTGCTTTAAAACATACGTTACAGCAGTTGATGAAGATGAATAAGTTTGCAAAAAAACCTATGCCACGGGATCGTTTTCTGTTGTTTAACTTAGTTAACGGTAAATTTTCCTCAATAGTTATTTTATTTTCTCAAATTCTAATAAACAACTTTTTCTTAAACATCCAATATAAAATTAGCCACTGCACCAGTAGTATAACCCCTCCATTAACGAGCGTACGGTAAGTTTCGCCCATAAAAAGGTCATACTGAGGGTTAATGTGAATCCGGAAAGACTGATCAATAAAACCCACTACCGTATGAGCCAGCACGTAGGCGGCAATGGAGTTCATTCCGACAACTATAACGGGAAAGAACCACTTTTGGGTTTGAAGTATATCAACCACATAATAGAAGCCCGCCAGCAGCAGAAAACACCAGCCCCCGCTGAACAGGGTCCAGGTAGGGGTCCAGATCCGTTTCACGTTGGGAGCAAAACCCGACCAGTTTAGTAAAAACCCCAGCGTGAGCAGTAGGCCGCCGGTAAGCAGCAGGCGCTTGAGGAGCGGACCGGCCGCTTCCGAATTTTTGATCCATTGCCCGGCCACCAGTCCAAGTACCATGGTACCGAGGGTAGGTATGAAACTCAGCGTAGCATAGCCTCCGCCGTTGTACAGAAAAGGCTTTTCGCGGGGAAATAGATTGAGAAACCACTGGTCAAAAGCCCAGGCCGCATTGGTGTTCTTATCCCAATGGGCCGCAAAGCCGCCCAGCCGATGGGGCCAGTCGGCGGGTACCCCCGTTTGGGTCCAGTCAAAGTCCGGGCCGGGCAGCGGATAAAGCGCAAATACCAGCCAGTACCCAACCAGCAGCACGGCCAGCGCTATCCACTGCGTACGCGGAGACCGGAACCCGAGCGCAAACAAAAACGGATACCCCAGCCCAATTTGGGTAAGAGTGTCCTCAAAGGTAAAATTAGTTTGCGGACGGTACATGGAACGAAGAAAAATACCCAAAAGTACCAGAATGAGCGCGCGCCGTAGCATGTGCAGCCACAGGTAGCTGGTGCTGTGGCCTTTGACAAGGCGGCTCGCCAGCGAGTAGGGCAGGGCCACTCCCACCAGGAAAGTAAACGAAGGCTGGATCAGGTCATGCAGCGAACAGCCAACCCAGGGTACGTGGCTCTGGTGGTGGTGAAGGAAAGACCAGAAGGTACTTTCCGGCGCCGCTTTGGCAACATGACCAAATTCAAGTACTTCGGCCATCATCAGTAACATAACAAAACCACGGTAGGTATCCACGGAGGAAACCCGTTGCGGCAGGGAAATTGGTTCTTTCACAAATAGAAAGCGCTTAGGGTAATGGCCACTACTGCTGTATTAGTTTTTGACTAGAGATGATTTTCCCATCGGCTTCCAGGGTGACAACCTGCACGGGCGCTCCGGTGGCAGTTTTTAAATCCAGCTCGGTGCTATGGAGACCGGCGGGCAGCGTACCCAGGTTTTTCTGTAGGGTAGTTCGGCCCCAAAGATCGATCATCAGTACTTTTACCTGGGAAGGTTTAGGCAGGTTAAACTTTACCTGCACCTGCTCTTGAGCGGGGTTGGGGGAGACCGTCAGGAGCAGGCTGTTGCTGGCGGTAGTACTGGCCGTCACGTCAGACCCAAACTGTAGGAGTACATCATCCATCCAGCGCAGCCTTTGGTTGAGCCATTCTTTGAGGTAGTTCACTTCGTCCGGGTAGTTGTTGCCAACGTAATAGTTGGGCCACAATTTCTGCCCAAGTACCGGCCAGCGCTGGAAATTCCGGATGGGAGCTTCCTGCAAGCTGGTTATAGTTGAATCAATATACTTGTTGATGTGGTCGGTTTTGAGTACAGTCTTCCGCAGGGACTGGTACCGTAGCCGTACCTTGCGGGCGAAGTTATAGTCCATCAGCAACCTGTTCCACCAGAAGGGAATTTGGTAGGTGTCATCCCGGCAGTGCTGATTAAAGTCAAAAGCCCAGCCCTGGTAAAGTTCGCCCTGACAATAGTCGGCATTGCCGTAGGCCAGGTTATAGTCCCAGATAGGCCCCATAACCAGCTTTCCTCCTTTACTATCACGGTCTTTGTAAAAGAAAGTACTTAGCCGGTAAGCGTCAATATTACGGCTCACCTCATTTATTATCAGGTAATCTACCCAGGAGTCTACATCAATGTACCTGGCGTATCCCGTGGTTTCATCGCGGTAGTCATCGCTTTTCAGTACATTCTCAAAATTAGTAATGTATTCTTTTATGTAGTTGAACTGGTTTTCGGTCAGGTCCTGTAGTTTGGGAAATTCCACCTGAATGGGAATAGAGATCGAAGGATTCATCGTCGACTTATAAGGCGACTGCCAGGTTCGGGAAAGGGTACCTTCGGTTTTATCGATCTTCAGAATATAGCCACCCGTCAGGGCATCGCCACTGGTGTCTGAGCTTTTTAAGTTTGAAATATTGACCCGATTCTTATCCCGCTTTATTTTTTCCATCAGGATGTACAACCCCTCATAGCGGCCATTGATGATAACCTCACAGTAGCGGGTTTGGGTGGCATAATAGGGGCTAAACTGCCGGTAAAGCCCATAGGTAAGTACTTCCCGGACCAGGGTTTTGTCGTTATAGGTGGCGTTCAGAACCCAGTCTTCTTCGGCAGGTATGCCCAGCAGTGAGGCACTGATTCCTTCTTCGCCCCTGGCATCGCGCAGTTCAAAACCATAGGGTTTTTTAGGGAACAGAATTCGCGAAGAGGAACCCCGTTGCTCTATTCCTATTTTACCTTCATAAGCCGGCCGGTCAGTGGGGGAATTAGGTTTTCCGACGCCATTGTCAATAAGTTTCAGGGAAGCTACAATCTTGGGTTCATTGGGAATTTCCTGACCATGCGTGTCTATCAGCAAAATAGGCAGGTTAGAGGAGTCGAGTTGTTGGGCCCCCGCGTAACTCCCGGAGCCTATAGAAAGGAAACAGACGACTATGCTCAGTAAAAATCTTTTTTTCATAGGCTCTGGCTAACCGTTGGTGGAAATAAAGTAGTAAGTTAATAAAAAAACCTCCTCCTGTAGTCAGGAAGGAGGTTTTTTAGTAGTGGATAGGCTGGTAATCTAGGTCAGGTTCTGCTTCTTCAGCTCCTTCACGGCATGGTCAGCCGCGCGGGCTGTCATGGCCATATAAGTAAGTGAAGGGTTCACGCAGGAGGCCGACGTCATGAAGGCGCCATCCGTTACGTATACGTTTTCGGCACCCCATACCTGGTTGTTGCCATTAAGTACCGAAGTCTTAGGATCACGTCCCATGCGGGCCGTACCCATTTCATGAATACCGATACCCAGGTTTTTGGTGGTGTCGTTGTAGGAATTAACATTCTTGAATCCGGCTGCTTCGAGCATTTCGGCGGCGTCATTCATCATGTCTACGCGCATCTTTCTTTCGTTTTCGCCGTAGGCCGCATCAAATACCACCAGCGGCAGGCCCCACTTGTCTTTCTGGCTGCCGTGCAGGTACATGCGGTTGCTCTCCTGCGGTAGTACCTCGCCAAAGCCTCCCAGGTTCATACGCCACGTACCCGGTTTTAAAATTTCTTCTTTGAAAGCAGCGCCGAATCCTTCCATAGAACCACCACGGCCCCAGCCTTCACGGCTGGCGCTACCCTGATACCCAAAGCCCCGCAGGTAATCACGCTTATCGTTACCCCAGTTGCGGTAGCGGGTCACGTAGATACCGTTGGCGCGACGGCCAAAGTAGTACTTGTCTTTAAAACCGTCAAACTCGCCTCCGGCGCCTACGCCCAGGTGGTGGTCCATGATATTACGACCCAACTGGTCGCTTTCATTGCCAAGTCCATTGGGGAAGCGGTCAGACTTGGAATTAAGCATTATAGATGCCGAAGCGATGGCGGAGGCATTCAGGAAGATAATCTTGGCAAAGTACTCCCGGGTTTCATTGGTGTTCTGGTCAATCACCCGAACTCCGGTAGCTTTACCGGCCTTGTCGTCGTAAATTACCTCAGTTACGATGGCGTCAGGAATCAGGGTAAGGTTGCCGGTTTTTTGGGCAGCGGGCAGCGTAGCAGCCTGCGTACTGAAATAACCACCGTAGGGGCAACCGCGCATACACATGTTACGGAACTGACAGGCCGCCCGGCCCAGCGCCGTCTGGTGCTCCTGCGGAGCAGTCAGGTGAGCTGTACGGCCTATGATGATATGACGTCCCGGAAATTTGCCTTCAACCGTCCCTTTCAGATGGGTTTCGACGCAGTTCATCTGCATGGGTGGCTGAAACTGGCCATCGGGCAGTACATCCAGTCCGTCCCTTGAACCACTAATCCCCGCAAACCGCTCTGCGTAGTCGTACCAGGGCGCAATATCCTGGTAGCGAATGGGCCAGTCAATGGAAATACCGTCTTTGGCGTTGGCTTCAAAGTCGGCCTCGTTCCAGCGGTAGCTTTGGCGTCCCCACATCAGCGAGCGACCACCTACGTGGTACCCTCTGATCCAGTCAAACGGGCGGTCTTCGAGGTAGGGATGTTCCTTGTCGTTTTCGAAATGGTGGCGGTGTTCCTCATTGGCGGTATAGCCGGTGCGGTAGTTGGCCCAGTACTCTTCCCGCGCCAGGGTACTTACCCGACCGCGGTGCTCAAACTCCCAGGGGTTAAGGGTAGCGGTTTTGTAGTCTACTACGTGCTTAATGTCACGCCCGCGCTCCAGCATGACCACTTTCAGGCCCTTTTCAGTCAGTTCTTTGGCGGCCCAGCCACCACTTATTCCTGATCCTACTACTATGGCATCGTAGGTAGCCTGTTGTTTTGCTTTTATGTTAAGATTCATTCGAAGTATTGTTAGATAGAGTGATTGGCAGTAAACCAGAAAGGTTCCTTCTTCACTGATGATTACTTTTTACATTGCCCAGGCTTTCTGGCCAGGCTTGAGATCTATGCATCCTTCATATTTGGTAGGAACAGGTACGTATGCAAGTGCCTGGTTAACGCCTACCTCCGAGGTGAAGTAGCCAAGCAAGGTCAATTCTTTAATCAGTCGGAAGAAAGGTACTCCCGGCTCTTCAAAGACTTTTCCGGCTTCTTTGGCTTTAGCGCGCTGCTCCCCGATTTGTTTCAGTTCATTTATTGATTCCTGCTCCAGGGCTGTAAGTAGTTGCGTACGTTCTTCGGGCGAAGCGTCCATAAAATCCTCGTCGCCGAGTTTTTCCAGTCCTTTGCTGAATTTTTCCTGGTCTTTGGTATAGTAGCAGTCTTTGAGCATTACCTGAATGAACTCGCCCACTTTCGCATCCTTAGCACCGGGGGTGTTGGTTCGGGGAATAATCATTTCAGCAACTTCTGAAACAAGGTTTAGCTGGTCGTTCGAAAACGCAAAATTTGCCGCTTTTGACGTTTCGTCGGCAGTTTTGCAGCCTTCCAGAAAGGCCACTATGGTGGGAGCCGAGAGTGTTCCCCCCATTAGAAACGCCACACGGGCAAGAGCATCACGTCTATTCATTTGAATGAAATTATATAAAGGGTTAACAATGCAGAATGTAAAAATACATTTGCTAAGTACAAATAATGAAATATTAACGTCTTTATTTTTGAAATATTTGTATATCAGATAGGTTATATCTCTTATTTGGATATTTGCCCGGTTGAATGCACAACAACTATGGGCAGACTGAAATCAAGGGGCTGAATTTATTTAGGTTCGGGACTGTTTTTTTTAGATAATCCATTAAAAAGTTATTACCTATGATAAAGCCTTTCATTAAACCCATTACCATAGATATTGTCTCGGATGTAGTATGCCCCTGGTGCTTTGTTGGAAAGCGGCGCCTCGAAAAAGCCCTGGAGCAGCTTCCTGAGGGCTCTGAGGTACAGGTCAACTGGCACCCCTATCAGCTTGACCCTACTATTCCGGACGAGGGGCATGACCGGAAGGAGTACTTCCTGAAAAAATTCGGTAATGAAGCCAAAATCGAGCAGATGTTCGCCCACCTGACCAATGTAGGTCACGAAGCCGGTATTGATTTTCAACTGGATAAGATTTCGGCCGCTATCAATACATTTCCCCTCCATAAGGTTCTCCAGGTAGCCGGTAAAGAAGGGTTTCAGCACGAAGCCGAAGAGGTACTTTTTAAAGCCTACTTTACCGACGCCCGGGATTTGAGAGATGTAGCGGTCCTGACGGAACTGTTCTCCCCATTTGGGTGGAATCAGGAGAAAATTGAAACCATCCTGGCCGACGAGGCAATTGGCTACGAGGTACGTCAGGAGATGAATCACTTTCAAAGTTTGGGCATAAGTGGGGTACCTTTCTTTATCCTGAATAACAAGTACGGTATATCAGGCGCTCAGCCCGCTGAGGTATTTGTGCAGGCCCTGACCACCGTTCGGGACGAAATGCTGGAAGCCATCAGCGGCCAGGCCTGCGGCCCGGAAGGGTGCTGAGGGGATTTCCCAAAGAGTACCCCTACGAAAAGAGGCACGACCTGTGCCTCTTTTCGTAAGGGAGTAATAGATTATGTACTTCCAGAAGTTATCGGGATAAATTACGGGCACCGCTTAACCTTGTTTGCTATCCCTTTTGTTGCTTTAAATAATTCAATTGAATATAAACGTAGCTATACTAAAATTGGGGAAAATGACCAAAGTCGTTTTTCCCGGTTACGAAAAAAAATAATTTTTGATTGCAATTAGACCATACTTTCCGTTACTTTTCGCAAACATTGTAACTCTACTTACACCTATACCATGGTTAAAATAATCATCATTGATGATGAAAAGAACATACGGGATGCTCTTCGGGACATTCTGGAATATGAAGGATATGAAGTAGATGAGGCCAAGGACGGGGATGAAGGCCTTGAAAAAATTAAAACGAATGAGTACCACGTAGCGCTTTGCGATATTAGCATGCCCAAGATGGACGGTCTGGAGCTATTGTTGAAAGCGGGCGATTCGGGCCACAGTACGCAGTTTATTATGATTTCGGCCTATGGCAACGTAGAAAATGCCGTGGAAGCTACCAAGCGCGGCGCCTTCGACTTCCTGACCAAGCCACCGGACCTGAACCGCCTGCTGGTAAGTGTCCGGAATGCCATCGAGAAGTATAAACTGGTGGCCGAAACCAGTCAGCTCAAAAAACGGATTTATAAGATCAATGAGATAGTGGGAGACTCTGAGCCCATCCGACGGGTGAAAGAGTCCATTGAGCGGGTAGCCCCAACGGAGGCCAGGGTCTTGATTACCGGACCCAACGGTACCGGAAAAGAGCTGGTAGCCAAGCAGATTCACGGTAAAAGCCCGCGTGCGCACATGCCACTTATTGAAGTAAACTGTGCCGCCATACCCAGCGAACTTATTGAAAGTGAACTGTTCGGTCACGAAAAAGGAGCTTTTACCTCGGCCATTAAGCAACGTATCGGGAAGTTCGAACAGGCCAATGGAGGTGCCATTTTTATGGACGAAATTGGCGATATGAGCCTTTCGGCCCAGGCCAAGGTACTGCGGGCCCTTCAGGAAAATAAAATTACCCGCGTCGGCGGCGAAAAGGAAATCAAGGTAAACGTACGGGTTATAGCAGCTACCAACAAGGACCTGCGTCGGGAGATTCAGGAAGGGAATTTTCGGGAGGACCTTTTTCACCGCCTGAGCGTAATCCTGATCTATGTACCACCGCTGGCGGAGCGTAAGGTTGATATTCCTTTGCTGTCCGATAAATTTCTTTATGATATTGCCGAAGAGTACGGCAGCGCTCCCAAGCGTATCCTGCCGGAGGCCATGCAGTACCTGCAGACCCTCCCCTGGACAGGTAACGTGCGTGAACTACGCAACGTAATTGAGCGACTGGTAATTCTTTGCGGCGACATAATTACGCTCGATGACGTTAAGCTCTATGCCAATATCGGGGGGTAATTTGAGAAAGATATTTAAAACAGGAAGCTCCGGCCAGTAGGTTGGGGCATCCTGTTTTATAGAGCCATCAGATTACAGCCTCTGATATCGGAGTTGTCGAAGCGGCCCATGACGTAGAAGGTACCAGGCTCAGTTCCCAGGCGACCCAGGTCCTGGGTTTCGATAAAACTGCACGAATCCAGATTAGCCAGGTCCACCACATTAATACCACCCGTTCGGTAAAAGGTACCTTGTTCCTTAATTGCAAAAGGATCGTTGGTTTCCCGAATCAGGATTTGCATGGTATAGCCGCTCCGAAACAGGCCCTGACCCGGCGAGTACCCTTGTGACAACAATTCGGTCATGCCGTATTCAGAATGGATGTCGCGGATAGGCAGGTGGCTTGTAAGCTGGTCATGTACTTCTTCCCGGAGCATTTCGCGGCGGCGTCCTTTCATGCCACCGGTTTCCATGACGATTAGCTCGGGTAAGTCCCGCAGGAAAGCCGTGTCATGCAGGCTTTCGGCCCAGTCGAGCAGGGCAAACGTAACTCCCAGTACCAGTACCTTGCGCCCATCGCTGAGCCGGGCCAGGCTACGTAACTGGCGGGTTAGAGCCCCGGTGTCATAAAGATAAAATCCCGAGTAGGAGGAGGCGGTTTTTTCAATAAAATGCCGCGCCATATACACCAGGGATGAATTGTTTCGTTCAAGATAAGAAGGCAAAAGTGCCAGTACGTGGAAGTTATTCAGCGGCCCGTAGTACTGTTCAAAAATACGTTCGCTGATGAGCTGGTAGAGGGAAGTGTCGTAGAGCGCATGACGACTGGTAACAGTACCCGTGGTACCGCTGCTTTCAAACAGGATCGCCGCCCCGGAAGGATGACCCGTTTGGATAGTGTGGTTCTTGAAAAACTGAATGGGTAAAAAAGGAACCTCCGTCAAACGCTGCGGACTATCGGGATGGATACGCAGGTGCGAGAGGTAAGCATTGTACACCGGATTGTACCGGGCCTGGTACCTGAACACCCGCAGGGCGGTTTCCTCGAAGCTGGCCGACGTTACGTCCAGGACCTGCTGGCGTAGAGCCCCTCTAAGAACTTCGGGTGAGCTATTGCGTGGTAGTTCCAATCCTGTTACTTTCGTGGGTAGTGTATTCGAATTACTTTAACCGATACAAAGATATTTCAAAAGCAGATTCCAAACTCTATCAGGGCCGAATCTGTTAGTACTACAAGCTAAACCACCGACATTTCACCTGCGCTATGCGTTACACTGTTTACATATTTCTATTTGCCGCTCTGACCCTGGTTAGTTGTGTTGAAACACCTGATTTTGATACAACCCCCACTATTGCCTTTAATAGCATAGACAAGTTTACAGTACCGGATCCCTTTTCCGGCCCCAATGCCCGGAAAGATTCCGTGATCATTACCATTGATTTTGAAGACGGTGACGGCGACCTGGGCGTAACAGCCGAAGAGCGAAGCGATACTACCCTGCTTAATTCCAAGTACAGTGGCTGGGGCAATTACGAGTTAAAAACCCTGCGCCTGGAAAAGGGAAGCTTTGTAGAGCTGCCCACGGCCGTTACCAGCAAATTGTTTTTTCCGGTACTTAAGCGGGACGGAAAGCCCGGACCCATCAAAGGAAAACTTGATTTCTCGCAGATATTTTTCTACTCCCGATTTGCCCAGCCCACCGTACTTAAGTTCCAGGTGCGGGTACGTGACCGCTCCCTTCGGGTAAGTAATATCATCGAAACCGATACCATATCCGTTCCGCTGGATTAGTGGGAGGGAACATTCTGTTGTTGTAGCTACTTACAGCTAGCTTTCAAAGAGAAGTTAAATACAAGAAGTACCTGATCGAGCCGGTCAGGTACTTCTTGTATTTAAGAGGTATAATAAAGCTCAAAGGCTTATATGGATAGAATCAGAACTGGAAATAAATAAACGAGCCCGTGCTCTTTTGGGTAAGTACCAGCACCAGCAGCATGGCCGCCCATCCCAGTCCCAGCAGCCACCAGGGCGTCTTTTCCGCTACGGCTACCACCGACCGGTCGCGCATGAGCCAGTGGCAACCCAGCAAGCCTACCGTTACCACAAGTACCTTGTACATATCGATAGTAGTCAGGAGTTTTATCTGGACGGGGATCATACCGAACATGGAGAGCAACAACCGCATGGCAGTGCCAAAATCGGGAGCCCGGAAAAACACCCAGGTGAGGGTCACCAGCAGGAATGTCAACAAGGCCAGTCCAAACCGTGAAACGGAGCGACTCAATGGAATAGCCGGAAGCAGGGAAGCCTGAGTAATAACCGTTTCTGTAGCAAGAGGCATTTGGGGAAGTCGGGCGGGCCGGTCTCTGAATAACCTTTCTACTCCCAGAAAAACCCCGTGCAAGGCTCCCCATACCACAAAGTTCCAGCTGGCACCGTGCCATAAGCCCCCCAGCAACATCGTAATCATCAGGTTGAGGTACGTCCGGGTTGCACCGACGCGGTTGCCGCCCAGCGGAATGTACAGGTAGTCGCGTAGCCAGGTGGACAGCGTAATGTGCCAGCGCCGCCAGAAATCGGAAAAGCCTACGGCGGCGTAGGGATAACGAAAGTTGTCGGGCAGCACAAAACCCAGGCACAGGGCAACCCCAATGGCGCAGGTTGAATAGCCGGCAAAGTCGCAGAAAATCTGGCCGGAAAAAGCAAGTACCCCCGCCCAGGCATCCAGCGGATGTAGCGGAAAGGGAACGCCAAATACCGAGTCAGCCGTCTCCGACAGCATACCATCGGCAATGCCTACTTTCATAAACAGCCCCAGCGTGAGCAGGAACAAGCCCCATATAAGCTGGGTTTGGGTGGCCCGGTGGGGTACTTTGAACTGTGGTATCAATTCGCCGGGGCGCACAATGGGCCCCGCCACCAGTTGTGGAAAGAAGGTGACAAACAGCGAAAAGTCGAGCAGAGATTTTTCCGGGGCAAACTTCCGGCGGTACACGTCCAGCGTGTAGGAGAGCGTCTGGAACGTATAGAACGAGATACCCACCGGCAGGATAATATCCGCCCCGGGGGGCTGGTAGGTAATACCCGCCAGCGAAAGCAGCGCCACGAAGTTATCCATCAGAAAGCCCCCGTACTTAAAGTACCCCAGCATACCCAGGTTTATGGCCAGGCTTAGCACCAAAAGCCCCTTGCGCTTATATGGGTTTTCCTCCCGCCCCAGCGCCAGGGCCACCAGGTAGTCTACAATAGTCGAAAGCCACAGGAGCAGTACAAAAGGCGGGTTCCAGACGGCGTAAAAAAGGTAGCTGGCCACCAGCAGATTCAGCTTTTTTACTTTCCAGGGCAGGGGCGCGTTGTGCAGCAGCAGAACCACCCCAATAAAGGCGATGAAGGTATAGGAATTGAAAACCATGATTATCGGACGGCTAAGGTGGAAATTTGGGCAGGAGCCGCAGCAACGGACGGACGCGCGATATGCCAACCGGTTTTCTGCTCGGCTATTCGGATTAAATCCTTCGTGAAAGTCCGGGCATCGGCCGGACTCAGGTGTGACCATTCCGGACATTCATGCGTAGAGAGTTCGGGGTAGTCCTGGAAATGAATGCCCGGTGCGCCGGTTTCGGCAAGTAAGCGGTTCCAGTACTTCTCCCGCGGGAACACCTGCTTTTCCAGTTCCCAGACTTCACCGCTAGAAGGCATACGGACAAAAAGTACCTGACCACCGCGTTTCTGAATCTTGGCAACATCTGATTTCACTTCCCCGAAAATAGTGGTCAGCAAGCTGTCGGACACGGGTGCCTGAGGGGCCTTTGTAAACACGTACATCCAGATGGCCCTCTGCTCATTCTGTAGGGCGGTGTCAGCCACGAACTCCGCAGTCATGGTGGTTTGCCGGTTAAATCCATCCGTAACAAACTTCATCGGAAAAGCAGGCAGAGCAAATACCCCCGGCCGGTTAACAACCCCGGCCCGATTTAGTAAAGAGCGCAGATTAAACCGCTCCACATCCAGGAATAACAATCGGGACTCCAGTTGCCGGTTCAGGAAAAAGCTGGTCCGCTGGGCAATGGACCATTTGGGATAGTAGGCCGTGCATTTGTTGGCCTGCTGCTCGGGATAACTACCCGATGGTGCAAAAAATAAACCTTCGGTGACGCCTACCAGTACGGTACCTTTAAAATTTTTGTCACGGGCCAGATCAGCCAGTAAGGGTCGGGGCGAAGTACCTACCAGCGAAAGCTGGGTGGGCGCCGCCCCGGAAGTGGCCTCCCAGGTAGCCAGGTCCAGGCCAAACTTAAAGCGGGAAGAACCAACAAGGACCGGGTTGGCAGCTGAGGCCTCATAGACCTGCTGGTGGTGGTAGGCCCACAGGTCTTCGTCGTCGTTGTAGGAGATTTCAAATCCCTGACTACGCAGGTAGAGTTCCCAGCCTACAAGACTACCAATCAGCACGACCAGGGCCAGCAGCCCGGCTTTTACGAAAGGAGAATAGTGCATACGCGAAACGGTTTAGGTAAATAAATACTTATGAGAAAAAATATGGGGTACTCCAAAAACAGATTCAGCCACGGCAGGATGATTCCTGCCTATTAATGAAGTGTATCTTAGTTGAAATGGACCTGTCAAAACAGCCGAAAGGATAATCCCTCTCACGGCTGAGCATGATATTAAACCTGAATGCAAAGAAGTACCTGCTCCTGGTACGCAGCCAGGTAAACGTAAAAAGAAACGCAACGATTTATGAGAGCGACACCAGCGGCAATAGAGAAATAAAATTATGGATAAGATGTTTTATATCAAATACTTCCGGTAAAATTTTATTAAACGGTCATCCGGAAAGGCAGGGGAGAGCCAGTGCGCGGGCAGGCAAAGGTACTTTCAGACTAAAAAATAAATAACAGACCAGCCGGAAATGGAGGGCGTATAGCCAGCCATATGTACCTACTTATGCAGCACAATCCGGAAGGTAGTACCCTTGCCGGGCTCCGAGCTCTTGACAAATAATTTGCCGTTGTGGTAGTTTTCAATGATACGCTTGGCCAGCGTCAGGCCCAGGCCCCAGCCCCGCTTTTTGGTACTAAAGCCCGGACGGAATATTTTCTGTAAGTTTGAACTACTGATACCCTTGCCCGTATCCTGAATATCAATGATAACCTCCTGCTGGGGGGTGTGAGGGATCAGGAAAATCCGGATTTCGCCCACCCCGGCCATGGCGTCCACGGCGTTTTTACAGATATTCTCTACCACCCACTCAAACAAATTCCTGTTGACCAGGACGGTCTGCCCTTCGGTAAGCTGGTTGTCAATATGGAAAGCTACTTTGGTGGAAACGCGTTTCTGTAGGTAGGTGATAAATTCGGTTACTACCTGGGCAATGTTCTCTTCTTTCAGCGCCGGTACTGACCCGATGTTGGAGAAGCGGGTCGTAATCATTTCAAGGCGTTGAACATCTTTTTCCAGTTCTTCGGCAATGGCCGGATCAAAATCCGGATCGGAGCGGAAGTACTCAATCCAGGCCATCAGCGACGACAGCGGGGTACCCAACTGGTGCGCGGTTTCTTTGGCCAGTCCCACCCACACCCGGTTCTGCTCGGCCCGACGCGCCGAACTAAACGCCAGATAAGCCAGAAATCCCAGAATAAAAAGGCCCGAAAGCTGAATGTAAGGGTAGTACTTAAGTTGAGTCAGCAGGAACGAGTTGCTGTAATACACGTAGCCGGTGCGCCCGTCGCCCAGTTCCACGGGTATAGCGGCGTGTTCTTCTTTCATCTGGTCAAGGCGTTCCTGTAAAATCCGCTCTTTGCTTTCGGGACTGGCGTTTTCGGGGAATGAAATATTATTATGGGCCGAAGGCATGTTGTTTTCATCCAGATAGATAGCCGGAATCTCGTAGAAAGAGTTGGCTTCAATAATATTCTGCATTACAACGTTAAAGTCTTCGTCGAAGTCGCTGTTAATGGCGTAGCGCAGCCCTTCCGCGTAAAGCTTTACCTGCCGCATTTCCCGCTCTTCGAGTTTCGACACCAGGTCATTGGTATAAAACAACGACCCGACGCTTATAAGGAACAGATTAAGCCCAATAATAAATTTGTACGTATTCTTTTGCCCGTAGGTATCGAGCAGGGTGCGGCGAAGTCGCAGACTATTGAGCAGGGCTACCGGGTGCAGGGAAAAGCGGGGGCGTTGTTCGTCGTTTGCCGTACTCATGGGGTAGTTAGGCAGGTTGGGCAGCAGCCAATCCTGTTTAATTAATAGTCATACTGTTTGTAAATATAAACGAAAATACTGCAATTGGCGTATTCAGGGGCGAGGTAGCCAAATCAGCCCAAAAACTGACCTGCGTCATACTAGCATTTCACTATAACCGCGAAATTTGTACAAATGTCAGGGATGTAAATTAAAATAGTTCTAAATAAACTTATCAAATCCCGTTGACGTTTCATATTGTGAAGATTGTGCCGTATTTTTGTTTTCAGAATTCAGGTGTAAATAATGTATAATCACTTCAAATCCGTCAGTTTATCGTATCGTATTGCTCCTCTGGCCATCAGGGAGCAAATTGCACTTAACGAAGAGGGAGCCAAAGCCTTAATGCTTCGTATAAGGGAATTCTTTGACGTATCAGACGTATTGGTTGTTTCTACCTGTAACCGGACTGAAGTATATTATTCTTCTTCGGAGAACCTCAATGAAGAGTTTATCAAGCTGTTGCTGATTCAGAACGGCATTACTGACGTAAGCCAGTACCTGCCGTATTTTGAACAGTTTGCTGACGGCGACCAGGCCGTACGTCATTTGTTTGAGGTAGCAACCGGTTTGCTCTCGCAGGTAGTAGGCGACATGCAAATCCCGAATCAGATCAAGCAGTCGTACCAGTGGTCGGCCGACATGGACATGGCCGGGCCATTCCTGCACCGCCTCATGCATACCATCTTCTTTGCCAACAAGCGGGTAGCGCAGGAAACATCTTTCCGGGACGGAGCCGCTTCGCTATCGTACGCCGCCGTTGAACTGGTCGATACCCTGACCGTAAACCCCAAAATACTGGTAGTAGGTTTAGGTGAAATAGGTACCGATGTATGCAAGAACCTGGCTACCAAAGTAGGTTCCGATATTACGCTGGTCAACCGCACCCGCTCCAAAGCCGACGCCCTGTCCGCTGAATATGGTTTCCGGGTAGCCGATTTCGAAGATATTGACCTGGAAATCATGCGGGCCGACGTCATTGTGTCGTCTATGGTACGCGATGAGCCTTACTTCACCAAAGCACTGTTAACTAAGCTGGGAGGCCTCACGTTTAAGTACCTCATTGACCTGTCGGTACCACGCAGCGTGGAGCCGGAGGTAGAGGAAGTACCTGGCGTAGTACTTTATAATATTGATACTATCCGGACCCGGGCCGACGAAGCGCTGGTACGCCGGATGCGGGCCGTACCCCAGGTAAAGTACATAATTGAAGAAATGGTAACGGAGTTCAACGACTGGTCGAAGGAGATGGTAGTTTCGCCGACCATTCAGAAACTCAAAAATGCGCTTGAGCAGATTCGCCAGGAAGAAATGGCCCGCTACATGAAGAGCATGACCGAAGCGGAAGCGGCCAAAATAGAGCGTATTACTTCCAGTATGATGCAGAAAATTATTAAACTTCCCGTACTGCAGCTCAAAGCCGCCTGCAAGCGCGGCGAAGCCGAAACCCTGATTGACGTGCTGAATGACCTCTTCAACCTGGAAAAGCAGCCGGAAGAAAAGCACTGATAACTAGTTTGGATAGATATAAAGAGAGGCCAACCCAGCGGGTTGGCCTCTCGTGTTTAGGAAAGCTCGATTTAAAAGCTACTCAAGCTGAATACCCAGTTCCTGGTAGGAAATAAGCACAATGGCAAGTACCGCCAGGATCAGCCCCAGTCGATTCAGCCCGTTGAGGCGCTCACGAAAAATAAGCCAGGCCGTAGCGGACGATACCAGCATGGTAAGAATATTATAAATAGGAAATACAAAAGCGGCGCTGTTCCCGAACGCCCCCAGCGCTTTCAGCAGGAAGTACAACGACAGGAAATTAGGTACCCCCAAAAGCAGGCCGCCCGCTATGCTGCGGAGCTGAAGGCGTTCCCCCTGTTGTACAATCCGATAAATAAGAATAACGGTACCTACCAGTACGGCCCCCAGGCAGGCAATTATCATGAATAAAGTAGTTTGTTCGGGACGGTAATAGCTCATGCTCAGGTAATTGATGAGGGTATTGTTGGTGCCGCTACCCAGGAAGACCAGAATGGGGAGCAGCCACAGGTAGGAGGCCGTTGTATGGGAGGCCTCTGCTGCGGAGGTACTTCCCTTTTTTTGAATGGCACCCAGCGCCAGCGCACCCAGTGCCAGCACCAGGCCCAGGTAGTTCCAGAACGTATATACCTTATTGGCATTCTGAAAAATAAAAAGGCCAAATACCACCGGAATCACCAGCGACATATTACCCGCCAGGGAGGTGGCCGTCACGCTTACCTTTTGGGCGGTCTGGCCAATCAGCACAAAAACCACCACAAACATAGTACCCAGCGACAACGTGAGCAGCGTGGGAGTAGAGGTCCAGACTACCTCCCTGAACTGCCCCCAGTCGGTCATAAGGAGCAAACCGGTACCTACGCAGGCGTAGTAGTTAAATACAATGGCGTGAAAGGATTGGACATTGTAGCGGGGGTAGGCTCTCATAATGAGATACAGCGCAACCGTAAAAATAACAGCCAGCAGAAAGTACAGCATTAGAATAGGGGTTTGGGCGAAAAGGGTAAAGATTGGAACAAAGGTAAGTTGTTATCTGAAATCCTGCTTCGGTTGGTGCTTTTTGTCAAAAAATGGCCTGATAATTGTGGTTTGCCTGCCCGAGGCAGCTTTTTATCCGGCTGTAAGCGAATAGATTGTAGTAAAAGTGCCCCTTCCAAATCATTGGGCGCAGTCGACTGCTTCAGACCAAGGTGGTGTGTAAATATTTATGGAGCAAAATGCCAGTTAGGTACAAAATTTGCTCCATAAAATACTTTTTGCACCAAACAATTTATCCGGCTCCCACCTATCTCGACCACTCATGAGTAAACCTTTCTACTACCTCCTGCTCATTTTTTTATTGTTAAGTACCTTACCCTCAGCTACCCAGGCTCAGGACTGCGGCTGCAGCCGGACCATTACCACCAGTGGCATCTACGACGGACGTCAGATGAAGGTACTGCCGGGTGAGGTAATTTGTATCAAAGCCGGGACTTATTCCCGTTTCCGGTTTCTGAATTTGGAGGGTACCGCCGAAAAACCCATTACCATCAAAAACTGCGGCGGAGTGGTGGACATAGCCCATACAACCTACTATGGTGCGCTGGATATCTGGGGCTCGAGCCACGTAAGGGTTACGGGTACGGGCGATAGTACTTCGGACTATGGAATTCGCATCAGCAGTACCGGCAGCGGGGCCAGTGGGCTGGTTGTCGGGGCTAAAACAACCAGCATTGAAATTGATCATGTAGAAATAAGCGGAACGGGATTTGCCGGAATGATGATCAAAACTGACCCAAACTGTGACAGTACTACCTGGCGCGAAAATCTGGTTATGAATGGGGTGCTGGTTCATGATAATTTCGTCCACCACACCGGAGGCGAAGGCCTTTATGTGGGCTATACCAACTACAACGGCGCTACCATGACCTGCGACGGAAAAAGCCGCCAGGTACTTCCCCACCTGATTTACGGTTTAAAAATCTATAATAATCTGATTCAACATACCAAGGCGGACGGTATTCAATATGCCTGCGCCCCCGATGCTGAGGTATATAATAATACAGTAGAAAACTTTGGCGCTGACCCCTTTGGTACTTTTCAGAATATGGGTATCCAAATCGGTGCCGGTGCCGGGGGAACCTGCTTCAACAATAAAGTCATAAGCGGCACTGGGAACGCCATACTGGCCGTAGACTATCAGGGCGGCTTAAAAATTTACAATAACCTGCTCGTATCGCCCGAAGGATTTGGCATTTTTTCGGACGACCGTACCGTACCCAAGGCAGGTACTTCGCTTTTTATTGTAAATAATACCATTGTAACCTCCCTGCGCGAGAGCATCCGGATGTACGGTAGTCGCACCGTTAAGTTGCTGTATAACAACCTGCTGGTAGCTCCCCAGAACGGACAGTACCTTGTGTATGGAAACGGAGCCACCGCTACCGATCTTAGTAACCTGAAACTGCCTACGCTTAGTGAGGCGGGCTTTGTAAACAGTAGCGGCGGTAATTACAACCTGCTGCTGAGTTCACCCGCCCTGAACAAAGGAATGGACGTAGCGCCCCTTGGTATACTGCACGATTTGGCGGGCCGACCGCGGCCGACGGGAGCGGCGTTTGACATTGGCGCTTACGAGTCACAGCTTAGCCCACCCGTCCTGGAAAAAATAGGGGACAGGTCGGTTGCCAAAAACAGTACTTTGAAGCTTCTGCTGAAGGCCCACGATGCTGACCTGGACTCGCTGGATTTCAGCGCCCAGGGACTTCCGTCTTTTGTAACATTAACGGACCACCGCAACGGTACCGCTACTGTAGTGGCAGACCCCCGCGGGCAAACAGGTACTTATGCTATTACTTTTACAGTTAGCGATCGTACGGGCGGGGTTAGCAGCGAAACGGTACAACTAGAGGTACGGGATGTTATGGATAGCCCTAAGGTACTATTCAGAGTCAATGCCGGAGGTGCCACACTCCCAGACCCTGAAATGGCCTGGGCTATAGATACCCAGACAAGCCCTAGTCCGTACACCAATGTTTATGCCGCTGCCAGTACTACCGGCAACATGGCTGTTAATACCAACGCGACCGGCGCTCCGACGGCACTTTTTCAGACTATGCGCCGCGACAGTCGAGGGGGAGGTAATATGGTATGGGCGTTTCCGGTGGCAGCCGAGCCGCTCTGGTACAGGGTTAACTTTTATTTTGTAGAGTCGGTCAGTAGTATAACCCGCTCATTCAATATTCTTTTAGAGAATGCCACCGTAGCCTCCAACTTTGAAATAAGAGCCGAAGCCGGACTTAAGAAGGCCCTCAAAAAAACCTTCGAGGTACAGGTTACGGATGGTCAGCTTACTATTTTGTTTGAACGCCTGAATGAAGACCCCTTAGTCAGCGCGATTGAAATTTCCTGTATAGGTACCGTACCAACTTCTGAAACGGACACCGGAATTCTGACAACCCAGGGTAGCAAGCCAGGGAAAAAAGGATCAAAGAACTGGATCATTTTTCCCAATCCGACAGCCGATGAGATATTTGTGCAGTATGAAGAAATAGACGAAGAAGGAGTGGCCCGGGAGAATACGGACCAGGTTAAGTACTATCTGCTGGATAATAACGGCCAGTTAATTCGTCAAATGGCTGGTTCTGAGTCTACTCGCCGGATCTCTTTGAACGGTTTGCCCAGCGGTACGTATATAATCAAGTTAGTTACCCCCGAAAAAACTTATATTCGCAAAGTAGTAAAGCAGTAGCCTGCGCACTGTTTTTAGTGGGGCTACTGAAGAAACAAACGGGAAAATAGGGTTAATGCGAACGAATAGTAGTTTAATAACGGAGGAAGTACTCCAGCTGGCCCAGCTTATATGGGACTATCACAAGGTCAACCATATCATTGAAAAAGCAGACTGTATTCTGGTTCTGGGCAGCCATGATCCGCGCGTAGCCGAACGGGGCGCCCAACTTTGGCTGGATGGCTACGCACCGGTTATCGTGTTTTCGGGCGGACTGGGAAATTTTACCAAAGAAATCTGGACCGAACCGGAAGCCGATCAGTTTGCCCGCATCGCCCGGCAAATGGGCGTACCGGAAGAGGCGATTCTAATAGAAAACCAGTCTACCAATACCGGAGAAAATCTACAGAATAGCCAGCGGCTCCTGGCCGAGCGGGGGCTGGCCCCAACCTCCTACATTGTAGTACAGAAACCCAACATGGAACGGCGCGCCTACGCTACCTGCCGGGTATACCTGCCCCATCAAAAACTGATGGTAACCTCACCGCAACTCTCTTTTACCGACTACCCCACCGACGATATTCCCGTCGAGCGCGTTATCCATATTATGGTAGGTGATCTGCAGCGTATACGCGAGTACCCGGCCCTGGGCTTCCAGATTTTCCAGCCGATACCCGATGAGGTATGGAGGGCTTGGGAGCGGCTGGTGGAGTTGGGGTTCAACGGGCATCTTATGAATTAATCCTCCCTTATTCCTACAGGCCCCGCTCCACGGCCTGGCGTTTTGTACTGTCGTCGGCTTTTTGTCCGGTGGTGCCAAACACATGGTCCCATAACGGCGAGGATACTCCCAGCATAGTATCGCCGTCTTTGTAATGATGGATAGCATGGTTAATCCACAGGTACTTAAAGAAATTCCTGGGCGGGTTATAGGCATGCACCAGAAAATGTATGGTCAGGTAGCCGGCATAGCCCACCATAAAACCCGGAAAGAACGCGTAGGAAGCTTCGCCCATCAGCACGAAGAAAATCCCGAATAGTGCCGCTGCAATAATGACCGCCAGAATGGGGGGCAGAGCCAGCCGGGTTTTGTCTTTAGGGTACTCGTGGTGCACACCGTGCATGGTATACTGAAACTTGGCGCGGGCCGGAGTAGTGGGTTCAATGTGGTATACGCTGCGGTGTACCCAGTATTCAACAAACGTAAAAGTCAGCAAACCAAGAAAGAACAGGGCGACGATCCAGGCGTTGCTCATGTCAGTATACGTCAGGGCGTACCAGCCAAAAAAAGCAGCTATGAGGAGGTACATTGAAACGGGAACGGAGATATGAGTACGGGAAAGCCTTTCCAGAATGGGATTTTCAAAAAGTTGTTTCGACCCTTTGTGTTTTGGCTTAAGAGTTGAAGTGTATTCTTTGTCCATAACGTTGATGAATGTTATCAGTTAATGAATAAAAATGCTATTTCATAAAGTGTACAAACAGGGCTTACTCCACTTTGTATATACACTATATTCGATTTTATTGTCTTCTGCCTGTTTATAAATTGGCAGGTCTGCCATAGTAACCTTTCTGAGTTGGGGGCTTTCTACCATCTAAAACAAGGATTTCATGAATAAGTTACGGTACCCGGGCCTCCTGGGGTATCAGACTCTACAAGTTTGGGTACCTTTTTCCTCGTTGTAAGCGATTCATACTTTTATTATTATACATTTAGTAAAATATAAAGTTTTGTGAAAACCAATATTCAGGATTGGGTAAGTAGCATCATGGCTCCTGTAGGTAGCTTTTAGTCTGTAACTTCCTCTCTGCTACATTTCTACGGTTCGTACCGCAACTAGTTGTACCCTTCTCGCCAAAATCCTTGTTTACTGGTACCTTAAATTGCTTTTTGCTGGTTGTAATTCAAGGGTTAATCACAGGTTGTGCCAGGTACAAACTCGCAAAATGTTTATGCCACGCTCCCGGACAACAGGCATTTGTGCCTCTGGCTGGCCCATTTCTTGCATTGTACTATAACAGAAGTGTAACTAATGATTAATTAGCTGAAAGTTTTACAGAAAGCGGAAGGATGTTCTTTCAGGGTTTTGCTAAATTGAATATATAAGAATAATGCAAACTTATACTTTGTGTAGGTAGTTGTAGGTGTACAAGAGTGACTAGTAACTTTATGAATGCTTTACCCCAAATAGTACCTATTCTGGCTTTCCTGATGCTGACGTGTTTGGATAGGGAATGTTTAGCCATGCATACAAAGTTCTCCATAAAGAATAGTACAGAGTCACTCCTTCTCGCAGAAAGCATCCTTAACAAAAGAGTACAGAGTTTCAATGCAAAGGTACCTGACCGTCATCGCTTCCTGTTCGATAGATTGTATTTCCTGCTGAGAAACGCGGGAAATGCCACTCCCACGGACGCCTCTGCCGGCTCATATCAGCAGGATTCAGCAGACCATGAAGTAAAATTACCTTTTGATGATACCGTTTCTGTTTCGTTCCCGGATTATTGGAGAAACGACAACCGGAAAGCCCTGATTCCCTTTCTTCTTTGGTGGGAGTACCCACCCATACTTCTGCCTGTACCTCCTCCTCAGGCCTGAAGTACCTTTCCGTTTGAAGGAATTATGCTTCTCTGGCAGCATACCCGCTGTACGGTACTGCTATACTAAAAAAATCTAGTACGACAAGTACAATACGCTCTGTATTGTAGCCTCTGAAAGCCGCGGTTCTTACGGATGATTTCGTAGATATTACTATCCAACCAGTTGATCTTAACTATATGAACAAGCACCTCAAAATCCCCCTAATCCTGCTAGCCGTCTGGGTGGCTGGATGTTCAGCCAGCAGCAAAGAAAATGCCATAAGCAAAGAAAGTACCGTGAAGGTACTTCCGGTTACCCGCCTCGTTGAAAAAAGTACTGACCTACACCGAGAATACGTAGGGGATATTCATGCCATACGTAACGTAGATATATACGCCCGGGTAAAGGGCTACCTAGAGCAGGTGTATGTAGACGAAGGCAGGTACGTACGCAAAGGCCAGATTTTGTTTAGAATCAACAATGAAGAGTACAAAGCTAAGCTTGCGTCGGCCAAAGCAAATCTGCAGAGTACTATAGCGGAGGCGAAAGCGGCCCAGCTGGAAGTGAACCGGGTTAAATTACTGGTAGATAAAAAAGTGATTTCTAAAACAGAGCTTGAAGTTGCCCAGGCACGTTACGCTGCGGTGGAGGCTCGAATCATGGAGGCCCGTTCGGAGCTGGCGAACGCCACCCTGCGCTTATCGCACACATCCATCAAAGCACCATTTAGTGGTATCATCAATCGGCTCCCCTATAAGGTAGGGAGTCTGATCAACGAAGGTACCTTGCTTACGTCGGTTTCTGACATTGGCTCTGTCTATGTCTACTTTGATGTATCAGAAGGCGAGTACCTCGAGTACGTGAAAGCAAACCGCCTGAATAGCGATAAGAAGAACCGGGAGGTAGAACTGGTACTGGCCGATGGATCACGCTTTTCCCATATGGGAAAGGTAGAAACCATGGAAGGAGAGTTTGACGAAGGAACCGGGTCCATTGCATTTCGGGCGCGGTTTCCTAACCCCGGAAAGTTGCTGAAGCATGGTTCATCAGGGAAGGTCCGTTTGACTAATACCATATCAAATGCACTGCTGGTACCCCAGAAAGCTGTATTTGAAATACAGGATAAGAACTATGTATATATAGTTGATAAGAACAAGCAGGTCAAGATGAAGAGCTTTCAGCCCAAGACCCGTATCGCACAGTACTATGTGGTAGAGTCAGGACTTGAGCCGGGAGATGAAATAGTGTACGAAGGTATCCAGAATATTAAGGACGGTGTAAAGATTCAGCCAAAGTATGTATCCATGGATAGTATATCGGCAGGATCGGAGGAGGTACGGTTGTCGGTAAAATAACACAATAACTGAAAGAATGAACAGGCAGGAAAGTTCTGATAGAACTATTGTAAAGTACTTTAATTGATACTATAAATGTTTGACATTTTTATAAAACGGCCGGTATTGTCGCTGGTAATTTCATTACTTATTACGCTACTGGGGGGGCTGGCGCTGATTAGCTTACCCATTACCCAGTTTCCTGAGATTGTCCCCCCTTCGGTTACTGTTACGGCCAACTACAACGGAGCCAACGCGGAGGTATGTACCAAGGCGGTGGCTATTCCCCTGGAACGGGCCATCAACGGGGTGCCGGGCATGACCTACATGACCTCTGTATCCTCGAACAGTGGTATGACCCTGATTACCGTATTTTTTGACGTAGGTACCGATCCTGACCTGGCGGCCGTAAACGTCCAGAACCGGGTGCAAACCATTATTGATGAACTGCCCGAGGAGGTAATCCGGGCGGGGGTCATGGTAGAGAAAGAGGTGAATAGTATGCTGATGTATCTCGATATCACCAGCACCGACCCTACTGTAGGGGAGAAGTTCGTATACAACTTTACCGATATTAACGTACTGGCCGAACTTAAACGGATCGACGGTGTAGGCTTCGCCGAAATCATGGGTCACCGTGACTATTCTATGCGCGTGTGGCTTAAGCCCGACCGAATGGTAGGGTATAAGGTATCTACTGATGAGGTCATTGAAGCTATTCGGGCCCAGAACGTAGAAGCCGCTCCCGGTAAATCAGGAATTGGTTCAGGCCGGACTTCACCAAGCCTGCAGTATGTACTGCGCTATACGGGAAAGATGTTTGAACCGGAGCAGTACGAAAATATTGTCATTCGGGCCAATCCGGATGGCTCCATGCTGAAGCTGAAAGACATAGCTGAGATTGAGTTTGGTTCGCTGGATTACGAAATTGCCTCTACGTCGGACGGACGCCCTGCTGCGTCAATCATGCTCAAGCAGCGGCCAGGCTCCAACGCCCGCGAGGTAATTGAGAACATAAAAACCCGGATGGCCGAGCTGAAGGAAACGTCATTCCCGCCCGGCATGAGCTACACCGTTTCGTACGATGTGTCCCGCTTCCTGGATGCATCTATCCACGAGGTAGTACGCACGCTTTTTGAAGCGTTCATACTGGTATTTATTATAGTGTACCTGTTCCTGCAGGATTTTCGCTCTACGCTCATACCCGCGCTGGCGGTGCCGGTGGCCTTGATTGGTACCTTCGCCTTTATGCAGATGCTGGGCTTCTCCATTAACCTGCTTACCCTCTTTGCACTGGTACTGGCCATAGGTATAGTGGTGGATAATGCGATAGTGGTGGTGGAGGCCGTCCATGCCAAGATGGCCGAGGAAGACATGTCGGCCCGCGAAGCTACGTTTTCGGCCATGGGAGAAATCAGCAGTGCCATTGTGGCCATTACCCTGGTTATGTCAGCGGTATTTATTCCGGTTGCGTTCATGTCCGGCCCGGTAGGGGTGTTTTACCGGCAATTTTCGCTGACCCTGGCTATTGCCATTGTGATCTCCGGTATCAATGCCCTTACGCTTACGCCCGCACTCTGTGCTATACTACTTAAAAATACCCATCATCAGGAAAAGAAAAAGACCGTACTGCAACGGTTCTTTAACGGTTTTAACCGGGGGTATGATTCCGTAGCTGGTGGCTACCAGCGGCTGCTGGGCCTTATTGCCAGTCGCCGGTTAGTGACTATAGGTCTTTTGTTAGCTTTTTGTGTAGCTACCTGGGGTATCAATACCGTACTCCCCTCGGGCTTTATTCCTACCGAGGATCAGGGGGTACTTTACGTGAATGTCACTACACCGGCGGGAGCTACCGTAGAGCGTACGGAAACCGTACTGGACGCTGTCCAGAAATCCGCCGTTACCATTGAAGAAGTGGAGTCGGTGTCAACGCTGTCCGGGTATAGCCTCATGACTGAATCCGAAGGGGCTTCCTACGGGATGGGCATGGTAAACCTGAAACCCTGGGATGAGCGCGAACGGTCGGTGGATGACATCATTGCCCTGATGGAGGAAAAAACAGAGTCTATTTATGATGCCAAGATTGAATATTTCCCACCACCAGCTGTGCCGGGCTTTGGTAATTCCAGTGGTTTTGAATTACGTCTGCTGGATAAAACCGGAAGCGGTGACTTTCAGCAAACGGCCCGGGTAACTAATGAATTTATTGAAGAGCTCCGGAAGCATCCGGCTATCAACAATGCATTTTCGGGTTTTGATGCCAGCTATCCGCAGTACCTCATCCATATGGACCAGGATGTAGCCGCGCAGAAAGGGGTAACCGTTGAGAACGCCATGAACACCCTCCAGACGCTGATTGGGAGTTTCTATGCCTCCAATTTTATCCGGTTTGGGCAAATGTACAAGGTTATGGTACAGGCTGATCCGCATTATCGACTGGCTCCGGAAGATGTCAACAAAATGTTTGTAAAGAACGACCGGGGGGAGATGATTCCTATCTCCACATTTACGCGGCTGGAACGGGTGTATGGCCCTGAGCAGATTACCCGCTACAACATGTATACCTCGGCTATGATTAATGGCAGCCCGGCGGCTGGCTACAGCAGTGGAGATGCGATCAAGGCTGTGGAAGAGGTGGCCCGCGAGAAGCTCCCCAAAGGATTTAGCTACGAGTGGTCAGGCATAACGCGGGAAGAGATCCTGTCGGGCGACCAGGCCATTTATATTTTCATAATCTGTCTGGTATTTGTTTACCTGCTGCTGGCGGCTCAGTACGAAAGCTTCCTGCTGCCACTCCCCGTTCTTCTGTCGTTGCCTACGGGTATATTCGGTGCCTTCCTGGCCCTGAAGCTGCTGGGACTTGAGAATAATATTTACGCGCAGGTATCACTTGTCATGCTAATCGGCCTGTTGGGTAAAAACGCCATTCTGATTGTTGAATTTGCTATTCTGCGACGTAAGGAAGGTTTGTCGGTACTGGAGGCAGCCATTGAGGGAGCCACCGAGCGGCTGAGGCCGATTCTGATGACCTCCTTTGCCTTTATTGCCGGCTTAATTCCATTGTGTCTGGCTTCCGGCGCGGGGGCCTTAGGCAACCGTTCCATTGGTACGGCCGCTGCGGGTGGTATGCTGGTAGGTACTTTGTTTGGGGTAATTCTTATACCGGGACTCTACGTGCTGTTTGCCAGCCTGACCGATCGTCGTAAGTCGGGTGAGCGACAGCCACTGGAGCAAGATGCTGTTTCGAGTTACTAATCATTAATCATAAGTATGCATTCGTCAAATATTATAGTTAGAGTAAATTTTTTGCTGGGGCTTCTGGCACTGGGAGGCTGTACTAAAATGCTGACTCCGGTCCAAATGCCTTCTTCTATCCGGCCAACCGCCACTTTTGTCGGACGTACAGATTCCACGAGTATCGGGCAGGTACCCTGGAAAGTATTTTTTGCCGATCCTGACCTGGCCGCCCTCATTGATACTGCTCTTCGGAACAACCCGGATCTGAAAATGGCCATGCAGCGCATTCAAATGGCGCGGGCCGAAGTGCTCCGCACCAAAGGGTTTCTGTTGCCGTCGGTCCGGTTTGAAGCCTCCACGGGCGTACGTAAGTATGGCGACTATACGATGGATGGAGTCGGAAATTATGACACCAATTTTTCGGATAATATCGGGGAAGACCGCCGCATTCCTACTCTCCTTCCCGACTATTTCCTGGGGTTACGGAGCTCATGGGAGGTGGATATCTGGGGCAGACTGAGAACCTTACGGGAAGCCGCTTATGCCCGGTTCCTTGCCACTGAGCAGGGGCGGCAACTGGTAGTGACGCGGCTGGTAGCGGAGGTGTCGGGTTTGTACTACGAACTGCTTACGCTGGACAACGAGCTGGAAATTATCCGGAAGAATAAAACGCTGCAGGAAACAGCCGTAGAAACCATTGTCATCCAAAAAGAAGGGGGAAGGGCCAACGAACTGGGCGTACGACAGTTTAGAGCTCAGTTACTGAATACGCAAAGCCTGGAAGTTCAGAAGCAGCAACAGATCATTGAAGCAGAAAATTTGCTTAACGCCCTGTTAGGTAGGTTTCCGCAACCCATTCAACGGGGAGCGTCGATCCTTCAGCAGAAGCTGCCCGATGAAATCAGTGCGGGTATTCCGGCTACTATGCTGCGTCGTCGTCCGGATATCCGGCAGGCCGAACTGGAGCTGGTAGCCTCCAAAGCCGATCTTCAGGCGGCCCGCGCAGCCTTTTTGCCCTCACTTAACATTTCGGCGCATGCGGGCTTCAATGCATTCAATGCCGGTATGCTTTTTAACCCCGCTTCACTGGCTTACGGACTGCTCGGGGGCCTGGCGGCACCGGTTTTTAACCGGAAGGCACTGGAAGCCGGCAGAATGTGGGCACAAGCCAGCAGCCTCGGAGCGCTTGCGGCCTATAATCAGGCGGTTATAAGGGGTTATCAGGAAGTAGTAACCAGTATTCGGGGTATCGAGAATCTGGAAAAAGTAGCCGGGCTAAAAGCGCAGGAAGTTCTGGTACTTCAACAGGCTGTTTCAGTAGCTAATGACCTGTATCTGGCTGGCTATGCCTCCTATCTGGAGGTAATCATGGCTCAGCGAAGTGTACTACAGGCCGAATTAGAGCTGACGGATATCCAGAAGCAGCAATTCCTATCCATGATAGACCTGTACCGCGCTCTGGGAGGAGGCTGGGAGTAAAACAGAAGAAGCGCAGTAAAGGACTCTCCCGTACTGCGCTTCTTCTGTTTTCTTATTAAGCCAGTTAAGCCAGGGCCTTATTTTCGGCCACTACCCGTTCGTAGTAGGCTTCGTAGGCAGGAAGAATTTTAGTAATGTCAAACTCTTTGGCCCGGGCCAGCGCGTTGGCCTTGAAGGTAGCGAAGTGGTCCCCGTGCAGGATGTGGAGGGCATTTTTTACCATATCATCCACGTCCCCTACATTGCTCATAAATCCGGTTACGCCCTGAACATTCAATTCCGGCAGGCCGCCCGCGTTGGAGGTAATAATAGGTACTTCGCAGGCCAGCGCTTCCAGCGCCGCCAGTCCGAAGCTTTCCGATTGGGAAGGCATCAGGAACAGGTCCGCCACCGAAAGTACTTCCTCGATGGCATCCAGCTTACCCAGAAAACGGACATCTTCGTACATACCCAATTGTCGGCACAGCTTTTCAATACGCGCCCGTTCGGGGCCATCGCCCACCAGCAGTAACCGACTAGGCAGGTGTTGACGGAGCTTATGAAAAATCATAACCACGTCGTCAATGCGTTTTACCTCCCGGAAGTTGGAGGTATGTACTACCAGCTTTTCTCCGTTGGGGCAGATGGCGGTCTTGAAATGATCCTTTTTTTGCTTCTTAAAGCGTTCGAGGTCAATAAAGTTTGGGATTACTTCAATTTCTTTTGTTATCTTGAAATGCCGATAGGTATCGTTCTTAAGAAAATCAGAAACGGCAGTAATTCCGTCGGATTGATTAATGCTGAAGGAAACAACGGGTTCGTAGGAGGCATCCTTACCTACCAGTGTAATGTCGGTTCCGTGCAGAGTGGTTATGACAGGTACATGTATGCCCTGAGCCGCCAGAATCTGCTTGGCCATATAGGCCGAAGAGGCGTGGGGAATAGCGTAGTGTACATGGAGCAGGTCAAGCTTCATGTATTTTACTACATGGACCATTTCGCTCGACAGGGCCGATTCGTAGGGTGGGTACTGAAACAGCGGATAGGCAGGTATATTTACTTCGTGGTAGTAGAGGTTTTCGTTAAAAAAATCGAGGCGTGGGGGTTGGGAGTAAGTAATGAAGTGAACCTGGTGGCCTACTTTGGCTAGTGCCTTGCCTAATTCGGTGGCTACCACGCCACTGCCCCCGAAGGTCGGGTAGCACACGATGCCTATTTTCATAGTTAGCTGTTTTCGATTAACGGCCTCAATTCTATATTTCTATTGGAATTGGCGAACTTGTTCGGTTAGTTTTGGATTAGTAACACCAAAAAGCGCCATTTTTATCCCAAAATTTGTACAAAGATTTAGTAACAGGCATATTTTTCCGCAGCAGAATTAAATCTTCCTTAATTTTAGGCTATTCCACCATACCATGAGTGTGTCAGCAGCGCGTCAAAAATTAACTTTGCGTCATTACCTGGAAGGCTTTCTCCGACTGGTTCGGGTACGCAACCTTTTTATTGTAGCCCTGACGCAGTACCTCACGCGCATTCTGCTGATTGGCCCCCGCTCTGACTGGTACACCATCCTGCGCGACCCAGCCCTGTTCCTGATTGTGTTGTCTACGGTCCTGATTGCCGCCGCGGGCTACATCATCAATGACTACTTCGATGTTAAAATAGATATTGTCAATAAACCTGAACGCGTCATAGTAGGCCGGTACTTAAAGCGCCGGGTGGCGATGGGAGCGCACCAGGTACTTAATATACTAGGGGTTCTGCTGGGCCTGATGGTGAGCCGGTGGGTGTTTCTGGTCAATGTACTGTCGGTTACGCTGCTGTGGTTTTACTCCGCACAGTTTAAGCGTTTACCTTTCATCGGTAACTTTGTGGTGTCTTTCCTGACGGCCCTGTCGCTGGTGGTACTTACGGTGTACTACCCCCAGAACCGCCACCTGGTGCTGATATACGCGACCTTTTCCTTTTTTATATCCATGGTCCGGGAAGTCATCAAAGATATAGAAGATGTACGCGGCGACGAGGCCCACGGATGCCGAACGTTGCCCATTGTGTGGGGAGTGCGGCGTACCAAGTACTTCCTGTACGGGCTCATCGGCCTGTTTGTAATCACGCTTTTCCTGATGGCCGATTCGCTCAACAACTGGGTGTTGGGGTGGTTATTTGTAGGCCTGCTGGTACCCGTGGCCTGGCTGGTGTACAGCATGGTACGGGCCGATACCCGCCGTGATTTTGCGAAGCTAAGCAGCCTCTGTAAGCTCATTATGCTTCTGGGGCTTACTACCATGCTCTGGGCGTAACCAGCTCATTTTTCAGACTAATTTATTAACCTAACAAGGATATGCGCCTTAGTTTCAGTATGTTTAAGCAAACAAACCTGGCAGACTCATGAAAAGATTACTACTAGTACTCGGTATTGTTTGGTATTTGGCTGTTCCGGAGGTTCAGGCCCAAAACTGTCTGGGTGTTCCGGTAAAAGAAGGAGGTGGCTTCGAAATGGTAAGCTACGATAGCAAAGGAAAAACTACCGGTACCCTGCTCTACAAATTTAAGAATGTAAAGACCGAAGGCGGGGCGACGGTTATTGATATGGAATTTGAATCGTTTGATAAAAAAGGTACCTCTCAGCTAAAGAACCTGTACCAAATGCGCTGCGACGGTAATCAGCTGGTGCTGGACGCCAACTCGCTGGTGGCGATGGAGCAGCAAAGGATGTTTAAGGATATGAATATGAAGTTTACCTCGAGCGACATTATTTATCCGGGTCAGCTGGCAGTGGGGCAACAGTTGCAGGATGCCTCCATTCACGGAGAAGGCGCTTCCGGGCCGTTGAATGTTACTTTTGATATGGGAATGAATAATCGGAAGGTAGAAGCCCAGGAAAAAATAACGGTACCGGCCGGTACCTACGATGCCTACAAAGTAACCTCTGATATGACGGTCAAAACCAAAATGGGCATGGGTATGACGATGGAAGCCCAGTCGGTGTCGTACCGGGTACCGGGGGTACTTTGGGATGTAAAAAGCGAAACCTACCGAAAGGGTAAGCTGCTGGGGTATACTGAACTCAGTAAGGTTTTTTAGTACTTAAAGCCACTTATTTCCTGAGACCCGTACCGGCCGCCGTAGCCCGTACGGGTTTTTTTAGTGAAATGCCTTAGCTTTGTAGCTGCCGGCCAACCGCTGCCGGTACTGCATTTTATTATCTCTCATTGCATGAAACAGATTGCTATTTTTGCCTCCGGTTCGGGTTCCAACGCCGAAAGAATTGCTGAGTATTTCAGTCAGAAACCGGGAGTAGAGATTACCCTGATTCTTACGAACAACCCCCAGGCTGGTGTAATTCAGCGCGCCCGGAAGCTGCATATACCCGTGGTAGTTTTTGACAGAGCTACTTTCTACGAATCGGAACGCGTACTACAACTCCTCCGGAAGCAGGAGATAGACCTGATCGTACTGGCCGGATTCATGATGCTGATTCCCGAAGGGCTGGTAAAAGCCTTTCCCAACCGTATTCTGAATATTCACCCGGCACTGCTTCCGCGCTACGGCGGAAAAGGGATGTACGGCCACTTCGTGCACGAAGCCGTGATAGCGGCCGGTGAGGTAGAGTCAGGCATTACCATTCATTATGTCAATGAGCACTACGACGAAGGACAGATTGCCTTTCAGGTAAGTTGTCCCGTAGCGCCCACCGATACCGCGGCTGATGTGGCCCGGAAGGTTCAGGTACTTGAGCACGAGCACTATCCGCGCGTGGTGGAGCAAGTACTGAACGCGCTGCCGGAGTAGTCTTTATTAATGCGACGGTATAAAAAGCAGAAACCCCGGCCGGTAGGGTCGGGGTTTCTGCTTTTTTAATGGAAAGTCTTTGCCTGGTTTTTGTTGCCGGGTTTGTCTTCGTACCAGTCGGTGCGTTGGGAGCCACCGCTTTTGGCCCAATCACTGAAGTAAAGGTAGGCATCGGTAATGGGAGCCGTTTCAATCGGATAGTTGAATTCGACGGGTATTTCAATAGCCCAGGGCAGGTTACTGCTGGTGCGGTAATAGCGGCTACTGGCTGGCTTTGAATCGTCTTTTAAGGTACCAAACAGGCTGACATTGGCTTTGGCCGTCGGGGCGTAGTTGGCCAGGTGAACCTCTACCTCCCGCTTGCCATTTACAATAATAAACGGATTTATCTTTTCCTGACTGGCTTTGGCGGCATCCAATGGAGTTGCGAACTTGACAACTACTTCCAGCGCGTTGGTAGTACCCACCGGATTTTCCTTGACGGTATTGAACATGGAGCCGGAGGTACGCTTTATGAGCGGCTCGGGCGAGTCAAAGGCAACAATAACCGCCTTGGGCTGTCCGGCTTCGGTTTTATTTGCCGCCAACTGCACGTACCCTTTGGTATGGCTGTATCCGGTAACACTGGCCACCTCGTTACTGTTGACGCCATCGAGCTGGAAGCCGAAGCCGTTTTCAAAAGCCGCTCCGATGGCTTTTATCACGATCTGGTTTTTTAACTCCACCAGTTTGTTGTCGGCGTTGAAAACACGGGTGACGCGGGAGTTGATAACCAGGTCGTTAAAATCATAGTCGCCGGTGCCTGGCCACAGGTCCTCAAAGCCGTAGGTGGCCCAGCCGCTGGCCGAGGGATAATAGCTGTTGTAAGCGCGGGTAGGGTCATTGGGATAATCGTCCATGACATTGGAGATACCATCCTTGTCGTTATCGGTAGTAGTGGGGTCAGGTGCAGTACCAAAACCCTCCGGATTACAACTTGTTTTGGCCAGGTAGGTACCGCCGCAGCTGAAAAAGGCACTGGAAATTTTGGAGCTATTCTGATCCAAGCCGTTTTCATCACACAAAGTAATACTACCGGTCATGTTAGCACTTCCGGTCAGCTTGGATTGCCCCGAAACCTTCACAATTGATTTCGAGCCGCTACCGCTAATCGTACCATTCAGGCTGATGTTCTTGGTACTTAGCATGGCCCCATCCATCAGGGTTAGGCTACTGCTTCCGGAAATATCGGTATCGTTACTTACCTGGATATAGCCCCGGTTAATGAAGTTATTATTTGTTTTAAATTCATCCTTAACGTACAACTTACAGTTATTTTCATTGAGTGAGCTACCGTTGGCCTGGTACTTGTCATCGACGGTCATTACGTTATTGTTAACAAAATGGCGGTTGTTGCTGAAAGTACCTTTCACGTGCAATTCACCGTTATTGACAAAGGTGTTGGTATTATTGTTGCTTACCGTAAAATCGCCGTTCACGACCATTTTGCCGTGATTTTCAAAGGAGCCTCCCATTGAAATTTTGTCCTCCAAGGTCAGTGCCTCTGAGTAGTTATACACCTTTGCACTTGGGGTATTGCCAGTAATATCATCAATACCAACTACTGAACCTTCCAGAAAGTAAACCTTGCAGTCGTTGTTATTCATGTTTATTTTCAAATCCGTGGGGTTACCACAAATCCGTAATTCACCCCCTTTCATGGTGATGGTACCGCTGTAGGTACCTTTCAGACTGATTATCTCGCCGCCATTGATAGTCAGGTTATTCTTGTGGTTTGTATAGGATTTAGTAACTCCGGTGACGCAATCCAGGCCGGAGTTAGCCTGTTTTCTCAGGGCCAGGATGGGGGTAGCGGTTTTAAAGTCGGCAGAAGCATAGTCATCGGCCTTTATTTTTTTTACTTCCGAGGCCCCATTGGCGTTGATCTTCTCAATGTGCAGTTCCTTTAGAGGCGCCGGTATCCGGAACTCCAGCGTCAGGCTCTGGTCGGCCGCGGTCAGGCCGGATACCAGCAGTTGCCCCACGGTAGGCAGGTCGTTGTAAACATTAATCCGGAAGCGTTCGCCGGGGAAATTAGGGTTGGCTACCTTTACACTAAGCTTAATATCCCGCGTTGATTTAAATTCAAAGTTCTCACTTACTTTCAGATCCTTGATGGGGATTTCACTGCCGTTACGGGTGGGGTCCAGGTGTTTGGGAATACAGCCGTAGACAAGTAAAATAATTACAAATAGGGGAAGGTTTGTTTTTAATAGTTTCATGGAGGTGGTTGATTTTTGCCAGGATTCGTTATAGATAGTGTGTTTCAAAACCTTTTCTTGAAGGAGTTGAAGCAGCTATCCCAAAGCAAAAATCAGTCCAGAAATTGGGGTAGTACCCTCTGAAAAAGGAGCGGGTAAGGACTTTTTTTCAGAGGATACTATAAGTGCCGAATAGGGGTCCGGTACAGGTAGGGGTTACTGAGTAGGCTGAAGCCACACGACCTTCTGTTCCGACTCGTGGGGCTGGCTTATTATATCACCGTATAGTTCAGGTCGGCGGGCCTTGATGTAACGGTACCCACCCGCCTGCGTTAGCTTTTGCGGGGTACATAAGGCCGTGGCAACTTCATTACCCAGCGAGCGACATTCGGCCAGCACATCACCAAAAGGGTCCAGGATCATGGAGCAACCGTTTTTGAGCTGGTCGTCGTCCATACCGATGGGATTGGAGAATACCACAAAGATGCCGTTGTCGTAAGCCCGGGCGGGTAGCCACTTCATCAGCCAGGAGCGACCTTTCATTCCGTCAAACTCCAGGCGGAGGGAGGTAGGATCAGCCTCCCGGTTTTTCCAGAGTTCGGGGTCAACAAAGCCGGCTCCGGGTCGGGTTGAGGGCGTACACATGGTAACGTGCGGCATAAATAGTACCTGAGCGCCCAGCAGGGTAGTGGCCCGGACGTTTTCGACCACGTTGTTGTCGTAGCATATTAGTATACCACACTTCCAGCCCAACAAATCAAACACCACGTACTGGTCGCCGGGAGTAAGATGGGGGTTAATAAAGGGGTGCAACTTGCGGTACTTGGCTACCAGGCCGTTTTTATCCACGCACACATAGGCTTTGAAAAGATTATCATCCTGGTCTTTTTCAAAGAGTCCTGCCAGTATAGCCATGTCGTGCTCGCGGGCAATCTCTGTCAGCTTCTCTATACTTTCACCACCGGGGATATACTCCGCCAGGTCCAGCATTTGCTCGCGGGAAAGGTGGCGGGCAAAGGTATAGCCGGTCACCGAGCATTCGTGGAATGCTACTACCTGAGCGCCCTGTTTTTTGGCATCTGCCGTTAAGGCGCCAATCATGGAAAGGTTATACGCTTTATCACCACTGCTGTTCTCAAACTGGGCAGTCGCTATTCTCAGGGTATCCATTTTTATTGTCGTTGAAATTGGTTATTAAAAAGGTAAAAGTACGCCTGTTACCATTCCTAACATTTAAAAGCCTTTCTTGTAGCCGGAATGAAACTCGTACCAGTATTTTTCGTTATATTAAGAAAGTGTTGCGACCTTTGCGAGGTTGATTTATTTCCATCGAGAAACAAAGTACCCTATGAAACTGCTATTTAATATATTCCTCATATTCATGCTCCTGACGGCCTTTGTTCCACCCTTTCGTCGGTTCCTGTTTCATTTGCTGGTAGGAAGGCAACTTGTAAAGGAGCAAAAAAAAGCCGACCAGGCGCGTCAACGGACTGGTCGGAATGGTGTTCAGGTAGATCATGCACCTCCCGGTACCAGCGATTCTCGCTTTAAAGGCGGAGAGTACGTTGACTACGAGGAAGTTAAGGACTAATTAAACGTCCTTATTCGCTTTCTTCACTTTCAGGTTTGCCAACGCAGTGCTGTCAGTCGGTGTAGTACTACGACCGGTAATAACCCGGTACATCTCGTCCGCTATAATCTCGTGTGCATGCGGATTGGGGTGCCCGTCGGCCATTACTGAATCCTTCCCGTTGGGTTTATACCAGTGTCCGTACAGTCGGCCGTAGGTATCTCCTTCCTTGAGATTATACTTCTTGATCAGCGCCGTATCAGCATGGATAATAGGTATATTACGCTCGTACACCAGGCTCGGGGGTAGTTTTGTCTCATAGCCCCAGCCGGTACCCGAGGTCCAGATATACATTTGGGAGCCATTCTGCTTACACACGTCGGCGATACGACCGTAACCGTACTGTTCTGCTTTCAGGGCATCGTTGGTGGGGCGGGGCGTAATGCCTACCAGCATTTTTGCCTTGGTGGTCAGTTCCATGACGTCCTGGTAAATTAAAGTAGGAGCCACTCGCGCATAAAATTTGGAGAAATCCCAGGGATTGCGCGGGGTGTGTTTGAAATCTGCCAGGGGTATACGCAGGCCCCGGGGCGAAAAAGCCGGTAGTTCCAGTCCTTCATTGCTGAAGTAAGGAATCGGGAAAGTACCTCCCAGGAAGTTTTGGTAAGGCGACATGGAACGGTGGGCCAGCCAGGTAGTATATTGCGTAACCACGTAGTCGGGCTTGAGCTTGGGAATCAACTCCTCGGCTTTCAGTACCATCTGGGATAGTCCGTAGCCACTTGTGGCGGCGTTGATATAATCGCCACCTAGTTTCTGACTCAGGTGATAGGCAAAGGTACTATCCGCAAAAACGGCATCCCCATAGCTTACCGAACAGCCCAGGTACAGTACCAGTGGTCTTTTTTTGTTATGCTTGTAGCCCTGCGGAATACGGTTGCCGTTTTCGTCATGAAAAACTACAATATCCCGGAAGCCCAGCAGACGGTAGCCAATGGAGTTGGGCAGGTGTTTGTAGCCAAGCCTATCGTCGTTCACGTAAACTTTCCCTACTTTTTCACCCCGCTCTTTGGCCAGATTATACATGGGAAGCATTTGCATGCGCAGGCTCCAGCCGTACATAATGGCCGGAATCAGTAGGAGTATGGCAATCCGGAAGGCCACCGACTGGCGGAAGGGTTTTTTCCAGAAGGTGTAGGTGATACCCAGGATCCAGAAAAGGATGAGGAATATCTTGAGGTAGGTCATGATATTACCGAAGCTGCCAATCAACCACTGACTAAGGCCGGTAATTACTTTCAGGATAGCCCCCTGACCAAACTGCAGGAGAACAAGAATAATGAAAATATAAAGGGTGAACTTGATATTCTGCTTCATACAAGTAATTTAATAATTTACTAAGACCAACACGGACCATTTTCTAGCCGCGAAAATAGATAACAACTTTGAATAATAACGGAAATAACCGGAGTTAGATGCAAAACTATCAAGAGCAGGGTAAAGTTCATATCAAACCCATAACGAAACAAAAACGGTTTGGAATGCCTGGAGGTAAAGGAAAAATCATATTATTAATAAATCATCAGGCAATGCTTCAATAGTACAATGGCCGAAAGATAAAGCCTTGCTTTTTGTTATATTCCAGCGCCGGGGCGGGTAAGTGAAAGATACTTACTACATAAAATACGGTTTTCAGAAGGTTGCTGCGGGTTTTGATGTTCATCTGGTTCAGGTTGAAGGTAAGAAAGTACCTACGGTATTCGGCATACCCCTGTTTTCTGTTCCCCGGAAGCAGTTGCGGCCAATGAAAAAGATAAAGGATAGAAAAATAGCAACTTAGTTTTTTCTCTTTTCCTCCGGAGAAATACCTAAAAGGATGACTTGCTATCAAGTTACATTATTTTAAAGGAGTTGAATCCTGGCTTTTTGTACAATGGTTAACTTGACATTTTAAATTAATGTTTTGGCCCCTAAAAAGTAAGTTGCACTTTGGTATCTGGAACAAAGCCTTCTTTTTCAATCTGCATCAATATCATAGGATACTCCCAACGAGAACATGAAAAGGCCATAGCAGATGGTACCCAAAGCAACCAGAATAAAGTACACATGCCCCACATGATCTCCGATAAAATCGAAAGCCTTATCGGTGTTTACCACGAATCGGGCATCATCCAGTAGGCCAGCTTTCAGGAAGAAAAACCCGATGATTCCCAGTATTATACCTCGGGCCAGGTAACCTATCCAGGCCAGAAGATGAATAAGTTTTTTAGTACCAGAACTAAATTGAGCTATATCCAGCCGTTCTTTATAGCCCCGGGTTACTCCGTAAAAGAACTGCACTAAAGCCGTGGTACACACAATGACTCCCAGGCTGATAATGAACCAGTCGCCCCAGTTTTCCTCGAGCAGGCTTCTTACCATTTGCCGCTGCTCTTCGGGTTCGCCGTTTTCCGGAATATTTCCGATCCCGAGTAGGACTTCAATGGCTGTATAGGCAATCAGGGCATCGGCAATGGTACTTAGGGCAATCCCCGCTCTTCTTGCCAATCCTCTCGCATCTTTTCCGTATCCGTAAGGGTCCTTAATGGTTTCGTAGATACGCCAGAGTATATAACAGATGGTACCCAGCAAAATAACCAGGTTCAGGATCTTGCCCAGGAAGTAACTATCCAGAAAGACCAGCAGGCTGCTTTCATCGGCACCTCCATCCTTTAACTTTAGAAAAGAAAGAATAGCGATTACGCCTATAGCCAGGTATATAATACCCGTAGAGGCACAGCCGAATACCGGCAGGTAGTGGACAATAGCTCTCTTCTTATCATCAGTTTTCATTTACAGGATTTTTAGGTAAATAATCTGTCGGCGACAGCCTGTTCCTGCTTACCCTGTGATAATGGCGGCAAACAAAGTGGGGGGCAATAAGAGGGTTATTCTGAACAGGAAAAGCAGGTTGAGGGAAAAAGCACACGAAACCAGAAACAAAAGAAACGTACCAGGAATCAGGAAGTTTTTTAAATGGAAGTACCTGAAACCCGAAGCAAACGAAAAGGAGGACTTAGTACCGGGAAAATAAAAAGGCGGACCGTTCCGGAGAACCGCCCGCCTACTAAATAACCAATCAGGTACCTACCGGCTCATGTACATATTGCGTTCGCTGTACACTTTGCGGAAAAAGTCGTCCTGAAGGTTTTCAATAAAGAATATACCCTCACCGGTTGACTTCATTTCGGGGCCGAGCTCCTTGTTTACGTTCGGGAATTTGTTGAACGAGAATACCGGAATCTTGATAGCCCAGCCGTTTTTGTGCGGATTGAAGTTAAAGTCTTTCACCTTTTTTTCACCCAGCATCAGTTTGGTCGCGTAGTTGACGTAAGGCTCCTGGTAGGCTTTACAAATAAACGGTACCGTACGGGAAGCGCGGGGATTTGCTTCAATTACATAAACAACTCCGTTCTTAATCGCGAATTGTACGTTAATAAGGCCTTTTACTTCCATCGCCAGGGCTATTTTGCGGGTATGCTCCTCAATCTGCCGGATTTCATCGGCTGACAGATCAAAGGGAGGCAGGGCCGCGTGCGAGTCACCGGAGTGGATACCGGCAGGCTCAATGTGCTCCATGATCCCGATGATGTAGGCATCCTCACCGTCACAGATAGCATCCGCCTCGGCTTCTATGGCTCCTTCCAGGAAGTGGTCGAGCAGGATGTTGTTATCCGGAATATCGTGCAGGATTTTCACAACGTGCTGCTCTAGCTCTTTCTCGTTTATTACAATTTTCATGCTCTGTCCTCCCAGAACGTAGCTGGGGCGCACCAGCAGCGGGAAACCCAGATTGCGGGACAGCGCAACGGCGGCATCGGAAGTACGTACCGTTCCGAAGTTCGGATACGGAATATTCAGGTCACGCAGGAGCGCTGAGAAACGGCCCCGGTCTTCGGCCCAGTCGAGCGAGTGGTAGCTGGTACCGATAATCTTTATGCCCAGCTTATCCAGTTTTTCGGCCATCTTTAAAGCCGTTTGCCCTCCTAGCTGCACGATCACACCCTCCGGCTTTTCGTGCTGAATAATATCGTACACGTGCTCCCAGAATACCGGCTCAAAGTAGAGCTTATCGGAAATATCGGGGTCGGTAGATACCGTTTCTGGGTTACAATTGATCATGATGGTTTCATACCCACACTCCCGGGCGGCCAGTACACCGTGGACACAGGAGTAGTCAAACTCGATTCCCTGTCCGATGCGGTTGGGTCCCGAGCCCAGTACCACTACCTTTTTCTTATCACTGACAATAGACTCGTTATCAGGTTTGTCCTGTGAGGTATTAAAGGTAGAGTAGTAGTACGGTGTTTTGGCTTCAAATTCGGCCGCGCAGGTATCTACGCATTTGTACACCCGCTTTATACCCATTTCGTTCCGGCGCTTGTACACCTTGCTTTCCTTGGAACCTACCAGGTGGGCAATCTGACGGTCGGCGTAGCCCTTTTGCTTGGCGGCCAGCATCAGGTCATAGGGCAGGTCCGTGAGGTCATACTCCTCAATCTGTTTTTCCAGCTCAATTAGTTCTTCAATCTGGCGCAGGAACCAGGCGTCAATTTTGGTGAGGTCCTGAATGGTCTTGAAGGACAGTCCAATTTTGAAGGCGTCGTAGATATGGAACAGCCGGTCCCAACTGGGGTGCGCCAGGCTGTGCTTAATGCTTTCCTGGTCGTGGAGTTCGCGGCCGTCGGCACCTAGTCCGTTGCGACGGATTTCGAGCGACTGACAGGCTTTCTGCAGGGCTTCCTGGAAGTTACGACCAATCCCCATGGCTTCGCCTACTGACTTCATCTGCAGCCCCAGCGAGCGGTCCGAACCAGGGAATTTATCAAAGTTCCAGCGGGGTACCTTTACAATAACGTAGTCAATGGTAGGCTCAAAGAAAGCGGAAGTACTTCCGGTAATGGGGTTAATCAGCTCGTCCAGGTTATACCCAATCGCCATTTTTGCGGCAATCTTGGCAATAGGATAACCGGTAGCTTTGGAAGCCAGCGCCGACGAGCGGGATACCCGCGGGTTAATTTCGATGGCGATAATATAATCGTTTTCCGGATTTACCGAGAACTGTACGTTACAGCCACCCGCAAACTGCCCGATCCCGTTCATCATCCTGATGGCCAGGTCACGCATTTGCTGATACAACGTATCCGGAAGGGTCATGGCGGGCGCTACCGTGATACTGTCGCCGGTATGTACCCCCATGGGGTCAAAGTTTTCAATGGAACAGATAATGATAAAGTTACCGTTGCCATCGCGCAGTAATTCCAGCTCGTACTCCTTCCAGCCCATTACACTCTGCTCAACCAGTACTTCGTGGACCGGCGAAGCATGCAAACCATGGGTTAATGCTTTATCAAAATTTTCGGGTTTGTCGACAAATCCACCTCCTGAGCCGCCCAGCGTATAGGAAGGACGAATTACCAGCGGGAAGCCAATCTCCTGGGCAATTTCTTTTCCTTCCAGGAACGAGCGGGCCGTGCGTCCCCTGCACACATTTATACCCAGCTCAATCATTTTCATCCGGAACTTCTCACGATCTTCCGTAGTTTCGATTGCTTTGATATCTACCCCGATAATTTCGACCCCGTATTTTTTCCAAATGCCAGCCTGGTCACAATCGATAGCTAAATTTAACGCCGTCTGGCCTCCCATGGTTGGCAAAACGGCGTCGACCTTATGTTTTTCAAGTATCTCAATAATATACTTCTTCTCTAACGGCCGCAGGTACACGTGGTCGGCGTTCATGGGGTCAGTCATGATGGTCGCCGGGTTGGAATTTATTAGTATTACTTCAATTCCCTCCTCTCGTAGCGACCTCGCCGCCTGGGAGCCGGCATAGTCGAACTCACACGCCTGACCAATGACAATAGGACCTGAACCAATGATTAGGATGGAATTGATTTTTGGATTTTTGGGCACAGTAGTACAGTTTTTGAAAATGTGAACTATGTATTTAACCTAACTTCTGGAAGTAAAAGCCTAAAAGAGAATAGGGGTCGTCCAAAAATTGCACAAAGTTAGGGTACCTTTTCGGGAAGACCTACCCTTCGGCAAAAAAACTTTGAATATCATTTGAGTGACTTAATAAAGTTCAAAAGCATACTTCTCATAGTACTATTTTACCGGAGGGGCAGGATGCTGGGAGCCGAAATATCAAAATCGCGGAGCTGGAGCGTCGAGATTCCGCCACCTTCAAAACGCAAAGCATTGTAGAGGTCAGGAATGTTAGGATAGTACCCCACCCGAACCTGAAAGGTGTTGAAAGTAAGGTTTTCGTTCCGGAACCGGAAGCCCAGACCGTACCCCTGGTACACAGGACTCTTCCATAAGTTTTCGTTGCTGGCTACCAGCCCCAGGTCCGTAAACAGGAAGTAGGCAATCCGGAAGCCCAGCAGACTGCGGGTCGAAAACAGCACCGACTCAAAGCCGGCGGTAAGGCGTTTGGTGCCTATAAGCTGAGGACTAGTTATGCCCCGGAGACCTTCATTGCGGCTGATGTTGAGGTACTCAAGCGGGTCGCGGTTGATGCCGTAGGTATAGCGCAAATTGATGAACTGCCGGAAGTAGCTGTTGCCCAGCGGTGCCAGGCCGCTGAAATAGTTCAGCTGTCCGCCCATTACCCCCTGCTGAGCGGTTCCAGACTGGAAGTAGCTCCCGACATTAACCATGCCGTACAGGTACCCCAGGCCCCTGGGCAGGTACTTGCCCGAAGCGTACTGCACTCCCCCGTATCCCCGCTGCCCGAATTCGGTACTCTCGCGCCCGATGGTCAGAGCAAACAAACTACCCAGCGGCACGTCCTCCGTGCGACCAAAGCCATAAATGAGTACATCGCGGCGGTAGTTCCGGTTTGAAAAGCCAATACTCGCCAGGGTAGCGTGCCGGTTCCAGTATATTTTATTGGTGTCGGCCCGGACAATAGGGCGGTGCGTAAAGTTATAATTATTGGTACGCAGGGCGGCGATGAAACGGGTGTTTTCCCGGACCGAAATCTTCGGAATTTTAAAAGAGCGGCCTACCCAAATATCATAGTAGTTAAATGCCACCGGATAGCTCACCACCGCATTTTTGTCAACCAGTATCCTTTTGTACTCCTGAATGCGGGAGTGTCCCAGTTCCAGTGCCCCGGCGTATTTGGTCTGGACGGTCAGGAAAGGGCGCGACAGCCGGATAGACTGCTGCTTCAGGTCCCTTTCCCAAATAAAACTGGCCTGACCGGTAATAAACGTTTTGCCAATATAAGGTATGGTATAAATGCTTCTGAATTGAAATTTCTGCAGGGTATCCCGGGCGTTCCAGCGGATGGCGTTGTAGTGCGAGTGGGCATAACCACCCACATTGATATTATCAACGCCTAAGGCAATATTGTCAAAACCGCCAAAGCCTCCCGAAACATTCAGCGACCAAACATCCTGAATAAGTACCACCACATCGGCCAGCCAAACCGACTCGGGGCGTCGCACGACCAGAATCCGGGCATCCAGAATGGTAGGATTGGAGCGCAGCAGCCGCTCGTTATCCTTGAGCTGCCGGGCATTAATCAGGTCACCTTCCTTGAAAAGGAGAAAAGAATTCCGGACAATCCGTTCGCGCGTGTCAGTGTGCAAATGCTCACTTACAAAGCGTTCCAGGCGGTTGCCCCGGCGGGTAGTGTCGTAAACCGACTCGCCCAGGATGTCCAGCTGCCGGATGCTGATACTGCCTATTATCAGACCTTCGTAGGGAATAAATGGATTGGTTTCGATGGCGCTGACTTCACCCGCCTGCCCTCGGTTGTATACATCCCTAAACAGCAGCCGGTATAGTTGCCGCGTAAGTTTACGCTTACCCATACGCTCCTTGAGCCGGGTGTACCTGATGCTGTCTCTTTCGGTTTTGGTGGTAGAGATACTGTCAAGATCCTGACTATTTGCGGTAAAGGCACTAAAAATGAAAAATAGTAAAAATATATAACGAAACATGTTCTTCCTCTGTCACAAATACTTATAATATAACGTGAAATGGGGGGCAGTAGGGTAATTTTATTGTTTTAAATAAAAAGTGACCCCGGCACGCTACCTGGCTTCCCCAGGCAGGAGCCCAGGGAAGCCCCCTGAATAGAAAGCACAAACAGGCGGAATTGTTAAAAGAAGAGGAGGAGGTGGTCCCGAAACGGAACCACAATCAGTCAGGCCAGCCTATGCTACCGGCTTTGGCGCGCCCGCATCAGCGACTTGTAGGCTTCGGCTCCCTCGCTGGGGGCTGGTGCGTTGCGGGAAAAGTTTTTACCGTTGGGTTTGAGGATGGAGAAAGAAGGCGTCGAAAGCGGATTCAGCCGGAAAAGCAACTGCATGGCCTGGGCGTCGTTCAGGTACAGGTGAACGCCCCTGAGCTGGTGACGCAGTACATACTGCCGCCAAAGCTCCTGCGAAGGCATGGCTTCTTCGGTGGGTAAATGAATGTAAATAACTTCGATGTCCTGCGGGAGTTGCGCCCGTAGCGCGGGTGCGTAGGCAATTTCCCGGCGGCTCAGTTCATCCCCCAGGTTCCACTTTATCAGGTACAGGGCTTTGTTTTTGTACAATTCCTCAATACGCCTGAACCAGTCACGGCCGCTCCCTTCCGACTGGGCTATCCAGATTCCCGGAAGTACTTCCGTTGGGTCCTGCCCCAGGTCGGTCCGGTTTTGGGCCAGACGAACCAGGGTACTATCTTTTACCTCCAGCTGGTACAACTCATCCAGCGATTGCCGGATGCGTGGCTTTTCCAGTTGCTTCCGCACGTGGTTGTAGATGATCTTTTGCTGGTCCAGGTTGTACATATAAAAACGGTCGACCAGGTATCGGGCCGACAGAAACTCGGCTGCGGTAGCATTGTACAATTCTCCGTAAGCACGTTTCATTTTTTCAAATTGGGTCAGCAGGTCCAGTTGCCGGCGGTTCCGGGCGTACAGGTTACTCATGAAATCAACCCCTTCCCGGCTCACTTTCCCATCGCTGACAATCCGGTCGAGCTGCTGACGCTCACTACCCGACAGAGGTTCAACGTAGTCTTTAATAAGCTCGGCCAGTAACTCAACGGGCAGCGAACGCCCCCAATTCGGATTCATGGCCGTAGCCTGGTTTATCTGTCGGTCAGCATAGTTGCCGAATGTTTCGGCCCAGGTAATGCGCTGCAGGGTAAGGGGCGAAGTGGTCAGGCGGTTGAGGCTATCGAGCAGGTCGCGCTCAACACTTACCCCGTTGGCCATGGCGTGTTCAAAAAGGATAGACAGCTGCTCTTCGTCGGTAGTAGTACGTACCCACCGCTGGAGCGCGGGAGGTACTGTGCCGGTGGTGGCAGAGGTAAGCGCCGAAAGGCGAAGATCGGCCCGGGTTTGTACCGCCCGCCGGACCGAAAGGGTACTTTGTTCCCACAGAAAGTCAAAGAAATTGGCCCCCAGTTTCTTATTTTCTTTCAGAAGCCGGCCTTCTTCCATGGCAAAGCGCGAGTACTGGTTGTTGGCTTCGGCGTTGACTCCTGCAAAGTAAAAAAGTTGTTTGGCTTTGAACATAGAGTCGGCATCGAAGGAAATCTCGACCCGCCCCGGTGAGGCCAGGAAAGTAGTAAATACTTTTCCGCCGTAATCGAGATACACCTCCTCCTGAGGAAAAATAAGGGGCAGGGCTACCCGAAAGGTACCATCGGCCTGTAAGGGAGCCTGCCTGGTTAGCTCCGACTGGGGCTGAAGCAGGTTGTTTCGGGTAAAGGTAATGGCGGGTGCCTGGCGGTACAAAGGTGCGGTCAGGTTCAGGAGGCGGCCGGTTATAATGACAGAGTCAGGCTTTTGCGCGAAACTGTGCAGGGTAGTACATAGCAGGAGCAGGAAACAGAAAATGGTTCGCTTCATGGCAGGTAGGTATAGGGGCATGTATTGTAAACAAATGGCAGACCCATTAGGTCTGCCAATATAAAAATTCTTTAACTAAAATAGGCTTATTAACTATCGGAAGCAGGTACATCGCGGTCTTCGTACCGAACCCGGATGCCGTGGTACACCTCCTGTACGGTATAATCGCGGCGGAGCGGGTGGCCTTCCCAGTCGGCCGGAAGCAGGATACGCCGCAGGTCGGGGTGGCCTTCAAATCGAATACCTACCAGGTCGTATATCTCCCGCTCGTGCCAGTCGGCGGTACGCCAGATGTGGCTCAGCGTAGGTACTACGGGCAGCGGTTCTTCCGCTTTGTTCCGTACCAGTAGTACTTTCAGCATCAGGCTGTGGCCGTAGGGAATAGAGTAGAAATTGTAAATAAGGTCCATGGTACCGGCTTCGGCACCGTTGTCGATACCCGTAATGCAGGCCAGGTGGTCAAAAAAAAGTTGCTCGTTCCGGTGCAGTAAGGTACCTATCTCCGGCAGTTGTTCTACGGGTACTATCAGGTAGGGCTGCGGGACATTTTCTATGGAATTGAGGACAATGCCTTCTCCCAACTCAGCCACAAGTACCTCTTTGATTTCTGAAAAATTCATTCGTTGGTAGCTAAAAAAGTGTCGCCCCTCCGGGGCTTAACTATTCAGTGCTTCTTATTTCTACTAAGGTAACGCTCCTACGGAGCTATCAGGGGGTGACGTGGAGCTGTACGCTATTTCCAAAAGATACGACTACGCCACTACCTTCTCTTCTTGCTCGGATTTAGGAGCAGATGCTTCTGTGGGGGTACCTGTACCGGCTTCCTCCTCCATCTCCAGCAGCATTTTGGGTGCCAGCGGGTGCTCTTTCCGGATCTTATCCTGCAATTTCATAAAGCCACCAATGAGCGCTTCGGGTCGGGGCGGACAACCCGGTACGTATATATCCACGGGAATAATCCGGTCCACGCCCTTTACGACGTGGTAACCGTGCTCCCAGTAGGGGCCACCGCAGTTGGAGCAGCTACCCATGGATATAACATAGCGCGGCTCGGGCATCTGCTCGTACAGGCGGCGCAGCCGGTCGGCCATTTTAAAAGTTACGGTTCCGGCTACAATCATCACGTCGGACTGGCGCGGCGACGGGCGCGGGAATATACCAAAGCGTTCAAGGTCGTAGTGGGAGGCGTAGGTAGCCATCATCTCAATGGCGCAGCAGGCGATCCCAAAGCCCATGGGCCACAGCGACGAGAGCCGGGCCCAGTTCATCAGGTCTTCGCTGCTGGTCAGGATAATACCCCCGTCTCCGGTTTTTATGCGATTATTCTCCATTAGGTCGTCTTGTACTTTTCGTTCAATTGCTCGTACATACTGGCCGGTACGGGCGATTCCACCTCCGGCACCCTGGGCGTGGGACGTACCCAGTCGAGGTAGCCTTTGGCCCAGGCGTAGGCCAGGCCCAGTACCAGCATTCCCACAAAGACCGTCATCTCGGCCAGGGCAAACCAGCCCCACTGACCGTTGGTCTGTTGAATGAGGTCTTCGTTCCCAAATACAACAGCCCAGGGAAACAAAAAGGTCAGTTCTACGTCAAAAAGAACGAAAATCAGGGCTACTACGTAGAAGCGTACGTTGAACTGAATGTTGGCGTTCCCGTAGGGTTCTTCCCCCGACTCGTAAGTGGAGAGTTTTTCCTCGTTGGGCTTGTGCGGCCGTAGCAACCGCGCTATGCCCAGCATCAAGGATACCAGGACAACAGCGGCCAGTATAAACAGAAAGATGATTCCGAAGTCAGAGAGCATACAGAGGTATGTCAGGTGTTGTGGGGCAAAGGTAGCGAAAAATGGGATTGAGCCTTTTCGATCTATTTGATACTCTTTACTCCCACAAAGGTTCACTTTCCCAATGGGGCGTCATCCCTAAAGCATTGGGGTCAATTGTGGGATACTTGTCCAGAAGGTTTTTCAGTCTTTGTCCAAACTGATTTCCTGGTTGTACGATATTTAGCAGGTACTTCATACAGCACAAATGTACATACAGCATATGGTACTCACTTACGGGAGGTACTTGATTAATCCACTTATTAGGCGGAGAAGGCATAAGTTTAGGCCTGCCTGGCAGGTTCCTATTCCAGAGTCTGCTGTGGTGGGCGCATAGATTACGTATCTGTGTAATACTTAATAGCCAACTCGGCAGGTACGTATGATTTACTGTTCCCAACTCTGCCGCAATGGTATTCTTAGCTTTGATTCCTGGCAGCAAGTTCCCATACAATTTAGAAATCGTACCTAAACTGGTAATTTCAAGTGTTTTCCAGGCGGGAGGTCTGCGCGTATCCAGAATATAGTTCTTATAATGTTCAATAATAAAGATATCTTTTGATTGAGATAACTCACGGTCTATGGTCTGTACTACTTTACCATGCTGGAGCTGGTCCTTAAAATTTGTGGAGTCCTCAAACCACCACGGTGACTTCTCATGCGATAGATAATAAATAAGCTTTGTGCGAAAACCAATCTCAATCCGCTCAATTACTCCAAATACCATAAGTCTTAGTTCCCGGTCAAAGTTGTATATGGCAATAACATCTTCAAATGTAGAGCCAGATTTAAAAGTATGAAGTGCTTTATCGGCCTGCATGGGCCACCAGTAACCAGCCAGGCGGTAATAGCTTATGCTCTGTAGTACATGCTCCGCCTTGTCTTCATCTTCAATGCGCAGTCCACGGCTTTTCAACTGTGCTATCTGCTGCTGTATGGTCAAGGGTGACTTATTATACATGGAAGAGTGTGGTATAAATAAAAAGCCTTTTGGTATTGACCTGGTCAACCGCAAAAGGCTAATAGTAATCCAATAACTATGGCGTCATAAAAGCAAAAGACTCGCCCTGGGACGCTGTTCTTATGGGTAGCGTGGCGAGTACTGTTGCTACAAATATAGCTTAAATAATTGTACCTTCTAAGATTATGTTTTGGAAACTAATTTGGCATTCTATTTAGGAATATGGTTGCAAAAGCGATTTGTATCATGGCCTCAGAAGATTCTACGGTTTTCTCATAATCCTTAGCCAGTCGGCGTCTGAAATTGAGCCATCCAAAT